>NZ_JBFAIN010000002.1:0-632147 GCF_040654735.1 Saccharopolyspora sp. NPDC050642 | reverse complement strand
TGGCACGATAGGTGATCACGTGGGGTCCTGGCTCTGCGGAAGATGATCTTGTGGTGAGACCTCTTCTACCAGGACCCCACGCCCACACCTCTTCAAACCCCCAGCACACACCACCTCACGACCTCAGCCCCCATTCCACTGAGATCACCTCAATGGAAATCGGACCTTCGATTTCCATTGAAATTGCGGTCCACTAGGGGCTCGGGGGCCAGGAGCGGCCTTCGACGAGGTCGCCGAAGCCCATCCAGACCATGTTCATCAGGCGCATCGCCATCCCCTCGGCGGCGTGTTCGGGATGCTGGAACCACCACTCCACCAGCGACTCGCCGGCCCCGACCAGGGCCACCGCGAACGGCTCGGTCTGCTCCGCCTGCATCGGCTGCGCCGATCCCGCGGTCGCCTGCGCCAGCAGCGCCGCGATCAGGCTGGTCGCCCGCTCCCGCCACTCCACCAGCTCCGAGACGAACGGCTCGCCCTGCAGGTTCGCCTGCCGGTGCAGCACCGTCCAACCCGCCTGGTTCCGGTGCACGTACTCGAAGAACACCTGCAGGCCGCGCCACAGCTGCTCGTCCGGGCTCAGCCCGGCTTCGACGGCCGTGCTGATCGCCTCGATCAGCCGGGCCGCCTCCCGTCGGATGCAGGCCACGAACAACTCGTCCTTGGCACCGAGATAGGCGTAGAGCATCGGCTTGGAGATGCCCGCGACCTCGGAGATCTCGTCCATCGACGCGGTGTGGAAGCCGTGCGTGGCGAACACCTCGACCGCGGCGTCCAGGATCTGCCGCTCGCGAACCGCCCGCGGCAGGCGCCGCGACCGGGGGCGGTCGTTGTCCTGACGATCGACCATCTCACCTCTTACGCTGGTCTTTTCCGGCCAGGCTAGATCAGATCCGATCCGCCGCGCCCGCTTGCCTTCGAACCTACTCGAACGTAGTCTTACTCACGAGTAGGTAATGGAGGTGGCACCGATGCCCCAACCCGAAACCGACCCGATCGCGGCCCTCGGCGAGGTCGACCCCAAGAAGGTCGGCAAGGAAGAGTTCGTCGCGCTGCTCGAAGCCGCCTCCGAGATCGCCGGCAGCGGCACCCCGGTCGACCTGAGCGCGCTGCGGCCGGAGCAGTTCGCGCGGCTGATCTCGCGCGCCTCCGACGCCCAGATCGAAGCCGTGATGGAACGCCCCGAGCTGCGCGAACGCATCCTCGACGAGGTGTTCCGGCGGATGGGCGAGCACTACAAGACCGAGAAGGCCGGCGCGATCGAGGCCGTGGTGCGGTGGCGGATCGGCACCGAGGACGACCTGCTGCGCTACGAATGCGTGCTGGCCGACGGCCAGTGCACCGTCAGCAAGGATCCGCAGCACGAGCCGCGGGTGACGATCACGACGCCCCCGGCGGATTTCCTGAAACTGGCCTCCGGCAACGCCTCGGCGCCCATGCTGTTCATGAAGGGCAAGCTCAAGGTCGCCGGCGACCTCGGCTTCGCCGCCGGGCTGACGAAGCTCTTCCAGATCCCCAAGGCCTGAGGCTCGCCCGGCGCGGCAGTACGGGCGGCGGCGCCGGTTGCGAGGGGCTGCGCCGCTTCGAGGTCGAAGAACCAGAGCCGAGGCCGAACTACACCGACAGGACGGCGATGACTTTCTCCCTGGAACTGAGCGAGGAACAGCAGGAGCTGCGCGACTGGGTGCACGGCTTCGCCGAGCAGGCCATCCGGCCGGCCGCGCGGGAATGGGACGAGCGCGAGGAAACCCCCTGGCCGATCATCCAGGAGGCCGCCAAGATCGGGCTCTACGGCTTCGAAACGCTGGCCACGTTCTGGGCCGACGACACCGGCCTGTCTCTGCCGATCGCCAACGAGGAGCTGTTCTGGGGCGACGGCGGCATCGGCATGGCGATCTTCGGCACCACCCTCGCGGTCGCCGGGATCTTCGCCGCGGGCACGCCCGACCAGCTCGCCGAGTGGGTGCCGCAGTGCTATGGCGACGCGGACGACCCGAAGGTCGCGGCGTTCTGCTCGTCGGAGCCCGGGGCCGGTTCCGACGTCGCGGCGATGCGCACCCGCGCGGTCTACGACGAGGCCACCGACGAGTGGGTGCTCAACGGCCAGAAGGCGTGGGCCACCAACGGCGGGATCGCGAACGTGCACGTCGTGCAGGCGGTCGTCGACCCGGAGCTGGGCTCCCGCGGCCAGGCCGCATTCGTGGTGCCGCCGAGCACCAAGGGCCTGGAGGCGCCGAGCAAGATCCGCAAGCACGGGCTGCGCGCCTCGCACACCGCCGACGTGTTCCTGGACGACGTGCGGGTGCCCGGCAGCTGCCTGCTGGGCGGCAAGGAGAAGCTGGACGAGCGGCTGGCCCGCGCCCGCGAGGGCGGCAAGGCCAGCTCGCAGGCGGCGATGAAGACCTTCGAGCTGTCCCGCCCGACCGTCGGCGCGCAGGCCATCGGCATCGCGCGGGCGGCCTACGAGACCGCCCTGGAGTACGCGCAGCAGCGGGAGACCTTCGGGCGGCCCATCATCGAGAACCAGTCGATCGCGTTCACGCTGGCCGACATGCGGATGGAGATCGACGCGGCGCGGCTGCTGGTGTGGCGGGCGGCGTGGCTGGGCCGCAACGGCGGGTTCACCGCGGGCGAGGGCTCGATGTCGAAGCTCAAGGCGGGCCGGGTGGCCACCTGGGCGACGGAGCGGGCGATCCAGATCCTCGGCGGCAACGGCTACACCCGGGAGTTCCCGGTGGAGCGGATGCACCGCGACGCCAAGATCTACGACATCTTCGAGGGCACCGAGCAGATCCAGCAGCTGGTGGTGGCCCGCGCCATCTCCGGCAAGCACATCGCCTGAGCCCGCCGGGCCGTCGCGGTTTCCCGCAGCGGCCCGATCTTCGAAAGCCGCTCCGCCGGCCGTTCGGCGGTGACAGCATCGCGGCATGTTCGAACAGTTCCTCGACGCCTACCGGCTCACCGCCGCCGGCGGCGGGCAGGAGGTTCCCGACTCCGTCCACCCCGTCCTCGCGCCGCTGTTCTCGCAGCTCGGCGGCAGCACCTTCGACGACGGGCTGTACCGGGTGCACACCCCGGCGAGCGCGGCGGTGATCGACGGCTACGTCGTGGACGCGTTCCCCGAGCTGGACGGGCGGGTGGCCTGCTTCGGCTTCGACTGGCTCGGGCAGCAGTGGGCCATCGACACCGGGTCCGGGACGCCCGACGACCCGCACATCCTGCTGCTCAACCCCAACACCGGCGAGGTGAGCCCGTTCCCCGTCGCCTTCTCCCGGTTCCACGACGACGTGCTCATCGACATCAAGGACCTCGGCGAGCGGCATTTCGGCGAGTGGGCGGCGGAGTACCCGGGGCAGCTCCCGCTGGCCTTCGACGAGTGCGTCGGGAACAAGATCCCGATCTTCATCGGCGGGGACGACTCGTTCGAGAACATGCGGAAGCAGAACCTCCAGGTGCTCTGGGGCGCCCACAGCCAGATCCTCGGCCAGCTCCGCTAGCGGCCCACCCGGAAGGCTCGGTTGGCCATGGTTTGCCCGGGTTCGCGGAGTGGCGCTCGCCACGGTGCGGAATTGCACAAAGTGAGCGCGGGTTGAACAGGAGCGGTGCACCATTTCGTGGGCCCGTGCATCGGCGCCACACGGCAAGTGCACCATGGGACTGGTCCGAATGGATGAATGTCGTCGGCGGTGGAGTCATCATCCGCCTCGGCGCGCGTCACACCGACGTGGACGGACACCTTGCGGTGTCCGGCTGCGCCGGGCGAGCTCCTCGGGGAGGGCTCGGAACGGGACGCGGTGGGCGACGACGTCGCGCGCGGCGGCCCGGCCACAGCTTCGAGAGTGAACGGGAGGGCGAAGCGGTGAAGAAGACCACCCCTGACCTGGAGACACCGATCTTCCGGGAACTGAACAACGAGCTCGGCGAGCTGCCCGAGATCGACATCCACGACTTCGACAAGCACGCGTTCGACTTCCTCCGCGAGTACGACGAGCAGAAGTCGTCGGCGGACGAGCCCGCGGAGGCGGCCGAGCCGGTGGCGGCGTCGGCATCGGCGGGCGGCGGATCCCGGCGCGGCGGACGGCGTCGCAAGGGCGACTGACCCGATTCTGGTTTTGCGGCGAACGGCCTGTTCACCTCGCAAGACGAGGTGAACAGGCCGTTCGCCGCATCCCGCGCGTGTCGGTGCCGCCTGCCAACATGGCGCGCATGACGTCATGGCAGGAATTCACGGAACAAGCGCCCGAACTGGCGGAAACCGTCCGGGCGCGGTTGGAGGCGGCCAAGCACCACGTGCTGGCCACGCTGCGCCGGGACGGTTCGCCGCGGGTCAGCGGCACGGAGGTCGGTTGGCGCGGCCCGGACCTCACGCTGGGCTCGATGCCCGGCGCCAAGAAGGCCCTGGACCTGCGTCGGGATCAGCGGTTCGCGCTGCACGCCAACCCCGGCGACGGTTCGATGGCGACCCCGGACGTGAAGATCGCCGGCCGGGTGGTCGAGGTGACCGGCGACGAGCTGCGGGCCTGGATCGAGGAGGCCAAGCCGCCGAGCGAGGACTCGCACCTCTTCCGCCTGGACCTCACCGAGGTGACCACCACCGGCCTCTCCGACGACCAGACCCACCTGGTCATCCGGCACTGGACGCCGGCCGAAGGCATCCGCACCTTCAAGCGCGCGTGAAAGGCGCCTTCCACCGGTGCTGCCGGTGGAAGGCGCCTCCTCGGTGCGGATCAGTACGTGATGGCCATGCTCGGGTCGGCCAGGAGCGCTCCGACGTCCGCGAGGAACTGGGAGCCCTGCTGGCCGTCGACCACCCGGTGGTCGAAGCTCAGCGCCAGCTGGCAGACCTTCCGGGGCACCACCTGGCCGTCCACCACCCACGGCATGTCGCGGATCGCGCCGAGCGCGAGGATCGCGGACTCGCCCGGGTTGAGGATCGGCGTCCCGGTGTCGACGCCGAACACGCCGACGTTGGTGATGGTGATCGTGCCGCCCACCATCTCCGCCGGGGTCGTCTTGCCCTCCCGCGCGGTCGCGGCGAGCCGCTCCAGCGCCTCCGCCAGCTCCTTCAGGGACATCCGGTCGGCGTCGCGGACCTTGGGCACCACCAAGCCGCGCGGCGTGGCCGCCGCGATGCCCAGGTGCACGTAGTCCTTGTAGACGATCTCGCCGGCCGCCCCGTCCCAGGTGGCGTTGACGTCCGGGGTCCGGCGGGCCGCGAGGCACACGGCCTTCGCCGCGAACGCCAGCGGCGTGATCTTGACGCCGCGGAACTCCGGGTGCGACTTCAGGCGTTCCCGCAGCTCCATCATCGGCGTGACGTCGATGGTGAGGAACTCGGTGACGTGCGGGGCGGTGAACGCGCTGTCCACCATCGCCTGCGCGGTCGCCTTGCGGACGCCCTTGATCGGCACCCGCCGCTCCCGCCCGGCCGGCGCTTCGGCCACCGCGGGCAGCCCGACGGCCGCGCCGCTCGCGGCGGACTGCACGTCCTCGCGGGTGATCACGCCGCCGGACCCGGACCCGCTGAGCGCGGTCAGGTCCACGCCGAGGTCCTTGGCCAGCTTGCGCACCGGCGGCTTCGCCAGCGGCACGTAGCCGCCCTGCTGCGCCACCTGCTTCACCACGACCGGTTCGGGCACCGGCTCCACCACGGCCGGTTCGGGCGCCGGAACCTCCACGACCTGCGCGGCGGCGGGCACCCGGCCCTTGCGCGGGCGGCGCTTGGCGCTCGCCGTCCGCGGGCCGTAGCCGACCAGCGTGGCGATGCGGCCGTTGGACTCCTCGCCGATCTTGCCGGACCCCTCGGCGGGGGCGGCTCCACCGGCCGAGCCTTCGAGGTCGATCGCGATGATCGGCGACCCGACCTCGACGGTCTGCCCCGGCTCGACGAGCAGCTCGCGGACCGTGCCGGCCCACGGGCAGGGCAGCTCGACGGACGCCTTGGCCGTCTCGATCTCGACGATCACCTGGTTGACGGTGACGGCGTCACCGGGCTGGACGCGCCAGCCGAGGATTTCCGCTTCGGTCAGCCCCTCGCCGACGTCGGGCAGCGGGAAGTGCTTCAGTCCCATCGAAAGGCTCCCTCAGTACGCCAACGAGCGGTCGACCGCGTCGAGGACCCGGTCGAGGTCGGGCAGGTAGCCCTCCTCGAGCTTGCTGGGCGGGTACGGCGTGTCGAAGCCCGTCGCGCGCAGCACCGGGGCCTCCAGCGAGTAGAAGCACTCCTGCTGCACCCTCGTGGCGATCTCCGAGGTGACCGATGCCTCCGCCGGGGCCTCGCTGACCAGCACCAGCCGGCCGGTGCGGCGCACCGACTCGAACACCGGGTCCAGGTCCAGCGGTGACAGCGTGCGCAGGTCGATGACCTCCAGCTCCAGCCCGTCCTCGGCCGCCGCGGCCGCCGCGTCGAGGCAGGTGCGGACCATCGGCCCGTACGCCGCCACGGTCACCGCCGAACCGGCGCGCGCCACGCGCGAGCTGAACAGCGGGATCGGCGGCGTGCTCGGGTCGAGCTCGGCCTTCTCGTAGTAGCGACGCTTCGGCTCGAAGAACAGCACCGGGTCGTCGCACTCGATGGCCTGCTGCAGCATCCAGTAGGCGTCCACCGGGTTCGAGCAGGACACCACCTTCAGGCCGCCGATGTGCGCGAACAGCGACTCCGGCGACTCCGAGTGGTGCTCGACGGCGCCGATGCCGCCGCCGAAGGGCACCCGCACCACTACCGGCATCTTCAGCTTGCCCTGGCTGCGGAAGTGCAGCTTGGCCAGCTGGGAGACGATCTGGTCGAAGCCGGGGAAGATGAAGCCGTCGAACTGGATCTCGCACACCGGGCGGTAGCCGCGGATGGCCAGCCCGATGGCGGCGCCGATGATGCCGGACTCGGCCAGCGGGGTGTCCAGCACGCGGTGCTCGCCGAAGTCCTTCTGCAGGCCGTCGGTGATCCGGAAGACGCCGCCGAGCTTGCCGACGTCCTCGCCCATCACCAGGACCTTCGGGTCGCGTTCCAGCGACGCGCGCAGGCCCATGTTCAGCGCCTTGGCGATCGTGACGGTCTGGGTCCCCGCCGTGGCGGTCGAGCGTTCCAACGCGGGCGCGGCCATCAGCGCACACCTCCTGCCATCGCCTCGTCGGCGAATCCGGCCAGGTACCGCAGGTAGTCCTCGCGCTGGGCGGCCAGCTGCGGGGTCTCCTCGGCGTAGACCTCGGAGAACATCCGTTCGGGTGGCGGTTCGGGCATGTTGAAGCAGAAGTCGCGCAGCCGGGCGGCGAGCTCGTCGGCCTCGGCGTCGATGCCGTCGAAGAAGCCCTGGTCGGCGATCTGCTCGCGGACCAGGTGCACCCGCAGCCGTTCGATCGGGTCCTTGAGCTTCCAGGCCTCGTGCTCGTCGGCCAGGCGGTACCGGGTCGGGTCGTCGGAGGTGGTGTGCGCGTCCATCCGGTAGGTGAACGCCTCGATCAGCACCGGGCCGTTGCCCTGGCGGCACTCGTCCAGCGCCCACTTGCTGACCGCGAGGCTGGCCAGCACGTCGTTGCCGTCCACCCGGATGCCGGGGAAGCCGTACCCGCTGGCGCGCCGGTAGAGCGGCACGCGGGTCTGGCGCTCCAGCGGCTCGGAGATCGCCCACTGGTTGTTCTGGCAGAAGAAGACCACGGGCGCGTCGTAGACGGCCGACCACACCATCGCCTCGTGCACGTCGCCCTGGCTGGTGGCGCCGTCACCGAAGAAGACCATGGTGGCCTCGCCGTCGGGCTCGCCGACCTTGCCGTCGAAGCGCTGGCCCATCGCGTAGCCGGTGGCGTTCAGGCACTGGTTGCCGATGACGATCGTGTACAGGTGGAACCGGGTGTCGACCGGGTCCCAGCTGCCGTGGTCGGTGCCGCGGAAGATGCCCAGCAGGTCGGTCGGATCGATGCCGCGGCACCAGGCGACGCCGTGCTCGCGGTAGCTGGGGAAGGCCATGTCCTGCGGCTGCAGCGCCCGGCCGGCCCCGATCTGGGCGGCTTCCTGGCCGAGCAACGGCACCCAGATGCCCAGTTGGCCCTGCCGCTGCAGGGCGTTGCCCTCCCGGTCGGCGCGGCGCACCAGCACCATGTCCCGGTACAGGTCGCGCAGTTGCGCGTCGGAGACGTCGATGTCGAAGTCCGGGTGTTCGACCCGCTGACCTTCTGGGGTGAGTAGCTGAACCAGGTCAGCTCCACCTTCGCTCGTGGCGCGCAAACCGGCGATCACCTGCTCCCGTGTGGGTTTCGCTGCGACAGCGGCAGGGGGGCCGGTGGTGCCTTCGGTCTCGGATCGCGTCCATTGCTCGGGGGACATGCGTGATCTCCTCGTGTCGCGCCGGCCCACCCGCTTGTGGCGGTGTGGCCCGACTGCCCCGGCGAAACCGCAGGTGATCTGGTGGATCGCCTGGCGTTCCGGTCGGAGCGGTTGGATCGCTCCCCGTCATCCTGGCACGAAACCGGTCGTTTTCGTGAGCCCTGCCACAGGGATTCAGCACGACCGCGGCCCGGTCTGCGTCCTCCCGTGTGATCACCGTAGTTCGCCGCCGAAAAAGGCAAAACCGCAGGTCATCGAAGTAATGGAGGTCCGACTAATGCTTTGTGGACCATCGCGGTACCGATATTGCGACGCCGGTGTCTCCGGCGGCGAAAATAGGACAAACTGGACTCGTGGCCGAGTTCCCCAACCCGCTCGCGCTGCCCGACGAGTTCGTCCTGCTGCTGCACAAGGCCAACGGCACCTACTTCGTCAGCGCGAACCCGAACACGGCGACCGCCGCAGCCGAGATCGGCGAGCTGGTCCTGCGGGGCCGCGTCGAGCTGACCGGCACGGCGGTGCGCCTGGTCGACTCCGGTTCGAGCGGACTGCCGTGGATGGACCGGCTGCTCGAGGACTTCCGGCAACGGGCCGGGCGGCCGAACCGGCCGATCGACCTGAGCTGGTGGCTGGCGGGGCGCACCGGCACGTTCGCGACGCATCGCCAGGTGCTGGTCGAGCACGGGCTCCTGCGCCGCGAGCGGCGGAAGTTCCTGGGCGTGCTGCCGGACGACCGCTACCACCCGGATCGCGGTGTCCGCGGCGCGCTGCTCGCCGAGCTGCACGAGCTGGCCGCCGGCCAGCGGTCGGTCGACGAGCGGTTGGCGCTGCTCAGCGCGGTGACCTACCGCAGCGGGCTGGTGTACCTGCTCGACTTCGACCGCGCGCAGCGGAACCGGCTGAAGTCGATCGCCGAGACCGAGGACCTGGGCGACGCCGTCAGCGCGGCGGTCTCGGCGGCGCTGGCGGCGATCACGGCGGTCCCGGCGATCATCGTCGCGGCGGGCGGCTGATCCGCTCGGCTGGCTATGTTGGGAAGCGACCGGCCCCGGACTCAGGGAGCGCTTCCATGGCCGAGCCCGCTGAGCACCCGAACGACACCGAAGACCTGGTTCGGCTGGTGCGCGTCGTGCGCCAGGAACAGGGCTGGACGCCCGCCAAGCTCGCCGAGGCGGCCGGGGTGCCGGAAGCCGAGGTCGCCCGCTTCGAGGCCGAGGAGATCGTGCCCGCCGAACCGCTGGCGATGCGCTTCCTGGCGGCGATGGGCCGCGTCTAGCCGGTCCGATTCGGCCGCGTCGGCCGCGATTCGCTGCGAGACTGGTCGGCATGACCACGCTGACCCTGCCCGAAGAGTTCGCGCTGCTGCTCCAGAAGGACAACGGCTCGTACTACTCGATGTCCGACTACGCCGGCGCAGCGGAACTCGGCGAGCTCGTGCTGCAGCACCGGATCGACTTCGTCCGGAAGAAGATCCAGGTGCTCGACGCGAGCCCGAGCGGCATCGGCTGGCTCGACGACTGCATGGCATACCTGGTCAAGAAGGCGGGTCCGGCGAACAAGCCGGTGGCCGCGCAGAGCTTCATCCAGCACCGCAAGAGCGCGCGCAAGGTGCACTGCGCCGCCCTCGCCGAACGGGGCCTGATGCGCCGCGAGGAGAAGTCGGTGCTGTTCATCCCGTACGACAAGTACTTCCCCGACCCCGGGGCGCGGCAGGCGCTGATCGCCGAACTGCGCGCGGTCGCCCGGGACGAGATCGCGCTGGACAACCGCCGGGCGCTGCTCGCGGCGATGGTGCACGCGACCAACCTGGTCCGGTCGCTCGGGCTGGAGCGGGCGGAGCGCAAGCGGCTGAAGGAGATCAGCAAGGGCGAGCAGCTCGGCAAGGCCGTGGAGGCCGCGGTCGCGGCCGCGACCGCGGCGATCAGCGCCGGAGCCATCGCGGCCACCACCTCCGCGGCCGTGGGAAGCGGCAGCTAAAGGAGTAGTCGTGGCACGGATCCTGCCCGAGTTCGGGCAGCAGGACCCGATCGGTCAGGCGATCATGGCGATCCACACCGAAGACCGGCGGTCCGCCGATGCCCAGGCGGGCACGTTCCTCGTGGTCCCGTCGATGCCTGCCACACCGGGGGGCTGCTGAGCAGTTCCGGCCATCCACGACGACCAGGTGGGAGCGGGCATAGGATCGCGGCGTGGATCGTGCAGCCGTAGCGAAGACCGTTGACCAGGCGTGGGACGAATCCGTCCTGCCGAGCCTCTCCGAGCTGGTGAAGATCCCGGCGATCTCGCCCTCCTTCGACTCCGAGTGGGTCGCCTCCGGGCATCTCGACGCCGCCATCGAGCACCTGCGCGCGTGGGTCGCGGCGCGGAACATCGCCGGCGCGAACATCGAGGTCGTGCGGCTGCCGGAACGCACCCCGCTGCTCGTGGTGGACATCCCGGCCAGCGAGGGCGCGCCCGACGAAACGGTGCTGCTCTACGGCCACCTCGACAAGCAGCCGCCGGTCGGCGGCTGGTCCGAGGGCCTCGGGCCGTGGACGCCGGTGGTCCGCGACGGCCGGCTGTACGGCCGCGGCTCCGCCGACGACGGCTACGCCGGGTACGCGGCGATCACCGCCATCGAGGCGGTCCGCGCGCACGGCGGAGCGCACGCGCGCTGCGTGGTGCTGCTGGAGACCGGCGAGGAGTCCGGCAGCCCCGACCTGCCCGCCTACCTGGAGCACCTGTCCGACCGGCTCGGCGCCGTGTCGCTGGTGGTGTGCCTGGACTCCGGCGCGGGCGACTACGAGCGGCTGTGGCTGACGAACTCGCTGCGCGGCATGGTGCAGCTCGAGGTCAAGGTGCAGGTGCTCGACAGCGGCCTGCACTCCGGCATCGCCAGCGGCATCGCGCCCAGCTCGTTCCGGGTGCTGCGGGAGCTGCTGGACCGGCTGGAGGACTCCGCGACCGGCGAGGTCCTGGTGCCCGAGCTGACCGTGCAGATCCCGGAGAACCGGGTCGCCGAGGTGCGCGCCGCGATCGAGGCCGTGCCCGGCCTGGTGCGCAACGTCGTGCCGTGGCCGGAGGGGTTGCGGCCGGTCGACGAGGACGAGGTCGAACTCGCCCTGAACAGCACCTGGCGGCCGACGCTCTCGGTGATCGGCGCCGACGGGCTGCCGAAGCCCGCGGACGCGGGCAACGTGCTGCGGCCCTACACGACGCTGCTGCTGAGCTTCCGGCTGCCGCCGACCGCCGACCCCGAGGCCGCGATCCGCGCGGTCCAGGAGCGGCTGACCACCGACGTGCCCTACGGCGCGAAGGTGACCTTCGGGCACGCCGAGACCGGGCTGGGCTGGAACGCGCCCGACCTCGCGCCGTGGCTGGCCGCGGCGTTGGACCAGGCGAGCGACGAGGTGTTCGGCGCGGGCTGGCGGACGATGGGCCTCGGCGGCTCGATCCCGTTCATGGGCCTGCTGCACAACGCCTACCCGGACGCGCAGTTCGTGGTGACCGGCGCGCTCGGCCCGGACAGCAACGCGCACGTGCCGGACGAGTCGCTGCACCTGGCCTTCGCGGCCAAGGTCACGTCGGCCATCGCCTACGTCCTCGACGCCCACGCCCGCCGCTGACCGCCGCAATTTCAATGGAAATCGAACCTCTGATTTCCATTGAAATTGCGTCCCTCCGGGGTGTCCGCGCACCGGAGGACGACTTGCGAGGGGATCTGCAGTGGTGGTGCGGGAACTTTCGGGCGTCACCAAGCGCCATGGCGCCCGGTCGGTGCTCCGGGGCGTTGACCTCGACGTGCCGACCGGTGCGGCCGTGGGGATCTTGGGCGCCAACGGGTCCGGGAAGTCGACGCTGCTGCGGATCCTCGCCGGGGTCTCCCGGCCGTCCGGCGGCACCGTCACCGGTCGGCCGCGCATCGGGTACGTGCCGGACCGGTTTCCCGCTCGGCAGCGGATGAGCGCCCGCGCCTACCTCCGCCACCTGGGCCGGATCGGCGGACTGTCCACTGTGGAGGCCACCGCCCGGGCCGACGGCTGGCTCGACCGCTTCGCGCTCGCCGGCGGCCCGGACACCCCGCTGCGCGACCTGTCGAAGGGCAACGCGCAGAAGGTCGGGATCGCGCAGGCGCTGCTGTGCGATCCCGAGCTCCTGGTGCTGGACGAACCGTGGTCGGGCCTGGATCCCGACGCGCGCGGCGTGCTCACCGAGGTGATCGGCGAGGTCTCGGCGGCGGGCACAGCCGTCGTGTTCACCGACCACCGGCCGGAAGCGGTGCGGGCGCTGGCCACCCGCTCGCACCGGCTCGCCGACGGGCGCCTCGAACCGCTCGAAGCGGAGGTCGAGACTTGCCGGATCGTGTTGCGCGACGGCGAATCCGTCGACTGGGCGGCGCAGCCCGGCGTGCAGGCGGTGCGCCCGGGCCACCTGGACGTGACGCTGGTGGTGACCGTGGAAGCTCGGGAATCCTTGCTGCTCAAGGCGATCCAGCAGGGTTGCGCGGTGCTCTCGGTGGCCGCACGGTGATCCCGCTGATCCGCTACCAGCTGGCCATCCTCGGCCACTCGCAGCGCTACCTGCCGCCGGTGCTGCTCTACATCGCGTTGCTGGCCATCTTCTACAGCAACAACGACGGCCCGGCGCTGCCCGGCTTCGCGGTGACCGCAGCGGGATTGCTGGTCGTGGCGGGCTGGTTGACGATCGCGCTGGTCGACGTGGAGGACGTCGTGCAGCGCACGGTCACCCGCGCGCACGCCGGATCGATGGCCCGGATGCTGGCGAGCGTCGTGCTGGCGGTGCTGTGCTGCTCGATCGGGCTCGCGGTGCTTTCCGTTGCCTGGGCGGAGATCTCGCACGGGCTCGACCACCCACCGGGCGATCTCGGCATCGGCCTGCTGGCGCACGTCGCGTGCGCCGCGTTCGGCATCGCCGTCGCCCTGCCGTGCTCCGGGCTGGTCGTCCGCCGCATCGGGTACACGGTGATCGCGGCGGCGGCGCTGTTCGCGATCACCTTGCTGGCGAAGTGGATTCCGCTGGCGTTCCCGCTGCTGCTGGCGCTGAGCGCGGACGCGACGAGCGCTGCGCTGCTCGTGCGGTCCGCGCTCGTCGCCGCCTTCAGCCTGGTCGCCAGCACGCTGCTGGTCACGGCCTGGTGCGCCCGCCGCGCCTAGCGCGCGGCGCCGCCGGTTTCGGGCGAAATCAGCGTTCGGCGCGGCCGGTCAGCGCTTCGGGATCAGGATCCAGAGCACGATGTAGATCACGAACTGCGGGCCGGGCAGCAGGCAGGACAGCAGGAACAGCAGGCGGACGGTGAACGGCTTCATCCCGAACCGGTCGGCCAGACCGGCGCACACCCCCGCGATCATCGCCTTGTCGCTCGGCCGGGACAGTGCCATGCGGTACGTCGTCATGCCTCAATGCTCGCCGAGGCGGCGCCGCGGTGCGTCAGGGAACGACCCCGAGATCCCCCTGAACCGGATCCGACCGCGGGCTGACGCCCAGTCCGCCCGCAGGCCTACCCCGGACGCGCCGGTGCCCGCCCGGCGGGGGACCCGGGCGGGCACCTCTCTTCGGCGGGTCGATCAGCAGCGGGCGTGGTAGGTGCGGTTCGCCAGGACCTGCCCGCCGGAGGTCACCACGACCTCGGTCGCCTTCTCGTTGGTCAGCGGGACCTGCGCCGAAACCAGGCCGCCGCGGCCGACCATGCCGATGGCCCGCCGCTCGCCGTCGACGGTCACCGCGAACGGCGCGAGCCCGTCCGCCGCGCGGCGGATCTCGTAGCGGACCAGCGGCGACGCGCTCAGGTCACCGGGGAAGAACGTGCTCAACCACGGGAACGTCGCGGTGAGCGGCGACAGGTCGTGGCAGGTCGCCTCGCCCAGGCGGACTTCCAGCTCGCCCGGCGGCGTCTCGGCCGACGCGGTCGCGGTGGGCGCGGCCAGCGCGGCCGCCGCGGTGAGCACCAGGGTGAGGGATCGTCGGCCGACCATCAGCGAAGCACCTCCATCAGTGGCGGAAGATCACCGCCTCGACGCTAAGGTGCGCGTCCCCTGTCCGGGCCGTTCGTTACCCCAACGGGCGACACTGGGTAACACGAATCGGTCTCGCGTGCCGTCCAGGAAGCCACCGCACGGGTCGTCGATCGCGCCCGGCTCCCGCCCGCCCCGCATCGCGAGCGCCGCGCGGATCTTGTCCCGCTCCGGCCGCACGATCTCCCGGACGACCAGCACGCACAGCGCGACGACCATCGCGTCGCGGATCACCACCGCGCCCAGGAACCAGCCCTCCGGCAGGCCCTTGTTGCCGGTGCCGAGGTAGTAGTACATCCGCGGCGCCCACACCGCGGCGTCGACGATCATCCAGGTCAGCAGCAGCCGCCAGCGCGGAATCGCCAGCACCGCCAGCGGCACCAGCCAGAGCGAGTACTGCGGGCTCCACACCTTGTTGGTCAGCAGGAACGCCGCGACCACCAGGAAGCACAGCTGCGCCAGCCGCGGCCGGGTCGGCGCGGCCAGCGCCAGCCACCCGACGCCGAGGCAGGCGACCAGGAACAGGCCGAGGCTGACCGCGTTCAGCACCGTCGGCGTGGCACCGTCCCGCAGCGGGCCGTCGAAACCCGCCCAGCCGGTGAAGTACATCAGCACGTTGTACAGCGAGTCCGGGTCGGCCGGGCGCTCGTTGTTGAGCCGGAAGAACTCCCGCCAGCCCTCCGGGTAGAGCACGAGCACCGGCACGTTGACCACCAGCCAGGCCAGCGCGGCGGCCAGCACCGTGCGCAGCGCGTCCGCCGTCTTCCCGGCGCGCCAAGCCAGCACCAGCAGCGGGCCGAGGAAGAACAGCGGGTAGAGCTTCGCCGCGCCGCCGAGCCCGATCAGCACCCCGGCCAGCACGGGCCTGCGCCGCGCCCACGCGAGCAGACCGGCGGTGCCGAAAGCCGTGGCCAGGGCGTCGAAATTGGTGAAGGCGTGCACGAAGACCAGCGGCGACACGGCGGCCAGCGCGGCGTCCCAGACCCGCCGGCGGCACAGCAGCACCAGCGCCCAGATCGTCACCAACCAGGCCGCAGCCAGCCAGAACGCCGAGATGTTGAAGTACAGCACGCTGGTCAGGCCGGCCGGCAGCCAGCCGTGGCCCGCCAGGGTCGCCCAACCGTCCGCGGCCCGCGCGTTGATCCACTGGAACACCCCGGTCAGCACCGGGTACTCCATGTACCGGACCTTCTCCTGCGGCGTGCCGGCGTTCTCCAGCCAGGCCGTCTTGTACGGGAACGCGTCGTCCGGCGCGAGATCGCCCATGCCGTAGCGCGGGATGATGTCGGTGTAGCACATGGCGGTGTACTGCTTGCTGTTCCGCCAGTCCAGCTGCGGCCCGTTGCCGGTGTCGTAGGTGACCTGGCAGGGCGCCTTGAACAGCCAGGACGCGGCCAGCACCAGCACCGCGAGGAGCAGGATCACCCGCAACGGCGTCCAGAACCACTGGCGCCCGACCTGCGCGTGCCGCCCGAGCCGGCCGCCGAAGGGCCGACTGAGCTTCTGCGCCAGCGGCTCGGTCCAGGTCGGCGCGACGCGGTCGGCGGGGCCGAGGGAATCGCTGTCCACCGCCGAGCTCGCGCGCTCGCCGGGGGGCGGAGCCGGTTCGGTGCTGGCGGGCTCGTTCGAGGTGGACACGCCCGGATGCTACTTGGGGCCGAACAACGCGGAGGGGCACCCGCCGCTCGCGGGTGCCCCTCCGGGTGTGCTGCGTCCTAGCCGTACGACCTCGTTCTGGTCGGTGCGACGTTCGGCGGTCCGTCGCCTGAATCTCCGCCACCGCCACCGTTGTCGTCGCAGTTCGGGTCGAGCCAACCGCAGTGGCCCGGCCGCTCTTTGCTGGTGGTCGGCTCGTCCGGCTCGCTGGTCTGGGTCTGCGGCGCGGTCGGCAGCTGCGACGTCGTCGGCGGCGGCTCCGAGGTCGGCGGCGGAGGCGGCGGGACGTCCGCGAACTGCCCGATCGTGTCGCCCTTCGGGAACTCCTCGACCTTCTTGCCCTGCAGGTAGGAATCCATGAACTTCTTCCACACCTTGGCAGGCCAGTTACCGCCGTAGAAGCTTTCGCCGCTCGAGTCGGCCAGCGGCTTCGGGCCGCCGTCGTCGTTCTGCATCGCCACCGCGGCGGAGATCTGCGGCACCGCGCCGATCATCCAGGCGTTCTTGTTCTTCGTGGTGCTGAGCCACTGGTGGGTACCGGTCTTGGACACCACCGGCCGGTTGCCCGCCAGCGGAACCTTCGAGTGCTCGGCGACCTTCAGCATCGACTGCGAAACGTTGTAGGCGATGTCCTTGCTCTCCGTCGCGCTGCCGAAGGCGGGCTCCGGTTCCGGGATCTGGAGGTCGAACGACCCGGTCTCGGGGCTGATGGCCTCCTTCACGAAGTGCGCCGGAACCTTGTTGCCGCCGTTGACGAACGAGCCGTACGAGGCCGCCATGTCCTTCGGGAGCACCTGGTACATGCCCAGCGCGATACCGGCTTCGACGGCCCCACCGGGGCTTTGCAGCTTCGTCGAATCCGGAATGCCTGCCTGGTGGGCGGCCTCGGCCACCTTCGTGGGCCCGAACTGAGCCGCCATGTTCACGAACACGGTGTTGACCGAGTTGGTCATCGCCTCGCGGACACCGCAGTGCGTCGGAACGTCGCAGTGCACGCCGGGCGAGTTGTCGAACTTGTGCCCGGCGATGATCTGGTCCCCGCTGCCGTCGTAGTACTCGCCGATGCCCTTGCCCTTCTCCAGGCCGGCGATCACCGCGAACGGCTTGAACGACGAACCCGGTTCCTGCGGCGTGCTGGCCCAGTCCAGGTCACCGTTCTGCTGCTTGGATCCGTAGTACGCCCGGATCTCACCGTTCTGCGGGTCGACCGCGACCAGAGACGTGCGGAGCGTCTTCGGCTGGGAACCCATCACGTCCTGCACGGCCTGTTCGGCCTTCTGCTGCGCGTCCGGGTCGATGGTCGTCTTGATCACGTAGCCGCCGCGGGACAGCTCGCTCTCGCTCAGCCCCTTGGGCTCCAGCTCGGTCAGGATGGCCTTGTAGATGGCGTCCTGCTCCGGCGTCAACCTGCTGTTGGTCTTCCACTCCAACCGTGGCAGGGTCTGCGGCATCGTCATGGACGCCTTCTCCGCCGGGGTGATGAAGCCGTTCTCCGCCATCTGCCCGACGACGTAGTCCCAGCGCTTCTCGGCCTTCTCCGGGTTCAGACCCGGGTCGTTGCTGTTCTTGCCGTAAGGCGTCTGCACCACGCCGGCGAGCACGGCGGCCTCAGCCGGGTTGAGCTCGCTCGGCTTCTTGCCGAAGTAGGCCCGCGCCGCGGCCGTGATGCCGTTCGCGCCGCGGCCGTAGTCGGCCGTGTTCATGTAGGCGAGCATGATGTTGTCTTTGCTCTGGTTGTTCGTCAGCTTGAACGCCAGGACGACCTCTTTGATCTTGCGGACGTAGGTCGGGTCCTTCTTGAGGTCCTGGTCCAGCTTGAGGAACTGCTGGGTGATCGTGGAGCCACCACCGACGCCGGAACCGGTCGCCAGGTAGTAGACCGACCGCGCGATGCCGTTGAAGTCGAAGCCGGGGTTGGTGCGGAAGCTGGCGTCCTCGGCCGCCATGGTGGCGTTCTGCATCGCCACCGAGACCTCGCTGATGTCGTGCACGACCTCCGCCGAGCCGTCCGGCTCGATGCGCCCCATCGGCGAACCGTCCGCGTACTTCAGCTCGATCGGCCGGGTCTTGCTCATCACCGCAGCCTCGCTCGGCGGCTCCCAGACGATGTAGCCGTAGATGAACACGGCGGTCGGCACCAGGACGGCTAATGCCGCGGCGACGTAGCAGGATCGGCGGACGCGCTGCCAGAGCCGGCTGCGCTTCGCTTGGGCGGCGCTCATCTCTTCGTCCGGGTCGGGGATGTCGTCCGGGCCGGCATCGAAGTCGTCGTCGCGGTACCGGTCATCGCGATCGCCGGAATCGCGATCGTCGAAGTCGTCGCCATTCCGATCATTCCCGTCGTACCCGCCGTACGGATCGTCGTAATCGTCGTCGGCGTAGTAGTTGTAGTTCCCCTGCTCCTGGTGCGTGAGCAGCTGCGGCTCGGGGGCTACGCCCCCGCCGCCACCGGCACCGCCCTTCGGGCCACCGGCGGCTCCCGCCGCCGCGCCTGCGGCGCCCATGGCTCCACCGGCCGCGCCTCCGGCTCCGGCCGCGCCCGCACCGGCGGCGCCTGCGGCGCCCGCCATCCCGGCGCCTGCGGCTGCCCCGGCGATCCCGCCTGCGGCGGCTCCCGCCGCGGCAGCACCACCGGCCCGGCGTCGATCGCTGTCGCGATCGCCCGCCGGGGTCTGCGGGATGTTCTGCGTCGGCTGCTCACCGGGCGGCTGCGGCGGCCGTCCTGGCCCCGGCGGGGGCGGCGGTGGGCCTTGCCGACCCTGCTGCACGCCTGGCGGCGGCGGTGGCGGCCCCTGCCGTCCGGCGTTCGGCGGCGTCTGGGTGTACGTGGTCGGCAGGTCGAGCTTGCGCCCGCCACCGTTGTCGGGTTCGCGGGAGTCCCCGCTGAGCCGCTTGCCCAGCGGCGAGTCGTCCTCGTCGTCGTCGAACGACGGCGTCCACGCGCCGGTCTGCTCCTGCGGCGGCTCCTCGCCCGGCCACTTCATGGGCTGGCCGGGCGGTGGCACCGGGGCGTTCTGCTGCGTTTCCTCCGAGCTGTGGTCCGCACCCGGCCACCGGTTGCCCGGCGGGTTCGGCCGCGCGCCGGGACCGCCCGGTCGCGGCTCCTCACCCGGCCATGCCGGACCGCCCGCACCGGGCGGGCCCGGCGGCGGGCCGGGCGCCGGACGCTGAGGGGGCCGCGCCTGGTCACCGGCGCGCGGGGGCCCGGGGGGCGGGGGTGGCGTGCCTCGACCGTCGGGGTGCGGATGCCGTGAGTGGCGCCCTCGGGTGGGGTCGTCACGCTCGTCGTTCACGAGTGGGCCTCCAGGACAGGCGTCGTCGGACGCCGTGTGATGCGTTCACGTCGGGGTTTGCGCCGCACCGGGCGCGCGATCGTGTTCGGGGTCACGACCGCTGTCACTCCGCTGCAGTCTTGCGCCGGGACCGGCTGTTGTTCAACCCATCCGTCCCGAGGACGTACGACTGCACGAGGTGGTTCCAGTTACATGTGCGGCATACCTCTACGACGTAGACGTTGAACTCCTCGAACATGGCCGCCATCCGGTCGAGCTCCTCGGGGGCCCGCGCCGTTCCGGACGCGTGCTTGAGGGCGTCGCCGAAGACCCAGGAGACCAGGGTCAACGGTTCCTTCCGGCACACCGGGCAGGTCACCCCGCTCGGCTCACCATGGAATTTCGCCGCCCGCAGCAGGTACGGATCGGCGTCGCAGACCTCCATCACCCCGACGCGGCCAGCGTGGACCTGCGCGAGCAGCGCTCGGCGCTGCAACGCGTAGTCGACCACTTGCCGTTGGGTCCGCACGCCCACAGAGTACGTGTCGGCGACGGCTGCTCCATGCGCCGTTCAGGGCAGGCCGGGCCCCCGACCGCCACCAGCGGTGACGACTACCACGTCAAGGGCCGCTCGATTGTGTTTTCCGATATATCGGCGCGATACAATCCGAAGGGTGGCCTGCCTCGCCGCGATCTGTGGGCGTGCGGGGGCCGCCCTGGAATCCGGCGCCGCGATTGGGCGGCAATCGGGCGCTGAACGCGGGCGGAGGAGGTGCGAATGCTGGAACTCGCCGTGCTCGGGCTGCTCCACGAAGCCCCGATGCACGGCTATGAGCTGCGGAAGCGGTTGCACGACACGCTCGGCGCCTTCCGCGCACTGTCCTGCGGAACTTTGTACCCGACGTTGCGCAGGCTGCTGCGCGCCGGGTTGATCGAGGAAGAAACCGACGCACCCAGCTCGCGCGGGTGGGGTCGGCGGACGCGCCGCGTGTACCGCATCACAGCTGCCGGGCAGCACCGGTTCGCCGAACTGGTCGGCGACTGCGGGCCGCAGGCCTGCGACGACAACGCCTTCGGCGTGCACATGGTGTTCTTCTCCCGCACGCCGGCCGAGGTCCGGATGCGGATCCTGGAAGGGCGTCGGCGCCGCGTCGAGGAACGCCGCGACGGCCTGCGCAGCGCACTGGCAGGCTCCGGGGACCAGTTCGACCGTTATACCCGCGAGCTGCACCGGCTCCGGCTGGACCACAGCGAGCACGAGGTCCGCTGGCTCGACGAAATCATCCAACAGGAACGCGCCGAGCAGGCTGCTGCGGCGCCGGGCCGACCCAACGTCGGCGAGCAAGAACTGCAAGGACACGACAGATGAGCAAGAAGGAGGGCCCTGCCATGGGCGAAGATCGTCGAGCGGTGCGGGTGGCGATCGTGGGCGTCGGGAACTGCGCGGCGTCGCTGGTGCAGGGCGTTCACTACTACGCCGACGCCGAGCCCGGGACCCGGGTTCCGGGCCTGATGCACGTCACCTTCGGCGACTACCACGTGCGCGACGTGAAGTTCGTCGCCGCCTTCGACGTGGACGCGAAGAAGGTCGGCCGCGACCTGTCCGAGGCGATCGTCGCCAGCGAGAACAACACCATCAAGATCGCCGACGTGCCCCCGCTGGGCGTCACCGTGCAGCGCGGCCACACCTACGACGGTCTCGGCCGCTTCTACCGGGAGACCATCGAGGAGTCCGACGAGCGGCCGGTCGACGTGGTGCAGGCGCTCAAGGACGCCGAGGTGGACGTCCTGGTGTCCTACCTGCCGGTGGGCTCCGAAGCGGCGGACAAGTTCTACGCGCAGTGCGCGCTGGACGCCGGCGTGGCCTTCGTCAACGCGCTGCCGGTGTTCATCGCCTCCGACCCGGAGTGGGCGCAGAAGTTCACCGACGCGGGCGTGCCGATCGTCGGCGACGACATCAAGTCGCAGGTCGGGGCCACCATCACGCACCGGGTGCTGGCCAAGCTGTTCGAGGACCGCGGCGTGCACCTGGACCGCACGATGCAGCTGAACGTCGGCGGCAACATGGACTTCCTGAACATGAAGGAACTGGAGCGGCTGGAGTCGAAGAAGACCTCCAAGACGCAGTCCGTGACCTCGCAGGTGGACCGCGACCTCGGCAAGCGCAACGTGCACATCGGGCCGTCGGACTACGTGCCGTGGCTGGACGACCGCAAGTGGGCCTACATCCGGCTGGAGGGCCGCGCGTTCGGCGACGTGCCGCTGAACCTGGAGTACAAGCTGGAGGTGTGGGACTCGCCGAACTCGGCGGGGATCATCATCGACGCGATCCGGGCCGCCAAGATCGCCAAGGACCGGGGCATCGGCGGGCCGATCCTGTCCGCGTCGTCGTACTTCATGAAGTCGCCGCCGGAGCAGTACTCCGACTCCGCCGCCTACCAGGCGGTCGAGGACTTCATCGCCGGCAAGCTGGAGCGTTGACCGCAATTTCAATGGAAGTTGCGTCCCGTCGGCGTGTCACGCCACGACACACCGAACCCCTGTGGACAACTTCGGCCGACTGTGGATAACTCGCGCAATTTCAATGGAAATCGAAGGTCCGATTTCCATTGAAATTGCGGAGAACCGGACGGGCATGAGGAGGGGGCACCCGCTTCGCGCGGGTGCCCCCTGTTTCTTGCTCGGGGTCTGCTCAAGACCCACGCGGTACCTCCTTTCCTAGTGTTGGAGCTGCTGTTCGGCCCGGGCGAGGACCGCGTGCACCGACGCTTGGCCGTCGGTGGTCACCCAGCTCACCCGCAATCCGGGACGAACTCGCTTTCGGCCGATGCGCACCGGCCAGCCCGCCACCTCCCGCGCCTGCGCGGCGATCTCCTCGCCGGTGCCGCTCGGGTGCTCCGCGACCACCGCGAACTCGTCGCCCCCGTAGCGGGCGACGGTGTGCTCGTCGCTGAGCCCCTCCCGGAGCCGCCCGGCCAGCGTGGTCAGCAGGTCGTCGCCCCGGTCGAAGCCGTACTCGGCGTTGAAGGCGGCCAGCCGCTGCACGTCGATGAGCACCAGCGTGGACAGCGTGCCGCGGCTGCGGGCGCGGACCAGCGACTGCTCCAGCCGGTCCAGCAGGAGGACGCGGGCCGGCAGGCCGGTCAGCGGGTCCAGCAGGCCGCGGCTGTGCGGGACGTCGGTGTGCACCGGCTGCAGCAGCACCAGCACCCGGCGGCGGCCCTGCACCTGCACCGCGTGGTAGTCCGCCCAGATGCGGCTCAGCGGCTGGCCGCTGCGGGCGATCACCATCGGGATGGACAGCGGCGAACCGGCCCGCAGCACCTGGCCGGCCAGCTCGGCCCAGTCCGGCATCGGGGCGCCGGTGTCGTCGCGCACCTGCCAGCCGGTGGGCCGGGCGCCGGTGAGCAGATCGGCCTTGGCCAGCTGCATCAGTTCGGCGGCGACGTCGTTGGTGGCCAGCACCTGGCCGCGGTCATCGGTCAGCAGCACGCCGAGATTCAGTCCGCTGATGAGTTCGTCCCAAACCGGCGCCAACTGGCCCGGTGCGGTCACCTCGAGGACACTCATTCGGCCCCCTCCTCCCCACCAAACGGAGCAGTCCGTCTGAGCCTCCCCTCAGTGCAGGGCGAAATTCAAGGCCTCAGTGACCACCCGTAATGGTGGTATTCACGCTGTGCGCATAACTGTGCGTTAGTTGTTCACGCACCGTTTCCGCCCAGGTCACCTCGACGGCCGGGATTTGGTGAGGCGAGCAGGTGAAACATCGACAGGTGGCATTGCGCTCAAAACGCCCCGCGCCGCCCCCTCTGCCGATCGAATCCCTACGCTGGTCGAGGTGCCGCAGGCGAGAGGATGGTGCATGCCGGTGCACGGGACCGCGGGTCGACCGCCGCTGTGGGAGCGGTTGCGCGACCACCGATCTCTGCTGGCCGTGATCGCGGTCGCGGAGCTGGTCGCGGTGATGGTGGTCTCCACCGTCAACACGCACGACCACATCGACGGCGAGGTCTACCGGCTCGGCGCGAAGGCGCTGCTGGCCGGGCGCGACCTCTACAACGGCCTACCGGCCACCGAATCCGGGCTGGAGCTGCCGTTCATCTACCCGCCGTTCGCGGCCATCCTGTTCGCGCCGCTGGCGCTGATCCCGAAGGCCGGCTCGACCGCGGTGATCATGCTGGTCAGCCACCTCGCGCTCATCGCGACGCTGTACGTGGTGCTCAGCGCCTCGACGTTCCTGCGCGCGCACCGGGACAAGGTGCTGCTGGTGACGGCGGCGGTGCTGCCGCTGGCCACGATCAGCGAGCCGGTGCTGGAGACGATCACCTACGCGCAGATCAACATCGTGCTGATGGCGCTGGTCATGATCGACTGCCTGTGGCGGACCGACGGCGCGAAGAAGCTGCCGTACCCCCGCGGCCTGCTGATCGGCCTGGCCGCCGGGATCAAGCTGACGCCGCTGGTGTTCCTGCTGCTGCCGCTGCTGCGCCGGGACGTCCGGACGATCGTGGTCTCGCTGCTGACCTTCCTGGGCACCGCGGTGCTGGGCTTCGCGCTGACCTTCGACAACGCCCGGCGGTTCTGGCTGCAGGAGATGCTGGCCAGCAGCAACGTGTCCTTCGGACCGAAGTTCACCGGCGACGCGTCGACCTACGCGGGCAACCAGTCGCTGCGCTCGCTGCTGAGCAAGATGTCCACGCCGAGCCTGACCGTGGTGTTCGGGCTGCTCGCGCTCCTCGCGCTGGTGCTGGCCGTGGTGGGGATGGTGCACGCGGTCCGGCAGCGGGATCTGCCGACGGCGGTGACGATCAACGCCATCCTCGGGTTGCTGGTGTCACCGATCTCCTGGTCGCACCACTGGGTTTGGGCGATCCCGGGCCTGGTGCTGCTGCTCGGCGCGGGCTACGTCCGGCGGAACTGGGGGCTGCTGCTCGCGGCCGCCATGACGGCCGGGTTCTTCATGATGGGCCCGCACTGGAAGATGCCCCAGGGCGACGGCCTGGAGCTGACCTGGAACTTCTTCCAGCAGCTGATCGGCAACTCCTACGTCTACTTCGGACTGGCGTTCCTGCTCTACAACGCGGTGCTGTGGTGGCGTTCCCGGCGCACGGTGATCGACCCGGGCGAAGCAGCCCCGGAAGCCCCCCGAACGGCTCCGGTGCCGTAGCCACCCTGGACGTGGGCATGAAAAAACCGGGGCGAGCTTGGTGCTCGCCCCGGTTTTTCGCGTTCGGCTCAGATCCGGTTGAACACGACCGTGTCCGCGTTCTCCAGGGAGCGCAGGACGCCGTCCGAGGTCACGCCCGGCGTCGGGAGCGTGTGGCCCTGCACCGCCGTGATGTCCGGGACGCCGCCGTCGAGCACCGGCAGCGCCATGCCGCCGGTCCGCGGCGCGGGCACCGGCCGGAACGGGTTCTGCGTGACGACCTGCTCCGGGGGCACCGCCGCGGCCAGCTCGTCCAGCACCGTGACCGCCACGTCGGAGCGCAGCGGCGCAGCCGTGAACGCCGGCTCCTCGCTGCGCGCCGCGGTGCCGTCCAGCGCGGAGGAGATCCGGCTGACCTGCGGCACCGAAGTCTGGCCGCCGCTGAACGCGTTGAGCTCGCCCAGCGCCGGCAGCGGCGCCGTCACGCCGGGGGACTCACCGCGCTGCGTGGTGCCCGGCGTCTGGGACACGCTGACCAGGGGGATTCCGGTGAGGTCCGGGATCTCGTTGGCCTTCACCTGGTGCTCGCCCGGCACCTCCAGCGGCACGAGGTCGGCGCGCGGCGTCGGCTCGGCGGCGACCGCGGACAGCACCCCGGCCAGCACCTCGTGCGGCACGGTGCGCAGGTCGCTGCGCAGGCCGGGCAGCTCCGCGGTCGTGAGGTCCACCTGGTCCGGCGTCACGAGGCCGCCCTGGCCGCGGGACAGCGCGCCCTCCCAGAGCTCGACGATGCCGTCGGCCGGGGCGTTGAAGCCGTCGAAGTAGACCAGGTCGTCGTGCGGGATCACCAGGTCTGCAGGGACATCCAGGAGCGCACCCGTTTGAAAAGCACCCTCGTCGAGGGTGTTGGCACCTCCCTGGATGACGGCACCGATGGGACCTGCCCAGCTCAGCGAGCGGTGGAAGCCCTCGGCCGGCGTGACCGGGCGGTCGCCGTCGAAGGGCGACAGACCGGGCACGAGGTCCAGCGGCCGGGCTTCGGCGGGGTCGGCGACCCAGCCGGCCAGGTGCAGCGGGGCGGTCTGCGCCGGGATGTGCCAGTCGCGCAGCGCCGGCATCTCCCGGGTCAGCTCGTTCTCGACGGCCGGCAGCAGGTCGCGCACCGGGTCGATGGTGCCCGCGATCGCGGTGACCGGGTGGCTGGTCCGCGACTCCACCAGCGGCGCGTTGTACCGCGTGCCGGACCTCTCGGGGAACAGCTCACCCGCGAAGCACCGATCGGCAGGCACCGCATCGTCTCCGAGCTCGTCGAGTACTGGGGGGAGCATCGATTCGCCCAGCGGCGGGGTCGGACGCTCCGGGCAGGCCTGGCTGGCGGACGCGACCCCCGTGCCGACGGCCAACATCCCACCAGTGACCAGCGCGGCTTGCACACCGCGCTTCGCCCAAGTCTGCATGGATCTCTCCTTCACAAGGTTTCCCCCTGCGGGGGAGGAAAATCAACTGCGGGAGCCACACCGTCATCGGAACTTGATCATCGGGAGACGGCGGGCATCGGAAAGGTGGAGCCGGGTTGCGCGCGGCGGATTTCCTTTCGACGGCAACGAGATCCGTCGCCTGCGCCGCGCAGTGGTCTAGTCGGGCGTAGTGCCCGGCTGCGGTTCGGGCGCGCTGATCAGCGTGCTGGCGAAGTCGCGGGTCGACGCCCCGGCGAAGGCTGGGGTGCGGGCCGGTTCGGCCGGGTAGCAGCCGACCGCGGCGGTGTTGTGCTGCTGGCCGTCGCCGGCGCCTCCGCAACCGGGCGCGCCGGGCAGCGTGGGCAGGGCGAAAGGCCTTGGCCAGCCCTGGTTTCCGGGCGCCTCAGCGGGTTCCGGCGCGCGCGGCCGGGTGACCGCGTCCGCCTGCTCCGGCGACCGCTGTTGCTCGACCTGCTGCGCCGGCTGCGGGACGGCGGGCGCTGCGCCCGGCGCCGGTGCGGCCTGCGGAAGCGGCGCGGACGGCGAAAAGCCCTGCTGCGGGGTGGTTTCCCCGGACAGCAGCGGGCCGTCGAGCCCGACCAGTCCATTGTCGACGGACGTGGACAGCGCGCCCGCCTGGGCTTCGGTGACCGACAGCGCGTCGCCCGCGACGTGCCGGACTCCGTCGGTGGACTCCTGCAGCACGCCGGTCACCGGCTTCGCCGCGTCGAGCAACCGCTCCGCCGGCTCGGACCGGACCAGCTCGACCGGGTTCAGGCGGCCGAGCGAGAACTCCGCCGGGCCGGACCGGTCGGTGGTCGCACCTTCCACCGGCGCGGCCGGTGGGTTCGCCGATTCCGGCGGCGCGGCCGATTCGTCGGCGGGCGCGGCCGGAGCGAGGTTCGCGGCGTCCGCCGGGAGCCCGGTGCCGATGAGCCAAGCCGCGGAGGTTCCGGCGGCCGTCGCGCCCACCACGACCAGGGCACGGGTCAGCAGCCGCCACGGTCGGGCGGCTCCCGTCGTGCGGTAGCGGCCGGACATCTCGGTGCCAGAACCTCCTCGGCTTCGGGCGACTCCCCGTTGGACTTGCCTCCTCGCCGCCGCGCACTCTTTCACCACAACAGCCACTTCCGTAAGCGCAGAGCGACAGCTTCGCCACATCGTGTTACTGGTGTTCCGACCCGATTGCGCGCCGTGGTCATTTCGCCCCCGGGTCCGGTGGTCGGCGCTACGGTGGCAGGGTGAACGACTTCAAGATCACCACCCGGGACGACGCCGCGGCGTCGATTCCCCGCGTGCTCCGCGTCTCGGCGGCGTTGAGCTGGCGGTTGGTGGTGGTACTCGGCGCCCTGTACGTGGTGGGGCTGGTCATCGGCCAGATCTACGTCGTCGTGATCCCGGTGGCCATCGCGCTGCTGCTGTCGGCGCTGCTGGCCCCGATCGTGTCCTGGCTGGCCCGGCGCGGCGTGCCGCGGGCGCTGGCCACCGCGATGGTGCTGATCGGCGGGCTCGCGGTCGTCGGCGGCGTCCTCACCTTCGTCATCAACGCGTTCATCGAGGGCTTCCCCGACCTGCAGCGCCAGGTCGTCGCCAGCCTCAACCAGCTGAAGGACTCGCTGGCGCAGGGCCCGCTGCACATCAACGAGGAGCAGATCGGCCACTACCTGACGCAGGCCCAGGAGTGGCTGGCCGCCAACCAGGCGGCGCTGACCAGCGGCGCGCTGTCCACCGCGGGCACCTTCGGCAACTTCCTCACCGGGTTGGTGCTGGCGCTGTTCACGCTGATCTACTTCCTGCACGACGGCCGCGGGGTGTGGCTGTTCGTGACGAAGCTGGCGCCGAAGCACGTGCGGCACCGGGTCGACGTCGCCGGCTGCAAGGGCTTCGCGTCGCTGGTCGGCTTCGTGCGGGCGACCGCGCTGGTCGCGGTGGTGGACGCGCTCGGCATCGGCACGGGCCTGATGATCCTGGGCGTGCCGCTGGCGATCCCGCTGGCGGCGCTGGTGTTCCTCGGTGGTTTCGTGCCGATCGTCGGCGCGGTGGCCTCCGGTGCGGTCGCGGTGCTGGTGGCGCTGGTGACCAAGGGCTGGGTCGTCGCGCTGATCGTGGTCGGCATCGTGCTCGCGGTGCAGCAGATCGAGGGCAACGTGCTGCAGCCGCTGATCCTGGGCCGCGCCGTGCAGATCCACGCGCTGGGCGTGGTGCTGGCGATCAGCATCGGCATGGTGGTCTCGGGCATCGTCGGCGCGCTGCTCGCGGTGCCGATGGTCGCGGTGCTGAACTCGGCGATCCGCTCGCTGGTGGAGGAGGAACCGGAGCAACCGGCCGAACCCGCCGGGGAGGCCGAAGCGGAACCACCGCCGCCCGACGAGACGCCGGACGAGAAGCCGGAACAGGCGCCGCAGAACTCCGAGGTCTGACGGGGTTCAAGAGGCTGTTTCGAATGTCGTGACGTGGGGTGTTCGTTGTCTTTGAAGCGGCGCAGCCGCTTAGCCCACCTGCGGAAACAGGCCCTCAGGCGAGGGTGACCGCGTTGCGGCCGCCGGACTTCGCCGCGAGGAGGGCCGCGTCGGCGGCCACCAGCAGGTCGGTGAGCTCGTAGCCGAAGCGGGACGTGGTGGCCACGCCGATGCTGACCGTCAGGTCGTCGAGCTCCCGGTGCCGCCCGTGGACGTCGCGGGCGGGCACCGACAACGCGGCCGTCGACGCCCGGACCCGGTCCGCCACCGCGCACGCGATGCCGGTGTCCGTGCCCGGCAGCAGCACCACGAACTCCTCGCCGCCGAAGCGGCCGACCACGTCTTCCCGCCGCACGCTGCTGCGCAGCATCATCGCGACGGCCGCGAGCACCGTGTCGCCCGCCAGGTGCCCGATCTCGTCGTTGACCCGTTTGAAGTGGTCGAGGTCGAGCAGCAGCAGCGAGACGGGCTGGCCGCGGGTCTGCGCCCGGTGGAGTTCGTTGCGCGCCAACCGCTCCCAGTGCGCGGCATTGGCCAGGCCCGTCTTGCCGTCCCGCTGCGCGGACCGCCGCCACTGCGGCAGCTGGCCCGCCAGGTCCAGCAGGACCAGCGGCGGCCCGGCCAGCAGGGCGCTGCCCGGCTCGTTGTGCACCGCCACCGCCAGCAGTCCGCCCAGGCTCGCCGCGACGATGCCGAGCAGCACGTCGATCGGCTCGCCCACCACGTCCGCCCGCGCCGCCGACGGGTTGCGCAGCCGGATGCCGCCGGCGACCACGAAGGCCCGTACCAGCAAGAGCACCGCGCCGGTCAGCACGAACTGCGCCGGCGACCAGCCGGGTTCCGACCAGCCGATGAGGAACCGCGCGGACAGCGTGGCGATCGTGGTGGCCGCCGTGGTGAACAGCCAGCGGTGCAGCTCCGGGCGGCCGTCCAGCACGCCGTGCAGCGTCGGCCCGAGCAGCAGGAGC
The DNA here is from genome assembly GCF_040654735.1 of Saccharopolyspora sp. NPDC050642. Classification (NCBI taxonomy): domain Bacteria; kingdom Bacillati; phylum Actinomycetota; class Actinomycetes; order Pseudonocardiales; family Pseudonocardiaceae; genus Saccharopolyspora; species Saccharopolyspora sp. NPDC050642. The sequence goes on along the minus strand of NZ_JBFAIN010000002.1, from coordinate 602,864 downwards.
ACCAGCAGGTTCGGCGGCAGCGTGAGGATTCCGGCGGCCAGGTAGGCGATGTGCAGCGTCCACGGGTTCCGCCGCACCTGCCGCTGAACGTTGATCGACACCGAGGTGATCACGATGACCGTCCCGGCGGTGGCGGCCAGCATCGCGAAGGTCAGCAGCTCGCGCGGCAGCGGCGACCGGCTCGTCACGAAGACCAGCACGACCAGCGCCAATGCGATCGCCTGCACGGTGAGCACGTAGGCGATCGCCGCTGGCCGCAGCCGCCACAGCAGCCATCCCCCCACCAAGCCGATCACCTCCCCCGCCGAGCCTCGCACAGCGGACCGCCCGGCCGAAGCTCGCCACTCGGGCCATTCGGGGCGATGCTCGTCGTGATCACAAACACGCAGAGTGCTCGATCCGGCGGTCTCCGCCAACCCCGATGTACGGCAGGATGGTCCGCTGGGGAAGGAGCGAATGTGGGCAATCCGCAACAGCCGTCGCGCCAGCCGCAGGTCGCCGACGGCCGCTCGCCGCTTTGGCGCGGGCACAACGTGTTCCGCGTGGTCACGTTCCTCTACGCCTGCTTCTGGTTCTTCTACCAGTTCGGCGATTACGAGCGGCCGTGGCTGGCGGCGGTGGTCATCTTCCTGATGGGCGTGTGGACCGCGTTCACCGTTTGGCGGTACTGGTCCCGCGCGGGGCGCACCAACCGGATGGTGCTGATCGACTGCGTCGTGGTGTCCGCGCTGTTCCTCAGCAACGAATTCATCCTCACCGAGCACCAGATGCTCGACAACCTCCCGACGGTGGTGACGGTCTGGCACCCGACGATGGTCACCGCCGCCGCCTCGCAGTGGGGCGTGTTCGGCGGGCTGGCCACCGGGATCATCGCGGCAGCCAGCAACTACCTGATCCGCGGCTTCAGCGACCAGACCATGTCGCTGGACACGCTGCTGCTGGTCGGCACCGGCCTGGTGATCGGCCTGGCTTCGGACACCGCACGACGGTCCACCGATCGGCTGGCCCGCGCGCTGCGCGCGGAGGCCGCGACCGCCGAGCGGGAACGGCTGGCGCGCAACATCCACGACAGCGTGCTGCAGGTGCTCGCGCGGGTGCGTCGGCGCGGCGCGGAGCTCGGCGGCGAAGCGGCCGAGCTGGCGAAACTCGCGGGAGAGCAGGAGATCGCGCTGCGCGCGCTGGTCGCCACCACACCGCAGGAGACCACGGAGGACGGTGAGGTCGACCTCGCCGCGCGGCTGCAGGTGCTGCGCACCGGCCGGATCAACGTGTCGATACCGGGCAATCCGGTGCGGTTGCCGGAGCCGCTGAGCAGCGACCTGTTCGCGGTGGCGCGGGAAGCTCTGGCGAACGTCGAGAAGCACGCCGGCGCGGACGCCCAGGCGTGGGTGTTGCTGGAGGAACTGCCGGACGAGGTCGTGCTCACCGTTCGCGACGACGGCCCGGGCATCCCCGAGGGCCGCCTCGAAGAAGCCGCCGCCGAGGGACGGTTGGGCGTGGCCAAGTCGATTCGGGGCCGCGTGGAGTCGATGGGTGGCACGATCACGCTCGACACCACGCCCGGCGAGGGAACGGAGTGGGAGGTCCGGGTTCCCCGACCGGAAGCGATCCCGGGCAAGCGCCGCAGAGGAGGAAAACGATGAGCGAGCCGCCCGTCACCGTGATGGTCGTCGACGACCACCCGATGTGGCGCGACGGGGTCGCCCGCGACCTGACGGAGCGCGGCTTCGAGGTTCGGGCCACCGCGAGCGACGGCGCATCCGCGCTGCGCATCGCGCGGACCGTCAAGCCCGACGTCGTGCTGATGGACCTCAACCTGGGCGACACCTCCGGGGTCAGCGCCACCCTGCACATCACCCAGGAGATCTCCGGGACCCGGGTGCTGGTGCTGTCCGCCAGCGGCGAGCACAACGACGTGCTGGAGGCGGTGAAGGCCGGCGCGTCCGGCTACCTGGTCAAGTCGGCGTCGGTCGAGGAGCTGGTGGACGCGGTGCAGCGCACCGCCGCCGGCGACGCGGTGTTCACGCCCGGCCTGGCCGGGCTGGTGCTCGGCGAGTACCGGCGGATGGCGATCACCCCGGACTCGGAGTCGCAGGCGCCGCAGCTGACCGACCGGGAGACCGAGGTGCTGCGGCTGGTCGCGAAGGGGATGACCGCCCGGCAGATCGCCAAGAAGCTGGTCATCTCGCACCGCACGGTGGAGAACCACGTCCAGTCGACGCTGCGCAAGCTGCAGCTCCACAACCGGGTGGAGCTCGCCCGCTACGCCATCGAGCACGGCCTGGACCAGGAGGAGGCCGAGCCCGAGGGCGCCTGACCTTCCGGGCCGTCTTGCGGCCGCGCCGCCTCAAGAACAAGTGAATTCGCAGGTCAAGACCCGTGTGCCCGGTCGGCGCGCGGGTCTTTTTCTCGTTCGGTGACCTGCGATCCGTGCAGGATTTTCCCGGTTCACCCGATTCAACGATGAAAGATCTCCGCCGGTCCGCCTTTCCGCTGGCCATCCCCGCCATTACGGGCCGTGACCCCGGGGCCTGCGCGGCGCATCGCGACTCCGCGTGACGGTGTGGTGACGGTCGAGTGACGGGCTTCTGGCGTACTCGTCACCAGCGGCACGAAGCCGCAGTCGAAATTCCGTCAATGCGAACAGGAGCATGACCATGGAGTTCTCGTACGAGTTCGCTGAGATGCTGCCCGAGCGCGAGGCTCTCGGCGGCTGGTGGGGCGGCGACGTCAACACCATCGTGGCCGACAACACCGCGGTGGCCCTCTTCGGGTCCCAGGCGACGGCCGCCCAGGTCATCACCCAGGCCGGCGGTAAGTGGTAACCGACCTGCCGTTAACACCTCCGGCCGCCCACCGCTGCTGCGCGTGGTGGGCGGCCGGCCACCAAAACGAGGAGATGGAACATGGACACTCTCGATCTTCATGACCAGTCCGCGGAACTGCTCCCGCAGCGCGAGGCCCTGGGCGGCTGCGGCTGCAACCTGTTCCCCGACGTCAACACCGTCGTCGCGGTCAACACCGCGGTGGCCCTCTTCGGGTCGCAGGCCACGGCCGCCCAGGTCATCAACCAGGTCTGATGGCCCAGTCTGGCCGGGAGCGAAAGCGTTCGCTCCCGGCCAGGCTCGCGCGCTGCCCACCACCGCCAAACCAGTGCAGCCCACCCGCACGTGAACGGGTTCGCAGGAGGAAGCCATGTCAGAAGTCACCCAGACCGACCGCGCGGCGGAGACCGACGAGCAGGCGGTCGCGCGGCTGGCCGACGGAGTGTCGCTGTGCGGGGAGTACGAGGGTGGCGGCTTCGACGAACCGCGTTACCTGATCTCCCGCGGCGACGGCCAGATGGTGCTGGTGTCGCCGCTGCTGTACCGGATCGCGACCGCGATCGACGGCACCCGGAACCTGGCCGAAGTGGCGTCGCTGGCGTCGCAGGCGACCGGCCGGGAACTGTCCGCCGCCAACGCGGAGTTCCTCATCAACGAGAAGCTGCACCCGCTCGGCATCGCCACCCTGTCCGAGCCGCTGGCCGAGCCGCCGAAGGCGGATCCGCTGCTGTCGCTGGCGATGCACGGCGTGCTCGCGCCGCCCCGGGTGGTGCGGGCGGCGGCCGCCGTCCTGGCGCCGCTGTACACGCCCGTCATCGTTGTGCTCGTGCTGTTGGGGCTGATCGCGTTCGACGCGTGGCTGGTCGGCTCCGGCTACGTCGACCTGGCGTTCCAGCAGTCCGTCGGTGAACCGTCGCAGGTGCTCCTGCTGCTCGCCCTGATGGTGAGCAGCACGCTGTTCCACGAGCTGGGGCATGCCGCCGGGTGCCACTACGGCGGCGCCAAGCCGGGCGCGATCGGCGTCGGCGTCATGCTGATCATCCCGTGCTTCTACACGAACGTCACCGATGCCTACCGCCTGGACCGGCGGGGCCGGCTGCGCACCGACCTGGGCGGCATCTACTTCAACGCGGTGTTCATCCTGGCGATGGCCGGGATCTACGGCCTGACCGGCTTCGCGCCGCTGCTGGTCTTCATCGCGCTGAGCCACATCCAGATCCTGCAGCAGCTGCTGCCGCTGCTGCGCATGGACGGCTACTACATCCTCGGCGACCTGGTCGGGGTGCCGAACCTGTTCTCCCAGATCCGCCCGTTCCTGCTGCGCCTCATCGGGCGGAGCGGCAACGTGCCCGGCACGCACTCCGGGCTGCGGCCGCGGGTGCGGATCATGGTCACCGCCTGGGTCCTGGTCGTGGTGCCCACGCTGGTGTTCGCGCTGGGCATGCTGCTCTGGCGGCTCCCGGTCTACCTGTCCAGGGCGTTCAGCCGGGGCCACGACTACTGGACGATGCTGGTGACCGGTGTCGGGCAGGGGCAGTTCTGGGCCCCGGTCCTGGCGATCGTCTCGATGATCATCCTGCTGCTGCCGTGGCTCGGCGCGGGCGCCTTCGCGGTGCGCAGCTACCGGCGGATCTCCCGGCTCATCGCGCGCCGCCGCAAGCAACGGAGCACCAGCGGGCGCCACCGCAGCGTGCGCGCCTGAAGTGCTCCTCCATGGGGCTCCCACCGGGGGGTGTGGGAGCCCCACACGTGTGTGATGAGGACCCCTGGTCACGGTCCGTAGTGCGGTAACAGCCGAGTGGAGTGGCCCCGATAGGCACGAATGTGGGCCCTGGTTCCGGCGTCCACGCCGGTGCTCGGGAACTTCCGGGGGAGGGCAGTGGCTTCCCCGCGGAGTGCCCGTTTCAGGCCTGTCGAGGGGGGAACTATGACCGGTGGAACAGTGCGTCCCATGACACGCGTGCGGGCGCGCACTCCTGCGCAGCCCGACCAACCGTTCCGGCTGTCGCTGCTCGGCGGCTGGGATCTGCAGGCTGCCGGCGAGGGCGTGGCGATGTCCAGCAACGGGCAACGCCTGCTCGCCTTCCTCGCGCTGCGCGGGCGCACCCAGCGTGACTACCTCGCCGGCATCCTGTGGCCGGAGAGCGACGAGCAGAGCGCGCTGGCGAATCTCCGAACGACCCTGTGGCGGGTGCGCCAGCGGGCGAAGGGCGCGGTGATCAGCACCTCGCACGAGCTCCAGCTCGCGCCGCTGGTGACGCTGGACGTCGACGGGCTGGTCGCGGCGGGGCGCTACCTGGTGCGCCAGGATTCGGCGGAGTCGCCCGCGGACTGCGCGGAGATCGGCCGCGACCTGGCGAGGCACGCGCCGCTGCTGCCGGGCTGGTACGACGACTGGGTGCTGACCGAGCGCGAGAGCCTGCAGCAGCTGCAGGTGCACGCGCTGGAGGTGGCCGCGGAGCGGCTGGTGCAGTCGCGGCACCTGGGGGCGGCGCTGGAGATCGCGCAGGCGGCGACCCAGGTGGAGCCGTTCCGGGAGACGGCGCACTGCGCGGTGGTCAAGGTGCTGCTGCAGCAGGCGAATCCGGCGCAGGCGGTGCGCCACTACCAGCGCTACGAGCGCCTGCTGGACCGGGAGCTGGGCATCGAGCCGTCGCCGAACCTGCGCGACCTGGTTCGCCCGGTCCTCGCCCGATCCCAGGCCTGACCCCGGCGAGGCGGACGTTCCCGCTGCGCGCGGGACACCCGGCATGCGGTGACGTGAACCCGCGGCGGGCCAACTGCCCGGCAAACCCCTGGCACCCCACGGCCAGACCGAGCGAACGGCCTGTTCACCTCGTCCACCGAGGTGAACAGGCCGTTCGCGGCGCATTTGGCGGGTTGCGGCCCCGCAGGCACTTGGGTCCAGGCCGGTCTCAGCGGCTGGGCCTCAGGCGAGGACCGCCCGGACCGCTTCCCTGGCGCGGGCCGGGGTCGCCGCCGCGAGGGCCGCTTCCGCCGCCTGCTCGAAGGTCGCGATCGAGTGCTCGGCGAGCGCGGCGCCGACCGCCGGGACCGCCGCCGCGGCCATCGACAGGCTGGTCACGCCGAGGCCCGCGAACACCCCGGCCAGCAGCGGGTCGGAGGCGGCCTCGCCGCACACGCCGACGGGCTTGTCGAGCTCCCGCCCGGCCCGGCCGATCATCGCGATCAGCCGCAGCAGCGCCGGCTGCCAGGGGTCGTTGAGCTCGGCGAGCGCGCCCGCCTGCCGGTCGGCGGCGAAGACGTACTGCGCGAGGTCGTTGGTGCCGATGCTGACGAAGTCGACCGCGCCGAGGATCTCCGCCGCGCTCAACGCCGCCGCCGGGATCTCGATCATCACGCCGGCCCGCGCCAGGCCCGCAGCCCGCACCCGGGCGGCGAACCAGGCGGCCTCGTCGGCGGTCGCGACCATCGGGGCCATCACGGACACCTCGGCGCCGGAGTCGGCCGTGGCCGCGGCGATCGCCTCCAGCTGCCGTTCCAGCACGTCGGGCCGGTCGAAGGCGACCCGCAGCCCGCGCACGCCGAGCGCCGGGTTCGGCTCCACGCCCATGTCGAGGAACGCCAGCGGCTTGTCCGCGCCGGCGTCGAGCGTGCGGACGATGACCGGCTTGCCCGCGAACGGCGCGATGACCTCGTGGTACGCGGACCGCTGCGTCTCGACGGCCGGTTCCTCGCTCGCGCCGAGGTAGCAGAACTCGGTGCGGAACAGGCCGACTCCCTGCGCCCCGGCCGCGACGGCGGCGCGCGCGTCGGCGCCCGATCCGACGTTGGCGATGACCTTGACCGGCTTGCCGTCCGCGGTCTCGCCGACGCCGTTCCACTCCTTGGCCGCGGCGCGCTCCGCGACCTGCACGGGCACCGCTTCCTCGGAGGTCTCGACCTCGCCGCTGTCGCCGTCCACGATCGCGCCGGCCACGCCGGGCACCCCGAGCACGCCGCGGACCGCCACCACCGCCGGGATTCCCAGCGCTCGCGCCAGGATCGCGGTGTGGCTGGTCGGGCCGCCCTCCTCGGTGACCAGCGCGAGCACCAGGCTCGGGTCGAGGTCGGCGGTGTCGGCGGGGGCGAGGTCGCGGGCCAGCAGCACGCTGGGCCGCGCCAGCTCGGGCACGCCGGGCGGCGTCACGCCGTGCAGCTCGGCGATGATCCGGTCCCGGACGTCCTGCACGTCGCGGGCGCGTTCGGCCATGTAGCCGCCGGCCGCGCTCAGCGCCTCGGCGAAGCCGTTGGCCGCCTCGAACACCGCGCGCGGCGCGGGCATCGAGCGGCCGGTGACGAGTTGTTCGGCTTGCGAGGTCAGCGCCGGGTCGAGCGCCATCGCGGCGGTCGTCTCCAGCACGGCCTTGGCGTCGCCCTCGACCCGGGTGGCGCGCTCGAACAGCCGCTCCGCGACGGCCTCGGCGGCGGGCCGGATGCGGGCCGCGTCGGCGGCCGGGTCGGTGGGCGCGGGGGTGGCGGACGGTTCGGGCAGGGGATCGGCGACCCGGGCGACCGGCCCCGAGGCGCGGCCGGAGCTGACTCCGACACCAGTCAAACGCGACATGGTCTAGACCATACCCTTCTCGTTCGGGCTTTGGGGCGATCGTAGGCACGAGTACACCGTTCGGCCCGAACGTCGTGGCCAGCGTGAACACGCCCCGTGGCGACAGTGGTTCTTACGTCCCCCGAATGTCGCATTGAATCCATTACCGATGAGTAACAACTGAGTAGCCGTACGGATCCGACCGCAACCCCCGGAACAGGAGGCTGTGGGCATGGCATTGAGCACTCAGATCACCGAAACGAAACCACGCCTCGACTGGTTCTCCGAGCCCCTGGCCGCGATCGTGAACCTCTTCGCCAGCCAGCTCTCCGAATCCGGCACCGGCAGGAGCGACGCGTCGGGGACGGCCTCCGACAGACTCCCGCCGCCGACGAACGAACTGCCCGCCAAGCCGGTTCCCATCCCGGGCGAGCCCGTCGACACCAGCCAGGCCCACCCCGCGCAGTCCCCGGTCGTTCAGACCGGGGCTGCCCCGTCTTCGGAGTGATTCCGCGTTCATGCCACCAAGACACCGCCGCCAGACCCGCGAACGGCCCGTTCACCTCGGAAGCAGAGGAGAACGGGCCGTTCGTCTCATGCCTGGCCGACCACAGTTCGATCCCGTTCGGGGATCCACCGTTCGAGCTAAATTCCAGTCGTACATGGATCTTTTCGGAGCAGTCGAGCGTCAGACTGAACGGGTTGTTGCTCGTCGGTATCGCGCCACCGACGATCACAACCTGCTGAGGGCCGGCCGCAACGCCCCCCGTGCGGTCGGCCCCCAGTGAAAAGCCCGTCGGGTGCGCTCAGTCCCGGGCCTTGCGCAGGCCGAGGGCCTTCAGCGCACCGTCCACCTTGCCGGGCTGCTGCTCCGGCAGCAGGTGCGGCGCCTGCTCGGCGACCGCGGAGACCACCTCGCTCGCCGAGGGGTTGACCGCCTGCCACTCGCCCACGACCACGGTCGGCACCGTCTCGTTGCCATCGGCGATGGAGCGGACCACCGCCGCCGCATTCGGGTCCTCCCAGATGTCCACCTCGGTGAAGGCCAAGCCCTGGCGCCGCAGCCCGGCGCGCAGCGCGGTGCAGAACGGGCAGCCGGGCCGGGTGTAGACGACGACTTCCTCGACGACGGCGGTCATCTCTTCTCCTCCAGTCATGCGTGCTGGTCGCCGCGCGGATCCGAGGCCGGTCTCGCGGCGTTGCCCACGAGCTGCAACATCGCGGGCACCCGAATCATTCGCGACACCGCCGCATCCGGGGCCGGAGCGAGACGATGCTCACCCTGGGGACCGCCTCCCGAGCACGTCCGCGGCGGCGGATTCGGCCGCGTGCCCCCGGGCGAGGGGCCGGATGGGCGACAATCACGGTCGTCCACAGCGACACGGGAGTGGCACATGACCGAGGTGTCTCGACGCGGGCGGGTTCGCGCGGCCACCGAGCTCGAAATCCGCCAGCACGCGCGGGCGCTGCTCGTCGAGCACGGGAGCGACGCGGTCACGCTGCGCGCGATCGCCCGCGAGCTGGGCATCACGGCGCCGGCCCTGTACCGGTACTGCGAATCCCGCGAAGACCTGCTGCACCAGCTCTGCGACGACATCTGCGCCGACCTGGCGACCGAGCTGCACGCGGCGCTGGAACCGGCGGCCGGGGGATTCCTGGACAAGATCTTCGCGGTCTGCCGGGGGTTCCGGGCCTGGGCGATGGCGCATCCCGAGGAGTTCGCGCTGGTCTTCGCCACGCCGCGGGGCGAGGAGGGCAGCCGCAGGCAGGACCAGTTCGCCGGCGTCTTCCTGGGCATCGTCGGCCCGTTCCTGGCCGAAGGCGCCGTGAAGATCGATTCCGCGGCGGGGCTGCCGTTCGAGTTGCCGGACATGTCGGCGCAGCGGGACGCCTTGGCGGCGGCGTTGTCCACCGAGGGCATCGAGGTCCCGCCGGAAGCCCTGAGCCCGGACGCGGTGTACGTCCTGCTGCGCTGGTGGGTCCGCCTGTACGGGCACGTGGCCCTGGAGGTCTTCGGCCGCTTCCCGTTCGACCTCACGCACGCCGACCGCCTCTTCGACTCGATGCTCCACGAGCTGGCCCACGAATCCGGCCTGGCCTGAACGCCGTTCCCGCCCTGCGCGCGTCGAGCCCTCCCGTTTTGCCCTAATTTGGGATCTTCAGCACCCCATCGGATCATTCGAATAGTCTGATCGGAGCAAGTTTCGGGGTCCTGCCGATCTTTTCGCGGTCCTCGATCAACCCCGCCCTCGCGCCGGGCGTCACAAGGACATTCACCGGAAGCGCGGGAAGGGTTGCACGATGTTCCACAAGTCGGGGCGAGTTCTCATTGCGGCACTGGCGGTTGGCGCCGCCCTTTTTGCCGGCGGTTGCGCCGCCGGCACGGGGTCGGCGCTGCAGGCCCCACACCCGCCGAACGTCGCGACGACCGCCGAGGGATCGATCGCCGGGGACAGCAAGGCGACGCAGAGCTCCGGCGGCAGCACCGCGTCCGAGAGCACCGAGACCGGTAAGGACACCGGTAAGGACACCGGCGAGAACTCGGGCGAGAACTCGGGCGAAGGCAAGGAAACCGGCAACGGCTCGACGTCCGTTTCCGAGCAGGACATCCCGATCAGCAGCTACACGCCGGACGGCACGACGAAGAAGCTGGTGACCTGGCCGAAGGAGCTGATCCTGCCGGACTCCGCCAGCGGCGGCGCCTCGGACGTGCAGTTCAAGAACGTCACCTGGACCAAGTGGGGCGAAAACGGCGCGGAGGGCAGCGGCGACGCGTACATCACCGGCGGCGGAGCCCCGCCGGAGACCATCCACAATGTACGGATCATCGTGGACGACGCGAAGACCGTCGAGGGCGCGCGGCAGTTCACCCACTTCCTGATCATGTACCCGGACGGCACGGTCAACGAAGGCCGGACCGACTTCTGATCCCCACATCCTTCGGCGAGACCGGAACACGGTGCACGGCCCCCTGGTGCACCGAACGGCGCCCGTTCTCGTCGAAACTGCCACCCCGGCAAGCCATGCCGGGGTGGCAGTTCTGCATCGTCAGCCGATGACGGCGACCGCCTCGATCTCGATCTTGAGCCCGGCGTCGGCGAGGCGCTGCACGCCGATGTGGCTGCGCGCGGGGCGGTGTGCGCCGAAGAAGTCGCGGTAGACCTCGTTGACGGCGGCCTGCTGATCCATGTCGGTGTTGAAGATGGTCACCTTGACGATGTCGGTGATCGCGCCGCCCGCGGTTTCCAGCACCTTCCGCAGGTTCTCCAGGCAGGCACGGGTCTGCTCGGCGATGTCGCCGCGCGAGTGGTCGGGATCGCCTGGCAACAGCGGAAATGCCGTCGCACCGGAGAGCCAGACGGTCCGCCCGCTGGCGACGACCGCCGGCGCGAACGGCATCGCATCGCTACCGGTGCTCGCGACCAGCCGCGAATCCCACCCGGCGCCGCGCAACTCGACTGGCTCGTTCATCAACGCCCTCCATTCGAAGTCCGCCCAACGCTAGAACTTCGAGCGCACTGGACATCAACATCCCGGTGGCGCAACCCACACCGTCGTTCTCAGTGCGGGCGGAAGGCAGTGGTCGCGAGGGTTGCGGTGATCGGAGGATCGATCTCGTCGACGAGATCCTCGGTGGCGAGTCGGTGTTTGCCGACGTAGGGAGGGGTTTCGGCGGCTAGCGTCCGGCGACGTTCAGCCAGATATGCCCGGCAGTGCTCCGCGACCATGTCCTCGAAGGCGGTCCGCTCGCGCACTTCCGGTTGTCGCGTAGCCGCCGCCTGCATGGTGTCTCGTATCTGCCAGACGCTCACCGAGCCGAGCCCCGCGCCGGCATGCTGCCCATTTCCGCCGCGCAATGGGAAAGCCGCAACGAGCGCCGCGGCGGCGGCCAGCAGCCCGATCGCAGTCGGCGCGCCGAGCGGCGAATTGAAGAATCCGAGCACCACGTCCATGTCCAGCCTCCTTGTTCAGCAACCGCGTTCCGATGTCCGACGTGGATCAGCTGGCGGCGTCGCGCCGCGCTTTGGCTTCAGACCAGCAGTTTTCGCAGGTGGGAGCCAGCCACTCCACCTCGGTAGGCCGGACGATGCCGATGGTTCGGCCGCAAAGGGTCGAACGCACCTGCCCGGGCACCGGCGGTTCATCCGGCTCCAAACCATGCCGAGCACCCTCGAAAGGCCGCCAGTAGGCAACGGGCCGCTGAGGCTCCAGGAAAAACACCAAGAACACCTCCAGAGGTGAGGGGAAAGACGGCGGCGGGCCAGCGGGGTCGGGGGAAGGGGAACCGGCCCAGCCGCCGTCTAGATCAAAAAGTATCCCAGAAAGCTTTCTGGAGGTATTACCTGATCGGGTCTCGTTCAGTGTGCTAAACCTGAACCACTTCCCGATTCACACACGACCTTGGGGAATCAGATGGCGCCTTCTTCGCCACCCGTCGCAGCGTGGGAGCTCGGCATCCGACTCCGAGAAGCACGCGAGCTGATCGATCTGAGCTCGACCGATGCCGCGAAATCCATTGGCATCACGCAGAACTACCTGAGCAACGTCGAGCACGGCCGACGCCGGATCGCCGAGGACAAGCTCGACAAGCTGCTCACCAACTACGGCGTGCGCGACGACGAACGCGAAGAACTCCTCGCACTGCGCCGAGCATCGGACGGGAGCGGTTGGTGGTCGCGTTACAGCGGGCTTTTCTCACCGGAGCTCATCAGATTCTTCGGATACGAGCACGGCGCGCAGGAGGTTCACACCTACGAAGGCGCGATGATCTCGGGCTTGCTCCAGACCGAGAACTACTCCCGCGCCGTGCACAGCGGCGACAGCGCGAACCTGCGCAAGTCCGAGGTCGAGCGCCGCATCGAAGCCCGCATCCGCAGGCAGGAACGCTTGAGTGCGCCAGATCCGCTCAACGCGACGATCCTCATGGCCGAAGGCGCTCTTCACCAGCAGGTCGGCGGACCCGAAGTCCTGGCCGAACAGCTGCAACAACTGCTCACGATGATGGACGAGCACTCCGGAACGCTCGACGTCAGGATCATCCCGTTCAGTGCCGGCGCGTACTGCGCGCTGGGTAGCTCAACCTTCCACCTGCTTACCTTCCCGAGCACCCGGCTCGTGCGCTTGGGCTGGCACGAGACCGTGACCTCGCTGAACCTCGTCGAGAGCGAGCTGAAGATCCACCAGTACAGCGTCGCGTTCTCGGAAGCACTGAGCCGCGCAGCGGATCGAGACGGCTCCAAGCAGCTCATTCACAAGGCGTTGCACCAGATAACATGAGCGGGTGTCGGATTTAGCGAAGAACTTAGCCACCGCCAACTGGTTCAAGTCCAGCTACTCGACAAGCTCCCAGGGCTGCGTCGAAGTCGCCCTAGCCGCACCGGTCGTCGGTGTCCGCGACAGCAAGGACCCGCACGGCGGCACCCTCGTCTTCGACCACCGGCAGTGGACGAACTTCGTGATCTCGATCAAGTGATCAACGTGGGAGTGTCGGCGTTCGACGCCGACTCCTGGTTCAAGTCCAGCTACTCATCGAACGCGCACCACTGCGTCGAGGCCGCGATGTCTGAAGATGCGGTCGCGGTGCGAGATACGAAGGATCGCGACGGCGGCACGCTCGTATTCGCTGCGAAGAAGTGGGCGGCCTTCATCTCGTCGACCAAAGAATAGGCAACTTCCGCGAGCTCAGCAGGGAGGCCGGCAGGTGATGATTTCGCGCGAAATCGTCGCCCCGCCCTCACGCGGAACGCCGGTTTCGCGCGAAATCGTCGCCCACAGACCCATGGCCGCAGCCTGCTTGATCGCGGCCCTGAGGTTGTGGCGTTCGGCCTCCCACCAGGCCATCGCGCCTTCATCGTCGTCAAAGGCGCGTCCCTTGATGTCGGACGCCGGCAATTCGGCGGTGAAGTGTCGCGCGTGTTGGGTCATCTGGTGATCCGCCGCCGCGCTTGTTCGGAGGTAGAAATCGAGCAGGGGGCGAATGGCGGCGTGGCGGGTGTCGGTCGGCTCGTCGACCGCTGCGCATTCGGCGGCGTAGGACCTGAGCAGGTCGTGGAACCGGTAGCGGCTGCGCTCGGGTTGTTCGACCAGGTTGGCCCGCAGCAGCTCCGCCAAGGGGCGCCGGAGATCTCGCTTGGTGCGGTCAGCGAGAGCCGTCAAGGCATCCAGGCCGATGTCCGGGCCGGTCGGGACGCCCATCAGGCGGAAGAGCCTGGCCGCTTCCGCGGAGAGCGAGTGGTAGGACCAGGAGACGCGCGGACGCCGGTTTCGCCGCCTGTGTCCAGGGCGTCCAGGCGTTCCCGTTCGTCGCGGAGCTCTTCGACCAGCTCGTCCAAAGGGAAGTCCGAGAACTCCGCTGCTCGGACCGCGACCACGCCCAACGCCAGTGGGAGTCCGGCGCAGTGCGACACGATTTCCGCCACGGCTTCCGGTTCGGCGGTCAGCCGGTCCTGGCCCAGGTAGCGGCCCAGCAGCTCGTGGGACTCCTGTTCGGTCAGCACGGTGAGAGTCATGCGAGTGGCACCTTCGCGGATTACCAGGTCATCGAGGCGGTTTCGGCTCGTCACCACGACCAAGCAGGTAGGCGTGCCCGGTAGCAAGGCGCGCACCTGCTCGGCGGTGCGTGCGTTGTCGAAGAGCACGAGCATTCGCTTGTCATGCACGAGGCTTCGGAACATCGCTGCCCGGGCGTCGTCGCTCGGCGGGATGCGTTCCGGCGCGACGTCGAGAGCGGCGAGGAAGAAGCCCAGGGCTTCGTTCGGCGTCATGGGTTCCGCGATCGGATCGAATCCGCGCAGGTTGACGTACAGTTCGCCGTCCGGGAAGCGTTCCCGCACCCGGTGCGCCCAGTGCACCGCCAGCGTCGATTTGCCCACCCCGGCCGTGCCATCGATGGTCGACAGCAGTACCGCACCGTCGCTCCGCGCGCCGGCCAGCAGAGTGGTCAGCATGTCCTGCTCGACTGCGCGGTTCACGAAATGTCGTGTCGCACCGGGAAGTTGCCGCGGGACCACCGGATCCTTCGCGGCGTGGAAATGCACGTCGCCCTGGATCGCGCCCGCTTGCACCACCGGGCCGTGCACCGGTGCCGCGACCTCGTTGCCGACCCCGTCCGCCTTCTCGCGCACGCATCCCCCAAGCCGATAGATCAACAACCAGCCTGGCACGGAGCTCCGCCCACCAACACCTCCAGACACGTGAACGCTCCCACCGGCCAGCGCGTCCCCGATGGCCTCGGGGCTGTGACCAGGAGGAACGGTGCTTGTGGGGGGATCCGTAGAGCTGTGTTGGCCGTCGCCGGGGGGCCGGGTGCTTTCGGGGCTCGGACGGATCACCATGGTGGGCATGGATCTTTCCCTTGCCGAACAGTTCGTGCTGTTGGCGCACAAGCCCACCGGCGGGCGTGTGCTCGCAGCCGACTACTCGGGCGCCGCCGAACTCGGAGACTTGGCCCTTTGGCGTCGGGTCGAATTCGTCGGGGTGAAGATCCGGCTCCTCGACGTGACTCCTACCGGCATCGCGTGGCTCGACGGTGGGATCGGGCTGCTGCGCCAGTACGCCGGCTCCAGGAACAAGCCCGTGCCCGCTTACAAGTACATCCGTGACCGGTCCCCGGTTGGTTCGCCGAGCACATCGGCACTGGCCATGCACCGGAGTTCTCTCGCGCAGCGGGACTACCTGCGATGCGTGCGCAAGCGCGCGCTCGGTGTCATACCGCGCAAGCGTTACTACCCTGACCCGGCCATCTGGAACGCAGTGCTGGGCGAGCTTCGAGCCTTCGCCCGTGGAGAACTCCAGCCGGACGGGCGCCTCACCCTGCTCGCCGCGTTGGTGCACTCCACCGGCTTGGCCCAGGCACTGCCGCTCACCAACTCCGAACGCGAGCAGCTCAAGGCGATCAGCAACAACACCGCCCTCGGCGTGGCCGTCCGAGGCGTCATCAACTCGCAATAGCGTTCCGACCGGCCGACAGTTTCGGCAGGTCAAGGCCCGTGAGTCCTTTTGGTCGCCATAGCAACGAAAAGTACACACGGGTCCTGAGCGAGAAAGGAGCAGCGGCCCGTGGGGTGCTCGGGCCGCTGCTCCGTCTGAGGGGGTCAGAAGTTGGTGATCGCCGAGATGTTCCCCTTGTGGAGGTTCTCGATCACGTTGCGGGCGTCGCGGTACTTGTAGGAACCCGACTCGAAGAGCAGGTAGGCGTCGCCCTTGTACTCCGTGATGCCCTCGGCCATGCTCGGGGCGCGGAAGCACTTCGTGGACGGCTTGTCGATGTCCGTCGCGTCCTTGTCCACCACGAAGACGTTGCTGCGCTTGTCGCGGCCGTAGGACGTGCTGAAGATGAACTTGTCCTTCGTGACCATCAGGCCCTGCGTCTTGGTGGGCACCTCGTAGCCGTGCTCCGTGGTCAGCGAGCCGTTCTCGTTGATCTTGTACGAGAACATCTTGCCGCGGCCGCCGTCGTTGAACTTGCCCGCGTACAGGGTGTCCCCGTAGCTGGAGATGAACGACGCCGCGTACACCCGGCGTCCCTGGCCGTCCTGCTTGACGTACGGGACGCCGCCCTTCTTCATGGCATCCTTGATGTCGGACAGCTTGTACTTGCGGATCGTGTCCCACTTGCCGGAGTCGCGGCCCTGCACGAAGGCCCAGCCCTTGCTGACCGTGATGCCGCCGACGTGCGACTCGGCGATGGCGACGGTGCCGACGTGCTTGCCGGTCTTCGGATCGATGCCGACGATGCGCGCGTCCTGGCCCTTCTCGCCGTACTCGGTCACCAGCAGCAGGTCGCTGTTGGGGCCGTCCCAGTTGTACCAGGGCGAAATGCCCTGCGGCGTGTACTTGTCCAGGCCCGGGACCGCCGGGCCCTTGCCGAAGGCCTTGTCGTAGACCTCCGACGCCGACGGGCCGCTGTAGAACGGGCCATTACCGCCGGCTTTCGTCTCGCACTTGATGCCCTGGTCGGCATCGCCTTCCTCGGCCGCGGCCGTGGTCGTCGCAGCGGTGCTGAGCAGGAACGCGCCGCTGACCGCGGTGATCGCGACTTTGCGGAGGAGGTTGGACATCGTGCCTCTCAAACATTTCGGCGTCCGTAGTACCTCCCTGTGACGCACGGGAGCCGCCACGGTTCCACCTGAGATCCACTTCTTGTTCATCCGCTGGTCACGGCGGAGAACGCCTGTCGCCCGAGCGTGGTGGACTGGCGGCATGACGATCACCCAGCAGGACAAGGCAGAACTCTTCCACTCGCTGCACACCGACCGGGCCCCGCTGGTCCTGGCGAACGCCTGGGACGTGGCCAGCGCGCGGCTGGTCGAGGAGGCCGGGGCCGCGGCGGTGGCGACCACCAGCGCCGGCGTCGCGTGGAGCCTCGGCGCGGCGGACGGCAACGCGCTCGACCGGGGTCTCGCCGTCGAGCTCATCGCGCGCATCGCCGCCGCGGTGGACCTACCGGTCACCGCGGACGTAGAAGGCGGATTCGCCGAAAACGCCGACGGCGTCGGGGAAACCATCCGCCTGGTGCTGGCGGCGGGCGCGATCGGCGTCAACATCGAAGACGGCGTCGGGCCGTCCCTGCGCCCGGTCGAGGAGCAGGTCGCGCGCATCGCCGCTGCCCGTGCGGCGGCCGACGAAGCGCAGATCCCGCTGTTCATCAACGCGCGCACCGACCCCTTCCTGCGCCCGGTCCACGACGACCCGGCCGAGCGGTTGCGCGACGCCATCGGCCGCGCGGCCGCCTACGCGGAGGCCGGGGCGTCCGGGATCTTCGTCCCCGGCATCACCGATCTTGCGGTGGTCGCCGAGCTGGCGAAGAACATCGAGCGGCCGCTGAACGTCCTGGCCGGGCCGGGTGCACCTGCCGTCTCGGAACTGGCGGAGGCGGGAGCGGCCCGCGTCAGCCTCGGCGCGGCGGTGGCGCAGGCGGCGTACGCACTGGCCCGCAAGGGGATTCGGGAGGCGCTGGAGCACGGCACCTACGGTTCGATCGCGGACGCCGTGGACTTCGGCGGCTTCAACGCCCTGTTCCGCAGCTGACCGGCACCACGAACCCCACGTCCACATCGGACATTCACCGGTAGGTGCGCGGTCCGGCCACGGGTGGAGGGCTCCCCATTTCCAATCGGGAGCCCTCCGGCGCCGGGCGGATCACCGGGCGTCGTGCGCACGCTGGGCGTCCTGGCGGTCGGCTTCCGCTCCCGTGGCGATCGGGGCCGTGAGCCACTGGCGCGGGATGCCGAAGCCCGCTACCAGGTCCACCGCGTGCGGGCGGATCTGGCCGCACAGCACGTTGACCGCCTCCGTGATCGCCTTCGACCGGCGCGGCGAGATCCGCTCGTGCTCCAGGAACCAAGCGCGGTCCGCCTCGATGTTGGACAGCACGTACAGGTCGCAGAGCTTGTTCAGCAGCGCGGCGGTGCGCCGGTCTCGGCAGCGCTCGATCGCCGCGACGAACGCCTCCAGCACGATGCGATCCACGTGCGCGCGAGCGGCGCGCAGCACGTGGTCCTGCGCGTTGTTGAAGACCTCGAACGCGTTGTCGCGGTTGGCCTTCCGCAGGCGGCGGCCCAGGCCGTCGAGCACGTGCCGCTCGCGGTCGTCGAACATCTTCAGCTGCCAGCCGCGGTCGAGGATGTCGTCCTTGCCGGAGCCGTCGATGATCCGCTGCACCAGGGAACGCGTCGCGGTCCGCTCGATCACCGCGCCCACGAACTGGTCGGCGATGAACTTGGCCATGCCGAGCGTGCCCAGGTCGTCGAACTGGTCCTTGTAGTTCGTCAGCAGGCCCTTGGCGACCAGCTGCAGCAGCACCGTGTTGTCACCCTCGAACGTGGTGAACACGTCGGTGTCGGCCTTGAGCTGCGCCAGCTGGTTCTCCGCCAGGTAGCCCGCGCCGCCGCAGGCCTCGCGGCAGGTCTGGATGGTCTGCGTCGCGTGCCAGGTCGAGACCGCCTTCAGCCCCGCGGCGCGGGATTCCAGCTCGCGCTGCTCGCGCTCGCCGCTGGGCGCGTCGTGCAGGGTGGCCACCAGCTCTTCCTGCGCGAAGTGCAGAGCGAACGTCTTCGCCAGCGCGGGCAGGAGTTTCCGCTGGTGCGCCAGGTAGTCCAGCACCACGGCCTCCTCGCCGGTGCCGGGCCGCTCGAACTGGCGGCGGGCGTCGCCGTAGCGCAGGGCGATCTCCAGCGCCAGCTTGGTCGCGCCGCCCGCGGTTCCGGCGACCGAGATCCGGCCGCGGATCAGGGTGCCGAGCATGGTGAAGAACCGCTTGCCCTTGCTGCTGATCGGGCTCCGGTAGGTGCCGTCCGGTTCGACGTCGCCGTAGCGGTTGAGCAGCGCCTCGCGCGGCACCCGCACCTGGTCGAAGTACAGCCGGCCGTTGTCGACGCCGTTGAGCCCGGCCTTGCGGCCGCAGTCCTCGATCCGCACGCCCGGCGCGGGCTGCCCGGCCTCGTCCCGGATCGGCACCAGCAGCGCGTGCACGCCGTGGCTCTCTCCACCGGTGATCAGCTGTGCGAAGACCACCGCCAGCCGGCCGTCCCGCGCGGCGTTGCCGATGTACTCCTTGCGCGCCGCCTCGTGCGGCGTGTGCACCACGAATTCCTGCGTCGCCGGGTCGTAGGTGGCCGTGGTGCGCAGGTTCTGCACGTCGGAGCCGTGGCCGGTCTCGGTCATCGCGAAGCAGCCCGGCAGGTCCAGGCTCATGATGTCGCGCAGGTAGCGCTCGTGGTGGCGTTCGGTGCCCAGCGCGACGACCGCGCCGCCGAACAGTCCCCATTGGACACCGGCCTTGACCATCAGGGACAGGTTGCCGGGCAGCATCTCCAGCGACACCACGGAACCGCCGGTGTCGCCGCGGCCACCGTAGGCGACCGGGAAGCCGAGGTCGGTGATGCCGGACTTGGCCAGCAGGCGCAGCTGTTCGAGGGTCTGCGCGCGGTGGCTCTCGGTGTCGAGACCGTCCGCCGGCGGCAGCGGGACGCCGTCGAGGGTGTCGCGGACCTGCTTGCGGACGTCGGCCCAGCGGCCGTCCAGCAGCGTCGCGAGCTCGCGTGCGTCGAATCCGGAGCTTCCCATCGCGGCCTCCACTCGTCGGTACCGGCTGCTCCGAGCGTAGTTACTCGTCAGTAACCCCGCCATGTGAGCTAGCTCGCCGCCACCGGACCCGGTGAGCGTCTCGTTGGGGGAGTGCGGATCGGCCGGACGCGGCAGAAGATCACTAGGGCGCCGGCCACCGGCGGCCACCGCAATCACCCCGTTGCAGTTCGACACCCGCTGTTCTCACGAGGTTCAGGAGGTGCAGTTGCATGAGCTCGGACCCCGGCAACACCGATCTCGGCGCGATCTTCGACGAGCACTTGGCCGACGAGTTCGTCATGAAGGACGTGGCCGCGACGATGGCGACGATGACCAGGAAACCCGTGGTCAACCACGTGCCCACCACGGCGGGCGGGGTCGGCCGGGCCGCCGTTTCCCGGTTCTACCGCGACCACTTCATCGGTCAGTGGCCCGACGACATCAACATCACCCGCTTGTCGCGGACCGCCGACGCCGAGCGCGTGGTCGACGAAATGGTCATCACCTTCACCCACGACCGGGTCATCGACGCGCTGCTGCCCGGCATCGCCCCGACCGGCCGCCGGGTGGAGATCGCCGCGGTGGCGGTGATCGGGTGCGCGAACGGCAAGGTGGCCTACGAGCACGTCTACTGGGACCAGGCATCGCTGCTGGTCCAGGTCGGGCTCCTCGACCGCGACGGACTGCCGGTCACCGGCGCGGAGCAGGTCAAGGCCCTGCTCAACGACGGACCCCTGAACCTCCTGCATCCCGCGAAGAGCAGATGAGCTCCCGTCGTAGGGCGCCTTCACCGAGAAGGCGCCCTACGACCGGGCGGGATCAGGCGACGACGTTGACCAGGCGGCCCGGGACGACGATGACCTTCCGCGGGTCCTTGCCGTCCAGCGCGGCGACGATCTTCTCGTCCGCCAGCGCGGCCGCCTTGACGGCGTCCTGGTCGGCCGACGCCGGCACCACGACGCGGGACCGCACCTTTCCGTTGACCTGGATCGGGTACTCCAGCGTGTCCTCGACCAGGTACTGCTCGTCGGCCACCGGGAACGGGCCGTGCGCCAGGCTGTCGCCGTGCCCCAGCCGGGCCCACAGCTCCTCGGCCAGGTGCGGCGTCAGCGGCGCGACCATCAGCACCAGCGGCTCCACCACCGACCGCGGCGTGCCCGCCGCCGACGAGTACGCCTTGGTGATCCGGTTGTTGAACTCGATCAGCTTCGCCACCGCGGTGTTGAACCGCAGCGCCGAGTAGTCCTCCCGGACCCCGGCGATGGTCTTGTGCAGTGCGCGCAGCACCTCGGTGTCCGGCTGCTCGTCGGTCAGCCGCAGCTCACCGCTGTTCTCGTCGACGACGTTGCGCCACAGCCGCTGCAGGAACCGGTGCGAGCCGATGACGTCCTTGGTCGCCCACGGCCGCGAGGCCTCCAGCGGGCCCATCGCCATCTCGTACAGCCGCAGCGTGTCCGCGCCGTAGGAGTCGGCCATCTCGTCCGGGGAGACGGAGTTCTTCAGGCTCTTGCCCATCTTTCCGAACTCGCGGTTGACCTCCTGGCCGTTGTGGAAGAACTTGCCGTCACGCTCCTCCACCTCCTCGGCCGGGACGTACACACCGCGCGAGTCGGTGTACGCGTAGGCCTGGATGTAGCCCTGGTTGTACAGCCGCCGGTACGGCTCCTCCGACTGCAGGTAGCCCAGGTCGTGCAGCACCTTGTGCCAGAAGCGGGAGTACAGCAGGTGCAGGACCGCGTGCTCCATGCCGCCGATGTACAGGTCGACGCCGCCCGGGTCGTTGGGGCCGTGCAGCTCCGGGCGCTTGCCCATCCAGTACTGCTCGTTGGCCGGGTCGACGAACCGCTCCGAGTTGTCCGGGTCGATGTAGCGCAGCTGGTACCAGCAGGAACCGGCCCACTGCGGCATCACGTTGGTGTCCCGCTTGTAGTGCTTCAGCCCGTCGCCCAGGTCCAGCTCCACCTCGGCCCAGTCGGTGGCCTTGGCCAGCGGCGGCGCCGGCTCGCTGTCGGCGTCCTCCGGTTCGAAGGTGCGCGGCGAGTAGTCCTCCACCTCAGGCAGCTCGACCGGCAGCTGGTCCTCCGGCAGCCCGCGCGGGATGCCGTCCTCGCCGTAGACGATCGGGAACGGCTCGCCCCAGTAGCGCTGCCGCGCGAACAGCCAGTCGCGCAGCTTGTACTGGACGGTGCCCCGGCCGTGGCCGTGATCCTCCAGCCAGGCGATGACCGTCTTCTTCGCGTCGGCGATGTCCAGGCCGTCCAGGCTCAGCCCGGTGGTCTCCGAGGCCGAGTTGATCGCCGGGCCGTCGCCGGTGAACGCGTCGCCGTCGAAGCCGTCCGACGGCTGCACCGTGCGGATGATCGGCAGGCCGAAGACGGACGCGAAGTCCCAGTCGCGCTGGTCCTGGCCGGGCACCGCCATGATCGCGCCGGTGCCGTAGCCCATCAGCACGTAGTCGGCGATGAACACCGGGATCTGGCTGCCGTTGACCGGGTTCGTCGCCCAGGCACCGGTGAAGACGCCGGTCTTCTCCTTGTTCTCCTGGCGGTCCAGGTCGGACTTCATCGACGCCGCGCGCCGGTACTGCGCGACCGCCTCCGCCGGGGTCGCCGCGCCGCCGGTCCAGCGGTCGTCGACCTCCGCCGGCCACGCGGTCGCGGTCAGCTCGTCGACCAGCGGGTGCTCCGGCGCCAGCACCATGTAGGTCACGCCGAACAGGGTGTCCGGGCGGGTGGTGAACACCTCGATGTGGTCGGCCGAACCGTCCAGCGGGAACCGGACGTTGGCGCCCTGCGAGCGGCCGATCCAATTCCGCTGCATGGTCTTGACCTTGTCCGACCAGTCCAGCCGGTCCAGGTCGTCGACCAGGCGGTCGGCGTAGGCGGTGATCCGCATCATCCACTGCTTGAGGTTGCGGCGGAACACCGGGAAGTTGCCGCGCTCGGTCAGCCCGTCGGCGGTGACCTCCTCGTTCGCGACCACGGTGCCCAGGCCGGGCGCCCAGTTCACCGGCGCCTCGGACAGGTAGGCCAGCCGGTACGAGTCGACGACCCGGCGCTGCTCGCCGTCGGTCAGCTCGCCCCACGGGCGGCCGTCCGGGGTGGCGCGCTCACCGGTGGCGAACTGCTCGACCAGCTCGCCGATCGGCCGGGCGCGGCCCTTGCCGCCGTTGGCCTCGGTGTCGTACCAGGAGTTGAAGACCTGCAGGAAGATCCACTGCGTCCAGCGGTAGAACTCGATGTCGGTGGTCGCGACGCGGCGACGCTCGTCGTGGCCCAGGCCCAGGCGGCGGATCTGCCCCAGGTAGCGCTCGATGTTCTGCTCGGTCGTGGTCCGCGGGTGCGTGCCGGTCTGCACCGCGTACTGCTCGGCGGGCAGGCCGAACGAGTCGAAGCCCATCGTGTGCAGCACGTTGCGGCCCAGCATCCGGTGGTAGCGGGCGTAGACGTCGGTGCCGATGAAGCCCAGCGGGTGGCCGACGTGCAGCCCGGCGCCGGAGGGGTAGGGGAACATGTCCTGGACGAACAGCTTGTCCTCGGGGACGTCGCCCTTGAGTGACCCGACGGGGTTCGGCGCGTGGAACGTGCCCCGCTCCTCCCAGAGTCGCTGCCAACGCTGCTCGATCTCGGTCGCCGTTTCCGCCGTGTAGCGGAACTGCGGGACCTCTTCGGCAACCCCGGTCGTCGAGCCCTCTGCCTGGCCACTCATCGTGTTGCGTCCTTCCCTGCCTTCTCGCCCGAACGCGCGGGTCATGCGCTCTTAGTGTGCCGCCTCCCGAAAATGGAAAACCCCCCAGGCCCTGGTGGGCATGAGGGGTCGCCGCGTCGAAGCGTCGCTACCGGACGTTCAACGCGGCCTCGCAAGAAGCAGACGTGTGCTCACGAACCCAGGGTAACGCACCTCACCGCACGGACAACGTGATCACCTGCGTGGTCTGGTTCGGGGCGAAGTTGTCGTCGCTGACCAGCACCAGGCTGCGGCGGCCGTCCGGCAGCCGCGGGCCCCAGGTCATGCCCTCGACGTTGTCGATCGTGCTCAGCCCCAGGTCCGCGAGGTCGGCCACCAGCTCCTTGCGGACCGGGCGCACCTTCGCCTCCTGCAGCGACGAGACGTGCTGCACGTCGGTCGCGCCGCGGGTGGTGATCCGGTAGATCCGGATCGAGTTGCCGACGCCGGTCACGAACGAGCGCTCCACCACCAGGTACCCGTCGCGGTCGGCCAGCAGCGCGCTGACGCCGTTGTTGGCGAAACCGCCGGTGGGGGACTCGGCGAACACCGGGTCCAGCGGGTAGGCGTACTGGCCCTGCACCCGGCCGGACCGGGACTGCACGGTGATCCGGGACAGCGCGCCGTGCTCGACGGTCGGCGACTCGCCGTCCTGCAGCAGCGGCCCCTCCATCGCGGTGACCACCCGGCTGCCGCCGGCGGCGAACGTCAGGCCCTCCAGCACCTCGTTCTGCTTCGGCCCGGCGGCCGGCTCCATCCGCAGGTTCGCCGGCAGCGGCAGTTCTTGGGAGGAGTGGCCGCCCACGCCGACGCTGGAGATCGACGGGTCGATCAGCTGCGCGGCCCGCTCGCCCTCGCTCGTCCACCAGATCGTGTCGGACCACGGATCCCAGCGGACGTCCTCCGGGTCCACGGTGCCCTTCGGGTAGGTCGTGCCGTCCGGCCGCAGCAGCGGCTTGGTGCCGGTCAGCCGGAAGCCGCCGCCGTCGAAGCTCGCGGTGTAGAACCGCGCGGGCTGCCGATCGGAGCGATCGTCGCTGATCAGCACCCATTCGCCGGTGCGCGGGTTGTAGTCGATGCCGGAGAGGCCGCCGACCGTGGTGCCGTCGAACTCCATCGCGTGCGGCAGGGTCAGCTCGCCCGCCAGGGCGACCTCGTCAGTCTTCGCCGCCGCCGGTGCCGCCGCGGCGACCAGCAGTGAGACGGCCAGCAGACCGGCCGGGACAATCTTCTTCGCCATGTGGGTCAGCACACCTGACCAGGGTGTCCGGCAGGTAGCGATGAGGTGGCGGCTTACGCTGTCGGGGTGTTCGCTGTTCAGGTGATCCTCTGCGCGCTCCTGGTCCTCGGCGGGGCGGCGCTGCTGTTCCTCGGTTTCCGCGGGCTGCGGGGCCAACTGGTCCGCAACCGCTACATCGGTGTCCGCACCCCCGCCGCCATGCGCAGCGAGGACGCTTTCGAGCTCGCCAACCGGGCCGCCGGGCCCGCGATGCTGGCGGGCGGCGCGATCGCGGTGCTCGCCGGTGTCTCGATGCCGATGCTGGCCGCCACCTCCAGCGTCGTGATGGTCGCGGTGTTCGGGCTGGTCGGCGCCTTCGCGCTGATGACCGTCGGCGGTGTGGTCGGCAACCGCGCCGCCGAGGCGATGCCCGCGCCGGCGCCCGCCGCCGGCTGCGGTGGCTGCGCGGGCGGCTGCTGCGGCGTGCCCAAGCAGAGCTGACTCGCCGGCGAACACGGGCCACTGCTGCGCCGCGTCACGGCGAAGCCGTGGCAACGTGACCGGCATGCTGAGGTGCACCCGCTTCCGCGACGGCCGCCCCGAGGACATCCCGGGCGGCGAGGCTCTCGACGCGCTGCGCGACGTGCCGGCGGACGCCTTCGTCTGGCTCGAGGTGCCGCCGGAGCGGTTCGACCTGCTGCACGAGGCGGCGCGGCTGCTGGACCTGCCCGCGCTGGCCGTCGAGGACGCCGTGCGCGCCCACCAGCGCGCCAAGTTCGAGCGGTACCCGGGCTGCGAGTTCATCGTCCTCAAGGTCCTCGGCTACGCCGAGGAGAGCTCGGCGGTCAGCACCTCGGAGCTGATGATGTTCCTGACCGAGCGGGTGCTGATCACGGTGCGGCACGGCGACCGGGACCCGGCCACCGAGGCCCACCGGCGGGCCGCCGACCGGCAGGACCTCGTCGCCATGGGCACGCGGGCGATGGTGTACCTGCTCACGGACTCGGTCGTGGACTCCTACCTGGTCATCGCGGCGGAGCTCGGCGAGGACCTCATCGCGCTGGAGCAGCGGGTGTTCGCCCCGAACCGGGACGACCCGACCGAGGACCTGTACTCGCTGAAGCGCGAGGTGCTGGAGTTCCGCGACGCCGTCGAGCCGCTGCTGCCGGTGGCGCACCAGCTGATCCGGCAGGACAACGGCGTGCCCGGGCTGCTCGGCCAGCACTTCCGCAACGTGGCCGACCACGTGATCCGGGCCGAACGCCAGATCGTCTCCTGCGACGAGCTGCTCAATTCGGTGCTCGCCGCCCAGTTCGCCCGGGCCGGGCTGTGGCAGAACGAGGACATGCGCAAGATCTCCGCGTGGGCGGCGATCGCGCTGATCCCGACCATCGTCGGCGCGATCTACGGGATGAACTTCGAGAACATGCCGGAGCTGCACTGGGCCCTCGGCTACCCGCTGGCGCTGCTGGTGATCATCTGCCTGTGCTGCGTCCTCTACGTGATGCTCCGCCGGAGCCGCTGGCTCTGACTTGTCCACAGGAAGCTGTCCACAACTCTGTGGATAACTCCCAGATCTGGGGATAACTCACCCATCAATCCACAGGTCCGGCCCCGTCCAGGCGTTGAGTCCGGTAGGGCGGGTTGTTGCCTTCGAAGCGGCGAAGCCGCCCGGCCCACCCTCGCAGCTCGCACCGCTACGCAGAACAAGCCTTGAACTAGTTGAGCTTGACGTCGCCGGGGTGGGTGGCGAGGAAGGCCAGCGGCGGGCCCTGGCGGCGGAGGACCCGGCCCCAGAGCTCGGTGCCCGGGTCGGCGATGACGTCGTCCGGCAGGGCCGGCACGACGATCCAGTCGCCGCGGTCGATCTCCCCGGCGAGCTGGCCGGGCTCCCAGCCGGCGTAGCCGGCGAAGAACCGGAGGCCGCGGGCCCGGGGGACCAGCTCGGCGGGATCGCCGTCGAGGTCGACCAGGCCGACCGGCCCGCGGACGCCGACCATGCCCGCGACCGCCCCGACGTCCTGGCCCGCGTGGAGCGTGGCCAGGCAGATCGCCGTGCGCTGCTCCACCGGCCCGCCGACGAACAGCGACTGCGGTTCGCTCGCGTGCTCGGCCCACTTCGGCAGCACGTCGTGCACCGCCACCTCGCTCGGCCGGTTCAGCACGACGCCCAGGGTGCCCTCGGCGCGGTGGTGGATCACGTAGACCACCGTCCGCCGGAAGTTCCGGTCCAGCAGCTGTGGGGCAGCGACGAGCAGCGTCCCCGGTTCCACGTCCGCGTCTGATCCCACCATCGCATGATCTCACTGGTTGCCCGTGCACGAACCACCCTGACCGAAACCAGGCCCGCCGACACCGCCCGGAGAGCCCGGATCCCGGCAACAACGACTGATCAGCAGTCAGCGATCGCAGGGAGATTTATTCATCACTAATATTAAAACTCTCTGACCTGTGAAGACTTCTCCGCAGGTTAGGCCAGCGGGGCCGAGCACCGATGGCTCAGGGAACCTCGATGCCCTGTTCGCGGGCCCAGTTGAACAGCTCCTCGACGGCCTCGTCGTGGGACATCGGGCCGCGGTCCAGGCGTAGCTCTTTCAGGTGCTTCCATGCCTGGCCCACGACCGGCCCGGGCTCGACGCCGAGCAGCCGGATGATCTCGTTGCCGTCCAGGTCCGGGCGGACCTTCGCCAGGTCCTCCGCCGCGGCGATCCGCGCGATCCGCTCCTCCAGTTCGTCGTACGCCCGCTGAAGCGCCGACGCCTTGCGCTTGTTCCGGGTCGTGCAGTCCGCGCGCACCAGCTTGTGCAGCCGGGGCAGCAGCGGGCCGGCGTCGTTGACGTAGCGGCGCACCGCCGAGTCGGTCCACTGGCCGTCGCTGTAGCCGTGGAAGCGCAGGTGCAGGAACACGAGGTCGGCGACGTCCTTGATGACGTCCTTCGGGTAGCGCAGCGCGCGCAGCCGCTTGCGGACCATCTTCGCGCCGACGACCTCGTGGTGGTGGAAGCTCACGCCGCCGCCCGACTCGAACCGGCGGGTGGCCGGCTTGCCGATGTCGTGCAGCAGCGCCGCCAGCCGCAGCACCAGGTCCGGCGCGCCGTCCGGATCGGCCGCCTGCTCCAGGTCGATCGCCTGGTCCAGCACGGTCAGCGAGTGCCGGTAGACGTCCTTGTGCTGGTGGTGCTCGTCGATCTCCAGCTTCATGGCCGGCACCTCGGGCAGCACGTGGTCGGCCAGCCCGGTCTCCACCAGCAGCTCGATGCCGCGCCGCGGGTGCTCGCCGCACAGCAGCTTGGACAGCTCGACCTGCACCCGCTCCGGGGTGATCCGGGTGATCTGGGTGGCCATGTCGGTCATCGCCGTCACCACCCGGTCGGCCGCGGTGAAGCCGAGCTGGGAGACGAAGCGGGCGGCGCGCAGCATCCGCAGCGGGTCGTCGGCGAAGGAGTCCTCCGGCGCGGCCGGGGTGTCCAGCCGCCGCTCCGCCAGGTCGGCCATCCCGCCGTGCCGGTCGACGAACGTGCGGGCCGGCAGCTCGATGGCCATCGCGTTCACGGTGAAGTCGCGGCGCACCAGGTCGCCCTCGATGGTGTCGCCGAAGGCGACGTCGGGATTGCGGCTGACCCGGTCGTAGGTGTCGGCGCGGAACGTCGTGATCTCCACGGTCGTGCCGTGCCGGTACGCGCCGAGCGTGCCGAACTGGATCCCGGTGTCCCAGATCGTCTCCGCCCAGCCGGTCAGCAGCTCGCGGACCTGCTCCGGGTGGGCGTCGGTGGTGAAGTCCAGGTCGGTGCCCAGCCGGCCCAGCAGCGCGTCCCGCACGCTGCCGCCGACCAGGTACAGCCGGTGGCCCGCGGCGGCGAAGCGCTGCGCGAGCTCCTCTGCGATCGGTGCGACCTTCACCAGCTCCACGACGGCGTTGCGCTGCGCTTGGCGCTCCCGAGCCTGCAGCTCGGCGGGCGTGGCGGAGTCGTGGTGCGGCGAGGAAGGGGACACGATGTACCAGGGTATCGGCTGCTCAGGAGGCCCCCACCGGCTACCTGCGGCATGCGCGCATGCGCACTCGGCCACTCCGGCGCCGGACGAGCGGAGCAGCCGGTTGACCCGGCCGCGCGAACGGGATCGCGGGAGGTCGCCGGGGGCGGCCGGCCACGGCCGTTCGCCGAGCGACCAGCTCCACTCGGAGGCGCTGATCGCACTACCATCGGCGGCATGCCCCCGTCGCCCGGCCGCTCCGGCGGTACTCAGCCGGGGCGTCGGAACCGGCGCCGGCGGCGCAGGCTGCGGACCGTCGACGAGACCTCGGCCGGTGGGCTGGTGGTGAACGGCGTCGAAGGCCGCGCTGCGATCATCGGGAGGCTGGACCGCAAGGGACGACTGCTCTGGTCGCTGCCGAAGGGCCACATCGAGGCGGGCGAGACCGCGGAACAGACCGCGGTGCGCGAGGTCGCCGAGGAGACCGGCATCATCGGCCGGGTGGTGGCCCCGATAGGCACGATCGACTACTGGTTCGTCGCGGGCAACCGGCGCATACACAAGACCGTGCACCACTTCCTGCTGGATGCGGTGGGCGGTGAGCTTTCCGACGAGGACGTGGAGGTCACCGAGGTGGCGTGGGTGCCGCTTGGTGAACTGGACGAGGTACTGGCCTACGCCGACGAACGTCGGCTGGTGCGCCGCGCGCTGAGCCTGCGCGACGGCGAAGCGAACGAGGCGGGCGAGCGGCTCGGGGCCCGGCCGGCACGAGGTAGCGGAACGGAGCCGGGGTGAGGTTTCTGCTTGCCGCGCTGGTCGCGGTGTTGCTGTGCGCGTTGGTTCCGCTGGTCCCGGGCCCGCAGGCGGCCGCGCAGGGCGAGTCTCCGACCGTGCTCGACGTGACCAAGATCACGCCATCCGTGGTGGGTGCCAGTTCGCCCGGCGAGGTCGTCATCACCGGCCGGCTGACCAACACCAGCGATCACCAGATCAACAACGTCGAGGCCCGCGTCCAGCGCGGCAACGCGACCACCACCGAGCCCGCGGTCCAGCGCGCGTTGCGCGACGACCCGGCCACCGTCACCGAGCCCGCGTTCACCTCGGTCGCCGACCGGCTCGCGCCCGGTCAGCAGATCCCCGTCGAGCTCCGCATCCCGCTGACCGGCCCCAACTCCCTGCAGCTCGGCCAGCCCGGTGTGTACCCGCTGCTGATCAACGTCAACGGCGCGCCCAGCGGCGGCGGCCGCGCGCGCATCGCCCAGGCCCAGTTCCTGCTGCCGGTGCTCGCCACCCCGGGCGGCGAGCAGGCTCGCCCGGAACGGCCGACCGAGACCAGCATGCTGGTGCCGATCGTCGACTTCCCGCGGCTGGAGCGGGAGGCCATCGGCGGCATGCGCGCGGTGCTGGTGGACGACCAGCTCTCCGCCTCGCTCGCGCCCGGCGGCCGGCTCTACGACCTGGTGCAGGCGGTGACCGACCGCGCGGGCCCCGGCTCTCCGGTGGGCAACGCCCTGTGCTTCGCGGTCGACCCGGACCTGCTGATCACCGCCCGCGCCATGAAGGACGGCTACCTGGTGCGCCAGCCCAACGGCTCGCTGGTCGAGGGCATCGGCGCCGGCGCCGCCGGCCTGTGGCTGAGCAAGCTGCGCGAGGCCACCAACGGGCGCTGCGTGATGGCGCTGCCCTACGCCGACGCCGACATCGTGGCGCTCGGCCGCGCCGGACTCCCCGACCTGGTCAAGGGCGCGCTGGACGGCGCCAGCCTGTTGCGCGACCCCAACATCCTGGGCGTCGAACCGCGCGGCCTGCTCTGGCCGGTGGAGGGCGCGCTGGCCGATCCGGCGATCGCGGATCTGCCCCGCACCGCGCTGCTGGAGCCGCGGGCGCTGAACCTCCCCGCCGGATCGTTGTCGCCAGTCCGGGTGCGCGGCCAGAACATGGCCGCCGTCCCGATCGACCCGCTGCTGACCAGCGCGCTCGACCCGCTGCACGACACGGAGCTGAAGGTCACCACGCTGTCGCCGCCGCAGAACGGGCAGCTGTCCGCTCAGAACGCGCTCGGCGCGCTGGCGTTCCGCGCGACGCAGGGCCAGGTGCCGGGTGCCACCTCGGTGCTGGCGCCGCCGCGTCGCTGGAACCTCCGCGGCGACGACCTGCGCGCCCTGCTCGATGGCATGCAGCAGCTGAACGAGGCCGGGCTGATCCGGCTCGCCCCGGTGCCCGAGCCGGACCCGGCCACGCTGCCGGAGGCCGACCTCGACTACCCGGTGGACGCCGGTTCGGCGGAGATCCCGCAGCCGGTGCTCGACCAGCTCGCCGCGCAGAACTTCAAGGTCGGCGACCTGTACGTGTCCTCCCAGGAGGAGCGGTCCAGCCCCGTCCAGCGCGGCCAGGTCACCACGCCGCTGCGCAACGGCCTGCTCCGCGGCGCCGCCAGCGCCTGGCGCGGCAAGCCCGACGCCGCGCGCCAGTGGGTGGACCGGGCGACCGTCGCGATCAACGACGTGCTCGGGCAGGTCCGCGTCGAGTACTTCGAAGGCCAGCTCATGCGGACGGACTCGGCCGACAGCCCGATCCCGGTGACCGTGGTCAACGACCTGCCGATCACCGTGCACGTGGTGTTCCGGATCCCGCCGGTGCCCGGTGTCGAGATCCAGCAGGACTTCGGCGGCACGCTGTCCATCCCGGCCAACGGGCGGCGCCAGTTCTTGCTGCAGACCAACGCGCAACGGGCCGGCAAGTTCACCATGGACGTGACCGTCACCACCGAGGCCGGCACCCAGTTCGGCACCACCAAGCGGCTGCAGATCGAGTCCAACAACTACGGCTCGCTGATCCCGATCCTCACCGGGATCGCCGCCGCGTTGCTGGTGCTGATGTCGACGATGCGGATCATCAAGCGGGCCCTGGCCAGGCGCCGCCGGACCGAGGCGGCCGCCTCTGCCGACGCCGCGGAGCCGGTGGAACCCACCGACGCGGCGACGAACGGCGCACCGCAGGACAGCACGCCGGAAACCGCCCACATCGCCACCACCGACGGTGATCGGAACCGGAACTGAGATCCTGAGCGGGGCCACGCCCATCACTCATAGGTGTGGACCTCGATCGAACGACAGGACCGGTGCGTGCACTCGGTGTGCCGAGGGGCGAAGGATTTGAGGCAGTGAACCGAGACAGGGATGCCGGACGGTTCGGTGGTAATCCCGGGCCGCCCAGGCCCGCGCCGCGCCCGGCACCACGCCCCGACGCCCGCCCGACCGCGCCCATCCGCCGCCCCGGCGCGATGCCCCAGGCGCCGGGAGCACCGCGCGGCTGGCACGTCGCGGAGACCCAGCCGATCCCGGCGGTGCCGCCGGAGCCCGGCGTCTACCAGGCCGCGGAGCAGGCCACCGAGCAAACGCAGGTCATCCGCCCGGTCTCGCCGGGCAAGCCGTCGCTGCTCAAGGCCAGCGGATCGATGGCCATCGCCACCCTGACCAGCCGGATCACCGGCTTCCTCTGGAAGCTGATGCTGGCCGGGGCGATCGGCTTCGCGGTCGAGAACGACTCGTTCAACGTGGCCAACACGATGCCGAACATGCTCTTCGAGCTGCTCATCGGCGGCGTGCTGACCAGCGTCGTGGTGCCCGTGCTGGTGCGGGCGAAGAAGTCCGACGCCGACGGCGGTGAGCGGTTCGTCCAGACGCTGATGACGCTGGCCACGGTGGTCCTGGCGCTCGGCACGCTGGTGGCGATGCTCTGCACGCCGATCCTGACCTGGGCGCTGGTCACCGATTCCGACGCCTCCAACCGGGATCTGGTCAGCGCCTTCGCGTACCTGCTGCTGCCGCAGATCTTCTTCTACGGCATCAGCGCGCTGGTCGGCGCGGTCCTGCAGGCGAAGCAGATCTTCAGCCCGCCGGCCTGGGCGCCGGTGGTGAACAACCTGGTCGTGATCGCCACCATCGGCGTCTACGTGCTGCTGCCGGGGCGGCTCACGATCGACCCGGTGTCGATGACCGACGCGCACCTGCTCGTGCTGGGCGTCGGCGTCACCCTCGGCGTGGTCTGCCAGGCCGCGGTGCAGGTGCCGGCGCTGCGCAAGACCGGATTCCGGCTCCGCTGGCGGTGGGGCTGGGACCCGCGGTTGTCGGAGTTCGGCGGGCTCGCGCTGTGGATGCTCGGTTACGTGGCGGTCAGCCAGGTGGGGCTCTGGGCGCTCACCCGGGTGGCCACCGGTGCCGCCGGCGGCGCGCTGTCGACCTACACGTACGCGTGGATGCTGCTGCAGCTGCCCTACGGCGTGATCGGCTTCTCGATCATGACCGCGATCCTGCCGCGGATGAGCGCCGCCGCCGCGGACGGCGACAACGCCAAGGTGATCGACGACCTGTCGCTCGGCAACCGACTGTCCACTGTGACCTTGTTGCCGATCAGCGCGGTCATGACCGCGCTCGGCGTCCCGCTGGCGGTGGCCCTCTTCACGACGGCCAAGCCAGACCTGCTCGAACAGGCCAACACCCTCGGGCTCGGCCTGGCCGTCTCCGCGTTCGGCGTGCTGCCCTACGCGCTGACGATGATGCAGATGCGCACGTTCAACGCGTTCAACGACGCGCGCACCCCCACCCTGATCATGGTCGTGATGACCGTCGTGAAGGTGCTGATGGCCTTCGCGCTGCCCTCGGTGCTCGCGCCCGAGCACGTGGTGTTCGGCCTGTGCTTCGTCAACTCGTTCACGTTCGTGGTCGGTTGGTTGGTCGGCGAAGCCTGGCTGCGGCACCGGCTCGGCCCGCTGGGCAGCCGGCGTTTCCTTGTCACACTGGCAAAAACGTTGACGGCCTCGGTGCTGGGTGGGCTCGTCGCCTGGGCGAGCACGCTCGGCGTGGACGCGCTGATCCCCGGAACCGCCGGCGCGGGAACGGGATGGTTGCAGCTGATCGTCGGCGTGCTGGTCGGTTTCGCGGCGATCTTCGGCCTGATGTCCTTGCTGCGGGTGACGGAACTCCAGCCGGCGATCGGGCGGCTCACCGGTTTGCTGCGTCGTCGCTGACTTCCGCGTCACGTACCCTCGTTGGCGAAGTCTCCTTCCGTGGGGGATAGGGGTGGCACGCAACCCCTTGCGGACCGGGAGGAGCGGGAGAGGGAAGGTGACCAGCAAACCCACCGAGCAGATCGCGGCGGAACGCGACGAGTCCGGCGACGAGGGTTCGACCGAGCAGGCGCTGACCCCTGGCCGCGTACTGGATCATGGCCGGTATCGGCTCCTTTCCCAGGTCGGCGTCGACGACCGCTGCAACGTGCAGCTGTGGCGGGCCAAGGACGGTGTGCTCGGACGGGATGTCGCGCTCACGGTCCTGGTCGGCGACCGCTCGGACGCCGAGGCGGCGTCGAACGCGCGCCGGACCCTGGAACGCGCGATGCACGCCAGCACCTTCAACCACATCGGCGTCGCGCGGGTGCTCGACGTCGTCACGCAGTCCTCCAGCGATCCGAACGGCGTGCTCGGCATCGTGATCGCCGAGTGGACCCACGGCACCGACCTGCTCGACCTGGTCGCCGAGGGCCCGCTGCCGCCCGGCACCGCGGCCCGGCTGCTGCAGCCGCTGGCCGCCGCGGTCGAGGCGGCGCACCACGCCGGGCTGGTGCTGGGCGCCGACCACCCGCAGCGGATCCGGGTCACGCCGGACGGCGAGATCCGGATGGCCTTCCCCGGCCCGATGGCTCAGGCCACCTCCAGCGACGACGTGCGCGGCCTCGGCTCCGCGCTGTACCTGCTGCTCACCGGCCGCTGGGCGCTCGGCCCCGCGCCGGAGGGCCTGCCCGCCGCCCCGACCGGCCCCGACGGCAACCTGGTCGCGCCGCGCACGCTGCGCCCGACCGTGCCGCTGGAGCTGTCCACGGTCGCGGTGCGCGCGCTGGGCAACCCCGACTCCACGGGCACCACCGGCGGCGTCCGCACCGGTGCCGCCGTGCTCCGCGTGCTGGAGCAGCACGCGACCTTCGAAACCACCAGCACGGTGGGGCAGAGCGGGCAGTCCACCGAGAGCAACGAGGTCTGGCGGCGCGAGGACCCCAAGCCGGACCAGGAGAAGCGCAAGAAGCTGATGATCAGCGTCGGCGTGCTCGCGGTGGCCACGCTGCTGGTGGTCGGCTGGATCGCGGCGTCCCTGATCGGCATGTTCACCGAGAACAACGCCAACCACGGCTCGGGCCAGATCATCGGCGAATCCGGCAACCACCCCGGCGGCCAGCAACCGCCACCCGTCCAGCCGCCAGCGGCCGCGACCCCGGTGAAGATCACCGGCGGCGTGTCGTTCAACACCAGCGGCGACGCCGATGCGCCTGCTCGCATCCCGAACCTGTACGACGGCAACCCCGGCACCTGGTGGTCGACGTTCAACTACAGGCAGCAGCTCGGCCCGGGCGGCATCAGCAACGGCACCGGCGCGGTGCTGACGCTGGAGCGTGCGGCGGTGCTCCGCGAAGTGGTGATCAACTCGCAGAGCGCGGGCACCAAGGTGGAGATCCGGCAGGTCAACGGCACGCCGAGCATGGACGGCAAGCTGCTCGGGTCCGCGGTGCTCAACGCCGGAGACACCCCGATCCAGATCCAGGCCGATTCACCCAGCCAGCAGATCCTGGTCGTGATCACCCAGCTGGTGCCCAACAACGGCGAATTCGCATCGCAGATCAACGAGGTCACGGTCAGCGGCAGCGTCGCCTGATCGGTCGGGAGCGCGCGCCGGGTTCCCCTGGGCGCGCTCCCGATCGTTGACCTGGCCCGATCCATCACTCGTCAGTGGGGCGGGTGTGCCGGTTCACACGAACAGTAAAGTTCTGTTCCGTGTCTGTCCCCGTCAGCTCGGACGCCGAACTCATAGCGGCGCATACCAACGGAGATCCACATGCGTTCTCCGAGCTCTTCCGCCGACATCGGGATCGGCTGTGGGCGGTTGCGCTGCGGACCATGCGCGATCACGAAGACGCCGCGGATGCGCTTCAGGACGCGATGATCTCGGCCTTCCGCAACGCGTCATCGTTCCGCGCCGAATCCCAGGTGACCACCTGGCTGCACCGGATCGTGGTGAACGCCTGCCTCGACCGGATCCGCCGCCGCCAGGCCCGTCCCACCGTCCCCCTTCCGGAAACCGGCCCCACCGAACCGGCGGTGCCGCGCGACGCGATCGCCGAACAGGACACCAGGATGGCGGTCCAGGAGGCGCTCGCCGAACTCCCCGAAGATCAACGCTCCGCGATCGTCCTGGTGGACGTGGAGGGATACTCCGTGGCGGAGACCGCGGTGATGTTGGGCGTTGCGGAGGGCACCGTCAAGAGCCGGTGCGCACGTGGTCGGGCCAAACTCGCCAAACTTCTGGGGCACCTGCGGAACCCAAGTGCAGATGCGAACGTCCCAGATGACGCGATGGCCATCCGTCGACGGGAGGGACGATGAGTGGTGAACAACGGCGCACGGGGGCGCCGCAGGGACCACCGTGGTCCCTGGACCTGCTGGCCGATCTGCACGCGGGGGTGCTGGACCAGCAGACCGCCGATCAACTGCGCGTCCAGGTCCAGGATGACCCGGAGGCACGGGAGATCCTGGCGGCGTTGGACGCCACCAGTTCCGATCTGGCGGCACTGCCGCCACTGACGATTCCGGACGACGTCGCGGCACGCATCGACGCCGCGCTGGAGGACGAGGTCCGGGCCTGGGCCCAGGAGCAGAGCGGTGCTGCGGCACCTGCCGAGCCCGCGGCCCCGCAGCCCGCGCCAGCCGCCGAGGAGGGCGGCCAGGTGATCGACTTCGCGGCGGCCAAGCAGCGCCGCCGGCGGAAGTTCACGCTGGGCGCCGGACTGGTCGGCGTGGCCGCGGCGGCCGCCGCCGTGGTGTTCTCGGTCCTGCCGAACAGCACGAGCTCCGACAGCAACCAGGCGCAGCCCGGTACGACGACCGGCAGACCCGCGCCGCTGGCGCTGCAGGGTGATCAGGTCACGCTGAACGGCGAGCAGTTCGGCGAGATCATGAACTCGGAGCAGTACAGCAGCGCGCTGGCCGATCCGCAGCGGCTCATCGGCTGCCTGCAGGCCAACGGCGTCACGGGCGGCAAGCCGCTCGGGGCGCGGGAGATCACGCTCAACGGGAATCCGGCCCAGCTGCTGATCCTGCCCGGAGGCGGCCTCGGCAAGTTCCGCCTCTTAGCGGTCGGACCCGACTGCGGCCCGGGCAACCCGGCCAAGATCTCGGACTCCACCTTCGGCGGCTGAGCCGCCGGAACGCAGCCCCGCCGGCTCCCGGTCCATGGGACGGGAGCCGGCTTCGCTGTGCCCTGCCGCACCGCCTCCCCATGATCGGGAACAGACCCGAATAGGATCGCGTTGAGCCGGATACGGTCGCGCGCCGAGCGCGGCGGAGACGCTACGACGGAAGGGGCGCGGTGACTGACGACGTCCGCAACGTGATCATCGTGGGCTCTGGCCCTGCCGGGTACACCGCTGCGGTGTACGCCGCACGGGCGGAACTCGAACCACTCGTCTTCGAGGGCACCCAGTTCGGTGGCGCGTTGATGACCACCACCGAAGTGGAGAACTTCCCGGGCTTCCGGGAAGGGATCATGGGGCCCGACCTGATGCAGGAGATGCGGTCCCAGGCCGAGCGCTTCGGCGCCGAGCTGCGGGCCGAGGACGTCGAACGCCTCGATCTCTCGGGCGAGGTCAAGACCGTGCTGGCCAACGGTGTGGAGTACCGCGCGAAGGCCGTCATCCTGGCGATGGGCGCGGCCGCCCGCTACCTCGGCGTGCCCGGCGAGGAGCGGCTGCTCGGCCGCGGCGTCTCCGCCTGCGCCACCTGCGACGGGTTCTTCTTCCGCGACCAGGACATCGCCGTCATCGGCGGCGGTGACTCGGCGATGGAGGAGGCCACCTTCCTGACCCGCTTCGCTCGGTCGGTGACGATCATCCACCGCCGCGAGGAGTTCCGCGCCTCCAAGATCATGCTGGAGCGGGCCCGGGCCAACGAGAAGATCAAGTGGCTGACCAACAAGGCGGTCACCGAGGTCGTCGGCGACACCACCGTCAGCAGCCTCAAGCTGCGCGACACGGTCACCGGCGAGACCTCCGAGCTGGACGTGAGCGGCATGTTCGTCGCCATCGGCCACGACCCGCGCAGCGAGCTGGTGCGCGACCAGGTCAGCGTGGACGACGAGGGCTACGTGCAGGTCCAGCAGCCCACCACGCACACCGGCCTCCCCGGCGTGTTCGCCGCGGGCGACCTGGTGGACCACACCTACCGGCAGGCGATCACCGCCGCGGGTTCCGGCTGCTCCGCGGCCATGGACGCCGAGCGCTGGCTCGCCGAGCACGACGTGCCGGCGGCCGAGATGGCCGCCGAGCTCGTCGGTGGCGGCTACGGACCCTCGGCGAACTGACTCCAGGCAGCACCAAACCGATAGGGAGAAGGAACATGGCCGACACCAACACGGTGGTCGTCGACGAGAGCACGTTCAAGGAAAAGGTCCTGGACAGCGACAAGCCGGTCCTGGTCGACTTCTGGGCCACCTGGTGCGGCCCGTGCAAGATGGTCGCCCCGGTGCTCGAGCAGATCGCCGGTGAGCACAAGGACAAGATCGTCGTCGCCAAGCTGGACATCGACGCCAACCCCAGCCTGCAGCGCGACTACCAGGTGATGTCGATCCCGACCCTGCTGCTGTTCGACAAGGGCCAGCCGGTCAAGCAGATCGTCGGCGCCAAGCCGAAGGCCGCGCTCGAGTCCGACCTGTCCGATTACCTGTGAAATTGGACTCCATCTGACGCAACCGAATAACGCGGTCCCGCCGTCTCTCCGATAGGACAGTGACGGCGGGATCGTGTTTTCGCGCACTCAACGAGATCACCCACCCACGGACCGTTGTCGCACGTCCGCCCCGGTGGCCGTGGGCCG
The DNA here is from genome assembly GCF_040654735.1 of Saccharopolyspora sp. NPDC050642. Taxonomy (NCBI): domain Bacteria; kingdom Bacillati; phylum Actinomycetota; class Actinomycetes; order Pseudonocardiales; family Pseudonocardiaceae; genus Saccharopolyspora; species Saccharopolyspora sp. NPDC050642. The sequence continues at coordinate 564,594 of NZ_JBFAIN010000002.1, read as the reverse complement.
CAGCGCCGGGTCCCGGTACACAAGGCACAATGACCCGACGGGTCCGCCTTCCGGACCCGGCACGCAGAACAGGACCCCGGGTATCCCCGGCCATCCTTCGCGTCGGTGCCAAAACCGGCGCCTGAATCGAGCGAGGAGTGCATGCAGCTGCTCCACCGCGGTGACGTCGGTCCGGCCGTTGCCGAGATCAAGAACACTCTTGCGGCGTTGGGTCTACTTCCGTCCAACGGTCGGACGGGACCGGTGATCTACGACGAAGCGGTGGAACAAGCGGTCCGGGTCTTCCAGCAACAACGCGGGTTGATCACCGACGGCGTCGTCGGCCCGGCGACGTACCGGGCGCTGACGGACGCGCGCTGGCGGCTCGGCGACCGCTCGCTGGCCTTCCTGGTGTCCAAGCCGATCAGCGGCGACGACGTCTTCGCGCTGCAGGAGCGGCTGCTGGAGCTCGGCTTCGACGCGGGCCGCCCGGACGGCATCTTCGGCCGGGAGACCGAGCAGGCGCTGCGCAGCTTCCAGCGGGACTACGGGCTGAACCCGGACGGCATCTGCGGGCCGGGCACGCTGCGGGCGCTCAAGCAGCTCGCGCCGAAGGTCCGCGGCGGGCGACCGGTGTTCCTGCGGGAGCAGGAGAAGGTCCGGCGCGCTGGACCGCGGCTGCGTGGCAAGCGCATCGTGATCGATCCAGGGCACGGCGGTGCGGACCGCGGGGTCTGCCTGGGCAACGTGCACGAGGCCGACCTGACCTGGGACCTGGCCCGCCGGCTGGAAGGCCGGATGGTCGCCACCGGGATGGAAGCGCTGATCACCCGCGGCCCCAACGCGAGCCCGCCGGACGCCGACCGGGCCGGCTTCGCCAACGAGGCCGGCGCCGACATGTTCCTGTCGCTGCACATCGACGCCAACCGCTCGCCGCTGGCGGAGGGCGTGGCCAGCTTCCACTTCGGCACCGGCAACGGCACCACGTCCACCGTGGGGGAGGCCCTGGCCGGTTTCCTGCAGCGCGAGATCGTCGCCCGCACGGGGCTGCGGGACTGCCACACGCACCCGAAGACCTGGGACGTGCTGCGGCTGACCCGGATGCCCGCGGTGCGGATGGAGATCGGCTACCTGACCAACGCCCGGGACCGCAGCCGGCTGCTGGACCCTGCGTTCCGGGACGTCGTGGCGGAGGGCCTGCTGGTCGCGGTGAAGCGGCTGTACCTGCTGGGCAAGGACGACCAACCCACGGGCACCTTCACCTTCGACGACCTGCTGCGCCACGAGCTCGCCCGCGCCGAAGGCGCCTGACCACTCCTGGTCTCCTGCGGTCGACCGCAATTTCAATGGAAATCGAAGGTCCGATTTCCATTGAAATTGCGGCGAACGAAACCCGGGTTCTGCGATGCGGAAGTTCCAGTGGGGATTTGTCGACTTGGTGACTTGGCGGCTTGACCACTCCGGACGCCAGGGCACCTGGGCCGTGGGGCTCAGGTGGTCTTGGGTGCGGGTCAGGCGCCGCCGACCATCGGTTCCGCCGTTTTGATCGTCACCGAGCTCAGCAGCCGCTCCAGCGCCGCTTCCACGTCTTCCTTCCAGGAGATCGCGGTGCGCAGTTCCAGCCGCATCCGCGGCCACTTGGGGTGCTGGCGGACCGTCTTGAAGCCCACCTGCTGCAGGAATCCGGCCGGGATCACGCAGCCCGAGGCCGAGCCCGTCAGGTCGCCGAACGCCTCCACGGCCTTCACGCCGCGCCGGGTCAGGTCCTTCGCCACGTTCTGCACCAGTACGCGCCCCAGCCCGCCGTGCTCGTACTCGGGCTGCACGCGCAGCGCCGTGAGCAGCACCGCATCGGCGCTCACCGGGGCGGTGGGGAAGGCTCCGCCACGCGGCACGGCCGCGGGAGGGGCGTACATGGCGTAGCCCGCCGGAACCCCGTCCACGTAGATGATGCGGCCGCAGGAACCCCACTCCAGCAGCACGCTGGAGACCCAAGCTTCCTTCTCCAGTTCGGTCTCGCCGAACTCCTCGGCCTGCTCCCGGACGTGCGGCGCCAACTCCCAGAAAACGCATCGGCGACACCGCTGGGGCAGGTGGTCGAGGTTGTCCAGCGTGACGCCGACGACGCGTCGCGACACCTGACCTCCTGGAAACCCGCACGAACCCGCGCACATCCGGCGGGAATGTCGCCAGGATAAGCCGCCGCAGGCCGCGACCGGAAGCGCCAGCGCTCACCGTCAGCGACTCGATGGGGTGAGATGGGTTACCGCCCGGTCGGTTTGGTGGCGGGAACCGGCACGACCATCGGCTCCACCATCACCAACCACCGGAGCCATCTGAACAACCGCCGCCGCGACGCCCTGCGCGGCATGTGCGAGAGCTGCCGCAAGCGGCGCAGCCCGCTTAGCCCACCCTCGCAACTCGCACCGCTGCGGGTTCTCAGACGTCGCCTGGCGAGGACAGCCCCGACGCCGCGTTTGGACACGTAAGTCGGGGCTCCCACAGTCCAGGCGGCGTCTGTAACTCCCGCAGGGGGCCGCTACCCGCACCGCTACGCAAAACGAGCCTGGAAAACCTTCTTCCAGCGAGGTGCTGGTTACATGTCGAGGGGGTTGTGGCGATAGGACCTATAGAATCGCCCGATCGTCCCCATGGGATGACCAGAGCGCACAACCGAAACCGGAGCGCGATATGTCGGATCACGGAAGCCAGCCGGCCAAGCCGGAACAGCCCAGCTCGCCCGAGAAGCCCGCACGCAACCTGGACGCGTACCGGGCGCACTACGCCGAGCGGACCGCTGGGATGACCGCCTCCGAGATCCGAGCTCTCTTCGCCGTCGCCAGCCGCCCCGAGGTGGTATCCCTGGCCGGCGGCATGCCGAACCTCGCCGCGCTGCCGCTGGACTCGCTGGCCGCCGAGGTCGCCCGGTTGATCTCCGTCGACGGCCAGGTGGCGCTGCAGTACGGCTCCGCGCACGGCGTTCCGGAGCTGCGCGAGCAGATCTGCGACGTCATGGCGCTGGAGGGGATCTCCGCCCACCCGGACGACGTGATGGTCACCGCGGGCTCCCAGATGGCCCTGGACATGGTCACCCGGATCTTCTGCGACCCGGGCGACGTCATCCTCGCCGAGGGCCCGTCCTACGTCGGCGCGCTCGGCTCGTTCGCCGCCTACCAGGCCGAGGTCGTGCACGTCGCGATGGACGACGACGGCCTGCAGCCCGACGCGCTGCGCCAGGCCATCGCCAACGTGAACGCCCAGGGCAAGCGGATCAAGTTCCTCTACACGATCCCGAACTTCCACAACCCGGGCGGCATCACGCTGGCCCTGCCGCGGCGCGCCGAGATCCTGGAGATCTGCGCCCAGCACGGCATCCTGGTGGTGGAGGACAACCCGTACGGCCTGCTCGGCTTCGACGGCCAAGCGCTCCCGGCGCTGCGCAGCATGGACGCGGATAACGTCGTGTACCTCGGTTCGTTCTCCAAGACCTTCGCCTCGGGCCTGCGGGTCGGCTGGGTGCTGGCGCCGCACGCGATCCGGGAGAAGCTGGTGCTGACCGCGGAGTCGGCCACGCTGTGCCCGCCCACGCTGAACCAGATGATCGTGTCCCGCTACCTGAGCACGCACGACTGGCAGGGGCAGATCAAGATCTTCCAGGAGCAGTACCGCGAGCGCCGCGACGCGATGCTCAGCGCGCTGGAGCAGTACATGCCCCCGGGCTGCACGTGGACGCGCCCGGACGGCGGCTTCTTCGTCTGGCTGACCGTGCCGGAGGGCGTGGACACCAAGGCGATGCTGCCGCGCGCGGTGACCCAGCGCGTCGCGTACGTGTCGGGCACCGGCTTCTACCACGACGGGTTCGGCAGCCGGCAGATGCGGCTGTCGTTCTGCTACCCGACGCCGGAGCGGATCCGCGAGGGCGTGCGGCGACTGGCCAACACGCTGACCGAGGAGATGGAACTGGTCCGCACCTTCGGCACGGTGCCCCAGCGCAGCGTCCAAGGCCCCCAGGCTCCGTCGCCCGACACGGCGTAGAGTTTTCGCCGAATCCTGGCCCGAAATCCAAACAGTCCACTGTGCACCAGGAGTCCTCCTGAGCACAGTGGACTACTACTTTCCAGGGGTGTGCTGAGTGTCTGATCGCTGGGTTGCCGTGCTAGCCGGAGGGCTGTCGCATGAGCGCGAGGTGTCGTTGCGCTCCGGGCGTCGATTGTCCGCCGCGCTGCGCTCGGTCGGCGTGACCGTCGCGGAGTGGGATGCGGACGCCCGGCTGCTGTCCCGCATCGAGCAGGAGCGCCCCGATGCGGTCGTGGTCGCCCTCCACGGCGGGGAAGGGGAGAACGGCGCGGTTCAGGCCGTGCTGGACATGATCGGCGTCCCGTACGTCGGCACCGGCCCGCACGCGTGCCGCAGGGCGTGGGACAAGCCCACCGCCAAGGCCGAGCTGGCGCGCGCCGGACTGGCCACCCCGGACTGGGTCGCGCTGCCGCACGCCACCTTCCGCGAGCTCGGCGCGCAGGCGGTGCTGGACGCGCTCGTGGCGAAGCTCGGACTGCCGTTGATGCTCAAGCCGGACCAGGGCGGGTCGGCGCTGGGCGCGCACGTGGTGCGCGACGCCGCCGAGCTCCCGTCGGCGATGGTGGGCGCGCTGTCCTACGGGGACGCGGTGCTCGTCGAGCAGTTCGTGGAGGGCACCGAGGTGGCGATCACCGTCATCGACGGGCCGGACGGTCCGGAGGCGCTGCCCGCGGTGCAGATCGAACCGGCGGACGGGGTTTACGACTACACCGCCCGATACACCGCCGGGCTCACGAGCTACCGCGCACCCGCCGAGGTCTCGCCGGAGGCCGCCGCCGCTGCGGGCGAGTTGGCGATCGCCGCGCACCGACTGCTCGGGCTCCGCGACGTCTCCCGGACCGACGCGATCATCGACCGCAACGGGACGCCGCACTTCCTGGAAGTCAACGTGTCGCCCGGGCTGACCGAGACCTCCCTGCTGCCGATGGCGGTCGAGGCCGCCGGCCGGTCACTGGGGGAGGTCTTCGCGACTCTCGTCGAGCGGGCGATCGCGCGGTCGCGGTGATCCGCCGTTTCACGTGAAACAAGAGGGCCGGTCTCCGATGAGACCGGCCCTCTTGTTTTGGCCACCAATCGTGATTTTCAATCACTCAAAGTCATCGTCACCGTGACGAAAGACCCCAGTGTCATTGATCGTCGAGTCCACGGGCATGTTCGCCCAAGATCAACTCTGTGACCCGTTCAAGATCGTCCACGGACCCGAACTCGACGACGATCCGCCCCTTCCGCTTGCCGCGCTCCACCTTGACCCTCGTGTCGAAGTGGTTCGACAGCCGATCAGCCAGCCGCTCGAAGCCGGGGGCCTGGATCGGCTTCTTCGCCGCCGGCTTCTCCTTCGCGGGCGCCGCCGACTTCTGGAGCGTCACCGCTTCCTCCGTCGCGCGGACCGACATGCCCTCCGCGACGATCCGCTTCGCGAGGTCCTCCTGGGCTCCGGCGTCCTCCAGGCTGAGCAGAGCGCGGGCGTGCCCGGCCGAGAGGACCCCGGCCGCAACCCGGCGCTGCACCGCCATCGGCAGCCGCAGCAGGCGGATGGTGTTGGAGATGACCGGGCGGCTGCGGCCGATCCGGTCGGCCAGCTCGTCGTGCGTCACGCCGAACTCCTCCAGCAACTGCTGGTAGGCCGACGCCTCTTCGAGCGGGTTGAGCTGAACCCGGTGGATGTTCTCCAGCAGCGCGTCCCGGAGCAGCTCGTCGTCCTGCGTCTTGCGGACGATGGCCGGGATGAACTCCAGCCCGGCCAGCTGCGAGGCGCGCCACCGGCGCTCGCCCATGATCAGCTCGAACTGATCGGCCTCGAGCTCGCGGACCACGATGGGCTGCATCAGGCCGAACTCGCGGATGGAGTGCTGCAGCTCCTGCAGCGCCTCCTCGTCGAAGACCTGGCGCGGCTGCTTGGGGTTCGGCGTGATCGAGGAGATGGCGATCTCGCGGTAGACCGCGCCGGCCACGGTGCCGCCGGTTTCACGTGAAACCGGCTCCTCCACTGACTCGGTGCTCGGCGCGCCGCGGAGCACCGGGCTGCGCAGCGCGGCGCCGTCGGCGCCCGCCGGGGGAGCGCCGGCCGGGGGACCGCTGGGGATCAGCGCGGCGATGCCGCGGCCGAGACCACCTCGACGCTCGGTCATGCTGTCTTCCTCTCGGCCCCCCGCTCGGCGATCTCCCGAGCGGCGTCCAGGTAGCTCATCGACCCGCGCGAGCCCGGGTCGTACGTCAGCACCGTCTGGCCGAAGCCGGGCGCCTCGGAGATCTTCACGCTGCGCGGGATGACCGTCCGCAGCGCCAGGTCGCCGAAGTGCCCGCGCACCTCGGCGGTCACCTGGTCCGCCAGCTTGGTGCGCCCGTCGTACATGGTCAGCAGGATCGTCGAGACCCACAGCGCCGGGTTCAGGTGCGCCTGCACCAGCTCGATGTTGCGGAGCAGCTGTCCCAGGCCCTCCAACGCGTAGTACTCGCACTGGATCGGGATCAGCACCTCATGCGCGGCGACCATCGCGTTCACCGTGAGCAGGCCCAGCGACGGCGGGCAGTCGATGAAGACGTAGTCGGGCGCGAGCTGCTCCACCGCCTCGGAGTTCAGCGCCTCCTTCAGTCGGCCCTCGCGCGCCACCATGGTCACGAGCTCGATCTCCGAGCCCGCCAGGTCGATCGTCGCCGGTACGCACCACAGGTTCTTCGACTGGGTGCTCTGCGCCGCCGCGTCGGCGATGTTGATTTCGCCGAGCAGCACCTCGTACACCGACGGCACGCCGGAGCGGTGCTCGACGCCCAGCGCGGTGCTCGCGTTGCCCTGCGGGTCGAGGTCGATGACCAACACCTTGAGCCCGTGCAGCGCGAGCCCGGCGGCGAGGTTCACCGTGCTCGTCGTCTTGCCGACGCCGCCCTTCTGGTTCGCCACGGTGATGATCCGCCGGCGGCTGGGGCGGGGGAGTTCCAGGGTCTCCGGGTGCAGCACCCGGGTCGCCCGCTGGGCCTCCTCCATGATCGGCGTCCAGCCGATGTCGTCCTTGCCGAAGCTGCTCATCGATGGGTCGCTACCCGGCGCGGAAGGAAAACGCAGCCCGCCCATTGCACGCCCCTTCGTTTCACGTGAAACACGACCCGCTCCGTTTGACTCCGGATTCACCGTCCACGATCCTTTCTCGTTCGACGTGCACCGTCACGACGCCGACCGGACGCATTTCGGGCCGCCGAGACCCGCTCCACCACGACGACGGTCGTCGGCACTTCGAGCACGCCGACGCCGCACGAAACCACCTCGCCGGGGCCGCCACCGACCGCGGCGATCGCCGCGGCGTCCCGTTCGAGTTCCTCCGCCGCGCTGTCGCCCTTCATGGCGAGCAGCCGGCCGCCCGTCCGCAGCAGCGGGACGCACCACTTCGCGAGCCGTTCCATCGGTGCCACGGCGCGCGCGGTCACGGCGTCCTGATCGGCCAGCCGTTCGCGCACCGGGCCCTCCTCGGCACGTCCGCGCACCACCTCGACGGTTAGCGCCAACTCTGTGATGACTTCCTGCAACCACGTCACCCGTCGAGCCATCGGCTCCAACAGGGTCAGGCTGAGATCCGGGCGGGCGATCGCCAACGGGATGCCCGGCAGCCCCGCCCCAGAGCCTACGTCCAACACCCGGCAATTCGGTGGCAGCAACTCCGCAATGACCGCAGAGTTCAACAAATGTCTTTCCCAGAGCCGGTCCAACTCGCGCGGACCGATCAATCCGCGGCGGATCCCGTGCTCCTGGAGCATGTCGTAGAACCGTTCGGCCAACGCCACTCGCTCACCGAACACGACCTGCGCCGCCGCCGGCACACCTTCGGTCAAAGCATTCACCCCGATGTTTCACGTGGAACCAGGTGTCTGACCTAAGCCTGCCGGATTGCGCTCCGCAGCCAAGCATCAACCCACGTTTCACGTGAAACCCACCGCTTCGGGCTCGCAGGCCTGCGGGGAGGAGCGCCGCATTCGGCGATGTTTCACGTGGAACACGGCCCAAACACACCGGTGCTCCTGCCGTATCGGACAGGAGCACCGGATCAGGATATTCAGTTCAACCAACCGCAGCTGCGAAGCTCAAATAGATGCCACCCGCACCGCCACGCAGAGCCGTTCGTTCTCTTAGCTCTTGAAGACGACGACCTTGCGGTTGGGCTCTTCGCCTTCGCTCTCGCTGTGGACACCGTCGACGGCCGCGATCGCGTCGTGGATGATCTTCCGCTCGAACGGGGTCATCGGGCGCAGTCGCGCCTCCTTGCCGCTCTCCAGCACGCCCTCGGCGGTCGACCGCCCGAGCTCCGTCAGCTCCTGCCGACGGCCCGCCCGCCAGCCGGCGACGTCCAGCATCAGCCGACTGCGGACACCGGTCTCCTGCTGCACCGCGAGCCGGGTCAGCTCCTGCAGCGACTCCAGCACCTGACCGCGGCTGCCGACCAGCTTCTCCAGGTCTTCGCCGCCGTCGATGCTCACCACCGCACGGCCGGCCTCCACGTCGAGGTCGATGTCCCCGTCGTAGTCCAGCAGGTCGAGCAGCCGCTCGAGGTAGTCACCCGCGATGTCGCCCTCCTGCACCAGGAGCGCCTCGGTGTTCGACACCTCGGACTTCTCGGCGGTCTCTTCGTTCTGGGGCTCGGCCGCGGACGGGCTCGACTCCTGCACGGTTTCGGACACTGGGTGTCTCCTCTCCAGGGTTCGCGACGAATTCAGCGGGACTCGCCCGGCTTGTCCGCGTCGCGAGAACGGTCTTCGATCACCCCGGGGATCTCACCGGGTTCGTCCTTGGCCACCGGGTCCGCGCTGCGCGTGGTGTCGGTCTCCACCGCGGTGGATTCGACGACCGCGGGCGCGCCGGCCAGCGCAGCCTCCTCGCGGTCGATCCGGCTGTACACCACCCGCTGCTGACCCAGCGTCCAGAAGTTGTTGGCCAGCCAGTAGATCAGAATGGCCAGCGGCAGGAACGGACCACCGATGATCGCGAACATCGGGAAGATCCACAACGTCATCCGGTTCATGATCGCCGTCTGCGGGTTGGCCGCGGCGTCCGCGGTCTGCCGCTGCACGGAGTGGCGCGCGGTGAAGTGCGTGGCGATCGCGGCGGCGATCATCAGCGGCACGCCGACCAGCATCATGTCCCAGCGGTCGGTGCCGAACGTCGCGAGCACCTCGGGGGCCTGGCTGATGGTGTTCGACAGCTTGGCGCCGAACAGGTCGGCCGCCACGAACGAGGCGACGTCGTCGGCGTTGAAGATGAAGTTCGAGGGCGCGCCCGGCTTGAACCCGCTGAGCACGTGGAAGAGCCCGATGAACACCGGGACCTGGACCAGGATCGGCAGGCAACCGCTGAGCGGGTTGAAGCCCTGCTCGGCCTGCAGCTTCTGCATCTCGGCGGCCAGCTTCTGCCGGTCGTCGCCGTGCTTGGCCTGCAGCTCGCGGATCTGCGGCGCGAACTCCTGCATCTTCTTCATCGACCGCACCTGGTGCACGAACGGCTTGAACAGCAGTGCGCGCAGCGTGAAGACCAGGAAGATGACCGCCAGTGCCCAGGCGTAGCCGCTGGCCGGATCCAGCACGAAGCCGAACACCTTGTGCCAGAACCACAGGATGGCCGACACCGGGTAGTAGATGAAGTCCAGCACGCGGGCTACTCCTCGGCAGGTTTCTCGGGTACGCGGCCACCCGCCGCGAACCGCTCACGGGGCGGTGGGACCGGGTCCAGGCCTCCAGGGTGCCAGGGGCCGCAGCGCAGCAATCTGCGCAACGTCAACCAGCCGCCGCGGAACAGGCCGTGCACGGTGAGCGCCTCTACCGCGTAGGTGCTGCAGCTCGGGTAGAACCGGCACGAAGGCGGCAGAAGCGGCGAGATCACCTTGCGGTAGACGTGCACCGGACCGAGCAGCACCCAGGCGAGCGGGCTCGGGCGCCGAGCGGGGGCGCGGAGCCTGTCGTCCTGCTGCTCGTCCGGAGCCATCACCTGGAACCCGTCGCCGGAACATCGGGGGCGATGACGCGGAGCTTGCGCAGCGCCGCGTCGAGGTCCGCACCGAGTTCACGGCTGGACGCACCTGCTGCCGGTGGCAGGGCGCGGACCACCACCAGTGTGCCAGCGGGCAACGCGGGCAGGAGGTCGCGCATCAGGTGCCGGAGGCGGCGGGTGACCCGATGCCGGATCACCGCCGTGCCCACGGCCTTGCTCACGACAAAACCCACCCGGGTCGTGATATCCGATTTCCGGGTGGGTGCCGTATTCGCCTCGGCTTCCGGTAAGGCCTCGCCGGTGCGATGCGGGCCGAGGTCCCGTGCCTGGTCCGCGCGCAGCACGTGGACCACCAAACGGGACCGACCGGCCCGACGACCACGACGGACCACCAGGCGGAACTCCTGGTTCTTGGTCAGCCGGGCTGCCGCGGGAAGCACGGCCGGACGCGATCAGGCAGTCAGCTGCGCGCGACCCCGGCGACGGCGCGAGGCCACGATGGCCCGGCCGGCCCGAGTGCGCATGCGCAGCCGGAACCCGTGCTTCCTGGCACGGCGGCGGTTGTTCGGCTGGAAAGTGCGCTTGCCCTTGCTCACGGTCGGATCTCCCGGTTACTACAGGCACCGATGGCCACGGTGAACCACGGTTCGGTCAAGGTGTCCCTGCCTCGCGAGCCGCAGTCGCCGGACGTGCGGCGATCGGCAGAACCGAGCGGTGCACGGCGCCGAAATCTCGGCGCAGCGACATGCCCGCTCAGGAAGCGGGGGACTGTACGAGGGTACGCACTGGCGACGAGGGGCGCTGAACCGGGGTCGTCATGTGGAAGCGACAGCCCGCGCGCCGACGGTCCACAGGCTGCCACATCGCGATCTTCCTGGCATCTCCGGGACTCGCTTGTAAGCGTGGCGTGACCTTGTTAGCGTGCCCCCCTGCGATTCGCGGACCGGTGGGTGGGAGCACCGGACTCTGTGGGGATGCCCTGACCTGGATCGCAGCGGTACGACGGCCCCAGGGGGGATCACCGGACCGGCCTGCCGTACCTTCATACACAAGTTGTGGACAACTCTGTGGACACCTGCTCGAACAGGTGTCCACAGGAGTCTGGCCCCACCGTCCCGTGACACCGAACGCGCCCGAGCATCGTGGGAGCCAGGCCCGGGACCGCACCGGGGGGCTGCGCGAGCGAGGGGAGGGGAGCAAGGCGGTGTCCGACCACCAATCCGATCTCGGTCGAGTTTGGGAAGAGGTGGTGCAGGAGCTGTCCTCCGGCACCCTCTCACCACAGCAGCGCGCCTGGATGCGGGTGACCCGGCCGATCGGGCTGCTGGACGGTACCGCGCTGCTCGCCGCGCCCAGTGATTTCGCCAAGGAAGCCATCGAGCGCGCGCTGCGCGATCCGATCACCGACGCGCTGTCGCGCCGCCTCGGCCGCGACGTGTCGCTCGCGGTGAAGGTGGACACCGCGGTTCCCGCGCCCACCCGCCCGGTCGCGGCGCCCGCGCCGGCCGACTCCTGGTCCGGCCGCGCCACCCCGCCCGGCGCCGATCAGCCCACGCCCGGTTACGTCCCCGCGACGGGCTTCGGCCGGGGCACCGACACGTTCGGCCACACCGCGCACACCGGCTCGATCCCGCCCGTCGTCGAAGGGCGGCACGCCGCGCCGGACCCGAAACCCGAGATCGACTTCCCGACCACCGAGTTCAAGTGGCCGGGCGGCGAAGTCCCGCAGCCGCTGGAGGCCGACGAGGCGGATGCCGAGCCGGAGAGCTCGCCCGAGCCGGAAGCCGAGGAGAACGGCAACGAGATCTGGCCGACCTTCGGCCGGGGCGAGCCGCCGCAGGGCCAGCCGTTCACCGCGCCGAAGCACGCGCCGCCGACCTCGCAGACCAGGCTGAACGCGAAGTACACCTTCGACACGTTCGTCATCGGCTCCTCGAACCGGTTCGCGCACGCCGCCGCCGTCGCCGCGGCGGAAGCGCCGGCCCGCGCGTACAACCCTCTGTTCATCTGGGGCGAGTCCGGGCTCGGCAAGACGCACCTGCTGCATGCGGTCGGGCACTACACCCAGCGGCTGTTCCCCGGGATGCGCGTCCGCTACGTGTCCACCGAGGAATTCACCAACGACTTCATCAACTCGCTGCGCGACGACCGGCAGGTGGCTTTCCAGCGCCGGTACCGCGACGTCGACGTGCTGCTGGTGGACGACATCCAGTTCCTGGAGGGCAAGGAAGGCACCCAGGAGGAGTTCTTCCACACCTTCAACACCCTGCACAACTCGAACAAGCAGATCGTGGTGTCCTCGGACCGGCCGCCGAAGGGGCTGCGGACCCTGGAGGACCGCCTGCGCACCCGGTTCGAGTGGGGCCTGATCACCGACATCCAGCCGCCCGAGCTGGAGACGCGGATCGCGATCCTGCGCAAGAAGGCCGCCCAGGACCGGATGAACGCGCCGGCCGACGTGCTGGAGTTCATCGCGTCCCGGATCGAGCGCAACATCCGCGAGCTGGAGGGCGCGCTGATCCGGGTCACGGCGTTCGCGTCGCTGAACCGGCAGCCGGTCGACCTGCAGCTGGCCGAGATCGTGCTGCGCGACCTGATCCCGGACTCGCAGACCCCGGAGATCACGGCGCCGACGATCATGGCCGTGACCGCGGACTACTTCAGCGTGACCATCGACGACCTGTGCGGCCCGGGCAAGACCAAGGCGCTGGCGCAGGCCAGGCAGATCGCGATGTACCTGTGCCGGGAGCTGACCGACTCGTCGCTGCCGAAGATCGGCCAGTACTTCGGCGGCCGCGACCACACCACGGTGATGTACGCGGACAAGAAGATCCGCAAGGAGATGGCGGAGCGGCGCCGCGTGTACGAGCACGTCCAGGAGCTCACCGCCCGCATCAAGCAGCAGTCCCGCTGATTCTTAGGAATCTGGGGTCTTTCTGCGTAGCGGTGCGGGTAGCGGAACCTCAGAAGCCTTCTCGACTCCGGGATCCCCGACACACGTATGTCCGGCTGTCCTCGCGAGAAAGCTTCTGAGAACCCAAGGCGGTGCAAGTTGCGTAGGTGCGCCGAGCGGCTTCGCCGCTCGCGGCGGCACCAGCGGCACAGAGTCGCGCGTCGCGGCGCCAGTGGCACTCGCGGAAAAGAGGTATCGGGTCCGCGACCTGACCAGCTGGCGTCTGCCCAGGTCAGAGGGGTCGACCCGCTCAGATGGCCTGAGCCGGGCTATCGCGCGGTCCCCGGTGTGATTCCCTTCGGCTCGCACGGCGAATCTTTCTGCCACCCCACCCCGCCGCGAGCCACCCCCGCCAACAGAAAGCTCTCCGGTCGAGCGTCGTAGGGCGTCGGTCCGGCGAGTCTCCGCCGAGCCCGCAGCGGGGCGGCGTCCGGGCGCGGATGGCAGGGCGCCCCTCGGGCCGCTTCGGGGCTCGGGGGTACTTCCGGGGTCAGCCGGGCGCGGCGAGATGTTTCTGTTGGGCCGCCCGGCCCGGATCAGACCGCTCTTACAGAAAAATTCGGGTTCCGCGCCGGGCTCCAGAGGCCGCCAAGCGCGCGCATCGAGCCGTCGTCGGCCGCGCCGGGACAGCAAATCACCACGTTCCGAGGTCGATCAAGCGCGCTCCGCAGTTGTGCAAGAGGCTGGCGCGCCGAACTTTTCTGGGGACCGGGGTGGTCTTCGCCTCACCCCTCCGGCAAAAAAGTCCACCGGAGCGCTGTCTGTCCACAGATTTTCCATCCCCAGGCCTGACCTGGAGTTTTCCCCAATCCATCCACAAGCTGTGCACAATTTGAAGCGGTCTGCCCACAGAGCGGAGCCGGGTTGACCACAACGCTCTCACAGCTTTGCCCACAGCCCGATCGGTGGAGGGGCCCAAAACCGGCAGGGGATGGGTACAACTGGGTCGACAACTGTGGATGGAACTGTGGACAACTGGGGATGGTTGTGGACGGACCGAGATGGGGCAGAAGTTGTCCACCACCCGGTTGCCGTAGTCCCCGGTTACATCCCGTGCTCATCCACACCCGACCACGCCACCCGACCAGCCCAAACGCCACTTGTCCCCACAACTCACAGCCCTTACTACTACTGCTCTCATTTCTTCTCTTTGAAGAAAAAAGAAAAAGAGAAGAAGGCTCGGTGGATAAGTGGACAACTCGGCCCGGACCGCCAGGACGGCCTGACGAACTGCTCGGACCCGGATGCGGAGATCGCGTCGCACGCTCTACGGTGGAACTCCCGCGGAGGCTGCCGGCGTGAACTCCGGGTCGAGCTCGGGCCGAACTTCGCGTGCACGGCGCTCGTGGGGGATCGCTTCGCCCTCATTGCGGGGACACGAGGCACAACGACCCGATGAGCTGCTTCGCTCCAGCTCGACACACAGTTCTCGGCAGCCGAGCCACGGCTGGAACCGAAAGGACACCCATGAAGATCCGCGTGGAACGTGACGGTCTCGCCGACGCCGTCGCCTGGGTCGCGCGCAGCCTGCCGTCACGGCCACCGGTTCCGGTGCTGGGCGGGGTGCTGCTCGACGCGAGTTCCGGAGAGGCGCTGACCATCTCCGGGTTCGACTACGAGGTCTCGGCCCAGGTCACCATCGACGCCGCGATCGACAACAGCGGGCGGACCCTCGTTTCCGGGCGGCTGCTGGCGGACATCACCAAGGCACTCCCGGCCCGTCCGGTGGAGCTCACCGTCGACGGCTCCCGCGTCACCATCACCTGCGGCAGCTCCCGGTTCAGCCTGCCGACCATGCCGGTCGAGGACTACCCGGAACTGCCCGCGATGCCCGAGCACGCCGGTTCGGTCCCGGGCGATCTGTTCAGCGAGGCCGTCGGCCAGGTCGCGGTGGCGGCCGGCAAGGACGACACGCTGCCGATGCTCACCGGCATCCGGATGGAGATCAACAACGACAAGCTGACCATGGTCGCCACCGACCGGTTCCGCTTGGCGATGCGCGAGATCACCTGGGAGCCGGGCACCTCGATGGACGACACCGCGGTGCTCGTCCCGGCCAAGACGCTCGCCGACTCCGCGAAGACGCTGGGCGCCGGCGGCAGCAAGGTGGAGATCTCGCTGGCTTCCGGCGACGGCCTGCTCGGGCTGTCCGGGACCGCGCGCCGCAACACCACCCGGCTGCTCGACGCCGAGTTCCCGAAGTACCGCCAGCTGCTGCCCGCCGAGAGCGCGGTGACCGCCAACGTCGACGTCGCCCCGCTGGTCGAGGCGATCAAGCGCGTTTCGCTGGTCGCCGAGCGCGGCACCCAGGTGCGCCTGGAGTTCTCCGACCGGGTGCTGCGGCTGACCGCCGGCGGCGACGACGAGGGCAGCGCCGAGGAAGAGCTCGCGATCGAGCTCTCCGGTGAGCCGCTGACCATCGCGTTCAACCCGGCCTACCTGCTCGACGGCCTGGGCGCGATGAAGACCGAACGCGCCCAGCTGCAGTTCACCACCGCCAACCGCCCCGCGCTGGTCAAGCCGGTCGGCGAGGATGGCGAAGTGGCGGAGGGCTACCTCTACCTCCTGATGCCGGTCCGCCTCCCGGGCTGATCTGGGTCACATCCGGCGCACTGCCCGGCCGGAGCCGCGGCCACCGATGGCTAGGCTCCGGTCGGATCGATTCAGCTGGTGAAGGTCCTCACCCCGCGGCCGGCCATCCGCGCCGACCAACCAGTCGATACACAGCTCGCAGAGGGAGATCCGGTGCAACTCGGACTTGTCGGTCTCGGCCGAATGGGTTTCAACATGCGTGAGCGGCTGCGCGCCGCCGGTCACGACGTCGTCGGTTACGACCGCAACCCGGACGTCAGCGATGTCGCGTCGATCGCGGAGCTGGTGCAGAAGCTGGCCGGCCCGCGGATCGTCTGGATCATGGTGCCGCACGGCGACCCGACCCGTCAGACGGTCGAGGAGCTGGCCGGCCGGCTGTCCGCCGGTGACCTGGTGATCGAGGGCGGCAACTCGAAGTTCACCGATGACCAGGCCAACGCGGCGCTGCTCGCCGAGCACGGCATCAAGTACCTCGACGTCGGGGTTTCCGGCGGGGTGTGGGGCGCCAAGAACGGCTACGGCCTGATGGCCGGTGGCGACGCCGAGGACGTCGAGCGCGCCATGCCGATCTTCGACGCGCTGCGCCCGGAGGGGCCGCGCGAGGAGGGCTTCGCGCACGCCGGCCCGGTGGGTGCCGGGCACTACGCGAAGATGGTGCACAACGGCATCGAGTACGGCCTGATGCAGGCCTACGCCGAGGGCTTCGAGCTGCTGTCCGCGTCGGACGTGGTCACCAACGTGCCGGAGACGATCAAGGCGTGGAGCCGTGGCACCGTGGTCCGCTCCTGGCTGCTGGACCTGCTGGTCCGCGCGCTGGAGGAGGACCCGGAGCTGGCCGAGCTGCGCGGCTACGTCAGCGACTCCGGCGAGGGCCGGTGGACGGTCGAGGAGTCGATCAACAACGCCGTGCCCACCCCGGTGATCACCGCCTCGCTGTTCGCGCGGTTCGCCTCGCGGCAGGAGGACTCGCCGGCGATGAAGGCGGTCGCGGCGCTGCGCAACCAGTTCGGCGGCCACGCCGTGCAGAAGACCGAGGACTGATCGCAGCCTTCGCGGGCCGGGTCGATTTGTCGACAAATCACCCCCCCGGCCCGCGAAGGCCACACATCGCCAGATCGCCTTGTCGACAAATCGCCAGATGCAGGTCGACGGCCGCTCGGCGCCGTTATTCCGGTGCGAACGGCCCGTTCGCCCGCGCCGGACCACCTGCCGGCTCGGTGTGAACGGACCGTTGACCTCGTAGAACGTGGCGAACAGGCCGTTCGCTCCACCTCACCGACCGACCGGGGCAGCAGGGCTCCGGCCGGCGCGGGCCGACCTCTAAGTTGGATCGTCGTGTACGTCCGCCATCTGCAAGTGACCGACTTCCGGTCCTGGCCGCACGCCGACCTGGCCCTGGAGCCGGGCATCACCGTGCTGGTCGGGGCCAACGGACAGGGCAAGACGAACCTGGTCGAGGCGATCGGGTACGTCGCGACCCTCGGCTCGCACCGCGTCGCCACCGATGCGCCACTGGTCCGCGACGGCGCGGCACGCGCGGTGGTGCGGGCCGCCGTGGTCAACAGCGGGCGTGAGCTGCTGGTCGAGCTGGAGATCACGCCGGGCAAGGCCAACCGTGCGCGGATCAACCGCGGCGCCGTCGCCAAGCCGCGCGACGTGCTGGGCATCCTGCGCACCGTGCTGTTCGCGCCGGAGGACCTCTCGATCGTCCGCGGCGATCCGGGCGAGCGCCGCCGGTTCATGGACGACCTGCTGGTCTCGCGGTCGCCCCGGTACGCGGGCGTTCGCGCCGACTACGACCGGGTGCTCAAGCAGCGCAGCGCCCTGCTGAAGTCCGCAGGTGCGGCGCGGCGGGGCGGCGGTTCGGCGGACGTGCGGACGCTGGAGGTCTGGGACGGCCACCTGGCCCGCTGCGGCGCCGAGCTGCTGGCCGGCCGACTCGACCTGGTCGCCGCCATCGCACCGCACGTGACCAGCGCATATGCCAACGTCGCCGCCACCGACGAGGCCACCTTGCCGTCCGGCCGGGTGGCCGACGTCCGCTACCGCAGCAGCCTCGGCGAGTCGCTTCCCGCCGGTTACGGCGTGCCGCTGGGCAAGGCCGCCGACCCGGCCGAACTGGAATCGGCCCTGCTCACCGAGCTGGAGCGGGTCCGGCCGCAGGAGATCGAGCGCGGCGTGTCGTTGGTCGGGCCGCATCGCGACGACCTGGAACTGCTGCTCGGCGACCTGCCCGCGAAGGGATACGCCAGCCACGGAGAATCTTGGTCCTTCGTACTGGCGTTGCGGCTGGCTTCCTACCACCTGCTCACCGAAGATGGCGCGGAGCCGGTGTTGATCCTGGACGACGTCTTCGCCGAGCTCGACCGCCGCCGCCGGGCCCGGCTGGCCGACCTGGTCGCCGGCGCCGAGCAGGTGCTGGTGACCGCGGCGGTGGCGGAGGACGTGCCGCCGGAGCTCACCGGCGCCCGATTCGACGTCCGCGAAGGCGAGGTGCGACGTGCCGAGTAACCGTTCGCGGTCGTCAAGTACACCCAGAGTGATCGAAGAGGTGGGAAAGGTCGCCGATCTGCCCACATCTGGGGATAACTCTGTGGATGGTGTGGATAACTCGGCGGCGTCACCACAGGTCCCGGTCGGGTCCGATGGTGCCGCGCTGTCCGGGCCGGACCTCGCCCGGGCCGCCCTGCAGGCCGCCCGCGAGCAGACCGCCGCCCGCCGCCGCGACGCCAAGAAGAAGGGTGGTGGCGTCCGGACGCGCCGCCGTCGTGGCTGGTCGGGGCCTCGCCCGGACGACCGCGACCCGCAGCCGCTGGGGCGGCTGGCCGCGCGGATCGCCAGCGAGCGCGGCTGGACCGAGCACCTCTCCGGCGGCCAGGTCTTCGCCAAGTGGGCCACCCTGGTCGGCGGCGACGTCGCCGAGCACACCAAGCCGGTGGCGCTGAAGGACGGCGAGCTCACCGTCCAGGCCCAGTCCACTGCGTGGGCCACCCAGCTGCGCCTGCTCCAGCGCCAGATCCTGAAGCGGATCAGCGACGGCGTCGGCCGCGACGTGGTGCGCCGGATCAAGGTGCAGGGCCCGGCCGCCCCCAGCTGGCGACACGGCCCCCGGCATGTTCCCGGACGGGGCCCGCGGGACACCTACGGCTAGTAGCCTCGCGGTGCGCGCCGTCCTGCGGACGCGCGGGCGACCGGCCGATCGCGGCAGAGATCCCCCGGCGGTCGCTCGCGGCTCTCGGATGGTGGATTGATTCGAGTTCTCCGCTCTGTGAGGAAGTCAGGGGTGTCCTTGCCCTACTTCTGTCACGGGGGACCAGTAGAATCGGAAAAGGGTGTGGCCGATGCCTTCGATCGACGTCGTCGTCGAGGCGCGCAGGCGCCGGCACGCATCAGGGTGCGGCCCCGACGGACGAGTCGCCCCGAAGTGGTCCGCGGTGCGGTGCGGGGCGTGAACGAACCGGCACCGACCGATCACCCTGACAGCACAGTCGGCTCAAGGAGAAATCGAGGCCCGTGGCACCGAAGAAGAGCGAATACAACGCGTCATCCATCACCGTTCTCGAGGGCCTTGAGGCAGTCCGCAAGCGTCCCGGCATGTACATCGGCTCCACCGGGGAACGCGGTCTGCACCACCTGGTGTGGGAGGTCGTGGACAATTCCGTCGACGAGGCGATGGCCGGCTACGCGTCCAAGGTGGAGGTCACCCTCCTCGCCGACGGCGGCGTCCGCGTCGTCGACGACGGTCGCGGCATCCCCGTCGACATGCACCCGGTGGAGAAGAAGCCGACCCTGGAGGTCGTGCTGACCGTGCTGCACGCGGGCGGCAAGTTCGGCGGCGACGCCTACGCCGTCTCCGGCGGTCTGCACGGCGTCGGCGTCTCGGTGGTCAACGCGCTGTCGATGGCGCTGGAAGCCGAGATCTGCACCAACGGTTACGTGTGGCGGCAGCGCTACGAGGACTCCAAGCCCGTCTCCGACGTCGAGCGCGGCGAGCCTACCGACCGGACCGGCACCAGCATCACCTTCTGGGCCGACCCGAAGGTGTTCGAGACGACGCGGTACAACGCCGAGACGGTGTCCCGCCGCCTTCAGGAGATGGCGTTCCTGAACAAGGGCCTGACGATCGTGCTCCGCGACGAGCGCGCGGCCGAGGAAGACGAGTCCGGTGAGGACGCGGCCGGCACCGCCGCGCGCGCCACCGAGCGCACCTTCCACTACCCGGGCGGCCTGGAGGACTTCGTCCGGCACATCAACGCCACCAAGGAGCCGATCCACAAGAAGGTGGTGTCCTTCAGCGCGTCCGGCAAGGGCTCCGAGCTGGAGATCGCGATGCAGTGGAACTCCGGCTACAACCAGTCGGTCTACACCTTCGCGAACACCATCAACACCCACGAGGGCGGCACCCACGAGGAGGGCTTCCGGTCGGCGCTGACCCGCGTGGTCAACAGCTACGCCAAGGAGAAGAAGCTCCTCAAGGAGAAGGACGGCAGCCTCACCGGCGACGACGTCCGCGAGGGTCTCGCCGCGATCGTCTCGGTGAAGGTCCGCGAGCCGCAGTTCGAGGGCCAGACCAAGACCAAGCTGGGCAACACCGAGGTCAAGTCGTTCGTGCAGACCACCGCCTTCGAGTGGCTCACCGACTGGTTCGAGCGCAACCCCGCCGAGGCCAAGGTGATCGTCAACAAGGCGGTGTCCTCGGCGCAGGCGCGGATGGCCGCGCGCAAGGCCAAGGAACTGGTGCGGCGCAAGAGCGCGATGGACATCGGCGGCCTGCCGGGCAAGCTGAAGGACTGCCAGTCCAACAGCCCGGAGGAGTGCGAGCTCTACATCGTGGAGGGTGACTCCGCGGGCGGCTCCGCGAAGGAGGGCCGCGAGTCGCGGTTCCAGGCGATCCTGCCGCTGCGCGGCAAGATCATCAACGTGGAGAAGTCGCGGATCGACAAGGTCCTCAAGAACAACGAGGTCCAGGCGATCATCACCGCGCTGGGCACCGGCATCCACGACGAGTTCGACCTGTCCAAGCTGCGCTACCACAAGATCGTGCTGATGGCCGACGCCGACGTCGACGGCCAGCACATCCGCACCCTGCTGCTGACGCTGCTGTTCCGCTTCATGCGGCCGCTGATCGAGAACGGCCACGTGTTCCTCGCGCAGCCGCCGCTGTACAAGATCAAGTGGCCGCGGTCGGAGCCGGAGTACGCCTACAGCGACAAGGAGCGCGACGCGCTGCTGGCGCAGGGCGCCGCCGCGGGCCGGAAGCTGCCCAAGGACGACGGCATCCAGCGCTACAAGGGTCTCGGCGAGATGAACGCCGACGAGCTGTGGGAAACCACCATGAACCCGGAGACCCGGCTGCTGCTGCAGGTCTCGCTGGACGACGCGGCGACCGCGGACGAGCTGTTCAGCGTGCTGATGGGCGAGGACGTCGAGGCCCGGCGCTCGTTCATCACCCGCAACGCCAAGGACGCCGGCTTCCTCGACGTCTGATCCGGCGCATCGCACAGGGAGCCCCATGACCCGGTTGGAGCAGTGCCCGGTCTGCGACGGAAGCGGACGAAATCGAGCCGACCGGCGACATGTCTGCCCGAGCTGTGGCGGCTCGGGCAACGGGCGCTGACACCCGACCACCCGAAAGGACTTTCAAGTCGTGACTGAAATCCTGCCGCCGGAACACGGCCGGATCGAGCCGGTTGACATCCAGCAGGAGATGCAGAACTCCTACATCAACTACGCGATGAGCGTCATCGTGGCGCGCGCGCTGCCCGACGTGCGGGACGGCCTCAAGCCGGTGCACCGCCGCGTGCTGTACGCGATGTACGACTCGGGCTTCCGCCCGGACCGCGGATACGTGAAGTGCTCCCGCGTCGTCGGCGACGTGATGGGCAACTACCACCCGCACGGCGACTCGGCGATCTACGACACCCTGGTCCGCCTGGCCCAGCCGTGGTCGATGCGCCACCCGCTGATCGACGGCCAGGGCAACTTCGGTTCGCCCGGCAACGACCCGGCCGCGGCGATGCGGTACACCGAGTCGCGGCTGGACCCGTTGGCGATGCACATGCTCGCCGACATCGAAGAGGACACCGTCGACTTCGCCGACAACTACGACGGCCGCACGCAAGAGCCCACCGTGCTGCCCTCGCGCTTCCCGAACCTGCTGGTCAACGGTGGTGGCGGGATCGCGGTCGGGATGGCCACCAACATCCCGCCGCACAACCTGCGCGAGGTCGCCGACGGCGTCGTCTGGGCGCTGGAAAACCCCGAGGCCGACGACGAGCAGCTGCTCGAAGCGCTGATCGAGCGGATCAAGGGGCCGGACTTCCCGACCCGCGGGCTCATCCTCGGCACCAGCAGCATCGCCGACTGCTACCGCACCGGTCGCGGCTCCATCAAGATGCGGGCCGTCGTCACCATCGAAGAGGACAACAAGGGACGCACCACGCTGGTCGTCACCGAGCTGCCCTACCAGGTCAACCCGGACAACCTCATCGAGAACATCGCCTCGATGCACCGGGAGGGCAAGCTCACCGGCATCTCCGACATCGCCGACGAGTCCAACAGCCGGCGCGGCATGCGGATCGTGGTCACGCTCAAGCGCGACGCGATCCCGAAGGTGGTGCTGAACAACCTCTACAAGCACACCCAGCTGCAGACCACCTTCGGCGCCAACATGCTGTCCCTGGTCGACGGCGTGCCGCGCACCTTGCGGCTGGACCAGATGGTCCGGTACTACGTCAAGCACCAGGTCGAGGTCATCGTCCGGCGCACCAAGTTCCGGCTGAAGAAGGCCGAGGAACGCGCCCACATCCTGCGCGGTCTGGTCAAGGCGCTGGACATGCTGGACGAGGTCATCGCCCTGATCCGCCGGTCGCCCACGGTGGACGACGCGCGCACCGGGCTGATCGAGCTGCTCGACGTCGACGAGATCCAGGCCAACGCGATCCTGGAGATGCAGCTGCGCCGCCTGGCCGCCCTGGAGCGGCAGAAGATCGTCGACCAGTTGGCCGAGATCGAGCGGGAGATCGAGGACCTCAAGGACATCCTCGCCAAGCCGGAGCGGCAGCGGCAGATCATCCGCGACGAGCTGATGGAGATCGTCGACAAGTACGGCGAGGACCGCCGCACGAAGATCATCCCGTTCGAGGGCGAGGTCTCCATGGAGGACCTCATCGCCGACGAGGACGTGGTCGTCACGATCACCCGCACGGGCTACGCCAAGCGGACCCGCACCGACCTGTACCGGGCGCAGAAGCGCGGCGGCAAGGGCGTGCAGGGCGCGCAGCTGAAGCAGGACGACATCGTGTCGCACTTCTTCGTGTGCTCCACGCACGACTGGATCCTGTTCTTCACCAACAAGGGCCGGGTCTACCGGGCGAAGGCCTACGAGCTGCCGGAGGCCAACCGCACCGCGCGCGGCCAGCACGTGGCGAACCTGCTGGCGTTCCAGCCGGACGAGCAGATCGCCCAGGTCATGCAGATCAAGGACTACACCGCGGCGCCGTACCTGGTGCTGGCCACCCGGAACGGGCTGGTGAAGAAGTCCCGCCTGACCGACTTCGACTCCAACCGATCGGGTGGTCTGATCGGCGTCAACCTCAAGGACGACGACGAGCTGGTCGGCGCGGTGCTGTGCTCCGCCGATGACGACCTGCTGCTGGTGTCCGCCGAGGGCCAGTCGATCCGGTTCCACGCCACCGACGAGGCGCTGCGGCCGATGGGCCGGGCCACCTCGGGCGTGCTGGGCATGCGGTTCAACGACGGCGACGAGCTGCTGGCGATGGGCGTGGTCCGGGAGGACCGGTACGTGCTGGTGGCGACCGACGGCGGCTACGCGAAGCGCACCCCGATCGATGACTACCCCGTGCAGGGCCGCGGCGGAAAGGGAGTGCTGACTCTCCAGTACGACAACAAGCGTGGCAGGCTGGTAGGGGCTCTCATCGTCGAGATCGACGACGAGCTCTATGCGATCACCTCGACCGGTGGGGTCATCCGGACCACCGCCAAGGAGGTGCGCAAGGCCGGCAGGCAGACGAAGGGGGTTCGTCTGATGAACCTGGACGAGGGGTCCGCGCTGGTGGCGATCGCGCGCAACGCCGACGAGGCCGCCGACCCGGACGCTGCGGGGCCGGAGCAGCAGCAGTAAAACCGTGGGAGACCACGTCGCACACCGCCGCCGACGATCATCGAAGGATCGCTCGTGACACCTTCCGAGAAGCCGGAGCAGGCTGATCCGCAGCAGGATGCGGACGGGGCTTCGGTCAGCACCCAGACAGCCGACGACAGCACCGGGGGCGAGGGCACCGAGTCCGGCTCGGCCGCCAAACCGGACGCCGAAGGCAACGGGGAGGCCCTGCACGGCACCGAGGCACCGCCACCGTGGCAACGCGCCTCGGCGACCGCGCCGGGCGAGGCCGGCACCCCGGTGGCGGCCGCCGCCCCGGGTTCGGACGTCGCCGACACGCAGAACATCCCGAAGCAGGTGCAGGACCAGGAAACGGTGCGCACCAAGGTGCCGCAGGCCGCGCGGACGACCGTGTCGTTCACCGGCGGCGCCACCGGTGCCGCCGGGGCCGCCCGCACCTCGCCGACGGCCTCGGCGCGGCGGCCGAGCAGAGGCCCGCGGCGGGCCAGCCTGCAGGTGAAGCGGCTGGACCCGTGGTCGGTGCTGAAGCTCGCCCTGGTGCTCAGCGTCGCGCTGTTCTTCGTGTGGATGATCGCGGTCGCGGTGCTGTACGGCGTGCTCGACGGCATGGGCGTGTGGGACCAGCTCAACGGCACCTTCACCGAGCTGACCCAGCCCGACGACGCGGCCAGCGAGCCGCTGATCAGCGCCGGCCGGGTGTTCGGCGTCGCGTCCATCATCGGCGCGATCAACATCGTGCTGGTGACCGCGCTGGCGACGGTGGCCGCGTTCATCTACAACGTGGCGGCCGACTTCGCCGGCGGCGTCGAGGTCACCCTCTCCGAGCGGGAATGAGCCGCTGACGTGGCGATTCCGGTCCCTGGCCGGGATCGCCACGTCCGGGGAGATCCCAACGGGGACCCCCCGTTTCGGGTGCCGGAAGGCGTCCTGTAGTGTTTGAAGCACACCAAGGGCCTATAGCTCAGGCGGTTAGAGCGCTTCGCTGATAACGAAGAGGTCGAAGGTTCAAGTCCTTCTAGGCCCACTGGAATTTTTCCCAGCTCCGAGAACTGCTCGGGCTGACGCCGTGCTAGGAGGCGACCGGAAGTGAAGAAGCTGCTCGCACTCGCCGCAGTTGCTGGAGTCGTGCTGTTCGTCATCCGGCGCAACCGGGCCGCCAAGGCCGAGGCCGACCTGTGGCGCGAAGCCACCGCCGAGGCCTGATCGTTCCTCCGGGCGCTTGAGCCGGCCATCGAGCCGGCAGCCATCGCGCGTCACCGGTCAGCAGACCTGAGTGGGGCTGCGATAGCCGGGGACGTAGCTCAATTGGCAGAGCACCGCCTTTGCAAGGCGGGGGTTAGGGGTTCGATTCCCCTCGTCTCCACGCGTTAGTTCGGTGGAGTGTGCCCAGGGAAAGCGTGGGCCTTTACTACCGCGTCATTATTTTGCGGGGGCCGAGCCCCCGCAGACCCCCACGGTGTGGGGGTCTTTTTTTGTCTGCTCCTCGCCTTGGGAGCGTTCCCGGCCTGCTCGCGGACCAGCCTTTTCGTGGGTTTCTCCAGCCTTCGGCTGTCGGAGTGCTGGTCGGCTTCACCGTTGTGCCGTTCGGGGTGTTCGGCCTTTGTTCCGCCTCGGTTTGTGGGGTAGCGCCTGTTCGTCCTGTTGCGGGCTTTTGGTCAGCCTTCGGCTGTGTTTGGGTATTGGCAGCCTTCGGCTGTCCGTGTTTTTCCTGGTTGCTGGTCAGCCTTCGGCTGTGTTGTTCTTGTTGTCAGCCTCCGGCTGTGTTGTTCTTGTTGTCAGCCTCCGGCTGTGATGGCTTGTGCGGTCCTCGGCTGTGACAGTTCGTGCCGCCTTCGGCTGTGACGATTCGTGTTAGTTCCGTGCTGGTCGGCTTGCCTCTGGTTCGGCTGCTGGTGTCGCGTCGGACATCGGTGGCTTCGCCGTCGGGGCTGCTTTCCACCTCCACTTCCACCTCCACCTCCACGTCGGCGTCCGCCTTCGGCTCCTGCTGGTTCTTCCGCGCGGTTTGGTTGTCCTCTTTGGACATTTGGTTTCGTTGGTCTTGGTTTCGTTGCGGGTTTGGTCCTGGTTTCGTGGTGGTTTGGTTTTCGGGGTCGTTACCTGGGGATTCGTTGTTCTTCCTGGTTCGGGGGGTCGGGTGACGGTTTTGCTTCGATTCCGTTCAGTGGAAGGCCTTGTGGTTGGTCGGGCCTCTGCGCCGGGGAGCATTCGCGCATTCCGGTTCTGCGACGGTGCAGTGGAGGTGGCATGTCGAGCCAGGTCGATGCCGGGCGGGCCCGTTGGGTTCTGCCCCTGTGCTGGACCGCCGTGTTGCTGGACGGGTTCGACCTGGTCGTGCTCGGCAGCGTGTTGCCCGTGCTGCTGGACGCCAAGCAGTGGGGACTCACCGCCGCCAGCGCTTCCGTCGTATCCACAGTCGGCCTGGTGGGCATGACCATCGGCGCCCTGGCCATCGGCACCATCACCGACGTCGTCGGCCGGCGGAAGGCGCTGCCGAGCCTCGGGTGGCGCGCGATGTTCGTGATCGGGGCCGCGCCCGCGCTCGTGCTCGTTCCGCTGATGCTGCGCTACCTGCCGGAATCGGCTTCCTTCCTGCGCGCCGCCGCGCCGGAGCGCAAGCTCAGCGGCGGCGCCAGCGCGGTGGCCTCGCTTTTCCGCAGCGGATTCACCCGCGCCACGCTCGCGTTCTGGGTCACCTCGTTCATGGGGTTGCTGCTGGTCTACGGGCTCAACACCTGGCTGCCGCAGATCATGAAGTCCGCCGGGTATCCGCTGGGCGCCGCGCTGGGACTGCTGCTGACCCTGAACGTCGGCGCCGTGATCGGCCTGGTCGTCGCCGGCGCGGTGGCCGACCGGGTGGGGCCGCGGCTTTCGACGATCGGCTGGTTCGCGGCCTCGGCCGTGTTCCTCGCCGCGCTGAGCGTCAAGCTGCCCGGCATCGGCGTGTACGTGGCGGTGCTCATCGCGGGCTGCTTCGTGTTCAGCTCGCAGGTGCTCGTCTACGCCTACATCGGGCACGTGTACCCCGCGGAGAGCCGGGCGACCGGGCTCGGCTGGTCGGCGGGGATCGGGCGCATCGGGGCGATCTGCGGTCCGCTGCTCGGCGGCGCGATGCTCACCGCCGGCATCGCGTACCCGTGGGGCTTCTACGCCTTCGCGGTGGTCGGCGTGCTGGGTGCGCTCGGCGCTGCCGCGGTCGGCCGCCCCGCAACCGCGGAGGAGTTCGAGGCCGAGCCGACCCAGCAGGCGGCGTAGCGCTTTCCCGGTTCAGGCTGCGCTGCGCAGGGACGCACGAACGCTTCGGTAGGTCATGCCGTGGAGTTCGAGCAGCTCCGCGGCGACCCCCTTGCCGAGCAGCAGCGCGAGCAAGAGGTGTTCGTCGCCGATGCGGCGGTCGCCGAGCTCGATGGCCTCGCGCAGCGTGGCTTCGAGCAGGCGCTTGCCTGCGGTGCTGAACGGGATGTGCGACTTGAAGAAGCGCCGCCGTCGGCTGGGTCGGCGGGAGAGGGCGTCCGCGCCGAGGGAGCGCTCGATGCTGGCGACGACGTCGTGCACGTCGATGCCCAGTTCGCGGAGCGCTTCCGCATCGGACGTGCTCAGACCGCCGAGCCGGCGCGCCTGCTGGTAGGCCGTCGTGACGGCATCGCGCTGCACTTCGTGCGCGGCCAGCAGGCGCCCCGCCGCGGTGTTCGGGTCGTCGACGAGTGCGAGCAGCAGGTGCTCGTCGGTGACCTCCGGGGCGCCGTGCTGCGCGGCCTCGTGCACCGCGCGGACCACCGCCTGCCGGGTGGTCGGGGCGAACTTCTCGAACATGATCAGGACCTCCCGTGTTTCTTGTGCACGGCTTGCCGGGAAACGCCGAGCTCCGCGGCGATCTCCTGCCACGACCAGCCCTGGTTGCGGGCGTTGCGGACCTGGACGGATTCCAGCTGTTCGAGCAGCTTCCGCAGCGCCGCAACGGCTCGCAGGCCGATCCGCGGATCGCGGCTGCTCGCCGCGGAGGCGAGTTCCGTCGCTTCTGCCATGCCGTCAACTTATGTTGACGATCGGGAGGTGTCAACCCTGGTTGACGTCAGCGCTGGACGGCGTCCCGGATCGCGTCGACGGTCTGCTGCATGGCCTGCTGCAGCCGCGATCGGCGGAACTCGTAGAAGGTGGCGGCCCGGTCGGCGGGCAGGCTCTCCTTGATCGACACCAGCCGGCTGGGCGGCTGCTTCATCTGGAAGCGCTGGGTCAGGGTGCAGCCGTCGCCGTCGGGTTCGATCTCGAAGGCCCACACCGAGTTGTCCGGCGTCGGCTGGTAGCTCCGCACGGCCCAGGCGAACCGGCGGCCGGGCTCGGCCGCGGTCACCTCGCACTCGGTCGTCCAGACGTCGTCGCGGTGCCGGTTGTGGCCCTTGAAGGTAGCGCCGGCGGTGCCCGGTTCGCCGGACGCCCACTCGCCGCCGGTGCACTCCGGGCTCCACTCGCCCATCCGCGTGATGTCGCTGGCGACTCGGTAGACCTCGTCCGGTGTGGCGGACACGTGCGTGGAGGCGTGCAGGTCGTAACTGGTCGGTTCGCTCATGTCAGCATCGTGGCCACCGGACCAGCCGGTCGGAAGGTGACGTGCAACACGACGAAAAGCGGGAGGCCGGGCCGAACCGGCCCGGCCTCCGCGCGTGCGAGGTCAGCGGGATCGTTCCGGCTCGATGTGCGACTGGCCGTCGGTCTGCGCGGGCACGTCGGGGCGCTCCGCGCGGTGGCGGGCCGGGGTGTCCCTCTTGGGGAAGCCGTCGTTGGCCTCCGCGATCGGCAGCTCCTCCGGGCGGCGGGAGAACGCCACCGCCACCGCGGCGCCGAGCCCGGCCAGCACCAGCAGCACCCACGGCCACTTGCGCCGCCGCTTCGGCTTGCCCGGGTCGATGATCGCGGCCAGCTCCCTGCGGGCCGCGGTGGTGTTCTTGGCGAGCTGCTTGCGGGACTTCTCGGTCTTCTTGTCCCATTGCTTGCGCGCCTTGCGGCTGCGCTTGGCGAGCTCCTTGCGGGACATCCCGGTGGTTGCCTGGGCGATGCGCTCCTGCAACTCGTCGGCGGAGTAGCCGTGGTTGGCGAGCTCCTGCTCGGCGCGGGCGGCGGCCTGCTTGGACAGCGCCACCCCGACCTCGCCGGCGCGTTTCGCGCCGTGGCGGGCGGACTTCAAGCCCGTCCCGACCGCCTTGCCCACGCTTTCGCCAGCTCGGGCCATCGCCTTCACCTCGTCCATCGTGTGCCTCCTCGGCCCGGCGTTCGCCGGTCGACTTACTCGGCCCACGCCCGCGGCGTGGGCACCGCCCGGCAGGCGGCGATCAGCCCCATATTGCACCCAGACACGGCGTTCGGCCTCTTCGATGGCAGGATGGTCTGGTGGCTGAAGACAACGGATCGCTCGTTGGGACGAAGGTGACCGCGACCCTGCACACCTCGCAGGGCGACATCCGGATCAACCTGTTCCCCGACAAGGCGCCCAAGACAGTGGCCAATTTCGTGGGCCTGGCCGAAGGAACCAAGGAGTACACCGAACCCAACGCCAAGGGTGAGCGCTCCGGGCCGTTCTACGACGGGGTGATCTTCCACCGCGTCATCTCCGGCTTCATGATCCAGACCGGGGACCCGACCGGCACCGGTCGCGGTGGCCCGGGCTACCAGTTCGCCGACGAGTTCCACCCGGAGCTGCAGTTCACCAAGCCCTACCTGCTGGCGATGGCGAACGCCGGGCCGAACACCAACGGCTCGCAGTTCTTCATCACCGTCGGCGCCACGGACTGGCTGAACTACAAGCACTCCATCTTCGGCGAGGTCGCCGACCAGGAGTCGCGCAACGTCGTCGACGCGATCGGCAACACCGCGACCGGCCGGCTGGACCGCCCGGTCAACGACATCGTCATCGAGAAGGTCTCGATCGACCGCGGCTGAAACCCGGCCTACTAGGCTTGCTTTTGGAAGCGGCGTCAGCCGCTTGCGGCGTGGGGCTCGGCTCGCGCCGTCGCGGGTCCTCGGGCGTCGTCCACCCGGTCGGGGTTGTCCCCGGCGAGACGATGCCCGAGGTTCCGCTGCCCGCGCCGCCGCCAGGGCCATTCGAAGCGGTCTCGACCGGAGAGCAGGTCTGACGTGACTGTTCCGCCCGGATCTCTGCCCGGATCGGACGGGGCTCCGCCGCAGCTGCCGACCTGCGTCCGGCACCCCGACCGCCCCACCGGGCTGCGCTGCACCCGGTGCGAGCGGCCGTCGTGCCCGGAATGCCTGCGCGATGCCGCGGTCGGCCAGCAGTGCGTCGACTGCGTTGCGCAGGGGCAGCGCGGCATGCGGCAGCCGGTGACGGTGGCCGGTGCCCGGCTGCCCGCGAAGCCGATCCTGGTGCCGGTGCTGATCGCGATCAACGTGGCGGTCTTCGCGCTCACCGCGGTGCAGGCCGGCAGCATCCCCGGGAACTCCGCCTCCGCGCTGTTCACCGACTTCGCGCTGTGGCCGATCCTGGTCGCGGGCGGGCAGTGGTGGCGCCTGATCACCGCCGGGTTCCTGCACATCGGGCTGCTCCACCTGGCGATGAACATGATCGCGCTGTGGGTGATCGGCCGGGACCTGGAGCTCCTGCTGGGGCGGGTGCGGTTCGGCGCCGTCTACCTGCTTTCGCTGCTCGGCGGCAGTACCGCGGTGTTCCTGCTCGGCGATGAGCTGCAGCCGGTGGCCGGCGCGTCCGGCGCGGTGTACGGCCTGATGGGCGGCATCGCGATCGCCGCGCTGCGGCTGAAGGTCAGCCTGCGGCCGGTGCTGGTGGTGATCGCGCTCAACATCGTCGCCAGCGTGGTGATCCCGGGCATCTCCCTGCTGGGCCACATCGGTGGGCTCGTCATCGGCGTGATCGCGACCGCCGCGCTGGTCTACGCCCCGCGCGAGCGGCAGGTGCTGGTCCAGGCGGGTGCGCTGGCGGCGCTGCTGGTGGTGCTGATCGCGATGCTGGTGACGCGCGACCTGCAGTTCGGCAACGTGGTGTGCTTCGGCTCCGGCGAGGAAACCCGCTGCGGCCTGGGCAGCTGACGGGTCAGCGGCGCAGGCCGCGGAGCTCGTCCGCGACGTCCTGCGGGTCGGCGCCCAGGTCGAGCCTGGTCAGCACGATCAGCTGCGGGTCCGCGTCGAGTTCCAGGGTCCGCACCGTGCGGCCGAGGCGGCGGTCCTGCCGGACCCGGACCGTCACCGCGGGCCAGGGCCAGTGCCGTCGGCCCAGCAACGTCCGCACGGTGATGCCCTCGGCGTCCGCGCGCAGTCGCGGTCGGCAGATGCTGCCGTGCGCGGAGACAGCGGCCAACGCCAGCACCAGCACACCGATGAAGAGCCGGTCGACTGCCTCCTCGGCGAGGAGCCACCACAGCGCCGCGGCCGCGGCGAGCGCCCAGCCGCAGGAGACCAGCCCGGTCGGCGTCGACCACTGCCGGGATCCGCTCGCATCCACCGTTATCCACCCGCTACCGATGAGTTATCCACAGGAGTTATCCCCACTGGGGATGAGTTACACCTGTGTTGTTCGCTGACCGAACGTCAAGAGGTCGACGAGATGAGTGAGGTCCGAAGGGATTGACCCCTTCGGACCTCGACCACATTCAGCTAACGTGCTACGGGTCAGCGCCAGCGCATCGTCATCAACAGGCCGATGATCATGAACGCGAAACCGACGGCGAAGTTCCACCCGCCCAGGTCGACCATGAACGGGATCTTGTCGCCGGCGATGTAGTTGACCACCAGCCAGAGCAGGCCGATCACCATCATCCCCAACATCACGATGACGTAGATCGGGTGCGACGGGCCGACCGCCTTCGCCTTCACCGGCGTGCGGCGATCGGTCACCGGGGTGGGGGAGTCCTTCTTGCGGACCTTGGACTTCGGCATGGTGTCCTCGCCAGGTGGTGCGGCATCGTGCTCCGCGTGCTCGGGCGGTCACCGCACCCCGGGCTGCGGCGCCCGAGGGCGCGCGCAACTTCTCGCGATGCGGCTCGTTTTCCAGCTACCACGTTAACGTAATCACAGCGTTGATCTAACCCGTGGTCCAAGCCGTGACCGGAGAGGAACACCGTGGCTTCCTCGGAGCTGATGGTGGCACCACCGCCGGAGAGCCGGCCCGCTCGGCTGCGCACGGCGCTGCACGTCCTGGGCGAACTGCTGATCACCGCTGGGCTGGTGCTGCTGCTGTTCGTCTTCTACGCCGTGTACGTCACGGACTGGTTCACCGCGCAGAAGCAGGCCGAGGCCACCGATCAGCTGCAGGTCCAGTGGCAGCACCCGCCGCCGGTGGCGGAGCCGCCCGCGCCGGTCGCCGGCGCCGGGTTCGCGCAGCTGCACATCCCGGCGTTCGGTCCGGACTTCCGCTTCGCCGTGCTGGAGGGCACCGACGCGAAGACGCTGGCCGCCGTGCCCGGGCATTACGTCGGCACGGCGTGGCCCGGCGAGCAGGGCAACTTCGCCGTCGCCGGGCACCGGATCGGCAAGGGCGCGCCGTTCAACGACCTCGACCAGCTGCGCTCCTGCGACGCGCTGGTCGTCGAGACCGCGACGCACTGGTATGTCTACCGCGTGCTCCCGATGACCGACGAGGTCGCGGGCTGGAAGGAGCGCGGGGCGGACCCGAGGTGCGCGGGCGTGGCGCCCATCGGCGGACCGTACGAGCAGGTGGTCGGCCGGAGCATCGTCCTCCCGGAGCAGGGCGAGGTGATCTTCCCGGTGCCCGGGCAGCCGCCGGAGCTGCTGCCGCGCGACCAGCAGACCCGGCTGATCACCCTCACCACCTGCCACCCGGAGTTCTCCGCCGCGCAGCGGCTGATCGTGCACGGCGTGCTGGTCAAGCAGTACCCCAAGGACCCGGCGCATCGCGGGCTGCGGCCGGCCGAGTTGGAGGAACGCTGATGTACGGGTGGATCTGGCGGCGCCTGCCGGGCGGCACCGCCGCGAAGGCCGCGCAGGCCGTGCTGCTGGTCGCGGCCGTCGTCGCGCTGCTGCTGTTCGTCGTGTTCCCACAGGTTGAGCCGATGCTGCCGTTCAACGACGTCACCACCAGGTGAAAGCCCGGTGAAACGACCGGGCACCTCCGCGTACTCTGGCGGGGTGCGCGTACTCGTCGTCGACAACTACGACAGCTTCGTCTACAACCTCGTGCAGTACCTCGCTCAGCTGGGCGCGGACTGCGTCGTGCGCCGCAACGATGTCGTCACCGACGACGACGTTGCCGCCGCCGACGGCGTCCTGCTCAGCCCGGGTCCGGGTACGCCGGATCGTGCCGGGCGCACGATGGAGCTGATCGAGCGCTGCGCCGCCGAGCGCAAGCCGGTGTTCGGCGTGTGCCTCGGGCACCAGGCCGTCGGCGCCGTGTGGGGCGGGGTCGTCGAGCGGGCGCCGGAGCTGCTGCACGGCAAGGTCAGCGAGATCCACCACTCCGGGACCGGCGTGTTCGCCGGGCTGCCGGAGCCGTTCATCGCGACCCGGTACCACTCGCTGATCGTCCGCGCGGACACCATCCCGGACGACTTCGAGATCACCGCCAAGACCGCGACCGGAATCGTGATGGGCATGCGGCACCGGGAGCTCCCGGTGGAGAGCGTCCAGTTCCACCCCGAGTCGGTGCTCACCGACGGCGGCCACCGGATGCTGGCGAACTGGATGGCCTCGGCCGGTTACCCGGTGGACGGGCACCTGGTCGACGAGCTCGAACAGGGCATGCGCCAGGTCGCCGCCGCCGCCCGGCGCTGACCGCCGTCACCCTCCGGTAGCCGTCCAGAACGTCCTGCCGAAGCTCCGCGGCCTCCAGGCGCAGACCCAGCTGGGCGTCGTCGAGTCCCAGCCCGGCCGCGGTGCTCCCCAGGTGCCGGTCGCTGGACGCCTCGCGGGATTTTTCGTCCGAAAAGCGGAAGGGCACCTGCGCCCGGTCATGCCGGTGGCAGGTGCCCTTCGCGTCGAAGCGGTCAGCCGAACGGCGGGAAGAGCCCGCCGTCGGCCGGCGTGCTGGTGGTCGGACTCGTGGTGTAGTCGCCCACGTACAGCGTCACCGGCTGGTCCTTGCCCACCTTCTGCCCGGAGGACGGCGATGAGCCGACCACCTTGCCGTCCATGTTCTTGTCCGTGGTCGTCTGGTCGGACTCGTTGATGCTGCCGTTCCAGCCGAGGCTCCGCAGGGCCTGCTCGGCCTGGCTGGGCGTCATGCCGACCAACGACGGGATGCTGATCTGCCCGCCGTTGGACACCACCAGGACGATCTCGCTGTTCGGCTTCGCCTTGCTGCCGCCCGACGGGGACTGCTCCAGCACGGTGCCTGCGGGCTGGTCGGAGTCGCGGTCCTGCTTGCTGACCTTGAACCCGGCGCCGACCAGGTAGGCCTTCGCCGTGTCGAAGGGCATGCCGACCACGTTCCGGACGTCGACCATCCTGGGCGCCTCGCCGATCACGACGGAGATCGTGGTGCCCTGGGTGACGGTCTCGCCCCGCTTGCTCCAGTCCATGACCTTGCCGACCTGCTTGGAGTCGTCGGTCTCGCGGTACTCCGGCGTCAGCCCCAGCTTCAGCCCGGCCTCTTCCAGCTTCTTCTGGGCGTCGTCGATGTTCAGGCCGGTCAGGTCCGGCACCTGCACGCTTCCCGGCCCGGTTCCGGCGCAGAGCCTGATCGACTGGTTCTCCTTGACGATCTGCGTCCCCGCCGATGGGTCCTGGCGGACGACCTTGTTGACGTCGTCGACGTTGGACGGTGCCAGGCACCAGGTGATCCGCCACTGCTTGGAATCGGCCTCGGCCTGCGCCGCTGCCCGGGTCATGCCGTAGAAGTTCGGCGCCGCCTCCGTCTTCGGCGCCGAGGTGAACGCCCACGTCGCCAGCCAGGCGGCGAGCGCGAACACGAGCACGCAGGCCGTCGTGATCAGCGCGATCATCCGGTGCTTGCGGCGCTTGCGGTCGCCTTCGGCGTCGACCTCTTCTGGCTCCCGCTCCACCGACCGGTGGCGGCCCGGCGTCAGCAGCTCGGTCGCCGAGGTCTGCGTGAGCATCGCCGTCCGCTCGTCCTCGGACATGATCATCGGCGCCTTCGGGCGCTGCCCGGAGAGCACCCGCACCAGGTCGGCCCGCATCTCGGCGGCCGACTGGTAGCGGTTCGCCGGGTTCTTGCTCAACGCCTTGAGCACCACGGCGTCCAGCGAGGCCGGCGTCGTCGGGTTGACGTCGGAGGGCTTGCGCGGCTCCTCCCGGACGTGCTGGTAGGCCACCGCGACCGGCGAGTCGCCGGTGAACGGCGGCTCCCCGGTGAGCAGCTCGAACAGCACGCAGCCGGAGGCGTAGACGTCGCTTCGCGCGTCCACCGCCTCGCCGCGGGCCTGCTCCGGCGACAGGTACTGCGCGGTTCCTATCACCGCGGCGGTCTGCGTCACCGCGGCCTGCCCGTCGGCCAGCGCGCGGGCGATGCCGAAGTCCATCACCTTCACGGCGCCGCCGCGGGTGATCATGATGTTGGCGGGCTTGACGTCCCGGTGCACGATGCCGTGCCGGTGGCTGAAGTCCAGCGCGGCCGACGCGTCCGCCATGACCTCCATGGCCCGGCGCGGCGACAGCGGGCCCTCGGTCTTGACGATGTCGCGCAGCGTCCGGCCGTCGACGTACTCCATCACGATGTACGGCAGCGGCCCGCTCTCGGACTCGGTCTCGCCGGTGTCGTAGACGGCCACGATCGCCGGGTGGTTCAGCGCGGCCGCGTTCTGCGCCTCGCGGCGGAACCGCAGCTGGAACGTGGGGTCGCGGGCGAGGTCGGCGCGGAGGATCTTCACCGCCACGTCGCGGCTCAGCCGGGTGTCGCGGCCGCGGTGCACCTCGGACATACCGCCGTAGCCGAGAGTCTCACCGAGCTCGTAGCGGTTGGACAGAAGTCGAGGTGAACTCATCGAAGCGTCGTTCCGATCCTTGTCAACGATCGTCCCATCATGCCGAGTCGCCCAATCCGATCGGTACCGGCCGGGCGACCAGCGGTGTTCCCCCGAGTTCCGTGTCCGGCCACCCCGCCGGCGCCGCCCCGATCCCGGGCGCGAGCCGTAGCGAAGTCTGGCCCAAAGCAGCTGCCGAATCCAGGTTGTGCGTTGTCACAGTGCCGGATTCGACCAATCCCTCGTTGAAGTTGACCACCCAGTACGTGGCCACCCCGACGGCGAGCAGCAAGGCTATCGCGAGCACCGCCACCAGCAGCCAGACGACGATCTTGTTCGTGCGCGGTGCCGCCGCCTGCGGAGGCGGCAGTTGCGGTGCCGGCGCCTGCGGCGGGATCAGCCCCGGCGGGTACGTGTTGCCCATCGGCGGCAGCTGCGCGGGCATCTGGTGGACGCCCGTGTTCGGCACGGCGACGTTGAGCTGCTGCTGCTGCCGCTGTTGCGGCACCACCAGCGAGGACGGCGTGGGCAGCGGCCGGCCCGCGCGCACCGCGGCGACGGCGTTGGCGAACTCGCCGCCGTCGGCGTAGCGCCGCCGCGGGTCCTTCGCCAGCGTCGCCTCGATCAGCGCCCGCACGCCCGGCGGCACGTCCGGCGGCAGCGGCGGCGCGATCTCGCGGATGTGCATCATCGCGACCGTCACCGCGTTGTCGGACAGGAACGGGCGGTGACCCATCAGGCACTCGTAGCCGACCACGGCCAGCGAGTACACGTCGCTGGACGGCGTCGCGTCGTCGCCGAGCGCCTGCTCCGGCGCGATGTAGTGCGCGGTGCCCATCACCATTCCCGAGCGGGTCACCGGTGCCGCGTCGGCCGCCTTCGCGATGCCGAAGTCGGTCAGCTTCACCTTGCCCTCGGGCGTGATCAGGATGTTGCCCGGCTTGACGTCCCGGTGCACCAGGCCGCGTTCGTGCGCGGCCTGCAGCGCCCGTCCCGCCTGCTCCAGCATGTCCAGCGTGTGGTCGGTGTTGATCCGGCGCTCGCGGGCCAGGATCGCGGCCAGCGGCTCGCCCTCGACCAGCTCCATCACCAGGTACGCGGTGTCCTCCGGCCCATCCGGGATCGCGGCGGTCTCACCGTAGTCGTGCACCGCGGCGATCCCCGGGTGGTTCAGCGACGCGGTGGTGCGGGCCTCGGTGCGGAAGCGGTGCAGGAACTCGGCGTCGCCGCACAGCTCCGCCTTGAGCACCTTGATGGCGACGGTCCGGTCCAGCCGGACGTCCACCGCCTGCCACACCTCGCCCATCCCGCCGACGGCGATCCGCTGGCCGAGCCGGTACCGGTCGGCGAGTAACTGGCCGGTGGTCAGCACGGGTCAGCCACCCC
This sequence comes from Saccharopolyspora sp. NPDC050642, assembly GCF_040654735.1. Classification (NCBI taxonomy): domain Bacteria; kingdom Bacillati; phylum Actinomycetota; class Actinomycetes; order Pseudonocardiales; family Pseudonocardiaceae; genus Saccharopolyspora; species Saccharopolyspora sp. NPDC050642. The sequence goes on along the minus strand of NZ_JBFAIN010000002.1, from coordinate 527,596 downwards.
CCTGCAGACCGGCCCGGATGACCGCGCGGCCGATCGGAGCGGCGATGGAGCCACCCGTGGCCTCGGTGCCCTCGTCGCCGCCGTTCTCGACGATCACCGCGACGGCGATGGTCGGGTTCTCCGCCGGGGCGAACGCGACGTACCAGCCGTGCGGCTGGTCCTTGGCGTCGCCGTGCTGGGCGGTACCGGTCTTCGAGGCGATCTCGACGCCGGAGATCTTGCCCTCGCCCTTGGTGTTCTTCTCCGACTGGATCATCATGTCGCGCAGCATCGCGGCGACCTGCGGGGAGACGGCCTCGCTCATCTCCTCCGGCCGGAGGGTGTCCAGGTCCGACATGTCCGGCGCGCGGGTCGCCTTCACCAGCTGCGGCTGCATCAGCTTGCCGCCGTTGGCGATCGCGGCGGCCATCATCGCGTTCTGCATCGGCGTGACGCGGACGTCGCGCTGGCCGATGCCGCTCTGGTACAGCGAGGCCGCGTCGGCCATCGGGCCGAGGTCCGACTTGGCGACGGTCATCGGGATCTGCAGGTCCTGGCCGAAGCCGAACGCGGCGGCGGTCTTGCGCATCTTGTCCGGCCCGAGCTCCCCGGCGATCTTGGCGAACGCGGTGTTGCAGGAGTGCGCCAGCGCCTTGGTCAGGGTGTTGCCCGCGCACTGCTTGCCGCCGTAGTTCGGCAGCTGTGTGCTGCTCTGGGGCAGCGTGATCGACGCGGCGTCCTCCACCTGGCTGTTCGGGTTGTACCCGTTCTCCAGCGCGGCGGCCGTGGTGATCAGCTTGAACGTCGAACCGGGCGGGTAGATCTCGGACACCGACCGGTTCGCCATCGGCCGCTCCTTGTCGGCGTCCAGCTTGTTCCACTCCGCGGCGACGGCGTTGTTGTCCGCCGAGGCCAGCGGGTTCGGGTCGTAGGACGGCGCGTTGACCATCGACAGGATCTCGCCGGTCGACGGGTTCAGCGCCACCACCGAGCCCTGGAAGCCCTTCTTGGTCAGCTGGTCGTAAGCGACCTGCTGCATCGCCGGGTTGATGGTCAGCTCAACGCTGCCGCCGCGCGGCTCGCGCCCGGTGATCATGTCGGACAGCCGGTCGAACGCCATGCTGTCGTCCGTGCCGTTGAGGATCTTGTCCTCGGCGCGCTCGATGCCGTTGGAGCCGTAGTAGAACGAGTAGAACCCGGTCACCGGCGCGTACAGCGGCCCGTTCGGGTAGTTGCGCACGAACTTGAAGCGGTCGTGCTCGTTGGGGACCGAACTGGCCAGCGACTGGCCGCGGGCGGTGATCTGCCCGCGCTCCCGGGCGTACTCCTCGTACAGCGTGCGCTTGTTGAGCGCGTGATCGCGCAGCTCGTCGGCCTGGATGACCTGCACGTACGTCGCGTTGCCCATCAGCAGCACGACCATGACCATCATCGCCAGCGCCACCCGGCGCAGCGGCTTGTTCATCGGGGACGCTCCACCAACTCGGTATGTGCCTCCGCGATCGGGGCCTGCTTGGCCTTCGGCTTCGCGGGCGCCTGCGGGCGACGCGCGGCGTCGGAGACCCGGAGGAGCAGCGCGATCAGCATGTAGTTCGCCAGCATCGACGAACCGCCCGAGGCGAGGAACGGCGCGGTGAGACCGGTCATCGGGATGAGCCCGGTGGAACCTCCGGTGACCACGAACAGCTGCAGCGCCACGGTGAACGACAGACCGCCGGCGAACAGCTTGCCGAACGAGTCGCGCACCGCCAGCGCGCTGCGCAGCCCGCGCATCATCAGCAGCAGGTACAGCATCAGCAGCGCCATCAGCCCGGTCAGGCCGAGCTCCTCGGCCAGCGACGGGATGATGAAGTCGCTGAACGACAGCGGGGTCAGGTTCGGCATGCCCGAGCCCAGCCCGGAGCCGCCGATCCCGCCGTTGGCCATGCCGAAGAGAGCGGAACGCAGCTGGTCGTTCGCCGCTCCCTCGGTCAGCGGGTCCAACCAGGTGTTCACCCGGGCCTGGACGTGGTCGAACAGGTTGAAGGCGATGATGCAGCCGAGCGCGAACATCGACAGGCCCAGGAAGACCCACACCGCGCGCTCGGTGGCGATGTAGATCATCACCAGCACGATGCCGAAGAACAGCAGGGACGTGCCCAGGTCCTTCTCCAGCACGACGATGCCGATGGACAGCAGCCACGCCGCGATCACCGGGGCCAGGTCCCGCGGGCGCGGCCAGTCCACGCCCAGGAACCGCTTGCCGGCCGTGGTGAACAGCTCCCGCTTCGACACCAGGAACGAGGCGAAGAACACCAGCAGCAGGAGCTTGGCGAACTCGTTCGGCTGGATGGACACGAAGCCGAGGTTGATCCACAGCTTCGCGCCGTTGGCCTCGGAGATGCTCGACGGCAGCAGGCCGGGCAGCGCCAGCAGCGCCAGCCCGACGAAACCGCACGTGTAGCCGTACTGCGCCAGCGTCCGGTGGTCCTTGACGAACACCAGCACCAGGATGAACAGCACCACGCCCGCCGTGGTGAACACGATCTGCTTGGGCGTGTACGGGGCGCCGACCACCGGTGCCAGGTCGAGCCGGTGCAGCATCACCAGGCCCAGCCCGTTGATCAGCGACACCAGCGGCAGGATCAGCGGGTCGGCGTACGGCGCCCAGCGGCGCACGCCGAAGTGCGCAGCGCCGTAGAGCGCGAGGAACGCGAACCCGTAGTAGAAGAGCTCCCGGGAGATCGTCTGCTCCTGCGCGAGCTCCACGAGGATCAGCGCGAAGGTGACGATCACAGCCGAGCAAACCAGCATGAACAGCTCGGTGCCCCGCCGAGTATCGACTCGGGGGGCCCCGCTGGCAGCTCCGGTCGTAGCGGCCGGTTGTGCCATCAACTCACCATCCGGCAGGTCACGCCCGGCTTCTGCTCCTCCGTCTGCAGCGGGGTGGCGTCCGGAGTGGACTCGGGCGGCTGGGGCTGACCCGGCGGCACCTGAGGCGGCTGCGGCTGCTGCACGGGCGGCGGCGTCGGGGTTTCCGGCTGTTGGCATTCCGGCAGCAGCGCCGTCATCCGGAGCCGCCGCATCGCCTCACGGGCCTCCTGCAGCCCGTTGACCTCGGTGATGCCGTTGCGGACGTCCGGCCGCTGGGCCTCCTGCAGGTCGGTCACCTTGATCGGCGTGCAGTCCTGCGCCGAGTCCGCCGGGCAGGACGTCTCGACCTGCCAGTTCAGCGAAACGCCGAGCATGCTGCCCTGCACGCCTTGGTAGATCACCACCTCGTCGGCGCGGTTCGCACCGATGTAGTACTGGTTGAGCACCCACCAACGCCCGACCAGTGCGATTGCGGCCAACACGATGAGCACGCCGCACGTCACCAACAGCGAACGGAGCCAGCGACGCTTGCGCGGCCGCTCCGCCGGAGGTGAGGTGGGCTCGAAACGCTGCGGCTGCGGCCGCGGCATGGTCACCGCGGATGCGCGCGCCGCCGACGAATCGGGTTGCGGATGCTCATCGCCATTTCCCGCCGCGCCCCCGACGATCGGGGCGTCGTCGCCGAACTCGACGTCGACGACGTCGGCGATGATCACGGTCACGTTGTCCGGACCACCGCCCTTGAGGGCGAGCTCGATCATCCGGTCCGCGCATTGCTGCGGGTCCGGGATGCGCAGCGCCTCCGCCATCGTCTCGGTGCTCACCGGCCCGGTCAGGCCGTCCGAGCAGAGCAGGTAGCGGTCGCCGGCGCGGGCTTCCCGGATCGCCAGGCTCGGTTCCACCTCGTGGCCGGTCAACGCGTGCAGCAGCAGCGAGCGCTGCGGGTGGTTGGCGGCCTCCTCCTCGGTGATCCGGCCTTCGTCGATCAGCGACTGCACGAAGGTGTCGTCGTGGGTTATCTGGGTCAGCTCGCCGCCGCGGACCAGATAGGCCCGGGAGTCGCCGATGTGCACCAAGCCCAGCTTGCTGCCTGCGAACAGCACAGCGGTGAGCGTGGTGCCCATCCCCTCCAGGTCCGGGTCGTTGGCCACCAGCTCGGCGATCGCACCGTTGCCGGCCAGCACCGCACCGCGGAGCTGCCCGAGCAGGTCGTCGCTGGGCTCGTCGTCGTCCAACGGCGCCAACGCCGCGATGACGACCTTGCTGGCGACCTCACCGGCGGCATGTCCACCCATGCCGTCCGCGAGGGCGAGTAGTCGTGGGCCGGCATAGACCGAGTCCTGGTTGTTGGAGCGCACCAGGCCGCGGTCGCTGCGGGCTGCGTAGTGAAGGACGAGGGTCATGAGCGCAGCTCGATCACCGTCTTGCCGATTCTGATCGGAACGCCGAGCGGGACCTTGGTCGGCCCCGTGACCTTCGCCCGATCGAGGTATGTGCCGTTAGTGGAGCCTAGATCCTCCACGTACCAATCGGAGCCTCGAAGCGACAATCTCGCGTGTCGTGTCGACGCGTAGTCGTCGTCGAGGACCAACGTGGAGTCGTCGGCGCGGCCGATCAGGATCGGCCGGCCGTCCAGGGAGATGCGGGTGCCGGCCAGAGCGCCGTGCGTCACCACCATCTGGCGGGGCGCCTTGCTCTTGCCCCGGGCCTGCTTGCCCGGGAGCCGACTCGCACCTGGAATCGGGACCCGCATCCCGGACGCCGAGTAGAGATCCGAGCGAACCACGCGAAGCGTAGCCAGCACGAACAACCAGAGCAGGGCGAGAAACCCTGCTCTGGTCAGCTGAATCACCAGCTCTGGCACTTGTTGTGAACGCTCCTACTCGTGTCCGGACGCGGATTTCCGCGCTCAGGCCTGCTGAGCCCGGAAGACCAGGGACGAGTGGCCCACCCTGATCACGTCGCCGTCTGCCAACTGCCAAGTCTGCACCGGCGTGCCGTTCACCGTGGTGCCATTCGTCGAACCGAGATCGGCCAACATCGCGCTCTGGCCGTCCCAGGTGATCTCGATGTGCTTGCGCGACACACCGGTGTCCGGCAGGCGGAACTGACCCTCCTGGCCCCGGCCGATGATGTTCGAGCCGTGCTGCAGCGTGTACGAGCGGTTCGAACCGTCGTCGAGGTGCAGCGTCGCGGTCATCTGCCCGCGCGGGCCGCCCGCGGCGAAACCGCCGCTCTGCGGGAAGGCGCCGCCGGGCTGCTGGCCGTAGCCGCCCTGGTCCGGGAAGCCGCCGGACTGCGGGTACGCCCCACCCGGCTGCTGGCCGTAGCCCTGGTCGAAACCGGGCTGGCCGTAGCCCTGGTCGTAGCCCTGCTGCGGCTGCTGACCGTAACCCTGGTCGTAGCCCTGAGGCTGCTGGCCGTAGCCCTGGTCATAGCCGCCGGGCTGGCCGTAGCCCTGGTCGTAACCCTGCTGAGGCTGCTGGCCGTAGCCGCCCTGGTCGTAACCGGGCTGCGGCTGCTGGCCGTAACCCTGGTCGTAACCGGGCTGCTGCGGCTGCTGACCATAGCCCTGGTCGTAGCCCTGAGGCTGCTGGCCGTAGCCCTGGTCATAGCCGCCGGGCTGGCCGTAGCCCTGGTCGTAACCCTGCTGAGGCTGCTGGCCGTAGCCGCCCTGGTCGTAACCGGGCTGCGGCTGCTGGCCGTAACCCTGGTCGTAACCGGGCTGCTGCGGCTGCTGCTGGCCGTAGCCGTAGTTGGGGTCTTGGCCTTGGCCGTAACCCTGGTCGTAGCCGTACTGCCCCTGCTGGTTGTACGGATCTCCCTGGGGGTAGTGGCCTGGTGGCTGGCTCATGGGTCGGTCTCCTGCGGTACGCGGTTGTGCCGGCCGTCGAGTCACGTCGGGGTCGACGGTCGAGCTGATTCGAAACTGTCCCGTGTGCAGCGTCTCAGAGCGCTCCAGGGAGACTACGACGTCACCATATGTGTCCCACCCCTGCTCGGTGAGATGCTCCTGAACGCAGTCGGCGAGGAGGTCGGTCACCCGGGCCTCATCGCCGGTGAGCCGATCGTGGTCGGATGGGCTCAGTTGCACCACGTAGTGGTTGCAAGCGAGCAGCCGTCCCCCGGCGAGCTCCCGGACCTGCAGCTCGGCTTCCCGCTGCAGAGCCTGGGCGACCTCCTGAGGGACGACCTTTCCGCCGAACACGCGCGCAAAGCCGTTACCGACGATGCCTTCGAGTCGGCGCTCAAAGCGCTGCACGAGGCCCACGGCAAAATCCCTTCACGCGTACGACTCCTGGCGACCATCGTATCTGGGCCAACGGGTCAAGACACCGCCCTGTTCCCAACTCGTCCAACCCCCCGCCGAACCCCCTCGTCAGCCCGTGCTAATCTTCTTCTCGCCAACAGGGCAGCGGGAAGCGAAAGCGACCCCGGTGCCAAGGCCCGGAAGAGAGCAAGGTAAGCTTCCAGGCAAGCCACGGGCGAGTGGCGGAATGGCAGACGCGCACGGTTCAGGTCCGTGTGTCCGAAAGGACGTGAGGGTTCAACTCCCTCCTCGCCCACTCGGAAGAGGCCCCCCGGCTCATGCTTCGCCGGGGGGCCTCTTCCTATATCTATACGGGGGCCGAGCCCCCGTAGGCCCCCACGGTGCGGTGGGCGCTTTTCGTGCTGCTCCTCACCTCTCGAGCGTTCCCGGCCTGCTCAGCGACCAGCCTGTGGGGTACGTCGCTTCTTCCTTCTGTTTCTCCCCGGCTTCCTGCTGTCTCTCCTTCCTTCTGGCTTGTGCCTGGTCGTTGCTTCTCTTCTTCGTTTCTCCGCGGCTTGGACTCTCCGTCTTCCGTTCTCCGTGGCTTGGGGCCTCGGCCCTTCGGGCCTTGGGGGGCTTGGCCCGTGGGTTTTGTGGCTCTTCTTTCTTTTCTTGGTGTTCTGCTGTTCTTGCTGGTCGGGGGCGTGCGTGTTTTGGGTTGCCATGGCGCCCCAAAGCGCTCACGGCCCCGTGACCAGCAGGAACCACGGGTGCTTCGCTCGGGGTGTGGCGAAGGTCGCTTTTCCTGCTCGTTGTTGGGTTTTCGGTGGTCCGGGCCGCCTTCTGCGCGTGGTTTGGGGGATTTGGGGCTTTGGTGACGGGTTCTTCTTCAGCGGACAGCGAACAGGTTTCTTCTTCGCGGTCGGTTGTACGGTTTCGGTGTGATTGGTCCGGTTCTGGGGCTCGATGAGGTCGCTTCCATCGCCGCTCGCGCTCATCTCGGGCAGGTCGACAAGGCCGGGCGGCCCTACGTCGAGCACCTGGCCGCCGTCGCTTCCGGGGTTCGGGAGCGGGGCGGCAGCGATGCGCAGGTCGCCGCCGCCTGGTTGCACGACGCCGTCGAGGACGACGCCCTTTCCGAGGAGTGGCTGCTGGCCGCCGCCCTGCCGCCCGAGACCAAGGCGATCGTGCTGGCCGTGACGAAGCGGGCCGGTGAGGATCCCGCCGACTACGCTGCCCGGATCTTGGGAACTCCTGGAGCACTGCTGGTGAAAGAGGCCGATCTGGCGCACAACGCCGATCCCGCGCGGTTGGCCGCGCTGGACGCGGTGACGCGGGAGCGGCTTGAACGGAAGTACGCGCGGATGCGGGCGCTGCTTGGGTTGTGAGCTGACAGGGGGACTTCCGTGACTCGGTGGGAACGACTCGGCCTGCAGTGGCGGGAGACCGGACATCCCGACGCTCCCGTCCTCGTGCTGTCCAACGCGCTCGGCTGCACCTGGGAGATGTGGGATCCGCAGCTCGACGCGCTCAACGGCGCGTACCGCGTGGTTCGGTACAACCAGCGCGGACACGGCGAATCCCCGGTGCTGCCCGGTCCCTACACGCTGCCCGAGCTCGGTGCGGACGTTCTCGCGCTGCTCGACCACCTGGCGGTGCCGCGGGCTTCGTTCATGGGTTCCTCGCTCGGCGGGATGATCGGGTTGTGGCTGGGCGCGCACGCCGGCGACCGCATCGAGGCGTTGACCATCTGCTGCAGCTCGGCCTGGCTGGGGCAGGAGCAGGTCGAGCTCGACCGGGCCGCCGCCGCCCGCGAGCACGGCACCAACGAGCTGGTCTCGCCGACCATCGAGCGTTGGTTCACCCCGCACTTCCGCGAGTGCCATGCCGAAACCGCCATCTACTCCGCGATGATCGCCAGCATCGACGACGAGGCGTACGCGCTGTGCTCGGAGCTGACCGGCCGCGTTGATCTGCGCGCCGACCTGCCCGCCATCACCGCGCCGACGCTGGTCGTCGCCGGGGCCGAAGATCCCGTCACGCCGCCGGAGCACAGCGCCGCGATCGCCGCCGGGATCGGTGCCAACGCCCGGTTGGAAGTGCTGCCGCACGCCGCGCACCTGGCCAACGTCGAACAGGCCGAGGCGTTCACCGCCCTGCTCGGCCTCGCCTGATGGCCGCTCCGATACCTCGTCGGTGCGCGGTAAAACAGATCTTGGCGACAGCCGCGGACTGTGCTGGGCTTTGCGCATCGTCGGGGTCGACACTGGAGGCGGGCACGTGCATGTCCTCGCAGCGGCACAGCCGCTCAGCCCGCCCTCGCAGCTTGCTCCGCTACCGGCACCGCTACGCAGAACAGTTCGAGCACCTGCACGGGAGGAAGTCATGGCGGGCAACAGCCGGGATCCTGGCCGGTCGGTCACGGCTCGGGCGCTCAGCGTCCTCACCGCCTTCGACATCGACCACACCCGGCTCACCCTCACCGCCATCGCCCGGCGTGCGGAGATCCCGCTGGCCACGGCGCACAGGCTGGTCCGCGAGCTGGAGATGTGGGGCGCGCTGGAGCGCGACGGCGACGGCCGCTACGCGATAGGGCTGCGGCTGTGGGAGATCGGGCTGCTGGCGCCGGTGAACAGCCGGCTCCGCGAGATCGCCCTGCCGTACATGCAGGAGCTGTGCCAGAACACGCACGACAACGTCCACCTCGCGGTCCGCGACGGGCTAGAGGTCGTCTACGTCGAGAAGCTCACCACGCCGCGGGCCGTGCCGATCATCTCGCGAAGCGGCGGCCGGCTGCCGTTGCACTCGACCGGCGTCGGCAAGGTGCTCCTCGCTCATGCGCCGAGCGCGGTGATGCACCAGTACTGCGAACGCGGGCTGTCCCGTTACACCGCTTACACCATCACCGAGCCCGGTCGGCTGGGGCGCGAGCTCCAGACCGTGCGAAGCCGGGGATTCGCGCAGGCCAACGAGGAGATGACGCTCGGGAACTGCTCCGTCGCGGTTCCGGTGCACGACGTGGGCGGCACGGTCGTCGCGGCGCTCGGCGTGGTGGCGCACAGCGTCCGCGCGGAGGTTTCGAAGCTGGTCAAGCCGCTGCTGCCGGCCGCGGAGGGCATCCGCCAGCGGCTCGTCGAGCAGGAGCGGATCAACCTCGACCTGCTGTCCCACTGACCGCCCCACCAGTGGTCGTTCTGCGGGACCTGCCGAATTCGGCTTGGGTGGTCGCGGAAAACCCGATTGGCAGGTGCCGTACCGGCATCACCTGAATGGCGGCATCGCTGGGCTGAAGTCCTGATGTCATTCATCGACCAGTCACCGACCGATGCCCGCCGCCGGTCGCAGGGACCCCCGTTGAGCAGCGCAAAACCCGCTCCGAGCTGTTTAAGTCGGCAGTGGCCCCGTTGTCGGAGGCCGCGGAGTGCAAGCGCAGTGCCTGAGGGAGGCGGAACGCCGTGACCGGAATGCCGGGACGTGCCTGGACCGAGGACGAGCTCCGAGCCTGCTCGACGACGCAGCTTCGGTCCCCGCTGGGGCTCGCCGCTTCCATGGGCCGGCTCGCCCAGCGGTCGGTGGACACGTTGGGTTGGGCGGGCAGCGTGCTGCCGCCCGTGAAGCTGCTCGGGCGGCAGATCATCGCGACCGCCGAGCTGCTCCCCGACGCGCACGCCGAGCGCCTGTGCTTCGGCAGCGGGCCGGTGCTGGACCGCGCCGAGATCGCCACCTGGGTGTGGCCGGAGATGGACGGGCGCGTGCCGCCGCCCGCGGCCCGGGTCACCGGCGTCCTCGCCCCGGCCCGGCACTGGCGCAGCGCGCTGACCGCTGCGGTGCCGTTCGCCCGGTTCGCCAGCGCCGCCATCGTGGTGCCGCGCAACGTCGCGGTGGCCCCGGACTTCGCCTCGACCTGCCTGATCCGCGCCCGCCAGTTCGGCATCGCGGTGCTCAGCGCGGACGGCGACGACGTGCAGGTGGAGCTGGACGGGCGGTGCTTCGACGACGCCCCGCCGGTCGAGCACACCGCGGTGTCCCGCTGGGTGAACGAGGTCGTCTACCAGCAGCTGCTCGCGACGGAGGCCCCCGCCCCGTCGCGCCGCTGAACCCCGAAGCCAGCCCCTGGGGTCGGGTCGTGAGTGCGTAGCGCAATCGGGCGCGCCACCCGGCTGCGCACTCACGACCGACGGGGCGAGTTGTCCACAGCCTGCGGTGAGTTGTCCACAGGCTGTGCGGGCGCGGGTGCTCTAGGTTGGGCGGCATGCGAATCGTGATTGCCGGGGCGCACGGGAAGATCGCGCGGCACCTGGGGGCGATGCTCGTCGAGCGCGGTGACACCGTGCTCGGGCTGATCCGCAACCCCGACCACGCCGACGACCTCCGCGCCGATGGGGTGCAGCCGCAGCTGGCCGATCTGGAGCGGCTCGACGCCGATGCCTTCGCCGCTCTGCTGTCCGATGTGGACGCCGCGGTGTTCGCCGCCGGGGCCGGTCCGGGCAGCGGCGAGTTGCGGAAGGACACCGTGGACCGCGCGGCCTCCGCGCTGCTGGCGGACGCCTGCGAGCGGGCCGGAGTTCGCCGATTCCTGCAGGTCAGCTCGATGGGGACGACGCGCCCGAACCCGCCGGACGTGGACCCGGTGTTCGGCGCGTACCTGGACGCCAAGCGCGCGGCGGAGCAGGACCTCCGGCCGCGATCGCTGGACTGGACGATCCTGCGGCCGGGCCGGCTGACCGACGACCCGCCCACCGGGCGCGTCGCGCTGGCGGCATCGGTCGACCGGGCCGAGGTGACCCGCGCGGACGTCGCCGCGGTGCTGCTGGCCCTGCTCGACCAGCCCGCCGCGGCGAGGCGCGCCCTGGAGCTCGTCAACGGCGAGACCCCGATCCCCGAGGCCGTCCGCGCGGCCCTCCGCTGACCCGTCGGCCGCAATTTCAATGGAAATCGGACCTCTGATTTCCATTGAAATTGCGCGAGTTATCCACAGGCGCCGAGGACCCGGTCCAGGTAGGGGTTCCGGAAGACCCCGGTGGGGTCGACCTCGGCGCGCACCCGGCGGAAGTCGTCGAACCGCGGGTAGCGCTCGCGCAGCGTCGCGGCGTCGAGCCGGTGCATCTTGCCCCAGTGCGGCCGTCCGCCGTGCGCACCGGCGATGTCCTCGAACGCGTCGAACCAGCGCCGGTGCGGCATGCCCCGGAACTGGTGGATCGCGATGTAGGCCGACGGCCGCTGGTACGCGGTCGACAGCCACACGTCGTCGGCGGCCGCGACCCGCACCTCCACCGGGAACATCACCGGATCGTCGAGCCGGCCGACCGCGGCCCGCAGCTCCTGGAGCACGTCGCGCAGCGCCTCACGCGGCACGGCGTACTCGCATTCGAGGAACCGGACGTTGCGCTGCGTCGTGAAGACCCGGTGCGAGCTGTCGCTGTAGGAACGCGCGGACCAAGTCGCGGCGCAGAACCGGTTGAGCGGCCGCACCGATGCGGGCAGCGCGCGCCCCAGCCGGCAGACCGCGCCGAACAGCCGGTTCTCCAGCACCTCGTACTCCAGGAAGTGCCGGAGCGGGTGCAGCGGCCGCGGCGATTGCCCGGCGGGCAGCCGGTTGTTCCGCTTGACCAGCGTGTTCGAGGCGTGTGGGAACCAGTAGAACTCGACGTGGTCGTTGTCGGCGGCGAGCTGGTCGAAGCCGTCCAGCACGTCGTCCAGCCGCGCCGGTCGCTCGTCGGCGACCAGTGAGAACGCCGGCACGCAGCGCAGCGTCACGGTCGTGATCACGCCGAGCGCGCCGAGCCCGAGCCGGGCGGCGGCGAACAGCTCCGGGTTCTCCGCGGCCGAGCAGCGCTTCTCGGTGCCGTCTGCGAGCAGCAGTTCCAGCTCTTCGACCTGGGTCGCCAGGCCGCCGAGCCCGGCGCCGGTGCCGTGGGTGCCGGTCGAGATGGCGCCGGCGATGGTCTGCCGGTCGATGTCGCCGAGGTTCGCCATCGCCAGGCCGAGCCCGTCGAGCTCGGCGTTGAGGCGGTGCAGCGGCGTGCCTGCGCGCACCTTGACCAGCCCGGTGTGCGGGTCGGCGTGCACGATCCCGGACCAGTGCGAGAGGTCCAGGGCGCAGCCGGTGTCCGGCGAGCCGATGCCGGAGAACGAGTGGCCGGTGCCCAGCGGCCGGACGGTACCGCCGCCGCGGGCCGCGTCGCGGATCGCCGCCGCGGCCTCGTCGGTGTCGCGCGGCGCCACCAGGGCGCTGGGGGTGGCGGTGGCAGTGCCCGCCCAGTTGGTCCAACGCTGCATCGCCAACCCTCCTTCGGGTGCCATCGCGGAGAAATTATGTGAAAGAGATTCACATAACAAGAGTTTTCGGCCTACTGTTGTCCACGTGCGCCGGTTCGACGAGATCACCAGCGAGCTCGACCCCCCGTTCGCGGTGGTCGACCTCGACGCGTTCGACCACAACGCCGCCGACCTGGTGCGGCGGGCCGCCGGGCGGCCGATCCGGGTGGCGACGAAGTCGGTGCGCTGCCGCGAGCTCCTGCACCGGGTGCTGCAGGTCCCGGGCTACGCCGGGCTGATGTGCTACAGCCTCGCCGAGGCGATCTGGCTGCACCGCGAAGGGCTCAGCGACGACATCCTCGTCGCCTACCCGACCGTCGACCGCTCGGCGCTGCGCGACCTCGCGGCCGACCCGGCCGCCGCCGCGTCGATCTCGCTCATGGTCGACTCCGTCGACCACCTCGACCTCATCGACGCCGCGCTCGGCCCCGACCGGCCCGCCATCCGGCTCTGCCTGGAGGTCGACGCGGCCTGGCGGCCGCTGCCCGGCCTGCACGTCGGCACCCGGCGTTCCCCGGTGCACACCGTCGCGCAGACTCGCCGGCTCGCCGAATCGGTGTTGCGCCGCAAGGGTTTTCGCCTGGTCGGGCTGATGGCGTACGAGGGCCAGATCGCGGGGCTCGGCGACGCGCCGCACGGCAAGCCGATGAAGGCCGCCGCGCTGCGCTGGATGCAGCGCCGGTCGGCCGCCGAGCTCGCCGAACGCCGGGCCGCCGTGGTGCGCGCGGTGCGGGCGTTGACCCCGCTGGAGTTCGTCAACGGCGGTGGCACCGGCAGTCTGGAGGGCACCGCGGCGGAACGAGCCGTCACCGAGGTCGCCGCCGGCTCCGGGCTGATCGGCCCGACGCTGTTCGACGGCTACCGCTCCTTCCGCCCGCGGCCCGCGGTGTTCTACGCGTTGCCCGTCGTGCACCGCCCCGCCGCGCGGATCGCGACGTTGTTCGGCGGCGGCTACCTCGCTTCCGGGCCGGTCGGGGCCGACCGGGTGCCCGTGCCGCACTCGCCGGGCGGCCTGCGGCTGCTCGCGACCGAGGGCGCCGGCGAGGTGCAGACGCCCGTGGTCGGGGCGGCGGCCGGGCGGCTCCGGCTCGGCGACCGGGTGTGGTTCCGGCACGCGAAGGCGGGCGAGCCCGCCGAGCGGTTCGCGCACTACCACCTGGTGGCGGCCGACCGGCTGACCGCCACCGTGCCGACCTACCGCGGCGAAGGCAGATCCTTCGGCTGACCCTCGGGCATCCGGTTGGACAGGTAGCCTCGCACCAGTTCCTTCGCCTCCGCGACGAGCGTCGGCTCGCCGGCGGGATCGCGCCGGAAAGCCAGGTGCAGCACCGCATCCGCCGCCTCGACCGCGACCGCCAGCGGCAGCAGCAGGTCCGCCGGGTCGAGCCTGAACTCCTCGGCGATCAGCCCGGTCAGCTTCTCCGCGATCACCGCGTTGTTGTCCTTGCTCGGATCCAGCAGCCGCAGGTCCACCACGTCGCCGAAGTGCAGCCGGCTGAACGCCGGGACCTCCCGGTGCATCGTCAGGTAGACGTCGAAGACGGCGTCCACCGCGTCCCACCAGTGCGCCAGCTCCAGCTGGTCGAACCGGGCCGACACGGTGCGCACGAAGCGGTCCAGGTTGCGCAGCGTGAGTTCCTGGACCACGGCGCGCTTGTCCGGGAAGAACTGGTAGAGCGAGCCGACCGCGACGCCCGCCCGCTCGGCGATGAGCGTGGTGGTTAAACCGTCATAGCCCACCTCGTCGATCAGCTCGGCGCAGGCCGAGAGCATCTTCTCCACACGTTGTGCGCTGCGTTGCTGGACCGGCTTCCGGCGCAACGGGGCTACTTCGGCAGGCAAGGCGACTCCTTGATCATGTTCACTGACCATCTTGCCGACCACGACCATGATTCTCTTTCAGGGGAGTCCTGGGGGAGATGGTGCCGAGTTCGACCCGGCGATGTGGTTCACCGGCTGGTTCCAGGGGTTTCTCCCGGTGCCGGCGATGTCCACAGTTTCCCGGCCCACGGGCGGTCGTGCGCTCCGGACATGCCGGGGACGGTATCAGTCGTTCGGGTGATTTCTTTGTTGATAGCTTGACCAGACCCCGTCGGTTGGTCATCGGGTGCTTTTCGGGCAGGTCTCTGACCTGCGGATCTTGTCGCGTTACACCGTTGGCATATGCAGTGAGTCATGTTGTCAGCGCACAAGGTCGCTATCTAGGGTGATCCGAGCCGTCATTCTCAGTGACAGAAAGGTCATCGTGGGTTACTGCCCGGCCGCCCCTCGTTTTCCCGCCGTGCCACGTGCTCTGCTTGCCAGGTGGACATCGACTGGGGGAAGAACCTGGTGCGGTGGCACACCTGCCGCCGGTACCCGTGCCTGTTCGGCTGCCACGCGCGCGACGCGCACCGCAGCCCCGTGACCGCGCGACTGACCCCGGAGCTCGCCGCACCGGCGAGCCCGCCCGCCACGGCCGCGGACGTGCCGCCCGGGCTGTGGCACCCGCTGACCATCCCGGCCGCGAACGATCTGCTCTCCGCCGGTGGCTACGGCCTGCGGGTCGAGCGGTCCGCCGGGGGATCGCTGCAGCTCAGCGGCGCCGGCGCCGGGGCGGGGCTGCCGCTGGGGCACGATCCGAACTGGTCCGATCTCTACCGCGCGCTGGTACGGCTGCGCCGCACCCGCCGGGTGTTCGACCCGGCGTGGCTGCACCGGCTGACCCGGTCGCTGGCCGCGGACCGCGACACTGGCGGTTCGGTGCCGCTGCCCGCCGACCGCGCAGACCTGCTGACCTCGACCCGGCGCCAGCTCGCCGAGGACTGCTTCGCCGCGGTGCTCGGTCCCAATCGCAGCGTGCCGTTCCCCGCCGAGCGGATCACCGTCAGCGGGCCGGAGCGCACCGTGCAGCTGCAGGCCGCCGGTCCCCGCGAGCGTGCCCTGCGCCAACTGCGCGGCTGGGAGCGGCTGTCGTCCATTGTGGAATCCGACCCGGACCTGCGGATGCACTGCGCCACCCAGCCGGTGCCCGCGGTCGTGGTGGACACCGGCACCGGCTCGGCCGCGCTGACCCGCATCGCCGAGCCCGCGCCCGCCCACCCGACGCACCCCGGCGGCACCATCGCGGCCGACCTGGCCACGCTGCTGCAACCGGTGGACGACGGCACCCCGGGCCTGCTGCGCGTGGTGCTGGACAACCGCTTCGAGCGGCGCGAGGACGAACTCGAGTACTTCCTGGAGCACTTCGTCCGCCCGCTGCTGCGCACCTTCCGGCTGGCCCTGGACGTGCACGGGATCGGGCTGTTCGCCCTGGGCGGCGGCGGGATCGCCTTCGAGCTCTCGCCGGAGCTGCAGGCCACCGGCCGGATCGTGGTGACCGACTACCTGCGGGTGAGCCACGAGCCGACCCGCGCCGAGGTGTCGGCGGGAGCGCGCGCGCTGGTGGAGACCCTCGACGAGCTCAGCGCCGGGTTCAGCCGCCTCGAATCCGCGCGGCGGGAGAGCCGGGTGCGACGGGCCGTCGACCGGGTGATCGCCGAGGAACTGCGCTTCCTGGGGCCGCGCAGCGCGGAGCTGCTCTCCGGCGAACAGCCGCTGCAGTGCTACGTCCACACCGTGCCGGAAGCGCAGGACGAGGTGCTGAAATCGGTGCTGGACCGGGTCCAGCAGCGCACCCGCCGGCGCCGCTGGGACGACCGGTTGCCGCAGCCCGCGGTCGTGATCGACGTCGACCTGTGCGGGCTCGTGCCGCTGCAGCGGATCCTGGACGCCGCCCGCTCGGTTTCGGGGCCTCGGCCGGGCGCGCCGGACGGCATCCTGGAGCTGGCCGGCCCCGGCACGCTGCCGGTGCTGCCGACCCACGCGGCCGCCACCTGGCACAACTTCGTGTCCCTCAGCGGGCTGCGCGAGCGCTACCCGTCCGTCGACTGGGAAGAGGTGCGCGCCGACTTCACCCGCTCGTTCCTGGCCCGGCCGCGGGAGAAGCTGCGCACCGACAGCGTGAACGCC
Source organism: Saccharopolyspora sp. NPDC050642 (assembly GCF_040654735.1). Lineage (NCBI taxonomy): Bacteria > Bacillati > Actinomycetota > Actinomycetes > Pseudonocardiales > Pseudonocardiaceae > Saccharopolyspora > Saccharopolyspora sp. NPDC050642. The sequence goes on along the minus strand of NZ_JBFAIN010000002.1, from coordinate 511,206 downwards.
GGGCTGGCCCGGTTCGTCTGGGACGTGCAGGACGCCGGCGGGCGGGTGGTGTTCTGCACCGGTCGGCGCGAGCGGTTCCGCGAGCACACCGAGGAGGTGCTGGCCGCCGCCGGGGTGCCGGACGCGACGTTGCTGTGCCTGTCCGAGGACGGCGGCCGCCCGCGCACAGAGCTGAAGGTGGAGAAGCTCCGCGAGCTCGGCGATGTCGACGTGGTGGCGGTCTTCGACGACGAGCTGGCGAACCGCATCGCCCTGACCAAGGAGTTCGGCGGGGCGCTCCCGGTCGCCGTCGAGATCCCCGGCCTGGCCGCCGAACGCCTCCCGGCGCAGCCGGTGGCCGACGCCGCCTCGGTGATCGCCACCTTCGAGACCACGCCGCGCCCCGGCACGCGCAGCGGTCAGCGGCTGTCCAACACGCACTCGCTGGAAGAACTGCAGATCGGCGCGTTGCGCAAGAACCGCCAGGCGCAGCGCTGGGCCGTGCACCTGACCGAACAGGAATCGCTGTCCATCGTGGACTCGGTGGTGGCCGACGCGGACCGGGCGGCGGCGCGGACCGGGCGCAGCGCGGTCGCGAAGTTCGGCATCGACGAGCGCAGCGAACCCGAGCAGGTGCTGGCGGCGCTGCACCACGTGTTCACCCGCAAGCAGTTCATCAAGGGCTCCCGCGCCAACTACCAACCCGCCGACCTGCGGCGCGACGCCGAACCGTTCGTGCGCCGCGGCGAGCCCATCGAGGTGGTGCTGCTCGGCTTCCCGGTCAAGCAGTGCCTGAACCGGCTCAAGGCCGGCGGCCCGCTGCCGGACTTCGCCGAACTCGGTGCCATGGCGCGGCTTCGGGAGCTCCAGCAGGCGGTCAGCGCGGTGCACCGGCCCGGCCTGCACTTCAACATCCTCACCGACGGCAGGCACTTCCGGAGCCGCCCGCACGCGATCACCGACGCGTACCAGAAGAAGCTGCGCGAGTACGTCGACCTGGTCGGCATCGGCGACCGGACCACCGTCGAGGAGATCGACGCGGTCGCCGAGCAGCGGCTCGGCTTACCCGGGCTGAAGGCCGAGCACGCGTCGCGAGTGGCCCGCTACCGCCGGCTGCTCGCCGAGTCGTTGAGGTCGTTCGACATCACCGACAACCCGCTGCGGACCCTGGAGCTGGTGCACCTGCGCACCGCCGAAATGGGCGAGTTCGCGCCGCACGTCATCGGGCTGTTCCGGGAAATCCTGATGTCGCTGGTGTATTCGGTGCCGGTCGTGGTGCCCGCGGGCACGGACCGGCTGGAGTGGTCCACGGCGGTCTACGCGGACATCTACAACGTGACCGACCAGACCGTGTCGGCCGAGGTGCGCCAGGCGCGCTGCGCGGTGCTGCGCCGGGCTTGGCACACGGTGCTCCGCTACATGGCGACGATGCAGGTCGACGAGGAGTTCGGCTACGAGCGGATGTTCCCGAACCGGGTGCGGCTGACGCTCAGCGCGGTCCGCAAGGGCTGCCTCGGGTTCACCTACCTCGGCGGCTCCGGCCTGCTGCCCTGGCAGGGCACCGGGGTGCTCGACGACCGCGGCAACGTGGCGGTGGACTTCGCGATCTCACTGCTGGACCAGGGCTTCGTGCCGGTGTACTCGCCGCTGCTCGGCCCCCGCCAGCCGTGGCTGATGGTCCCGTCCCAGCGAACCCACCTGACGGGCGCGATCGGCGCGGCGGTCCCGGCCCCGAGGGGATCGCGGACCCCGCCGGGGATCCGGCTCGACCCGGACTTCGCGGCCAGGGCCCGCCTCCGCCGGAAGTAGTCCGGAAGTACCCGAACGTCGATTGTGGACGGTTCGGATGCGTCGAGCGTCCACCGGAGTGAGCGTGCGGTCCTGCTACTCGTCCGAGGCGGGGAGTCTGCTGACCCGTGTGCACTTCTGGTCGCCATAGCAGCAAAAAGTGCGCACGGGTCATTTCGCCGAACGGAACGTTCTACCCGCGGAGTGCCTTGACGGTGGTGGCCAGGTCGGGGTCGGCGGCGGCGCGGTCCAGCGCGGCGGCCAGCGCCGCCAGGTAGGTGGGCTGGGCCGCTGCGTGCAGTTCGCGCCCAGCCTCGGTGATGACGCTGTAGACGCCGCGGCGGTCGGCCGGGCAGTGGTCGCGGACCGTGAGCCCGGCGGATTCCAGCCTGGCGACCAGGCGGCTCGCCGAACTCTGGTTCAGCCCGACGGCGTCGGCGAGCTCTTGCATCCGCAGCTCGCCCTGGTCCGCGCCGGCCAGGTGGCACAGCGCCCGGTACTCCGACAGGCCCAGCCGGTGCTTGCGCTGCATGGCCTTGGCCAGCTCGCTCTCCACCCGGCCGGACAACGTGACGACCCGGCTCCACAGCTGATCGTCCGCGGCGGGCTCGGCCATCGGGTCTCCCAGGTGTCGCGTAGGTCGTGGTTGACATCAAGGTACATGAATGCTCAAGATATGCATGCACATACAAATACTGAGCATGAACTTGGAGGACGGCCATGACCGCCACCGACATCGAGCGCATCGCCACCGATCCCGACTGGTACGAGCCGTACCGGATCTCGCAGGCGATCAAGGCCGGTGGGTTCATCCACGTCTCCGGCCAGGCAGGCATCGACGAACGCGGCCGCACCGTCGGCGACGACTTCAAGACCCAGGGCAGGCAGGCGTTCGCCAACATCGAGCGGGTGCTCGCCGCGGCCGGGGCCACCCTCGCCGACGTCGTCAAGGTGACCATCCTCGTCCGGGACATGGCCGCGAACCTGCCGGCGGTCATCGAGCTGCGCGAAGAATTCCTCGCCGAGCCGTACCCCGCCGACACGCTGCTGGAAGTGTCCTCGCTGGCCCGACCGGACTGGCAGATCGAGATCGACGCGATCGCCCTCGCCCGCTGACCGCACCGGAACTCCAGGAGCCACCCATGACCACGATTGAGACCACCGGTCCGCTGCTGCAGCCGTACCGCGGCGCGCGCCTGAGCCTGCCGAACCGGATCGCGATGGCCCCGATGACCAGAGGACGAGCCGACGACCGCACCGGCGTGCCCGCCGCGATCACCGGTGACTACTACGCCCAGCGCGCCGCCGCCGGGCTGATCGTCAGCGAGGGGATCTGGCCGAACCCCCTCGGCAAGGGCGGCCCCGGGATCCCCGGCCTGGTCACCGATGAGCAGGTCGCCGGCTGGCGGCACGTCACAGATGCCGTGCACGCCAGCGGCGGCCGGATCTTCGCCCAGCTGTGGCACGTCGGCCGGATGAGCCACCCGAGGACGCTCGGCGAGCTCCCCGTCGCGCCGTCGGCCCGCGCGGTCTCCGGCACGATCTTCACCGCCGACGGCCTGCTCGACCACGTCACGCCGCGGGCCATGACCACCGCCGAGGTCGACGCCACGATCCGGGACTTCGGCGTGGCGGCGAGGAACGCGATCCGGGCGGGCTTCGACGGCGTGGAACTGCACGGCGCCAACGGCTACCTGATCCAGCAGTTCCTCGCGGAGAACACCAATGTGCGCGGCGACGGCTACGGGGGTTCCCGCAGCGGCCGGTTGCGGCTCGCGGTGGAAGCGGTCGAAGCGGTGGCCGCGGAGGTCGGCGCCGACCGCGTCGGACTGCGGATCTCGCCGGACAACCCCGAGAACGACATCGCCGAGCAGGATCCGCAAGGCACCTACCGGGCCCTGCTCGACGCCGTCGGACCGCTCGGGCTCGCCTACCTGCACATCGTGGAACGCGGGAACTACCCGGCGCTGGCGGATCTGCGGCCTCGGTGGCCGGGAACGCTGATCGCGAACTTCAACGGCCCCGAACCGACCACGCGGCAAGCCGGGGAACGCGTCCTGCGATCCGGTCTCGCCGACGTGATGTCCTACGGCCGGTTGTTCATCAGCAATCCCGACCTGCCGGCCAGGTTCGCAGGCGGCCACCCGCTCGCACCGGTGGACGCCGGCCGCATCTACGGCGGCGGCGAGCGGGGCTACACCGACTACCCGGCAGCCGAGGCCCGCCTCCGCTGAGAGACCCGTGCGCACTTCTTGTCGCCATAGCAGCAAGAAGTGCACGCGGGGGTCGGTCATGCGGACATGGAAAGGCCCTGGGCTCGGTCGGGGAATCGAGCTCCAGGGCCTTTCCAGACTCCGGGGCCGTCCGGGGAAACGGCGTGACCGGAGTGGTTGGAGTTCCGCGGACCGGCACCGGTCGGGGGGAGGGGAGTGCGTCAGCACCGGCCCGCGGAAATCTGGGTGACCGCGCTGGCGTGCCAGCCGGTCCGATGTGGAGTTTTCGCGGCGGCGGCCGATGATCGAGTGGTCGAGGTCGGGGAAACACGACCATCCGCTCATCGACCGCCGCCTGGCGGTTTCTCGGCTACCCGGGTCGGGGAGGAGGTGATGCTGTCCGGGGCCGAGTCCGCCGGCTTACGGCACCGGCGCGGCCGGGCGCAAAGCGTGCGCCGGGCGCTGGTGCCGTGCGGGACGGGGTGCCAGGGCTCCTGCTACCAGGTGCTCATAAGCCGTGCGCCACACCGAGCACGGTGCTTTCTGCGAGCGCCAGCGGCTGGAGCACTCCGGGCAGTTGCCCTTTTCGTCGGCGTCGTGCGCGGTGAGCAGCGTCCGCCACCCCTCCGTGAGCCGGGGGAGTTCGGAACGCGCAACGGAGAGCAAGGAAGGGGCGTCCGCGCGGTTCGCGAGCTCGGTCAACACGTCGAGCCGCTCTCGCACCGCACTTCGCAGCACCTGACCCAGGATCTCATCCACCGAAACGTCACCGTCACTTTCTCGCCTGCACAGCGGCATCCCGCAACGCGACCGACAACTGGCCGAGGCCGATGGCCGACAGCGTCGCGGAGTGGCCGGGCGGTCCGACGAGCACCACCCTGTCCCGGTTGACCAGCACGTCCAGGAAGCGGTGCGAGTTCGCCACGTCTCGGCAGTCCACTCGCCACCACCGGCGGCTGTCCGCGGGGGCCGAGGGGAAGCCGGCCGACCGGCCGTTCCCACCCTGTGCTTCCCGCATCTCGCGTCACCGTTCCCGTTCGTGCTCGGTTGCCTGTGGTGACTAGATTGGAACGGACCGGGGCGTCGCGCCTAGGGCGCAGGCGATAACCGGGCCAACGGCAACGACGAGCGGTCGGTGGACTTCACCGCTGCCGATCACCTCTACCGATACGCGCTTCACCGGGATGCAGCAGTGCCCTTACTCTGCGACCAACGCCCGAGCAGAGCGTCAGGGGGTCTAAATGAACATCATCGGTTCTGGCGGCTCTCCCGTTACACCCGACGTTTGGAACGAGCGGGAAATGCGGGATGCACTGGCCCGGCGGGACGTCAGTGAGATCTACCGGCAGCTTCGCCGGCACGGCGTTTCGCAGCGACAGATTGCAGCCTCGACGGGGCAGTCGCAATCCGAGGTGTCCGAGATCCTCAAGGGGCGGCAGGTCATGGCTTATGACGTGCTCGCCCGGATCGCCGACGGGCTGGGTATCCCGCGGGGCTACATGGGCCTCGCGTACGACGGGGCGACCGCGATGCGGGTCGCGAAGGCGACCAACGCCCCCGACGCTGAGGAGGACGAGTCGGTGAAGCGCAGGAAGTTCCTGTCCCACGCCGCGGCGGTGACGATGGGCGCCGCGGTCTTCGGCACCGAAACCAGTTCCTGGTTGCCGGCCAACGCCCAGACCCCGGCGCCGACCCGGATCGGCATGACCGACGTGCAGCAGATCCACGCCGCCACCAAGGCCTTGCGTGACCTCGACTACCGATACGGCGGCGGAACCTGCCGGGACGCCGTGGTGGCCCAGCTGTCCTGGGCGCAGCAGCTGCTCGAGTCCAGCGCCGCCGAACCCGTGCGCAAGCAGCTCTTCGTGGCGCTGGCGGACATGCACAGCCTGGCCGGCTGGACCTCGTTCGACGTGGGCCTGCTCGACCCCGCCCGCGGTCACTTCGGCAAGGCGCTGGAGTTCGCGAAGCAGGCCGAGGACGACGGCCTGGTGGCCAGCGTGCTGTACCGGATGGGCCGCGTCTACCTGCACTACGAGGAGCCCAACGAGGCGCTGAAGCTGTTCCAGCTGGGCCAGATCGCCGCGCAGGACTCCGGTTCCGCGCTGACCGTGGCCGTGCTGTGCGCCAACGAGGCCTGGGCCTACGGCATGCTGAACAAGCCGGACCAGGTGCAGAAGATGGTCGGCCGCACCAAGGACGAGTTCGCCCGCGCCCGCGCCGACGAGGCGCCCGACTGGGTGCGCTTCTTCACCGAGAACGACCTGCACGGCATGATCGGCTCCGCGCACGACGCGCTGTCGGTGTTCGACCCCAAGAAGCACGCGTCGATCGCCGTCGCCGAGACCATCAAGTGCAACGAGGCCTACGGCGCGGACATGGCGCGCACCCACGTCTTCGGCCTCAGCCTGCAGGCCACCAACCACATCCGGGCCGGCGACCTGCAGGAGGGCGTCAAGGTCGGGCGGCGGGCGCTGGAGCACGGCGAGCGGGTCAAGTCCCAGCGCGTCGCCGACCGGCTCAAGCCGCTGGAGCTCGAAGCGAGCAAGCACCGGATGAATTCCGACGTACGGGACCTGTTCGAGGCCGTCCGGCGGTTCCGCCGGGTGTGAGCTCGGCGCGCCGGGGCAGCGGTGCCGTCGGTCCGAAACGATGAGCATGAAGACACAACCACTGGAACAGGGTCGGTGCATCCCGCCGGAGCTGGAGCTGGCACTGACCGAGATCTGCGCCGCCGTCGGCCTCGACCCGACCGCCGCGCGATTGCTCCGAATCGTCAACAACGGGGTTTTCCTGCTTCGGGACCACCGTGTGGTCGTCCGCGTCGTGCTTTCCCCGTCGTTCACCTATCGAGCCTTCAACGCCGTGGAAGCCGCGCGCTGGCTGGCCGCGCACGGGGTTCCCGCCGTGCGCCTGCTGCCGGGTCTTGAGCAGCCGGTCCAGGTGGGCGAACACCTGGCGACCTTCTGGGAGTACGTGCCCGAGACCGGGCCGATGCCCGGCGGCGCCGACCTCGGCGAGCTGTTGCGCCAGATGCACTCGAAACCGCCGTCCCCGACGTTCCTGGACTGGCAGCCGATGGCCGACATCCGGCGCCGGCTGACCGACGCGGTGGACATCGATCCGGCCGATCACCGGTTCCTCGCGCAGCGCTGCGACGTGTTGGAAGAGCGCCTGGCGGAGCTGCGGTTCCCGCTGGCGCGCAGCGTCATCCACGCGGACGCGCACCTCGGCAACGTGATCGGCGGCGCGGACGGGCCGCTGCTGTGCGACCTGGATTCGTTGTGCATGGGCCCGCCGGAGTGGGATCTGACGCCGATCGCGGTGGGGCGGCTGCGGATGGGGCACCCGCCGGGCTGGCACGACGACCTGGCCAGGGCCTACGGATTCGACATCACGCGCTGGGAAGGCTTTCCGGTGCTGCGCGAACTGCGCGAGCTGAAGATCACCACCGGGGTGCTCCCGATCCTGCGCAGCAATCCCGGGGTTCGCGAGCAACTGCACCAGCGGTTGCGCACGATCAGGGACGGAGATCTCTTCACGCAATGGGTGCCGTACAGCTGATCCGGTCGATTGCTAGGCCGAACGGGCGATGTTGGGTCGATCGCCGCATTCGTTGGGCAATTTCTGCTGACGAGCGTTCGGTGGAAGGGGTAAACCATACGGGCGAACTGCTGCATCGGTGCGTTGCTACGGGACGGGCTGTCGATGAGGATCGCGAAGTTCTTGCCGCGGCTGCCGCGTTGGCGCCGTGCGCACGCGTTGTGCGCTGCGCAGGTGCTCGACGAAGTGGTGGACAGCCAGGCCGGCTCGCTGCCCCGGTTGCCCGAAGACCTCCGACGCCGGCACGCCGATCACCTCGCGGAGCTCGTCCTGCTGGCCCAGGCCTATCGCCATTACGCCGCGGGCTGGATCACCCGGCAGGAGCTGGAGCGCTGCGGCCGGATCGCGGTGCAGCGGCTGGAAGGCGACTGCTGCGTCCCGCTCGTGCAGCTCGCCGATGGTGAATGACCACTCGGCGACGGGCGCGTCATCGGCGGGCCCGTCGGGTGTCTGCGCGCCGACGTGCCGGTTGAACTGGGGGTTCGACGATCGGCGTGGGCCGGTTCGGTCGGGGCGAATTCGACGTTTTCCCTGGTAGTAGTCGTTTTTTCCGGCATCGCGAGCCGGTAGTGCCCGCGGTGCCGGTGTTTCTTGTCCGAGTGCGGGCGAATTCGCTCGGGCGTGATCGCTGATTTTTGCACTGTCCGCTCGCGCACGCGAGCGGGACTTCGTGGTGCGTGCGTTTTTTCCGGAATTGTTGGATTGGAGATGGTTTTGTGCGGTCCGGATGTCCGGTCGGAGCGGCTGGGGGAATTGCTGGACGAGGATCCGCTGCTGCGGCTCTACTGCGTGGCGGCGGCCGGGACCGGCGAGCACCGGGCGGTGGGAGAGCTGTCCGCGGCGCGGAACGCGATCCCCCTGGGTGAGTTGGCGCGCTGGGAGTTCCCCGGCGATGTGCTGTGGTTGAAGCGGATCGTGGCCGGCCGGCCGCCGGGCTGGACGGCGCCGGAGCACCTCGCCGAGTTCGTGGTCCGGCCGCTGCTGATCACGTTCCGCGGGCTGCTGGCGCGGGGTTTCCTGCCGGCCGGCGAGCTCGGCGTCGAGCTGGACTCGGCGGCGGCGGCCACCGGGCGCATCGTGCTCGGCGGGATCCGCCGCGCGCGGTCCGCGGTGCCTGGCGTTGTCACCGCGCTGGACGAGCAGTTGGACGAGCTGGCGGCCGCGTGCGTGCTCATCAGCGTCGACGAGCAGGACCGGGTCCGGGCCGCCTTCGACCGCGTCATCGCGCAGGAACTGCGCCACTTGGCCGAGTCGACCGCGGCCGCGTTCGCCGGTGACCACCCGTGGCTCCGCTTCGTGCACGTCGTCGCGGCGGGGCAGCACGAGATCCTCAGCCGGGTCGTCCGGCTGGTCCGGGCGCGCAGCGCGCGGTGCCGGAACGAGCCGGGCCTGCCGCGCCCGCTGGTCGCCGTGGACCTCGACTTCTGCGCCTTGCACCCGAAGCACCGGGTCGGCGAGGCGTTGCGCCGGTTGGGCGAAGCGCACGGCATCGACGAGTTCGCCGCCCCGGCGCAGCTCGACGTGCTGCCCGGGCTGTACCGGCCGGGCTGGCGCCCGTTCCTGGCGGCGAACGGGCTGCCGGCGCGGTATCCCGAACTCGATTGGGACGCGTTGTACGCCGAGTACCGCCAGAACATCGCGTGGCACCGGGAAGCCCTGCTGACCGACGAACCGGCGCCGGGCCTGGTGGAATTCGTCCGGGACCTGGAACAGGCCGGTGCCCGGGTCGTCTGGTTGACCGGTCGCCGCCACCGGATGCGGGCCGCCACCGAAGAGGTGCTGAGCCGCCACGGACTCGACCACCTCGACCTGCGCACCACCGATGACGGGCCGGTCGCGGGGCAGAAGGTCGCGGCCCTGCTCGACATGCCGGAGCACGAGCTCGTCGCCGCCTTCGACGACTCGGCCGACAATCGCGAAGCGCTGCGGGCGGCGTTCCCCGCCGCCTCGGTGGTGGCCGCACGTCCGCCCGGGTTCACTGTGGACGGTGGAGACCAAACTCGTTGCGGGATAAGGGCGTTCGAGTCGCTCCCGCAGCCGGTTCCATTGGGGCGCGGGCACTCGGCCGACGCACCGCAGCTGTCGCACGTGACGTCGCTGAGCAGGCTGCGGATCGGGGATCTCAGCACCCGCCCCACGATCTGGTCGCACGGCGTGGAACTGACCGCGGAGGAGCAGTCGCGGATCGTCGAGTCGCTGGTCGCGGCCGCGGTGGCCGACGGGCGGCGGCTCGGCCGCGAGGTCGGTGCTCGCGCCGATCCGGCGGCGATCTGCCGCGCGGTGTGGCGGGTCGTGACGGCGAAGCCGTTCGGCGCGTCCAGGACGGCGTATCCGCCCGAGGCGGCCGAACGGGACATGCTCGCCTCGATCGAGGCCGGTGAGCGCATCCCGTTCGTCGTGGTGGGGCCGTCGCTGAAGCAGGACGGCTCCCGGCTGAAGGCGCTCGGCGGGCTGCCCGATCTCGCCGAGCTGGCCATGCTGATCCGGTTGCGGCAGCTCGACGAGGCCGTCCGGCAGATCCACCCGCCGGGCATCGCGGTGCGGGCGCTCACCGATGCCAGCCACTTCAGGTTCCGGGAGCCGGACCGCTACGCGGGCTACCACCGGGAGCTGGTCGCGCAGGTGGAAAGCGCGGGGCTGCGGGACGTGGTCGCGGTCGAGGACTTCGACGACGCCGCCGACGCGCATCCGCGGTGCGGCGACCGCACACAGCGGCCGGAGCTGCTGGCGAAGCACCGCGACCGGTACGCCACGGCGTTCGCCGGGCTGGACGTCCGCCGCGATCCGCGGGCGGCGCTGGGGGAAGCCGACGCCCGGGATCCGGCCGGGCCGGGGCGGCCGCGGTTCGCCGAGCTGTTCCGCTCCGTGCTGCAGGCCGTCGACGTCCCCTGCCCCGGCGGCGATCCGTTCGCGTGGTCGCAGCGGATCTACGCGAATCCCTTCGACCTGACCGATCCGGCGGTGCCGGCCGAGGTCCGCCGGGCGCGCGGCGACCTGCTGGCGACGGCATGGCGGGAAACGATCACGTACCTGGCGAACAAGCACGTCGACGAGGAGCTCGACTACTCGGTGCTGTGGCGGGAGGGCTGCGTGCGGATGAGCCTGTCCATCCGCCCGGCGGCGGGCCGGCTGCGGTTCGTCCCGCTCGGCGGCGCCGGGGTGATGCCGTGGCACGGCACGGCCGCGCTCAACGACCTCTGCGAGGTGTCGGTCGACTACGCGATTTCGCTGGTGGACCAGGGTTTCGTGCCGGTGTGCGCGGCGCGGGAGAGCGCCCAGCCGTGGTTCATGGTCCAGGCCCGGGCCGTGGACCGCGCCGGGACGCTCGACCCGGCGGTCTTCGACCGCATCCGGCTGCGCAGCAAGTGACCGGTCGCCTCGCGCAGGAGAGGCCAGGTGCTCGACCGACCCGGTGTGAAAACGAGGGCGCCCCCGGCCGAGAGGCTCGGCCGGGGGCGCCCCTTCTTGCGTCAGTTCTTCGGCTTGCCCAGGCGCAGGGCGAGGACCAGGCCGAGGGCGACCACGACCACCGCGCCCACGATCCACGGCCAGATCGGCATGCCGCCGGACTCCGCCGACTCCGCCTGCTGGCCGGGCTGGTCAGCGTTCTGCGGGGCCGGTGCCGGCGTGCCCTTGCCCGGCGCGGTCAGCGTGAAGGTGACCTTGCCGGGCACCGGGTGGCCGTCGTTGGACAGCACCCGGTAGCCGACCGTGTAGACACCCGCCGGGCCGAGCTCGCGGACCGGTGCGACGACCGAGTTGCCCTCGACCAGAACCTCCCCGTCGGTCCAGTACGCGCCGTCCGGGCCGACCACGTTGACCGTGTTGTAGCCCTCGCCGGTGCGCACCGGCTGGTCGAAGGTCAACCGGACCTCACGGGGCCCGGTGGCCAGCTGCGCGCCTTCCGGCGGGTCGCTGCTGACCAGCACGTTGTGCGCGAGCGCCGTGCCCGCGCCGCCGAGCAGCGCGGCCAGCGCCAGCACCGCGATCGCCATCAACCGCTTCACGACTCGTCCTTCCCGGATTCCTGCTGCTTCGCAGCCTGTCCGGCGTTCCGGCTGCGCGCGAGGGCACCGGCCCCCACGCCCAGGCCGAGCGCGCCGACCAGGAGTCCGGCGCCGCCCAGCCAGCGGGCCGTGTCGTCACCGGCGCCGACGGCCTGTTCGCCGGCCTCCTGGCCGTGCGAGCTCCCGCCGTGCGAGTGCCCCTCCTCGGCCTCCTCGACCAGCTTGAGCGTCGGGGCCGGGTGCTCCGGCTCCTCGCCGTTCGGCGGCGTCGGAGCGTCCCAGTTCACGACCTCGCCGTTGTCGTAGGTCTGGGTGGTGGGCAGCAGCAGCTCGTCGGTGTTGGTCGGCAGGGCGCCGAGCGTCGCCTCGAACTCGTTGAACTCGTTCGGCCCGATCCGGTTGCCCGGCTGCGCGGTCCACGTGATGCTGCGCACAGTCTCGGTGACCTGCGCGCCCGCCACCTCGACCGGCGCGATCGCGACCCGCTCCACCTCGACGGTCCAGCCCGGCATCGGCTTGGTGCGCACCGAGCTCAGCGGGTACTGCTCCGGCAGGTTCACCTTGACCTGCACGGTTCCGGCGTTCGGCCGCTCGTTCGGGACGCGGAAGGCGACCTTGGCGTAGCCGCCCTTGGCCGCCTCGCCGGGCTGTGCGGAAACGTGCGCGGACGCCGTGCCTGCGCCAATTAGCGCAACAATCCCGCAAGCAGCGGTCAGCGCCGCGGATCGAACCGCGGATCGATTTGTCGACATGTTCACTTGAATCTCCTGCGTTTCGAGCTATTCGCGCGCGCGGATACGCGACGAAATGACGAAAGAGCAACGATCAGGTGGCGAATTCCACGTGATCGCCGCCGGCGGCAGGAGATTCCGGCGGCCCGCGACGGGCATGAATGCGCTGGTAGATCAGCTGCGCCAGAGTACGCACCGTGACCACCGTGACGCACACCGTGCGCGGCTGCGCAACCACCGTTAGTGGGGTAGACCTGCGGGGCAGGATGGATCCGAGGAGGCGCGCGACTACGAAGAGTGCCCGCTCGGCGCGGGCCATCACGAGCCCGGTCAGCAGCACCACGACGGCGTGCCCGAGCGTCATGACCAGCGGCGAGAACCGCATCCCGGGGTGCCCTGGGCCGTCCTGGTGTGACGCCACGAGCTGGAGAAATACGTGAAGTGCCAGCTGGCTGGCGCTCAAGGCCCCTAGAATGCCCCACGACCCGCGCTTGCGATCAGCGAGTGCCACACCGGCACCGGCCAACAGGCCGGTGATCACCAAGGTTGTGCCCGGATCGGGTAACGACCCCCCGGCGGCCGCATGTGCGGCCACGGACAGTGACGCCGACGTGGTGGCCAAACCGGCACCGCGCAGGACGCGCAACGCGCCCTGCGTAGGTCTGATTCCGGCTGCCACGGCAGCCAAGTCTAGGTGTCGGTTCGGCCACGCTGACCGCAGGTGAGCTTGCCTTGTTCACCCGATTGGGTCACGGTTTACGGGTTGCAGACGGTCCGGAGCTACCAGCTGCACATTTGCCGGCCACTTAGTTCCAGATCGTCGTAACTGACGACGGAGAGGAGGGGGCGTCGCCGAAAGTCGGCGCCGAAACCTGTGTCGACCGAAACAAAACAAAGTGGTGAGCCCACCGAGGGCCACCATACAACTGGATTGACAGGAAGCCCCGAGTTCCTCGGGAAACCGCGCACGGACTGGGTCGTGTTCGGAGTCACCGCGGCCATCATGTTCGCCGTGGTGCTCTGGGGTGCGGTGGGCACCGACTCGCTGAGCACCGCGTCGAAGGCGGCACTGAACTGGCTGCTGACCAACACGGGCTGGGGCTTCGTGCTCGCGGCCACCGCGTTCGTCATCTTCGCCCTGTACCTGGCCTTCAGTAAGTTCGGCCGGATCCCGCTCGGCAAGGACGGGGAGCAGCCGGAGTTCCGGACGATCTCCTGGATCGCCATGATGTTCAGCGCCGGTATGGGCATCGGTTTGATGTTCTTCGGCGTTAGCGAGCCGCTGGGTCACTTCGTCGATCCGCCACCGGGGACGTCCCCCGCGGAGAGCGAAGAGGCCATCAAGACGGCCATGGCCACCTCGCTGTTCCACTGGACGCTGCACCCGTGGGCGATCTACGCCGTGGCGGGTCTGGCGATCGCCTACAGCACCTTCCGCCGCGGGCGCCGCCAGACGATCAGCGCCGTGTTCCTGCCGCTGATCGGCAAGCGCAACTCCGAGGGCCCGCTCGGCAAGGTGATCGACATCCTCGCGCTGTTCGCGACGCTGTTCGGTTCCGCAGCCTCGCTGGGCATCGGCACCCTGCAGATCCGCAGCGGTCTGGAGAGCGCGGGCTGGCTGGCCAAGGACTCGGCCGGCAGCACCGTCCTGGTGGCGATCATCGTCGTCCTGACGGTGTGCTTCATCCTGTCCGCGGTATCGGGCGTGGAGAAGGGCATCCAGTGGCTGTCCAACATCAACATGGTGTTGGCCGGCGTGCTGGCGCTGTTCGTGTTCGTCGTCGGCCCGACGGTGTTCATCCTCGACCTGCTGCCCACCTCGGTGGGGTCCTACATCAGCGAGTTCGGCGAGATGGCCTCGCGCGCCGGCGCCACCGGCGGCGACGAGATGCAGAGCTGGCTGGCCAGCTGGACGATCTTCTACTGGGCGTGGTGGATCTCGTGGACGCCCTTCGTGGGCATGTTCATCGCCCGCATCAGCCGCGGCCGCACCATCCGGCAGTTCGTGGCCGGCGTGCTGCTGGTGCCCAGCGGCGTGAGCCTCGTCTGGTTCGCGATCTTCGGCGGCGCCGCGATCGACGCCCAGAAGGCGGGTGCCAACGTCTACGGCGAGGGCTCCGCGGAGGCGCAGACCTTCGACGTGCTGGGGACCATGCCGTGGGCGACGGTCACCTCGGTGCTGGTGATGGTCCTGGTGGCGATCTTCTTCGTCTCCGGTGCCGACGCCGCGTCGATCGTGATGGGCACGCTGTCCCAGCGGGGCGCCATCGAGCCGAGCAAGTGGGTGGTGGTCTTCTGGGGTGCCGCGACCGGTGCCGTGGCCGCGATCATGCTGGTCATCGGCAGCGCAGGCGGTGATGAGGAGAAGGCGCTGGACGGCATCCAGAACCTGACCTTCATCGGAGCACTGCCCTTCGCCATCGTCATGGTGTTCATGTGCGTGGCCCTGCTCAAGGACCTGCGCAGCGACGACGTGACGCTGCGCGACGCCAAGGGCGCCGAAGTGCTGGAGCAGGCGGTCATCGCCGGCACCGAGGAGCACGACGGCGAGTTCCAGTTGGTGACCACGCCGGCCGAGGCCGACGAAAGCGAGGCCACCGCGACGGCACCTGCCGGCGGAAAAGAGTAAGAAGCGTGAACTTCCTGGACTACGTCGCATCCAGGTGGCAATCGCTGCTGGTGGATTCCTACCAGCACGCCAGCATGGTGGTGCAGTGCATCGTGCTGGCGACGATCGTCGGCGTCCTGGTCGGGGTTGCGGTCTACCGCAGCCCCGCCGGGGCGGCGATCGCCACCGCTCTCTCGAGCGCGATCCTGACCATCCCGTCGTTCGCCCTGTTCGGCCTGCTCATCCCCGTGCTGGGGCTGGGCGTGGCGCCGTCGGTGGTGACGCTGGTGCTGTACGCGCTGCTGCCGATCATCCGCAACACCATCGTCGGGTTGTCTACAGTCGACCAGCCGATCTTGGACGCGGCCCGCGGCATCGGCATGAGCCGGTTCGGCGTGCTGACCCGCGTCGAGCTGCGGCTGGCCTGGCCCGCGATCCTCGCGGGCATGCGGGTTAGCACCCAGATGCTGATGGGCATCGCCGCCATCGCGGCCTACGCCAAAGGCCCCGGCCTGGGCAACCTGATCTTCAGCGGCCTGAGCCAGCTGGGCGGCGCGAACGCGCTGAACATGGCCATCGCCGGCACCGTCGGCGTGATCATCCTGGCGCTGCTGCTGGACGCCCTCTTCGTGCTGTTCGGGCGGTTGACGACATCGAGAGGTATTCGTGGCTGACGACAAGAACACCCCCGCCGGCGGGCACGGCGTCGAAATCCGCCTGGAAGAGGTCTCCAAGCGCTACCCCGGGCAGAAGCTGTCCGCGGTGGAGTCGGTGACCATGACCATCCCGGCCGGCGAGACCGTGGTGCTGGTCGGACCGTCCGGCAGCGGCAAGACCACCACCATGCGGATGATCAACCGGCTGATCGAGCCGACGGCCGGCAAGATCACCATCGGTGGGCAGGACGTCCTCGGCCTCGACCCGGACAAGCTGCGCCGCGAGATCGGCTACTCGATCCAGCAGGCCGGCCTGTTCCCGCACCTGACCGTCGGCGAGAACGTCGGCGTGGTGCCCGGCCTGGTCGGCTGGGACAAGAAGCGCATCCGCGAGCGGGTCGACGAGATGCTCGACCTGGTCAACCTCGACCCGGGCGAGTTCCGCGACCGCTACCCGCGGCAGCTCTCCGGCGGTCAGCAGCAGCGCGTCGGCGTGGCGCGGGCGCTGGCGGCCAACCCGCCGGTGCTGCTGATGGACGAGCCCTTCGGAGCCGTGGACCCGATCACCCGCGGGGTCCTGCAGGACGAGCTGATGCGCCTGCAGGCGGAGCTGGGCAAGACGATCGTGTTCGTGACGCACGACTTCGACGAGGCGGTCAAGCTCGGCGACCGGATCGCGGTGCTGGGCGATCGCTCCAAGATCCTGCAGTACGACACGCCGGAGGCCATCCTGGCCAACCCGGCGGACGACACCGTGGCCGGCTTCGTCGGCGCCGGTGCCGCGCTCAAGCAGCTCACCCTGAGGCGGGTCCGCGAGATCGAGGTGGGCCAGGTGCCGACGGCGACCATCGACGAGTCGCCCGCGGTGCTGAAGGAGCGCCTGGGCACCCGCCGCGGCGCGATCGGCCTGGTGCTGGACAAGCGCAACCGCCCGCTGCGCTGGGCGACCGCCCGCGAGGCCGGCGCCGTGTCCACGCTGGACCGCGCCGGGCGGCCGGTGGAGGACAGCGTGGCGCTGGCCTCGACGTTGCAGGACGCGCTGGAGGCGATCCTCACCGACGACGACGGCGTCGCGGTGGTCACCGGCTCCCGCGGCGAGTACGTCGGCGTGGTCGACATCGACACGGTGATGAACACGATCAAGGCGCTGCGCGAGGAGCACGCCGACGACGAACCGACCGAGGACCAGTCATGAGCAGCCAGTTCGCTTCGGACTCCGGGTCCCGCAGGGCGGAGCGGCTGCGGCTGCTGGCGCAGCCGATCGCGGTCGTGGCGCTGGTCGCCGGGGTGCTGGGCTGGGCGTTCAGCCAGGACAACGACGAGGTGACCGCGCGCAGCGTCAACTCGACCACGATCCTCAGCCTGACCTGGACGCACTTCCTGCTCAGCCTTGCGGTCGCGGTGATCGTCGTCGTGGTGGCGGTGCCGCTGGGCGTGGTGCTCAGCCGCAGCTGGGCGCGGCGGGCGGTGCCGCTGGTCATCGGCCTGGCCAACATCGGTCAGGCCGCGCCCTCGGTGGGTCTGCTGGTGCTGTTCTTCCTGATCACCGGCGGCACGACCGGGTTCTGGATCGCGGTGCTGCCGATCGCCTTCTACGCGCTGCTCCCGGTGCTGCGCAACACCATCGTCGGCCTGCAGCAGGTCGATCCCTCGCTGATCGACGCGGGCCGCGGCATCGGCATGTCGGCGACGGGCGTGCTGGCGCGCATCGAGCTGCCGCTGGCGGTGCCCTACATCCTGGCGGGCCTGCGCACCGCGCTGGTCCTGGCCGTCGGCACCGCGACGCTGGCGCTGTTCGTCGGCGCCGGCGGGCTCGGCGAGATGATCAACACCGGGTACAAGCTGAACGACTGGACCGTCATGGTCGTCGGCGCGGTGCTGGCGATGTCGCTGGCGCTGCTGGTCGACTGGCTGGGCGCGCTGGCCGAGACGTACCTGTCGCCGAGGGGGTTGCGATGAACCGGAAGATGTCGCGCCGCGGCGCGTTCAAGCTGGCCTCGGTGGCGGTGACCGGCGTGCTGCTGACCGGCTGCGGGCTCAGCTCCGGCGGCTCGGTGCCGCTCGCGGTGGAGCCGGGCACCATCCGGCCGGTGCCGGAGCTGCAGGGCGTCACGATCACCGTCGGCTCCAAGGACTTCACGGAGCAGCTGGTGCTCGGCTACATCGCCGAGTTCGCGCTGTCCGCGGCCGGCGCCGACGTCCGCGACCTGACCAGCATCGTCGGCTCGGCCAGCGCCCGGAAGGCGCTGGAGAGCAGCCAGATCGACATCCTGTGGGACTACACCGGATCGTCCTGGATCAGCTACAACGGCAACACCGACCCGATCCCGGACGCCCGCGCCCAGTACGAGGCCGTCAAGAAGCTGGACTTGGAGCGCAACGGCGTCGCCTGGACGGCGATCACCTACAACGTGGACAACACGTACGCGTTCGCGGTCAACCAGGACGCGGCGCAGCGGCTGGGCGTGGAGAAGCTCTCCGAGCTCCCGAAGATCATCGCGGAGAAGCCGGACGAGGCCTCGTTCTGCGTGGACACCGAGTTCGCCAGCCGCAACGACGGCATGCCCGGGGTGGAGGAGGAGTACGGCTTCACCGCGGACCGGTCGAAGGTGAAGGTGCTGACCGAGGGCAGCATCTACCAGGCCACCCAGAACGGGACCTGCACCTTCGGCGAGGTGTTCACCACCGACGGGCGGATCCAGGCGCTGAACCTGAAGGTCCTGGCGGACGACCGGCAGTTCTTCCCCAGGTACAACCTCGGCATCACGACCCGCGACGAGCTCCTCAAGCGCTATCCGCAGATCACGTCGGTCTTCGAGCAGGTGTCGGAGAAGCTGACGAACGCGGAACTGCTGAAGATGAACGCCCAGGTGGACGTCAACGGCCGGGACCCGGCGGACGTGGCGAGGGAGTGGATGGTCCAGCAGGGCCTGGTGAAGCTCCCCGGCGGAGAAGCCGCAGGCCGCTGACCTGCCGCCTCCGGCCCCACCCCGCCGAGGACCACAGTTTCAATTGAAACTGTGGTCCTCGGCGTTCCGTCCACAGTTTCAATTGAAACTGTGGACGAACCCGCAGAGGTGGGCGTGTGTTACTTGGTGTGGCGGGTGGCGACGCCGAAGCGGCTGAGCAGGTCGTCCTCGATCCGCCCGAGCTCCGCGTCGACCGCGCGGTGCGCGGACTTCCGCCGCTGCGCGGGCATCCGCTCCGCGGCCCGCACGGCGCTCGTCAGCTGCGCCAGCCGCGTCGCCGTCCGCTCCGCGTACTGCTCCGCGACGGCCGCCTCCTCGCCGCTCGCCGACTGCTCGCGGAGCTCGCGCAGCGCTTCGCCGTCGCCGGCGATCCGCGCGTGCAGCGCCGCGCCCCGGCCGGTGAAGCTGCCCAGCTGGTCCACCGGCACGCCGAGCCGATGCGCGCGCATCCGCTCGTAGCGCTCGCGCGCCACCGACGCCGCGTGGATCGCGAACGGCGCGATCACCGGGCCGACCACCTTGGCCACTCCGATGATCTTCTTGGCGTTGCCCGGGGTGATGCGCCCGTGCTCGCCCTTCACGATCGCCTTGGCGGCCTTCTTGTCCGCCTTCTTCGCCGCCTTGACGGCCTTGCGGGAGCCTCTCGTGCCCGTCTTCCGGACCCCGCGTCCGGTCGTGCGCTTCCTCACCGCGGCCGACACCTCCCCGTCCTGCGCTGGCGTTGCGATCACCTTAAGACCGGACCTCGGGCGGCACGACATCGAGCCGCGCCCGTTCGGGCACGGTGGGTAGTCGCCTCGGAGGCGTGTCACCGGGGTGATGGGCGCGTCTGTCGGAGCGACGGCATACGCTTCACACGTGAAGGAGAAGGTGCTGCTCGACGCGGGCGTCGTAACACGGTGCCGTCGACGCGTGCACCTCGAGAACGATCCGGCGCAGGACGAACCGCCCGCGCAGATGGATCTGGGCATCGAGCAGCGCATCGCCGATGCCGCGGAACACCGCCGGTACGTCGCGAAACTGCTGGGCAACGCGTTCGGCGAGGACTGGGTGGAGATCCCGCGCGGGGCCGCGGCCGGTCGCGAGGAGCTGACGCTCGCCGCGATGCGCGCCGGCACGCCCTACATCTCCGCCGCCCAGCTGCCCGCCGACCCCGTCGGCGGCCGCCGCGGTTCGGTCGACCTGCTGGTGCGCAGCGGCGACGGTTACGTTCCGGTGCTGGTGGTGCGCCACAAGATCACCGATCCGGGCAGCGGTGCCCGGGTGTCGCCGATCGACCGGCCGGTGCCGGGGGCCGCCCGGATCGACCAGGGCCGCAAGGTGCGGGCGCAGCCCCGCGACCAGTTGCGCCTGGCGCACGCCCTGCGGCTGCTGGAGGCGTGCGGGATGAGCGCGGCGCCGAACCTCGGCGGCGTGATCGGCGTCGAGGCCGACGTGGTGGTCTGGCACTACCTGGACGTGCCGAACTGGCCCGGCGGCCGCACCGCGATCGCCGAGTACGAGGCGCGGTTCGCCGATCGCCTGGCGGTGGCCTCGGCGGCCGCCGCGGAGGCGGAGCCGCTCGCGCTGCCTTCGCGGATCAACGAGTGCAAGGGCTGCCCGTGGTGGCCGACCTGCGAGTCCCAGCTGCGCGAGGGCCGGGACGTCAGCCTGGTGGTGCGCGGCGAGGACGCGGTGGCGCTGCGCGAGGTCGGCGTGTCCACAGTGGATGAACTGGCCGCGATGCCGCTTTCGGAGGCGGAATCGCTGCCGCTGACCGGGGTCCGCAACACCGACGCGATCCTGCTCGCCAAGGCGTGGCTGCGGAACCTGCCGCTGGTGCGGCGCGTCCGCGACCTGTCCGTGCCGCGCGCGGACGTGGAAGTCGACGTGGACATGGAGAGCTACGCCGACGCCGGGGCCTACCTGTGGGGCTGCTGGCTGTCCGGTGCGGACATCGGCGAGGAGCCCGGTTACCGGGCGTTCGTCAGCTGGGAGCCGCTGCCGTCCGACGACGAGGCGCGGTCGTTCGCGGAGTTCTGGACGTGGTTCTGCTCGGTGCGCCGCCGCGCGTACGAGCGGGGCCTGAGCTTCCGCGCCTACTGCTACAACGAGCTCGCGGAGAACCGCTGGATGCTCGCCTCGGCCGAGCGGTTCGCCGGCAAGCCGGGCGTGCCATCGGTGGCCGAGGTGCGCGAGTTCATCGGCTCGGCCGAGTGGGTCGACCTGTTCGCGTCGGTGCGGGAGCAGTTCCTGTGCCCGAACGGCAAGGGCCTGAAGGTGATCGCGCCGAGCGCCGGGTTCGGCTGGCGGGACGCGGAGGCCAGCGGCGAGAACTCGATGCGCTGGTACCGCGACGCGGTGGGCCTCGGCGGCGGCGTGCAGGTCCTGTCCCAGCGCGACCGGATCCTCGACTACAACGAGGACGACGTCCGGGCGACCTGGACGATCCGCCGCTGGATGACCTCCGAAGCATCCAACGAGATCCCCTACGCCGCCGACCTCTGACGGCTGTGCCGGCCGTCCGGCGCGGCGAGCGGTGATCTCCGCTCGCCGCGGGAAGTCGACACGATCAGTGACCATTGTGGACTAGCTTTTTCATCCGATCGGGTTAATATCTCCGTGGTCGCCGCTTCCCCCGCGACCGTTCGTGATCGTTCGGTAAGGGAGTAGCGTGATCCGTCGATGTCTTGCTGCGCTGATCGTGGTCCTGTCCGCGGGTGTCGCAGCGCCGTCCGCGACCGCCGAGCCGCCGTCGAAGAAGGTGTCCGTCGACCGCGTGCCGCTCGCCGACGCCGCGCCTGAGGTCCCCGGCAAGGGACGGGAAATCCGCCGGTCGAAGCCGTTCGCGATGGCCGCCCTGCGGTGGAACGGCAAGAACCCGGACCTCGTCGAGGTGCAGGCGCAGCACCTCGACGGCACCTGGGGCGAGTGGCTGCGGCTGCCCGCGGTGGACGGGCAGGACCGCGGCCGACCAGGCAAGGACCAGGCGAGCGAAGCGGCCTGGCTCGGCGACTCGACCGCGATCCGGGTGCGCGCCGAATCCGACGGCGCCCCGGTCGACGCGAAAGCCGTGTCCGTGCTGCTGATCGACCCCGGGACCGCGCAGGCCGCGAGCACCGCCGCGAAGCCCACCGCGATCAGCCGCGCCGAATGGGGCGCCGACGAGTCGCTGCGCACCCAGTGCTTCCAGCAGCAGGGCGTCGGCGTCGAGTACGGCGACACGGTCAAGGCCGCGATCGTCCACCACACCGCGGGCAGCAACGACTACACCGCGGCCGACTCCGCGCGCATCGTGCGCGGCATCTACGCCTACCACGCGAGCGAACTGCAGTGGTGCGACATCGGCTACAACGTGCTGGTCGACAAGTTCGGGCAGGTCTTCGAAGGGCGCTACGGCGGCCTGGAACTCCCGGTGTGGGGCGCGCACGCGCAGGGCTTCAACAAGGACACGGTCGGCGTGTCGATGCTCGGCGAGTTCACCTCGGTGGCGCCCAGCGCGACGCAGCTCGAATCCGTGGCGCAGGTCCTGGCGTGGAAGCTCGCCGGCAACTACCGCGACCCGCTCGGCGAGGTCACGATGGTGTCCGGCTACGGGGGATCGTCCGCGAAGTACCCGCTCGGGACCGCGGTGACCCTGCCGATGATCCACGGCCACCGCGACGTCGGCTACACCGAATGCCCCGGCGACCTGGCCTACCAGGAACTCCCGGCGCTGCGGCAGCGGGTGGCCGAGCTGATGGGCGACTGGACCGCGGGCGCGATCTACCAGAAGTGGCAGGCCGCCGGCGCCGACGCGGGCCCGCTGGGCGGCGCCTACGAGCTGGAGCAGGATGCCGCCGACGGCGGGCGCCAGACCACGTTCGCGCGCGGAGCCAAG
This sequence comes from Saccharopolyspora sp. NPDC050642, assembly GCF_040654735.1. NCBI lineage: Bacteria > Bacillati > Actinomycetota > Actinomycetes > Pseudonocardiales > Pseudonocardiaceae > Saccharopolyspora > Saccharopolyspora sp. NPDC050642. The sequence continues at coordinate 488,793 of NZ_JBFAIN010000002.1, read as the reverse complement.
TCCGCGTACTGGTCCCCGGCCACCGAGGCGTCGCTGATCGAGGGCATGATCCGGGACAAGTGGCGCGAGCACGGCGCGGAGGCCGGGGCGCTGGGCTACCCGCGCACCGACGAACTGTCCACACCGGACGGTTCCGGTCGCTACAACCACTTCGCCGGTGCCGACGGTTCCATCTACTGGACGCCGTGGACCGGGGCGCACGAGATCCGGGGCCTCATCAAGGCGAAGTGGGCGCAGCTCGGGTGGGAGAACGGCCCGCTGGGCTACCCGCGCACCGATGAGCTGGGCACGCCCGACGGGGTGGGGCGCTACAACCACTTCGACCGGTCGAACGGCTCGGTCTACTGGACGCCGGGCACCGGCGCGCACGAGATCCGCGGGGCGATCAAGGACCGCTGGGCGCAGCTGGGTTGGGAGCGGTCGTACCTGGGCTACCCGACCAGCGACGAGTACGCGGTCCCGGGCGGGCGCCGCAGCGACTTCCAGCACGGCTACGTCGTCTGGGACGCCGCGACCGGCAACGTCACCGACCGGCCGTACTGACGCGCAACGCGCACGGGTGCCCCGAACCGAAACCGGTTCGGGGCACCCGGCTTTTCCGCTCGCGCTCGCCCACGATCGGATCGGTTGATGCGGGTCCCAGGGCTACGGGACGATGACCGCCCGGCCCTTGATCTGGCCGTGGTGGAAGCGCTCGTAGACCTCCGGCGTCTCGTCGAGGCCGAAGGTCTCCACGTGCGCCCGCAGCGCGCCCTGCCGCGCCAGGTCGAAGACCTCGATCAGCTCCGCGCGGGAGCCCCAGTACGGCGACGCCACCGAAACCTCGTGCGGGAGCAGGCCGAAACCGACCGGCAGCGGCGCTCCGGCGATCCCGACGATGGTGATGTCGCCTTCCACCGCGACCGACTGCGCCGCGATCTGCACCGTCGGCGCGATGCCGACGAAGTCCAGCACCACGTCCGCGCCCAACCCGCCGGTCAGCTCGCGCACGCGCTGCGCCGCGTTCTCGTCCGAGCGGGCCACGTCGTGCGCGCCGACCTCGCGGGCCAGCGCCAGCTTGTCGTCGGCCACGTCCAGCGCGATCACCCGCGCCCCGGTGGTGGCGCGCAGGATCTGCACCGCGAGGTGCCCGAGGCCGCCGGCGCCGATGACCACCGCGGTGCTGCCGCCGACCAGCTTCGGCAGCGATCGCTTGATCGCGTGGTACGGGGTGAGCCCGGCGTCGGTCAGCGGCGCGGCCTGCACCGGGTCCAGCCCGTCCAGCGGGACCAGGTGCCGGACGTCGTCCACCAGCAGGTACTCGGCCATCGCGCCGGGACTGCCGAGGCCGGGCGGGCGGATGCCCAGCTCTGCGGCGCGGGTGCAGTAGTTCTCCTTGCCCTGCGCGCACTTCCAGCACACCCCGCAGCCCCACGGCCCGTACACCGCGACGGAGTCGCCCTCGGCGACGCCCCGCACGCCCGCCCCGAGCCCGGCGACGGTGCCGACGCCTTCGTGCCCGAGGGTGAGCGGCAGCTCGAACGGCAGCTTGTCGGCGGGCCAGCTCATCACCCCGATGTCGGAGTGGCACATCCCGGCGGCGGTCACCTTCAGCAGCACCTGCCCGGGACCCGGCTCGGGTTTCGGGACCTCGACGACCACCGGCGCCGCCCCGACCTGCTGGTACTGCACGGCTTTCATGCCCCCGCCCATGATCGAGCTCCCTTCGGCGTTCACCTGAACCGGTGCTCATCCTCCGGCGGATCGCTTTCCGACGCACCTCTCGGCAGCGCAACGGGTCGTGAGTGCTTTTGGCCGCCATGGCAACCAAAAGCACTCACGACCCCGAAAGCCCTGGTCGTTACCGCGGCGCCATCCGAAGGGCGCCGTCCATCCGGATGACCTCGCCGTTGAGGTAGTCGTGCTCGACGATGTCCAGCGCGAGCTTCGCGAAGTCCTCCGGCGTGGCCAGCCGCTTCGGGAACGGCACGCTCTCGGCCAGCCCGGTGCGGAACTCCTCGCTGATGGTCGCCAGCATCGGCGTGTCCACGATGCCCGGCGCGATGGTCATCACGCGGATGCCCGACGACGCCAGGTCGCGCGCGGCCGGCAGCGTCAGGCTCGCCACGCCGCCCTTGGACGCCGAGTACGCGGCCTGGCCGATCTGCCCGTCGAAGGCGGCGACGGAGGCGGTGTTGATCACCACGCCGCGCTGGCCGTGCTCGCCGGGTTCGGTCTGGCCGATCGCCGCGGCGGCCAGCCGCAGCACGTTGAAGGTGCCGATCAGGTTGACCTCGATGACCTTGCGGAACAGGTCGAAGTCGTGCGGGCCCTTGCGGCCGACGATCCGCGCCGACGGCCCGATGCCCGCGCAGTTCACCACGATCCGCAGCGGAACCCCGGCACCGGCCGCCTGGTCGACGGCGGTCTGCACCTGGTCCGCGTCGGTGACGTCGGCGGCCGTGTAGGTGACCCCGTCAACGACCGGCGCGTTGGCCACCGAGTCCGGCAAGTCCACCGCGAAGACCTGCGCGCCGCGCGACGCGAGCGCTCGTGCGGTGGCCGCGCCAAGGCCGGAAGCCCCGCCGGTGACGATCGCCGCGGTGTCGGTGATCAGCATCTGCTCGTTCCTTTGCGTTCGTTGCTGGTGTCCAGGCATGTCTAACACCTGGGAACGGTCGTGCCCAGCACCTGACGCGGAACGGACAGGCGGCGAACCCGCGCTCAGTGATGGCGGCGTACCCGTCGTTGCGAACTCATCTCGACGAACGCCAGCAGCGCGACCAGCGGCAGCGCGGCCAGCAACGCGAGGCCGGCGAACAGTGTGGCGATCCCGATCAGCTCCATGTTCAGAGCCTGGTCCGCTGGCCGGGGCCGCCGCGTCTGCCACCGGTGCGATTCTCGGGTCCGTCCGAGCGAAAGGCCGATCACCGACGGTGCTCGGAAGACCCGCGAAGCCGTGGCTGAAGCGCGATTCCGCGAGGAATCGGCGTTCACCCGGTGGCGGCCGGCTTCTCTCGAAATCGTCCACCACCTGCGGAAACGAAGGCGGTGGTGACGGAGCGCCACCACCGTCGTCTGGGCCTAGCGCTCGGTGGGCGGGCAGATCGCGTCGATGGCGTCCAGATCGGCCTGGGTGGGGCGCCAGGCGCCCGCCACCGCGTTCGCCTGCACCTGCTCCGGCGTGGTGGCGCCGGTGATCACCGAGCCCACCACCTCCTGCGCCGCCAGCCAGCCGACCGCCACCGCGGTCATCGGGATGCCGCGCTCCTCCGCGAAGGCGCGCAGCTGCTCGATGCGCTCCCACGGAGCGTCGGCGAGCATCTGATTCCGGTTCGCCAGCCGGCTGCCCTCCGGCGGCTCCTGGTCCTGCCGGTACTTGCCGGTGAGCAGCCCGTTGGCCAGCGGGAAGTACGGGATGATCCCGACGCCGAACCGCTTGCAGGCCGGCACGACCTCGCGTTCGGCCTCCCGTGCGAGCAGCGAGTAGTGGTTCTGCGCCGACACCGGCGCGGCCAGCCCGGCCGAGGACGCCGTCCACGACGTGTCGGCGAGCTCCCAGCCCGCGAGGTTGCAGTGCCCGACGTAGCGGATCTTGCCCTCGCGCACCAGGTCGTCCAGCACCGAGAGGGTCTCGTCGATCGGCGTCAGCCGGTCCGGCCGGTGCAGCTGGTACAGGTCGATCCAGTCGGTGCCCAGCCGCCGCAGCGACGACTCGACGGCGCGCCGCACGTAGCGGCGGGAACCGCGCGCCGCGAAGTCGGGCCCGTTGCCGCCCTGCATGTCCATGCCGAACTTGGTGGCGATGATCGCGTGCTCGCGGCGGCCGGACAGGGCCTGCCCGAGCAGCTCCTCGCTGCGCCCGCGGGGCGAGCCGTACACGTCGGCCACGTCGAAGAAGGTGATCCCGGCGTCGAGCGCGGCGTCCACCACGGCTCGAACGCCGGACAGGGATTCGGTGGCCGTGCCGGGGCGGCCGAGGTTGTTGCAACCCAGACCGACCGCGCTGACCACCAGACCGGACTCGCCCAAACGTCGCTGCTCCACGGCCGGTGAGCCTAAACGCCGGTTCACCGGCACGTCACGCAGGACGTACGGCGCGTGAACGTTTGGCGATGCAGGTTCCGCTGTGCGGGCGATGTGCCACGATGCCCAAGGGGGCCACGACCGAACGGTCGTGCGAGGTGAAGGGGGTGTGGGGACTGTGTTCGCCCGTCGAATCGTCGTTGTTGGCACCGGGTACGTCGGCTTGACGACCGGCGCGTGCCTGGCGTCGCTGGGGCACCGGGTGGTGTGCAGCGACGTGAACGCCGCGAAGGTCGAGCAGCTCTCCCGCGGCGAGGTGCGGATCCACGAGCCCGGGCTGGCCGAGCTGGTGCAGGAGGGCATCGCGGCCGGGCGGCTGGAGTTCGTGGTCGGTTCGGCGGCCGCCGTCGCCGAGGCCGAGGTGGTCTTCCTGTGCGTGCCGACGCCGATGGGGGCCGGCGGCAAGGCGGACCTGGCCGTGGTGGAGGCGGTGGCGCACGAGGTGCGCGAGCTGCTGCCCGCGGGATGCGTGCTGGTCACGAAGTCGACGGTGCCGGTGGGCACGTCGGCGCGGCTGCGCGAGCTGGTCGGCCGCGAGGACGTCGCGGTGGTCAGCAACCCGGAGTTCCTGCGCGAGGGCTCGGCGGTGCACGACTTCCTGAACCCGGACCGCATCGTGGTCGGCTCGGACACCCAGGACGCGGCCGAGCGGGTGGCCGCCCTGTACGCGCGGCTCGGCGCCCCGACGGTGCTCACGGACGCGGCGAGCGCGGAGATGGTGAAGTACGCGGCGAACTGCTTCCTGGCGACCAAGCTCTCGTACGTGAACGCGATCGCGGAGCTCTGCGAGCGGCTGGGCGCGGACATCTCGGACGTCACCGAGGGAATGGGCTACGACCGCCGGATCGGGCAGTCGTTCCTGCAGCCGGGGCCGGGCTGGGGCGGCTCGTGCCTGCCGAAGGACACCGCGGCGCTGCTGCAGGTGGCGGAGGCCGTCGACTTCGAATTCCCGCTGCTGCAGGCGACGATCTCGTCCAACACCCGGCAGCGCGAGCGGATGGTGGCGAAGGTCGCCGACGCCTGCGGCGGCTCCCTCGACGGGGTGCGGCTCGGGCTGCTGGGCCTGACGTTCAAGGCCGGCACCGACGACCTGCGCGACTCCCCGGCGCTGGAAGTGGCCCGGCTGCTGGCCGAGCGCGGCGCGGAGCTGGTCGCCTACGACCCGGGGCTGCGCGGCGACGAGCCGGCGCTGCCGCCGGAGGTGGAGCTGGTGGACGACCCGTACCAGGCGGCGAAGGAAGCCGCGGCGCTGGTGCTGCTGACGGAGTGGCAGGAGTTCCGGACGCTGGACTGGAACCGCGTGGCCGAGGTACTGCGCGGCCCGGTGGTGGTCGACACCCGGAACCACCTCGACCCGGACGTCCTGCGCCGCGCGGGCCTGTCCTGGCGAGGCGTCGGCCGAACCCCGGTCGCGGGCACGCCCGCCTGAGAGCTTCCCGATTTCGGGCGTCGGTCCAGAACGGTGCGCGGGCACGTGAGGGCGTGGCCGGCTGAGGCGTAGAGCGCCGGTGTCGCGCGAAACCGCCACTTCACGCGGGCCATCCTGAAACGACATCCCACGCGAAATTGGGAGCCCTCCTGCCCGGCTCGGGACTCGGGCGGCTGGTGCTGGGCGCAGGGGACGTCCTCGCTTCACTATCGCTCGGACGGGTGGCGTCCGCCTAAGGTGGTTGACGTGTTTACGACTCGCCCGGAACTCGCCGGCACGCACGGGATGGTCGCCTCCACGCACTGGCTCGCCTCCGCGGCGGGCATGGCGGTGCTGGAGGACGACGGGAACGCCTTCGACGCCGCGGTCGCCGCCGGGTTCGTCCTGCAGGTCGTGGAACCCCACCTCAACGGCCCGGGCGGCGAGGTTCCCGCGCTGTTCACCACCGCCGACGACCCGCGCCCCCGCGCGCTCTGCGGCCAGGGCCCGGCGCCCGCCGCGGCGACCATCGGCCACTACCGCGACGAGCTCGGCCTAGACCTGGTGCCCGGCACCGGATTCCTGGCCACCACCGTGCCGGGTGCCTGGGACGGCTGGCTGCTGTTGCTGCGCGATCACGGCACCAAGCCGCTGCGCGACGTGCTGAAGTACGCCATCGGCTACGCCCGCGACGGGTTCCCGATCGTGGAGCGGATCAGCACGACCATCGACACCGTCCGCGCGATGTTCACCGAGCACTGGCCCAGCTCGGCCCAGCTCTGGCTGACCGACGGCGCCGCGCCGAAGCCCGGCAGCGTGCTCAAGAACCCGGTGCTGGCCGACACGTGGGAGCGGCTGCTGGCCGAGGGCGAGGCGGCCGGGCCCGGCCGCGAGGTGCAGATCGACGCGGCCCGCCGCGCCTGGTCGCAAGGCTTCGTCGCCGAGGCGGTCGAGAAGTTCGTGCGCACGCCGCACCGGGACAACTCCGGGCGGGACCACGCGGGCGTCATCACCGCGCAGGACATGGCCGAGTTCGAGGCGGGCTACGAAACCCCGCTGACCGTCGACCTCCCCGGCGACTGGACCCTGGCGAAGTTCGGCATCTGGTCCCAGGGCCCCGCGCTGGCGCAGCAGCTGCGCCTCCTGGAGGGCGACCGGATCAACTACGTCGACGGCGTCGCCGACGCGGACACCGTGCACCTCGCGGTCGAGGCCGCCAAGCTCGCCTTCGCCGACCGCGAGGCCTGGTACGGCGACTCCGCCGACCCCGGCGTCCTCGCCGACCTGGTGTCCCGCGACTACGCCGCGGCCCGCCGAGCGCTGATCGGCGAACGCGCTTCGCTGGAGCTGCGCCCCGGCTCGCCGGGCGGTCGCGACGCGATCCTGGCCGCGCACGTCGCCGAGGGGCGCGGCGTGGACGGCGAGAAGGACCCGAGCGGCGTCGGCATCGGCGAGCCCACGGTGTCGCCGACCGGCGAAAGCCGCGGCGACACGGTGCACATCGACGTGGTCGACCGGTGGGGCAACCTGATCTCGGCGACGCCGTCCGGCGGTTGGCTGCAGTCCTCGCCGACCATCCCCGAGCTGGGCTTCTGCCTCGGCAGCCGGGCGCAGATGTTCTGGCTGGACGAGGGCCTGCCGAACTCGCTGGCGCCGGGCAAACGGCCCCGGATCACGCTGAGCCCGTCGCTGGCGCTGCGCGGCGGCGTGCCGACCATGGCCTTCGGCACCCCGGGCGGCGACCAGCAGGACCAGTGGCAGCTGTGCTTCTGGCTGGCGCACGTCCACGGTGGACTGAACCTGCAGGCGGCGATCGACGCGCCGGCCTGGCACACCGGCGCGTTCCCGGGCTCGTTCTACCCGCGCGCCTGGGAACCCGGCCGGGTCGTCGCGGAGTCGCGGCTCGGCGCCGAAACCCTCGCCGAGCTCCGCCGCCGCGGCCACGACGTGCTCGACGCCGGGCCGTGGGCGCTCGGCCGCCTGTCGGCGGTCTCGCGGGACCCGGACTCCGGCCTGCTGCGCGCGGCGGCGAACGCCCGCGGGGCCCAGGGCTACGCCGCAGGCCGCTGACCGGTTGACGCACCAGGGGATCCGCAGTTTCCATTGAAACTGCGGATCCGGTTTCAGTTGGAAATTGCGGCCCGGGGAAGGTGGCGTGCCGATCGGCCGCGTCAGGCCGCTCGTAAGGTGCGGCCGACGAGGAGCATGCGGAGGGTTCGGGCGGTGGCGTCCGCGATGAGCTCCGGGGCGCGGGTGATCGCGTCCGCCAGGTCCACCGGTTCCGTCAGGATGCCGGTGATCGCGTCGATCCCGTGGTCGTAGCTGGCGTCCGCGCCGGGGCCGATCGTGCCGCACAGCGCGATCACCGGCTTGCCGTGCCGCTTCGCCCGCCGCGCCACCTCGGTCGGGATCTTGCCGAGCGCGGTGGACGCGTCGATCGCGCCCTCGGCCGTGATCACCAGGTCGGCGGCCCGCAGCCGCTGGTCCAGGTCGCTGCTTTCGAGGAACACGTCGAACCGCGAGGCCAGCCGCGCACCGAGCACTCCCGCCAGCCCGGCGCCGAGCCCGCCCGAGGCGCCGCCGCCGGGCAGGTCGGTGAACCGGGTTCCGCTGTGCCGGCGCAGGACTTCCGCCCAGACCTGCATCGCGGCGGCGAGCTGCTCGACGCGCTCCGGCGCGGCGCCCTTCTGCGGCCCGTAGCGGCGCGCGACGCCGTCCGGCCCGCACAGCACGTTCGTCGGGTTCACCGCGACCACGAGCTCCACTTCGGACAGTCGCGGGTCCAGTCCGGTCGCGTCGAGCCGCCGGGCGCGGACCAGTTCCGCGCCGCCGTCGCGGATCTCCGTCCCGTCGGCGTCCAGCACGCGAACGCCGAGCGCCCGCAGCGCACCGGCACCGCCGTCGCAGGTCCCGGAGTCGCCGCAGCCGATGACGATCTTCTTCACGCCCGCGTCGAGCGCGGCGGCGATCAGCTCGCCGACGCCGCGGCTGGTCGTCGCGCCGGGATCGCGCCGGCCCGGCGGCACCAGGGAAAGCCCGGCGGCGGCGGCCATTTCCACGAAGCCGGTGTCGCCGAGCAGCGCGAAGTGCGACTCCACCGGTTCGCCGACCGGGCCGGTGGCGGTGACCGGCACCAGCTCGCCGTCGGTCGACCGGGCCAGCAGCCGCGCCGATCCCTCGCCGCCGTCGATCAGCGGGATGGTGTCGATGGCCGCGGCGGGCACCACCCGGCGGATGCCGGCGCGGATCCCGTCGGCGACGGCCTCGGCGTCCAGGCACTCCTTGAACCCGCTCGGGGCGACGGCGAAGCGCAGCATGATGTTCTCCTCCACTGTGGACTTATCAGGTGAGCGGCAGGCCGAGCGCCGGCCAGACGAACAGGGCGAACAGCACGACGAGCGCGCCCAGCGCGGGGCCGAGCAGGGCGGACAGCTTGAGCAGGTCGCGCGGGGTGTAGGCGTGGTCGAGCCGGGCGAACATCGCGACCGGCTTGGCCGAGGACGGCAGCGTGTGGCAGAAGCCCGCGGCGGCGGTCGAGGCGAAGGCCAGCGCGACCGGGTTCATGCCGACCGCGAAGGCGGCGGGCACGATCAGCGGGATCAGCACCGCCGACCGCGCCGACCGCGACTGCACCAGCAGGTGTGCGGCGACGCTCAATGCGACGACGGCGATCAGCATGGCGCCGGTGCTGTCGCCGACGAGCGCGTTCGCGGCGACCCAGCCGGCGGCCCCGGACTCGGCCAGCGCCGCGCCGAGCGCCGTGGTGGCGGCCATGAAGAGCAGCAGCGACCAGGAAATTTCGGAGATCGCGGCGCCGATGTGCACCGTCCCGAACCGCGGCGAGGCGATCAGCAGCGCCCCGGCCAGCGCGATCAGTGCGGGCGACAGGCCGTGCAGCGGCTCGGTGCTCCAGAGCAGCACGATGGTGCCGAGCAGGCCGATGGCGCGGATCTCGGTGCGCCGCATCTGCGGCGGCACGTCGAGCTGCTCGCGCAACGCGGCGGCGTCGACCCTCAACCGAGCCCGGCGCTCCGCGCGGCCGGTGAAAAGCAGCAGCACCAGCTCCGCGGCCAGGTGCGAGCTGACCACGGCGAACGGCAGGCCCCACAGCAGCCACTGGCCGAAGCCGATGCCCGTGCCGATCGTGCTGTCCAGGACCTGGCTGGTGATCAGGTGCGCCCCGGCGCCGACCAGCGTCGCGATCGCCGACAGCAGCACGACGGTCGGGAACAGCACGGCGAGGGCCCGGACCAGGCGCGGCCGGTGCGCGAACGCGCCCGCCAGCGCGAGGAAGATGGGCAGCACCAGCGCCGCGCGCCCGCTCGTGCTCGGCACCAGCAGCGCGGTGATCACCAGGCCCGCGGTGATCAGGTGCACCAGGCCGCGAGCCGATCGGGCGCGGCCGACCAGCGCGATCGCCAGCCGGGCGGGCAGGCCGGTCCGGTTGATCCCGGCGGCCAGCACGAACGCCGCCACCAGCAGCCAGATCTGGTCCGCGCCGAGCGACTCGAACAGCTCCTCGGCGTCCAGCGCGCCCAGCACCACCAGCACGGCCGCCGCGGACAGCGCGACGAAGGTGTCGTCGAGCCGGTTGCTCATCCAGCCGGCCACGGCGGCGGCGAACACCAGGATGGTGATCAGCCCGGACCGGCCGAGCTGGTCGGTCCCGGCGTCCTCCGGCGCGGTCAGCACCGCCATCAGCCCGAGCAGGCCGAGCGCGCCGAGGGTGATCCCGATGGCCCAGCCGCGCCCGGCGCTCGGGTCGGACGCCACGCGGGCGGTGCGCACCGGGCTCGTGGCGAACTCGGTGCGCACCAGCTGCGCGGTGTCCTCGTGGCTGTTCACGCCATGAACGATCTGTCCCGCGGCTGAACCGCGCGTGAACCGCCCATGAGGAGCACTTCATCTTTGCCGCGCAGTTGTCCACAAGCTTGTGGACAACTTTGTCAACAGGGTGCTCAGCTGCGAAAACACCTGGTCGAGCGACCGGGTTGTGCACAGCTGTGGAGAAAGTTATCCACAGCTGTGCACAGGTTCTCAGCGGCGCGTGCTGACCAGCACCAACCCGATGCCGATCAGCGCGACGCCGAACCACGCCGCGATGCCCAGCCGTTCCCCGACGACGAGCACGCTCAACAGCGCGGCCACCACCGGCTCCAGCAGGCTCAGCGTCGTCGCGACGCTGGCCGACGTGCGGCGCAGCCCGGCCCCGAACAGCAGGTACGCGAGGCCCATCGGGATCACCGCGAGGTAGCCCGCCACCAGCAGACCGGACGGGGAGCTCAGCAGCGGACCGCCGGTGAACGCCAGCACCGGCAGCAGCACGACAGCGCCGGCACCGAACATCGCGCCCATCACCGCGCGCGAGCCGTGGCCGCCGCGCATCATCCGCGCGGCCGCCCACGAGTAAGCGACGTACGCGGCACCGCCGAGCAAGCCGAGCAGGGCGCCCACGACGACGTCCGCGCCGACCCCGCTCTCGCCGCCGACGGTGATCAGCAGCAAGCCGAGCACCGAAACCGCGGCGGCCAGCGCCCACCGGCGATCCAGCCGGACGCCGTCGACGACGCGTTCCAGGATCGCGGCGAACACGGGCGCCGAGCCGAGCGTGATGACGGTGCCGATGGCGACCCCGGCGAGCGCCATCGACGAATAGAACGCCAGCGGGTAGACCGCCACGGCCAGGGCGCCCACGAGCAGCAGCCCGGTCCGGCCGGACCGCAGCATGTCGAACGCGGACCGCCCGGCGATCACGAGCAGCAGCACGCCGCCGACGCCCATGGTGGCGGCGCCGATCGACAGCGGGCTCGCGGCGGCCGGGGCGAAGCTGGCGGCCGTCCCCGTGGTGCCCCACAGGAACGCCGCGAGCAGCACCGGCAGCGGACCGGCGACGAAGCTGCGGGCAGGAGCGGGTGCGGTGAGCAGTTGATCAGTCAAGGTGAACTCTTCCGTTCGCGAACCGTCAGGACTCGTCGAACGGGCGCGCGTCAACCCCGGCGGGTGCGTGCAGTTTCAATTGAAACTGCGTGGGAGGACCCGGACCTGGCAGTTTCAATTGAAACTGCGGCGTCTTCGGGGTGTTGGAGGTTCGCCGCCCGTCAGCGGGACGGGGGCGGCAGAACGCGGTGCCAGTGCGAGTTCACGCCGACCACCTTAACCGCAGGTACGGGCCCGTCGGAACGGGCGAAGCCGGGTGAGCTCCGTCGCCCTGCCGGTTCCCCGGGACCTCGGTAGCGTCGCCGGTGCCGGACGTTCCGCCTGGGGAGGGCACCGATGGCGATCTTGCACACCGACATCCCGACGCGGGCGCAGGTCGACGGGCTGCTGACCGCGCGCGAACCGATCAGCGTCTCGCTGTACCTGCCGACCAGCCCGGCCTCCGGCGGCGAGGCCGAGCGCATCGAGCTGAAGAACCTCGCCGGGCAGGCGGCCGACCAGCTCCGCCGGGCGGGCGCCGCCAAGGAGGACGTGGCCGGCATCACCGGCCAGCTGGCCGACCTGGCCGAGGACGAGGAGTTCTGGCGCTTCCAGGCCCGCAGCCTCGCACTGTTCGCCACGCCGACCTCGCTGACCACCTTCCGGCTGCCCAACCGCCTGAACGCGGTGGTCGAGGTGTCCGACCGGTTCCACCTCAAGCCGCTGCTGCGCTCGATCACCTTCCCGCAGACCGCGCTGCTGCTGGCGCTCGCGCAGAACTCGGTGCGGCTGCTGGAGGTCGTGCCCGAGATGGACCCGGTCGTCGTCGATGTGGCGGGGATGCCCGCGGACCTGGCCAGTTCGGTGGGCAAGGAGTCGGTCACCGACCGCCTGCCGCGCCGCCGGTTCCAGGGCGGCGAGGGCCCGAAGGTCCGGATGGGCCAGTTCTCCCGCCAGGTCGACCGGGCGCTGCGGCCGGTGCTGCGCGGCGACGTGCCGCTGGTCCTGGCCGCGACCGAGCCGCTGGCGAGCATCTTCCGGTCGGTCAGCACCGCCTCGGAGCTCGCCTCGGTCGGCCTGACCGGAAACCCGGAGGAGAGCAGCGACCGCGAGCTGGCGTCGGCGACGCGCGAGGTCCTCGACGACCTGCACGCCGACCGGCTGCGCGAGCTGCGCGAACTGTTCGAGCAGCGCACCGGCCAGGGCCGGGCGGTCACGGACATCGCGGACGTGGCCAGGCACGCGACGATGGGCGCGGTCGACACGGTGTTCGTGGACATCGACAACGTGGTCCCGGGCTTCATCGACGAGGCGGGCGCGGTGACGTTCGAGCAGGCCGACGACGCGGTGTCCTACGGCGTGGTGGACGAGATAGCCCGCCGCGTCTGGCTCACCGGCGGCCGGGTCATGGCGGTGCGCAGCGAGGACATCCCGGGAGGCGGCGCGACCGCGGCGATCCTCCGCTACGCCCCATGACTCGTGAGCGTTCGTCCCGGTTCTCACCGGAACGGGCACGAGCTTTCACGCGCCCAGCCGGTAGCCCATGCCCCGGACGGTGCTGATCCGCTCGGTGCCGATCTTGCGGCGCAGTGCCCGCACGTAGACGTCCACGACGTTGGAGCCCGGGTCGAAGTCGTAGCCCCACACGTGCGACAGGATCTGCTCGCGGGAGAGCACCTGCCCGGAGTGCCGCAGGAACAGCTCCAGCATTGCGAACTCGCGCGCCGTCAGGTCGACCGTGCCCTCCGGCACCTGCGCGCGCCGCGTGCGCAGGTCCAGCGAGAGCTCGCCGTCGCGCAGCACCGTGATCTCCGGGACCCGGTCGACCGGCCGCAGCCGCAGCCGCACCCGCGCCAGCAGCTCCTCGAACCGGAACGGCTTGGTCATGTAGTCGTCCGCGCCGCCCTCCAGCCCGGCGACCGTGTCGTGCACGCCGTCCCGCGCGGTCAGGATGATCACCGGCACGGTCACGTGCTGGGCCCGCACCGCCCGCAGCACCGAGAAGCCGTCCTTGCCGGGCAGCCCCAGGTCGAGCACCACCAGGTCGAAGTCGCCGGTCAGCAGGTAGTCCTGGGCGGCGTCGCCGTCGCCGACGACGGTGGTGGTGAAGCCGTTGGCCCGCAGCCCCTTCTCGATGAACGCCGCGATCCGCGCCTCGTCCTCGGCGATCAGGATCTTGCTCATGCAGTGGTCTCCTCGGTCGCGTTGTGGGGTGGGGCGGCGGGCAGTTCCAGGGCGAAGGTGGCGCCTTCGCCGGGCCGGGACACGACCCGCACCCGCCCGTGGTGCGCGTCCGCGATGGCCTTGACGATCGCCAGCCCGAGCCCGGCGCCGCCCTTGCCGTGGCTGCTGCCGTGGGTGAAGCGGTCGAAGATCTTCGACACCTCGGCCGGATCGATGCCCGGGCCGTGGTCGGTCACCCACAGCCGCACCGCGCCGTCGGCGAGGGAGGAACCGATGCGGATCTCCGAACCCGGCTCGGTGTGCTGCACCGCGTTCTGCGCCAGCTGCACCATCGCCTGGGTGATCCGCTGCTCGTCGACCAGCACCTCGCCCTCGCCGATGTCGTCGAGCACCCAGCGGCGGTCCGCCAGCGACCGCACCTTCGCCTCGATGTCGCTGGTCAGCTCGGCCAGCGAGACCGGCGCCGCGGTGACGAAGTCGGGCCGGTCGGCCTTGGCCAGCATCAGCAGGTCGTTGACGATGCGGGTCATCCGGTCCAGCTCGTCGGTGCACAGCCGCACCACTTCTTCCCGCTCCGCCGGGTCGTCGCCGAGCAGCTCCAGGTTGCCGCGCACGATCGTGATCGGCGTCCGCAGCTCGTGCCCGGCGTCGTCGACGAACTGGCGCTGGATGCGGAAGGCGTCCTCCAGCCGGTCGAGCATCGCGTTGAACTGGTCGGCCAGTGCGGCGATGTCGTCCCGGCCTTCGACCGGGATGCGCCTGGTCAGGTCGTGCTCGCTGATCTCGGCCGCGGCCTGCCGCACGGCCCGCACCGGCGCCAGGATCAGCCCGGCCACCACCCACGACGACAGCGCCGCGATCACCACGCCGAGGCCGCTGACCAGCAGCAGCACCTGCACGGTCCGGTCGGCGTCGGCCATCGCCGACGCGGTGTAGCGCTCGACCACGAACCAGGCACGGCCGCCCTGCTCGGACTCGGTCTGCACCTTGAGCCACTGCATCCGCCCGGCGGGCGTGTCGAGCCAGCCGTAGTTGTTCGGGGCGGCCACGATCTGGTGCAGCAACGTCTGGTCCTTGGCGAACCGGTCGATCTCGTCGTCCTGCTCCTGGGACAGCGGCCGCAGGCCGGTCGGCGTCTCCCACACCCCGATCAGGGCCTCGTCGCGGTCCGGGTACTGGCGCGACAGGTAGGAGGTGAACAGCTGCTCCGGCGCGGTGAACAGCTGCCCGGTGGCGGGGTCGCGGCCCCGCTCGGCAAACGTGACGAACTCGTGCGCCTCCTGCTCCATCGACGCGGTCACCTGGTCGTTCACGTCGTTGTGCAGGAACGAGCGGACGATCAGGATCACCGCCAGCAGCACCACGACCAGCACCAGCAGCAGCCAGCCCATGATCTGCGCGCGCGCCGGGATGCGGGTGCCGCGGCGGCCGGGGAGCTTGGCGAACGACCTGGTCGCGGTGGGCTCAGTCGTCGTCGTGGTCGTCATCGTCGTCATCGTCGTCGGGGGCCGGCGGCGGGAGCTCGGTGGGCACGACGGTCGAGGCCGGTGGCGCCGGCCGACTGGGTTCGGGGCCCGGTGAGCTGCCGACCTGCACGGTGGCCGGCACCTGCGGGGTGCGCGGCCCGTCGGTGAGCGCGAAGCTCACCAGCACGGCGGCGATCGGCAGCGCCAACGCCGCGATCAGCAGAACCGCCTTGGGAACCGACCTCATGGCACCACTCTCGCCGCCTGCCGGGAGCCGAGCATGAAAACAACATGAGAGGTTTTTCATCTCCCGGCCCGCAGTTTCAATCGAAACCGCACGCAGGTGCCCAGTTTCAATTGAAACTGCCGGCTGCGCCGCAATGGCCGAACCGGCGACGAGTTACCCGATCGGGGCGCTAGCCTGCTGTGGGACTCAATCACGTCGTAAGGGACCGGATGGACAAGCGGCTGATCGACTGGACCGGCGAGCGATGCGTGCCGTGGACCGATGACGTCCAAGTCATCTACGAGCACTACCACCGCTACGCCCTCGCGGCCCGCTTCGTGCGCGGCAAGCGGGTGCTCGACCTCGCCTGCGGCGAGGGCTACGGCGCGGCGCTGCTGGCCGCCGAAGGCGCCGAGGTGGTCGGCGTGGACATCGACCCGGCGACGGTCGAGCACGCCCGGCACAACTACGGCGGCCGCGACGTCAGCTTCGAGGTCGGCTCGATCACCGACCCCGAGCTGCTCGCCGACGCCAAGCCCTTCGACGTGATCGTCTGCTTCGAGGCGATCGAGCACGTCGAAGACCACGACGCGGTGCTGGCCCTGGTCAGGTCCCGGCTCGTCCAAGGTGGACTGTTCCTGAGCAGCACCCCGGACACGGCGGTCTACTCGCACGAGCACGGGAACGAAAACCCGTACCACGTCAAGGAACTCACCGCGGACCAGTACGAGAAGCTGCTGGAGGACGCGTTCCGGCACGTGGCGGTGCTGAAGCAGAACGTCACCGTCGGATCGCTGCTCACCCCCGCCGACCACGGCGACCCGGACACCGCGATCGAAGGCGTCCGGCTGCAGACCATCCAGGGCCGCGACGGCGAGTGGTCGGTCCGGCAGGGCGTGCCGCACACCTACCTGCTCGGCATCGCCTCCGACAAGCACCTGCCGAAACTGCCCGCCGCGGCGCTGCTGACCGACGCCGACCTCACCCTGATCCGCCGCGGCGGCGACGTCGCGCCGATCATCGAACAACGCGACGTGGCGGTCGCGGACGTCGCCAAGCTCAACGAGCTCTACCAGCGCAACCGCGCCGAGGCCGAAGAGCTCAAGAACTCGATAACGCGGCTCGAAGAGTTGCGCAAGAAGGAAGAGCGTCGCGCCGACCAGGGCGTCCGCGAGCAGGCGCAGCTGCGAGCCGAGCTGGATCGCATCGGCGGCGAGCTGCAGGAGAGCCAGCAGAGCGCGGAGCGCGACGCGGCGCGCATCGAGTGGCTGCGCGACACCGTCGCGCGGCTCGAAGGACGCGTAGCGGACGCCGAGCGGCAAGCGGCGGAGCTCGGGGCCGCGAACGCGGAGCTCGCGGCGCAGAACTCCGCGCTGGTGCAGCGCGCGGTGACGAAGTACCGGAAGGTCATCGAGCGCGTAGCGCCGCGCGGCACCGCGCGGCGCGACGCGTACGAGATCGCGCTCGGGCGCAAGCCCGGCGTGCCGCAGGTCGACGAGGCCGTCGAGACCGGGCCGCTGCCGGTGCCGCACAGCGACAAACCGCTGGTCAGCGTGATCGTGCCGGTGCACGGCAAGTGGCCCTACACCCGGCAGTGCCTGCGGTTCCTCGGCGGGCACCTGGTGTCCGTGCCGTTCGAGGTGATCGTCGTCGACGACGCTTCGCCGGACGACAGCGCCGAGAAGCTCGCCGCCTGCGAGGGCGTCCGGCTGGTGCGCGCCGAGCGGAACCTCGGGTTCATCGGCGCCTGCAACCTCGGCGCCGAGCACGCGCGCGGCGAGTACCTGTTCTTCCTGAACAACGACGCCGAGGTCACCGAGTCCTGGCTGGACATCCTGATGGACACCATCCGCGGCGACGAACGCATCGGGCTGGTCGGCGCCAAGCTGGTCTACCCGGACGGCCGGCTGCAGGAGTGCGGCGGCATCGTGTGGGCCGACGGCAACGGCTGGAACTACGGCCGCAACACCACCAACGGCGGCGCCGAGTTCGACGTCGTGCGCGACGTCGACTACTGCTCCGGCGCGGCGATCCTGGTCCGCACCGACGTGTTCCGGCAGGTCGGTGGCTTCGACACCCGGTACGCGCCCGCCTACTACGAGGACACCGACCTGGCGTTCGCGGTGCGCGCGGCCGGTTACCGCACCGTGGTGCAGCCGAAGGCCGTCGTCGTGCACCACGAGGGCGTGTCCAACGGCACCGACCTCAGCACCGGCGTGAAGAAGCACCAGGAGCTCAACCGCAAGGTGTTCGTGGAGAAGTGGGCCGACACGCTCGCCGCCGAACACCTGCCGGAAGTCTCGCCGCGCAACCTCTGGCTCGCCCGGCAGCGCGGCACCCGCGGCCACCACGGGCCGATCGTGCTGGTCAAGGACCACCAGGTGCCGCGTCCGGACTTCGACTCCGGCTCGGTGCGGATCCGCCGGGTGCTGGAGCAGTTCGTCCAGCTCGGCTGCCGGGTGGTGTTCTTCCCCGGCAACCACGCGCGCCTGGAGCCCTACACCACGCAGCTGCAGCAGCTCGGCGTCACGGTGCTGCCGGAACCCGAGCTGCAGCAGGCGTTCCTGCACGAGGCGGGCTCGGAGATCTCGCTGGCCCTGCTGTCCCGCCCGCAGGTCGCGTGGAGCCTCGTCGAGGAGCTGCGCACCTGCGCGCCGCAGGCCGTGATCGCCTACGACACCGTCGACGTGCACTTCCTCCGGCTGGAGCGGCAGGCCGAGGTCGCCGAGCAGCAGGGCGATGCGGCGCGGGCGGAAGCGTTGCGGCGCAAGGCCTTCGCATCGCGGCAGATGGAGCTCGGGCTGACCCGCTCCTGCGACGTCACGCTGGTGGTGTCCGAGGCGGAGCAGGTGCTGCTGCGCGAGCTGGTGCCGGACGCCGACGTGCGGGTGCTGTCCAACGTGCACGAGGTCGACTGGAGCCAGGCGAAGCCGGAGGGGCGCAAGGACCTGCTGTTCGTCGGCAGCTTCGACCACCCGCCGAACGTCGACGCCGTGCGCTGGGCGGCGTCCGAGATCATGCCGCTGGTGCGGGAGAAGTGCCCGGACGCGGTGCTGCACGTCGTCGGCAGCAACCCGACCGACGAGGTTCGCGAGCTGGCCGGGCGCGGCGTGCAGGTGCACGGCTGGGTCGCGGAGCTGGAGCCGCAGTACGCGGCGAGCCGCGCGACCCTCGCACCGCTGCGGTTCGGCGCCGGCGTCAAGGGCAAGGTCGGCGAGAGCCTCAGCCTCGGGGTGCCGGTGGTCGGCACGTCGGTGGCGACCGAGGGCATGCACCTGACGAACGGCGAGGACGTGCTGGTCGCCGACGACGCGGCGGGGCTCGCGGAGGCGGCGGTCCGGCTGCTCACCGACGACGACGCCTGGCGGCGGATGTCGGAGGCGGGCAAGAAGGGCATCGCGGCCCAGTTCGGCCCGGACGTCTCCCGCGCGGCCCTCGAAGGCCTCCTCGACACCACCGACTACGAGGCCTGACCCGACACGGCCTGACCCGATGGGGCTGGGCCCGACACGCCCCGGTGTGTCGGGCCCAGACACACCGAACCCCCGCAATTTCAATGGAAATCAGAGGTTCGATTTCCATTGAAATTGCGGGGGACGGCGGGTGGGGTCAGTCGCGGACGGTCGGCGGCAGGTGGTTGACCTGCTGGTCGAGGGTCGACTTGAAGGACTGCTGGACCGCCGACTTCTGGTCCGACGGGCCGGTGGCGTCGATGATGATCGCCCAGTTGTGCGCGACGTAGGCGGTGCGGTAGACGCCGCCGGCGTTCACCACCTTGACACCCTGGTACGACAGGTCGTCCACTTCGGACAGACCCTGCTGGGCGCCCAGGTACTGGTCCACCACCTGCTTGGCGGCGTTCGCGTCGGGCAGCTGAAGCGCGAGCATCGTCGTCCTCGGGGTGCCCTCGGCGCCGTTGAACCAGCCGTCGATCAGCCCGCGCTGGATCGCGGAGTCGAGCACCGCCTTCGGCTGCAGCAGACCGGCCTTGGCGCCCTGCAGGCTCGGCAGGTCGAGCGGCCCGGACCAGGGGTGCGCCGGGCCGGGCGCGGCGACCAGCACCTCCTGCGGGCTGGCCGGGGGATTCGGGTGCGCCGGCGGCGGCGCGGGCAGCTCCTGGGTCTGCACCGGGGGCGGTGGCGGCGGAGCGGCGGTCGTCTCGGTCGGCGTGGTCCCGCCGCCGGAGGTGAAGTAGAAGATCCCGGCGACGATCAGGCCGACCAGCAGCACACCGCCGATGGACAGCCCGGCGATCAGCTTGCCCTTGCCGGGCTTGCTCGCCGTCTCGAACACCTCGGGGCCTTGCCGCATCCACGACGCGTCGCCGTGCTCCGGCGTCCCCGGCAGGTCGTCGCCCCACGGCGTACCGGTGCTCTCGACGGGACCCCAGCCCTGCTGCGGGCCCCACTGCGGCTGCGGCGGACCCCACTGCGGCTGCTGGCTGAGGCTGACCACCTGGGTGCTCTCGGAGTCAGACTGCGGCGGCGCCTGCTGCTGAGGCTGCTGCGGCGGCGCCTGCTGGGGCTGCGCCTGCTGGGGCTGCGCCTGCTGCTGTTGCTGAGCTTGCTGCTGGGCGAGCGGGTTGGGCACGACCTGCGTGGCCTCGCTCGGCGCCCCGCCCTGCTGCTGCGGCGGCTGTTGCTGCTGCTGAGGAGCGGACTGGGCGGCGTCTCCCCAGCTGAACGCCGGGGGGAACGGGCTGGACTGCTGCTGTTGCGGCTGCTGCTGCGGGAACCCACCCGAGGACGGCCCCGCCTGCTGCGGGAATCCGCCGGACTGCGGTCCGGCCTGCGGGTCCTGCTGGGGGAATCCGCCGGAGGACGGTCCCGTCTGCGGCTGCTGCTGGGGGAAACCCCCGGACTGCGGTCCGGCCTGCGGCTGCTGCTGGGGGAATCCGCCGGAGGACGGGTCCTGCTGCGGGAATCCGCCGGACGCGGGTCCGCCCTGCCCGTTCTGGGCCCGACCTAGCACGGCGTCGCGCCGCTGGCGGTACTCCTCGGCGGAGATCCGCCCCGCCGCGAGTTCGGCGTCGAGATTTTGCAGCTCGTCTTGCCAGGTCACCGATGCGCCCTTTCCCAGAATTCGCTCGAACGCCCCCATTGCGATCGACCGCCATTCTGGCACCCGCAAGGGGGAACGCGGGGCACCGGCCGGATAACGATCCGAGGCGTGGTCTGGCCCGACCGGGTCGCGAGGAGGTAATGGGTCCACAACCCTCAGGTCGCGGGCTAGGCTACGCAGCGTTGACTTCGCCGGCCGGGGACATGACTTGATGGGGTGATCTGGGTGGATGACGCGCGGGTCGTCCACGCTCGCCCCGAGTGGTTCGCCGAGCCGCACCACGGATTCGCCTGGATCCGCATGATCGGCGCGCTCGTGGTGATCTACGGGCACAGTTCGCCGCTGGCCGGAACGGGCGACCTGTTCCCGTCGGACTGGCCGCTGCAGCCCGACGAGGGCGTTCTCATGGGCTTCTTCGCGATGAGCGGATTCCAGATCACGGAGAGTTGGGTCCGGGACCCCCATCCGGGCAGGTTCGCCGCGAAGCGGGTCCTGCGCCTGTGGCCGCCCATGCTCACGGTCTCGTTCGCCATGGCGCTGATCGTCGGCCCGATGATCACGACCCTGTCCGTCGGCGAGTACTTCGCGGCCAACGGCACCTGGGGTTACGTCGTCAACAACGCCGGCCTGCTCACGCTGAAGCACGAGCTGCCGGGCGTGTTCGTGGACAACCCGTGGCCGAACGCGGTCAACGGGTCGCTGTGGACGCTGCCGATGGAGCTGATCGCCTACGCGGGCCTCTACGCGCTGCTGCTGGTCGGCGCCGCGAAGCACCGCTACCGCTGGGTGATGGCGGTGGCGCTGATCGGGCTGATCGCGTGGGACCGGCACCTGGAGCAACTGCCGGGTTCGGAGTCGGCGGGCTCGTTCTTCAGCGTGCCGGTCGAGTCGCTGGTGGCGTTCCTGGTCGCGTTCGCCTTCGGCGTGGTGCTCAACCTGTACCGGATCCCGCTGTCGCCGTTGGCGGCCGGCGCCGGGCTGGCGGTGCTGGTGCTGATGCCCAACAGCATCACCGGGTCGTTCTGGATGACCTTCGCGGTCAGCTACGCGGTGGTCGTGGCCGGGCACTTCTGGCCGGCGCGGCTGACGGTGCCGGGAGTGTGGGTCAACGGCAGCTACGGCGTGTACGTGTGGGGATTCCCGATCCAGCAGCTGCTGGCGATGGCCGGGATCCACAACCAGTGGCTGATGCTGATCTGCGCCGCACCGCTGGCCTACGGCATCGGCACGCTGTCCTGGAAGTTCGTCGAAGAGCCGACGCTGAAGCTGCGGCACTACTTCACCCCGGCGCCGAAGAAGAAGGAACCCGAGCCGGTCGAGGACGATCTCGATGACCTCGACGAGGTCGAGGAGGACCCGGAAGACCTCGACGACCTGGACGACCTGGAACCGGGGGAGCCGGAGGCGGTCACGCCCGCGCACGAGGCGACGACGAAGCGCCGCCCGCTGCCGCGCCCACCGGCGCCCGGCCCGGAGCCGCCCCGCGCCCACCCCGGCCGCCAGGCCGGTCGGCCCGCGAGCGGCGCCTCGCGGCCGAGCACCCCACCCCGCGGCACTCCACGCCCCGCCGGATCCCCGGGCGATGCCGCACGCCCGGGCAGCGGCACCCCGCGCCCAGCCGGGCCGTCGAGCGACGCCCCGCGCCCGGGAGGCGCTCCGAACGGCGTCGACAGGCCGCGCCCCGGCACTCCGCCGAGCGGCACGCGGATCGACGGCGCGCCCCGACCGGACGGCCAACCCCGACCGGACGGCCAACCCCGGCCGGACGGCGCACCCGCACCCCGACCGGACGGCCCGCCGCGCGCCCGCCTCAACGGCCTGCCGATGAACGGCGCCCCGCTGCCGCCCGCGCGCACCCGCCGCTCGGCGGAGCAACGGCCGGCCCGCCTGCCCGCGCCGCCGCCGGACGAATCGGTGCTGGCCAAGCGGCTGTCCGGGGATCTGGACTCCGGACCGCCACCGGCCCGGCCGCCGGTCCGCCGTACCGGTGGCCGCCATGCCCGCCCCGAGCCGCCGCCCGTCCCGGCGGAGGAAACCCGGCCGGTCCGGCCGTACCCCAAGCGGCAGGACGGTCAGTGAGCACCGCGTACCCTCGGGTGCATGGCGCTTTTCGGTGACAAGACCAGGCTGATCGACCCGGCCGAGGCCCTGCCGGGCCGGTCCACCCCGCTCCCGGTGGCGGCGGAGCACGCGGTGTTCCCGGACCGCCGGATCGTGCCGCCGTTCCCGGAGGGGTACGCCACCGCGGTGGTCGGCATGGGCTGCTTCTGGGGCGCGGAGCGAACCTTCTGGCGCACCGACGGCGTGTGGTCGACGGCGGTCGGCTACGCCGGCGGCGTCACGCCAAACCCGACGTACGAAGAGGTGTGCTCGGGCCTGACCGGCCACACCGAGGCGGTCCTGGTGGTGTTCGACCCGGCGGCGATCAGCTACCAGCAGGTCCTGAAGGTCTTCTGGGAGAACCACGACCCGACGCAGGGCATGCGCCAGGGCAACGACATCGGCACCCAGTACCGCTCGGCGATCTACTACGCGGACGAGGCCCAGAAGGCGGAAGCGGAAGCCAGCGCGGCGGCCTTCCAGGAGGCCCTGACGGCGGCGGGCCTCGGCGAGATCACCACGGAAATCGCCCCGCTCAAGGACTTCTACTACGCGGAGACCTACCACCAGCAGTACCTGAGCGACGCGAAGAACCCCAACGGCTACTGCGGCCTGGGAGGCACGGGAGTCTCCTGCCCGGTCGGCCTCAACGTCCCGACCGAGAGCTGATCAAGGCCGACGAGTTCCGGACCGGCGAGAACCCGCGCAGGTCCGGAACGCCGTCGCGAATTCGGATCAGGCGTCGAGGATGTGCGGGTGGAGGTTGGCGGCCTCGGCCGGGGTCGTGCAGCCCGTCATCATCAGGGTTTGCGAGAACTCCGCCGTTATCCGGCGCAGAACGCTCAGGACTCCTTGCATTCCGCCGCGGGCCAGGCCGTAGAGGACCTGGCGCCCGATCAGCACCGACGACGCGCCCAGTGCCAGCGCCCGGACCACGTCCGTGCCGGTCGTGATGCCGCTGTCGACCACCACGTCGAAGCCGCGGTCGGTCGCGTGCAGCGCCCGGTTCACGCGCGGCAGGGCAAACGCGGTCGGCAGTGCGCACTCCAGTTGCCGCCCGCCGTGGTTGGACACCACCACCCCGGCCGCGCCGGCGGCCTGGGCCCGCTGCGCGCCCTCGGCCGACAGGATTCCCTTGACGTACACGGGCA
The DNA here is from genome assembly GCF_040654735.1 of Saccharopolyspora sp. NPDC050642. NCBI lineage: Bacteria > Bacillati > Actinomycetota > Actinomycetes > Pseudonocardiales > Pseudonocardiaceae > Saccharopolyspora > Saccharopolyspora sp. NPDC050642. Next base: position 465,216 of record NZ_JBFAIN010000002.1, on the reverse strand, counting down.
ACCGCGTCGAAGCGATGAGCTCTTCGATGTCCGGCCAGCTCAGCGAGGGATCGATCTCGGCGCTACCGGCCATGACGGGTTCGACGTCGACCCCGGGCCGGTAGCCGACGAGCCGCTCCCGCTCCGAGCCCCGCCGAACGGGCGCGTCCACGGTGATCAGCAGCGCGACGCACCCGGCGTCCTCGGCGCGCGCGACCAACTGTCGCCGCAGAGCGGCGTCCCGCAACCAGTAGAGCTGAAAAGCGCAGCGCGCCCCGGACTTGGCGATGTCCTCGATCCGGGCGGAAGCCATGGTCGAAACGGCGACGGGAACCCCGGCCTCGGCGCAAGCGGCGGCGATCTCCAGATCCCCGTGCGGCCAAACCTGAGCGGGGATCCCCATCGGAGCAACGGCGATCGGAGCCTCCGAAGCAACCCCGAACACGACGGAACCACTGGACCGCCGAGAAACGTCGGAGGGCAACCGATGTTCGAGGAAGACGCGGTCCCAAGCCCGCCGGTTGGCGACCTTCGAGGTCTCCTCCGCCCCGGCGGCCCCGAAGACGAAAGCCCAGGTGGGCAAGCTGAGCACCGCCCGAGCGGCGGCCTCTTCGCCAGCAGGGGTGAAAGGCGCAGGTGGTTCCTCCGCCATAGCAACGACCTTCCTCCCACCAAAACCAACGAAACCATGATGACCCCCACCCCCCACCCCAAAAAGGTCCATTCAGCTGCTTGCCAAACGAAAAAGTCAGAAAACCCAACCCGAACAACCAAAACCCAGGACAAGCCCCAGGACAAACCCCGAGGAAGAAAGCCCGGGCGGAAAGCCAGGGAAGAAAGCCAGGGGAGAAGCCCGGTAAACCCACCCCACGGCCGAAGGCCGCCAAAACCCAGAACACGGCCGAAGGCCGACAACCCACCACCCCACCTCACGGCCGAAGGCCGACGAACCAGCACGTCACCTCACGGCCGAAGGCCGACGAACCAGCACGTCACCACCAACACGGCCGAAGGCCGACGACCCACGGCAACATCGGCTTGCGAACGACAGCGCCGAGCCCAACCATCGACCCATGACGGACCACGTGTACCGAGTAACCGAAGTAGTGGGCTCCTCGAAAGAGGGAGTGGACGACGCAATAAGAAAAGCGGTGAAAAGAGCATCCCAAACGCTGAGAAACGTGGACTGGTTCGAGGTGACGAACGTGAGAGGCCACGTGGAGAACAACGAACTGGCCCACTACCAGGTAACCCTGAAAATAGGCTTCCGCCTCGAAACCTGAAAGAAGCCCCCAAAGCAAAGCAAGACGGCGGCCCCGATGTGAAGGCGCGATGATGCCAAGGCGGCCCTGATGTCAAGGCTGCGATGGAGTCGGCCGCAGCGAAGCAAGCCGAAAGAAGCTGGTCCCTACCCAGGCCGGGAACCCCACCCCACGCAAGGAGCAAGCGAAACCCGATCACCGCACCGTAGGGGGGTTTGGGGGGATTCGATCCCCCCAATGAAATGGCGAGGAGCCGAGGTCGAACGAAGTCGACACACGGCTCCCAGCTCCGAGCGGATGACGGGACTCGAACCCGCGACCCTCACCTTGGCAAGGTGATGCGCTACCAGCTGCGCTACATCCGCGTATTCAGCGCCCTGTTGGGCTGTTGACGACTACTTTAGCCCATCGTTTCAAGCCCGTTCACCGGGGGTCCCTCAACGGCTCGGAGAGCTGGTCGCGCGGGTCGGGGTGATGCGCAGGAGGACGCGGTGTTCCTCCTGCATGGCCCGGCGGTAGGCGGCCCAGTCCTGGTGTTCGCCGGAGATGCTGCGGTAGTACTCCTCCAGGAGGGGGAGGGCGGCCGGGAGCTCGACGATCTCGACGGTGCCTTCGACCTGGATCCAGCGGCCGAAGAACTGGTCGGGCAGGACGCACAGCCAGGCGCGCGGGTCGCGGCGCAGGTTGCGCACTTTGGCGGCGCCAGCGACAGTGCTGACGGTGACGTGTCCGGCGCTGTCCGTGGTGGTCAGCACCGGTGTCATCTGGGGTGTGCCGTCGGCGCGGAGCGTGCTGAGCACGGCGCGGTGCTGGTTGCCGATCACTTCGCGGGCTTCGTCGAGATCCACTCCGACCTCCCGTGCGGTGCCTGGTGACAGCCGTGGCCTTGGGGGTCCACGGTAGCGATTGCGCTGGTCGCGCGGTATTCGTCGCGGCTGGTCGTTGGGGGGAGTTCATGGGGATGCGTGAGGATGTCGCCGGGGGTCTGCAGCCGGATGACCGGGTGCTGCTGGCGCGGTTGCGGGCGGGCGATGATCTCGCCTACGGCGATCTGTACCGGCGGTATGCGCCTGCGGTGCGGCGGTTCGCGTTGAGCATGCCGCGGCCCGGGATCGACGTCGACGACGTGGTCGCCGAGGTGTTCTTGCGCACATTGCGCGCGGTTCGGGGCGGCTGCGGGCCGCGGGATGCGATCCGCACCTACCTGTTCACGGTGGTGCGCCGGGTGCTGGGGGAGTGGGCGGCCGCTCGCCGGGACGAGCCGATGAACGCCGACGAGCTGGGCGAGCACGCGCCGCGGCAACGCGATCACCAGTTCGTGCAAGCCGAGGGCGAGTTGCTGGCCCGCGCGTTCCACCGGTTGCCGGCGCGCTGGCGCGAGGTCCTGTGGCGGACCGAGGTGGAGGGGCATCGGCCCGCCAGCCTGGCCGATCAGCTGGGGTTGACGCCGAATGCGACGGCGGTGCTGGCGCACCGGGCGCGGCGCGGGTTGCGGGAGGCGTACGAGGAGGCGGCCGCGGTGTCCGGCCGCCGGGCTGCGGGGTGTTCGCGCCGCGGTTGATCGGTCGCGTTCGGGGTTGGCCGGGCGCCGCTCATGATCGACAATGGGCCTGGTTCGGGGATGACTATCACCCGTCGGGCCCATGACGTACGCGGTACCGTTGCTTCACGCTCGGTGACCGACGGGATTCGAGTGGCGAAACGATGTTCCGAAGCGACCAGCCCGGGTGGGCGGGGAGGCGACGATGAACCGGGTGGTGCGGGGTTCCGACGGCCGTGAGTGGACCATCAAGGCGAACCTGGAGTGGTCCAACCCGATCGCGGCGGACGAGTTCGAGCACGACGTGAACGGGGGCTCGGCGCCGGCGATCCTGATGGGCGCGGTGTTCCTGTTCCTGGTCGTGATGTTCGTGGTGTGGACGCCGGACGAGGTGTACGTGCCGAGCTGGCTGATCTTGCTGCTGATCGCGGCCGTGCTGTTCTTCCCGGTCCGCTGGGTGCTGCGGCGCCCGTGGACGGTCACCGCCGCCACCCCGGGTGATCACGACGAGAACCCGCCGGAGACCTGGGTGGGCGTGGTGCGCGGCTTCGTCGACGTGCGCCAGGAGGTTTCGTCGGTGTCCCGGCACATCGAGCTGTACGCCGAGCCGGACATGAACGGCAGCCTGCAGCCCGTCGAGTAGTCCCGCCACCCGCCACGCAAGATGAGTTCTCGAACGAACTGCTTTTGGCGGGTTCTGTCTGCACACTGGACCGGTGCCGGAACTTCCCGAGGTGGAGGCGTTGGCCCAGCACCTCCGCGACAACGTCGTGGGCCGGACCGTCGAGCGCGTCGACGTCGCGTCGATGAGCGTGCTGAAGACGGCGAGCCCGCCGTGGACCGAGCTGCACGGTCGTGCCGTCACCGATGCGGTGCGGCACGGCAAGTACCTGGATCTCGACTGCGGCGGGCTGCACCTGGTCTGCCACCTGGCGCGGGCCGGCTGGCTGCGCTGGTCGGACAACCTGTCCTCGGCGCCGCCGAAGCCCGGCAGGGGGCCGATCGCGCTGCGGGTGCACCTGGGCGGCGCGGGTTTCGACCTGACCGAGGCCGGCACCCAGAAGAAGCTGGCGGCGTGGGTCGTCGCGTCGCCCGCGGAGGTGCCGGGGATCGCGAAGCTGGGTCCGGATGCGCTGGGCCTGGACCTGGCCGGGCTGACCGAGGTCTTGGCGGGGCGCACCGAGCGGATCAAGACGCTGCTCACCGACCAGTCCGCGCTGGCCGGGATCGGCAACGCCTACTCCGACGAGATCCTGCACGCCGCGAAGCTGTCGCCGTTCGCGACGGCGGGCAAGCTCGACGCCGCCGCGGTCGAGCGGCTGCACGGCAGCATGCGGGAGATCTTGCAGGACGCCGTGGCGCGTTCGCTGAAGCAGGACGCGGCGCGGCTGAAGGCGGAGAAGCGGTCGGGGATGCGGGTGCACGCGCGCACCGGATTGCCGTGCCCGGTGTGCGGTGACGCGGTCCGGGAGGTGTCCTTCGCGGACCGGTCGATGCAGTACTGCCCGACCTGCCAGACCGGTGGCAAGCCGCTCGCGGATCGCCGGTTGTCCCGTCTGCTGAAGTAGTTGTCCACAGCCTGTGGACAGATCGGCCGGTTGTGCACAGGACGTTGCCGCTGGTCGGACGCACCGTTCCCGCTGAACGGAATAGTAAGGTACCGCTTACCGATGGAAACGGTGCACTGAGCGTAGCCGCCTTGATTCCAAGCGTGGCGGACGTGAAGATTGATGTTGTGCCCGAGATGTTGACTGAGCGGACGGTCCTGACCACGCTCGCCGCACTCGCCGTGCTCGGCATGTTCGTACTGCTGTGCCGGGCGCGCCGGGTGAGCACGTCGGTGGAGGACGCCACGCTGGCGGCGCTGCACCGGGTGACCAGTGCGGCCCCGCACCTGCGGGCCGGGCTCACCCAGGAATCCGCCGACAAGACCGCGCCGCACCTGCGCGAGCTGCTGGCGTGCGTCGCCGTCGGCATCGTCGACGCCGACGGCACGCTGCTGAGCTGGGACGGCGAGGCGAACTACCACTACGCCGACCTGCGGACCAAGATCGAGCAGGTCCTGCGCACCGGCAAGCGCGAGTTCCTCGACCACGGCGACGTGACCTGCGACCACCGGCCCTGCCCGATGCGGCACGCCGTGGTGGTGCCGCTGGAGGTCGAGGGCGAGAACCGCGGCGCGCTGACCGTCATCGCCGGCGGCGACCGCAAGCGGCTGCTGCGCGCGGCCGCCGAGGTCGCCAACCACGTGTCGACCCAGCTGGAACTGGCCGAGCTGCAGGAGTCCAAGGAGCGGCTGGCCAAGGCCGAGGTGCGGGCGCTGCGGGCGCAGATCTCGCCGCACTTCATCTACAACGCGCTGAACACCATCGGCTCGCTGATCCGCACCGACCCGGAGCACGCGCGCGACCTGCTGCAGGAGTTCGCCGACTTCACCCGCTACTCGTTCCGCACCAGCGGGCTCTACACCACGCTGGCCGACGAGATCCGCAACATCGACCGCTACCTCACGCTGGAGAGCGCCCGCTTCGGCCCGGACCGGCTGAACGTGCAGCTCAAGATCGCCCCTGAGGTGCTGCCGGTGGTGGTGCCGTTCCTGGCGCTGCAACCGCTGGTGGAGAACGCCGTCCGGCACGGCCTGGCGACCAAGCCCGGCGGCGGCACGGTGTCGGTGATCGCCGAGGACAACGGCACCGAGGCGCTGATCAGCGTGGACGACGACGGCATCGGGATGGATCCGGAGCTGCTCGACGCGGAGCTGGCCAACGCGCACCTGACCGGCGCGCACGTCGGCCTCGGCAACATCAACAACCGGATGCGGGCCACCTTCGGCAACGACTACGGGCTGGTCGTGGAGACCGAGAAGGGCGCGGGCATGAAGGTCATCATGCGGGTGCCGAAGTTCGCGCCGGGCGTGCGGCCGGTCCCGCCGCAGTCGATCGACGAGCCGAGCGTCGGGTTGGCGGCCGGGCCGCAGCTCAGCCGGTAACGTCGAGGTATGAACGAGAAGGCGCCGCAGAAGTTCACCGACATGTTGACCGGGAAGCTGTCCGCGAAGCTGCCGGGCAAGCTCGCCGAGCGCGCCGAGCGCGGCCCGGTGGTCGCCGTGGTGAAGCTGCACGGCGTCATCACGCCGACGGCATCGCCGATGAGCCGGCCGACGATCTCGCTGCAGAACGTGGAATCCGCGCTGACGCGCGCGTTCGGGCACGACCGGCTCAGCGCCGTGGTGCTGTCGATCAACTCGCCGGGCGGATCGCCGACCCAGTCGGCGCTGGTGGCGGACCGGATCCGGGGCCTGGCCGAGGAGAAGCAGGTGCCGGTGCTGGCGTTCTGCGAGGACGTCGCGGCCTCGGGCGGCTACTGGCTGGCCTGCGCGGCCGACGAGATCTACGCGCACTCGACGTCGCTGGTCGGTTCGGTCGGCGTGGTCAGCTCGGGCTTCGGGCTCACCGGCCTGCTGGAGAAGCTCGGCGTGGAGCGCCGGGTGCACACCGCGGGAACGCACAAGGTGCGGCTCGACCCGTTCAGCCCGGAGAAGGACGAGGACGTGCAGTGGCTGCGCGGCCTGCAGGACGAGCTGCACGAGCAGTTCCGCGCCTGGGTGCGCAAGCGCCGCGGCGAGAAGCTCGGCGGCGCCGACGACGACCTGTTCTCCGGCGAGATCTGGACCGGCGTGAAGGCCGAGGAGCTCGGGCTGGTCGACGGCTTGGGCACCCTGCGGGGCATCGTGAAGGACAAGTTCCCGGACGCGCACCTGCTGACGGTGGAGCCGCGGAAGCCGCTGCTGGCCCGGCTCGGCATGTCGTCCTCGGTCCGGCTCGGCGGCAGCGGCGGGGCGGACACCGTGCTCGCCGCGGTGGAGGCGCTGGAGCACCGAGCCATGTGGAACCGCTTCGGGCTGTGAGGATCAAAGCCGTTTTCGAGCGGCTCGATCGAGATTCCCGGGATTTGAAGCCGGATCAGTGCCCGTGAGCGTTTTGGGGTGCCATAGCGCCCCAAAACGCTCACGGGCCCAGGCAGACTCGTTTCCGGGACCGGCGAATCCCTTGCGAACGCTGGGTAATCGGCGTGATCGCACTGCGTAGATCATGGTTTCGGGACCGTCACTCGTTCGGCCGCAGACGCTGGGCTGATCGGGCTAAAAGTCGTGCCGCTGAGCGGATTTCCGCACTGTGCACCCCCTGGTGTCCAGTGCGCTCCGTTAGCGACTAGTTTGGTTGGCAGGCGTGACTGACCTCACTCGTCGGCTCTCGGGTGGCACGAGGCTGCGTCAGCGGGTGGGGGCCGACACTCGATCATGGACAGTGCGCCGTGGGCGCGGCAGGATATGGCGTTGCAGTGAGTACACGAGAGAATCCGGCGGGTCTTGTCGTTCTGGCCGTCGACGACGAGATGGCCGGGCTGGACGAGATGAAGTACCTGCTCGGCAACAACGCGCGGGTCGGACGGGTGTTGACGGCGTTCGACGCCGCCGAAGCGTTGCGGCTGCTGCGCAGCGACGATCCCGAGCTGCTCGGCAGGCGGGACGGTGACGAGTCCATTGTGGACGCTGTCTTCGCGGACGTGTCGATGCCCGGGCTCAGCGGGATGGAGCTGGCCAGGGTGCTCACCGCCTTCCGCAATCCGCCTGCCCTGGTGTTCATCACCGGGCACGAGGAGAACGCGCTGGAGGCGTTCGAGGTCGGCGCGCTGGACTACATCATGAAGCCGGCCAACGCCGAGCGCGTCGACCGCGCGCTGCGCACCATCGAGAAGAACAAGGCCCAGGCGGCCAAGGGATCCCGCGCGCTGGAGGCGCCGGCGGCCGACGACGACGAGGTCATCCCGGTCGAACTCGCCGGCACCACCCGGATGATCCCGCGCAAGGACGTGCGCTGGGTCGAGGCGCAGGGCGACTACGCCCGGCTGCACACCGCCGAGGACTCGCACCTGGTGCGGATCCCGTTGGCGCAGCTGGAAGAACGCTGGGCGGAGGCCGGTTTCCTGCGCATCCACCGGTCGTTCCTGGTGTCGCTGCCGCTGGTCACCGAGCTGCGCATGTCGTCGTCCGGGTACTCGGTGGTGCTCGGCGGCGGGCCGTCGAAGGAGCTGCCGGTCAGCAGGCGGCACACCCGAGAGCTGAAGGACCGGCTGGTCCGGGCGCCGCGGCAGGGCTGGGGCCAGCAATGAACCGCGGTTCGGCGGGATGAGCCCGGACCACGGCTTCGACATCCGCGCGCGGCTGGGCGACTCGACGCCCCGCCCGCGCCGCAAGCGCGTCGTGCTCGCCGACCGCCGGACCCGGCAGGTCGCGCGCACCATCATGGAGCTGGAGGAGCAGACCAGCGTCGGCGAGGTGCTGGTCCGGCACCTGGTGAAGGTGCAGCTGCGCAGCGCGCTGGTGCTGACCGGCGTGGTCGCCGTCGTGCTGCTCGGGCTGCCGGTGCTGTTCTGGGCGGTGCCGTCGATCGGCGACTTCGAGGTGCTCGGCTTCCGGCTGCCGTGGCTGCTGCTCGGCGTGCTGGTCTACCCGTTCCTGCTGCTGATCGGGTACCTGTGCACCCGCAGCGCGGAGCGGCACGAGCGGGACTTCATCCACATGGTGGAGCAGTGACCGCATGATCGACGACGGATTTCGACACACCAGGGGCGGCGCGGTGCGATGGTTTCGAATTCCTGGTCCCTGCTAGGGATCGTGCTGATCGTCGCGGCGACCCTGGGCATCGGGATCTGGGCTTCCCGGTCGGCGCGCACCACCTCCGACTTCTCCGCGGCGCGGCAGCTGGTGCGCGAAGAGCGCAACGCGGTGGCGATCTCCGGTGAGTACCTGTCGGCGGCGTCGTTCCTGGGCATCGCGGGTCTGGTGCTCAAGGACGGGGTGGACGCGCTGTGGTACCCGATCGGCTTCGCGGCCGGGTACCTGGCGCTGACGCTGTTCGTCGCCGCGCCGATGCGTCGCTCCGGCGCGTACACGTTGCCCGATTTCGCCGAGGCCCGGTTGGGGTCGCTGCGGTTGCGGACGCTGTGCACCGCGATGGTGGTGCTGATCGGCTGGCTCTACCTGGTGCCGCAGCTGCAGGCCGCCGGGATGACGCTGGCGGCGATCGTCGGCTTGCACTACTGGGTGGGGGTTTTCGCGGTCGCGGTGATCGTGCTGCTGACCGTGGCGACCGGCGCGCTGCGCGCCGTCACGTTGGTGCAGGGCTTCCAGTACTGGGTGAAGCTGTTCGCGATCACGGTGCCCGCGTTCGCGTTGTGCGTGGTCTTTGTCAACGCGCCGCCGCACCAGGCGCTCGACGAGCCGCTGCCGCCGTTCTTCCCGCACGACACGACGGTGTACATCGACACCGACGTGCAGCTGCGGGTCAGCGAGCCGGTGTGGGCGGCCGAAGGCACCGGCTCGATCTACCTGCAGCCCGGCGAGTACTCGATGACGGCGGGCACCGAGCTGCGGTTCCCGGCGGGCGCGGCGGTCCCGGTCGTCGCGGCGGCCGAGGCCGACAACGCGACCTGGCTGCGGCCGCACGGTGACGGCGCTTCCGGGCTGCTCGAAACGTATTCGGTGCTGATCGCGACGTTCCTCGGCACCATGGGTTTGCCGCACGTGCTCGCCCGCTTCTACACCAACCCGAGCGGGTCCGGCGCGCGCCGCACCACGTTGTTCGTGCTGGCGTTGCTCGGCGCGTTCTACCTGTTCCCGACGATCTTCGGGATGCTCTCCCGGCTGTACGTGCCGCACTTGCTGGTCACCGGCGAGGCCGATGCGGCGGTTCTGCTGCTGCCGCAGGCGATGCTGGACAACTGGGTGGGCGGGCTGCTCGCGGCGATCACCGCGGCCGGGGCGTTCGCCGCGTTCCTGTCGACCTCTTCCGGCCTGGTGGTGAGCGTGGCCGGGGTGCTGTCCTCTCGCGACGCGCTCCGCGGCCGGACGCTCGACTTCCGGCTGGCGGCCGCGCTGGGCTGCCTGGTGCCGACGCTCCTCGCGCTGCCCGCGGACAACCACGACATCGCGCGCAGCGTGGGGTTGGCGTTCGCGATGGCCGCTTCCACGTTCTGCCCGGTGCTGGTGCTCGGGATCTGGTGGCGCGGGCTCACCGCGGTCGGCGCCGCCAGTGGCATGGTGGTCGGCGGCTGCCTGGTGCTGATCGCGGTGACGTGCACGCAATTCGTCGGGGACGGGGCGGGCTGGTTCGCGACGCTGGTCAGGCAGCCCGCGCTGGTCACCGTGCCGATCGCGTTCGCGGTGACCGGACTGGTCAGCGTGGCTACCCGGGCGCGGGTGCCGGCCGGGGTGGGCCGGGTGATGCTGCGGCTGCACGCGCCGGATCGGCTCGGTTTCTTCGACGGCCGACTCAGCGCGGAGCCGGCGGAGCAGGCGCCGACCGAGGGCCGCCACCAACGCTGAACGTGATCATGCGTCGTGTTCTTTGAACTTTTTGGGTGGATTGCGAGACGAATGCAATCACCTTTCGTGTTTGCTGGTATAAACCATTGGAAAATCAATAGGCTGAACGGGTGAAATCGATCTGGCGAGATGCAATTCAGCGCGTCCGCTTGGCCTCGAATAACTTCACTCGATCGTTAGCTTGCGTACTCCCAACGGGGCTTCACAGCCGTGGTCGAACTACGTAGCGTTCCCGCGTTGAACTGATTCAGCAGGCTCCCGTACCGGCGGCACCCGGGACGGAGCCTTTTCTTGTGGGAGGACACCGTGAGCACCACGGACCAAATCGGGTCCGGGTCCGGTATCGACGCCGAAACCTGGGCCGCTGCCCATAGCAGCCCCGAATTCACCACCCTGCGACGCAGACTGCGCAACTTCGTCTTCCCGGTCTCGGCACTGTTCCTGGCCTGGTATCTGGTCTACGTGCTGCTCGCCGACTACGCGCACGGCTTCATGAGCATCAAGCTGGTCGGCAACATCAACGTCGGCCTCGTGCTGGGCCTGCTGCAGTTCGTGTCCACGTTCGCCATCACCACCTGGTACGTGCGATTCGCCAACCGGGAGCTCGACCCGATCGCCGAGGGGATCCGCGAATCCCTCGAGGGCGGCGCGAGCGACAAGGCGGAGGACACCGCGAGCGACACCGCGGAGGACACCGCGAGCGACAAGGCGGAGGACACCGCGAAGGACTCGACCGACGAAGCCCCGGAGAAGTCCGCGGACGACAGCGCCGAGAAGGAAACCGCCGCCGCTGATGACGACGGCGACGGCGGCGACGACGGCGCGAAGGACGACGGCGCGAAGAAGGACGACTCCGAGGGAGGCCAGAAGTGATCGCCGCACTTTCCCCGCTGGCCCAGGGCGAAACCGCGAACAACAGCGCGCTCAACATCGGCATCTTCGCGCTGTTCGTCGTGGTCACCATGGTCATCGTGTTCCGCGCCAGCCGGAACACCAAGACCGCCTCCGACTACTACGCCGGCGGCCGCGCGTTCACCGGCCCGCAGAACGGCATCGCCATCGCCGGTGACTACCTGTCGGCGGCGTCGTTCCTCGGCATCGCCGGGGCGATCGCGGTCTACGGCTACGACGGCTTCCTGTACTCGATCGGCTTCCTGGTGGCCTGGCTGGTGGCGTTGCTGCTGGTCGCGGAGCTGCTGCGGAACACCGGCAAGTACACGATGGGCGACGTGCTCAGCTTCCGGATGAAGGAACGTCCGGTGCGCACCGCCGCGTCGCTGTCCACCCTGGCCGTGACGTTCTTCTACCTGCTCGCGCAGATGGCCGGTGCCGGCGGCCTGGTCGCGCTGCTGCTGGGCATCACGAACAAGACCGGCCAGGCCGCGGTGATCTTCGTCGTCGGCGCGCTGATGATCGTGTACGTGCTGGTCGGCGGCATGAAGGGCACCACCTGGGTGCAGATCATCAAGGCGGTGCTGCTGATCGCGGGCGCCTTCGTGATGACCATCTGGGTGCTCGCCATGTACGGCTTCAACTTCTCGGGTCTGCTCGGCGCGGCCGCCGAGGTCGCGGGCGACAAGGTGCTCAACCCTGGCGCCCAGTACGGCAAGACCGAGATCAGCAAGCTGGACTTCGTCTCGCTGGGCATCGCGCTGGTGCTCGGCACCGCGGGTCTGCCGCACGTGCTGATGCGCTTCTACACCGTGCCCACCGCCAAGGAGGCCCGCCGCTCGGTGGTCTGGGCGATCTGGCTGATCGGCCTGTTCTACCTGTTCACGCTGGTCCTGGGCTACGGTGCCGGAGCGCTGGTCGGCTCCGACGTGATCAAGAAGGCGCCGGGCGGCGTGAACTCGGCGGCGCCGCTGCTGGCGCTGGAGATCGGCGGCCCGCTGCTGCTGGGCTTCATCTCCGCGGTCGCGTTCGCGACGATCCTCGCGGTCGTCGCCGGCCTGACGATCACCGCGTCCGCCTCGTTCGCGCACGACATCTACGCGAACGTGATCAAGAAGGGCAAGGTCGACGACAAGGGCCAGGAGGTCAAGGTAGCCCGGATCACCGCGGTGGTCATCGGCATCGTGTCGATCCTGGGCGGCATCGCGGCCAACGGCCAGAACATCGCGTTCCTGGTGGCGCTGGCGTTCGCGGTCGCCGCTTCGGCGAACCTGCCGACGCTGCTGTACTCGCTGTTCTGGAAGCGGTTCAACACCAACGGCGCGCTGTGGAGCATCTACGGCGGTCTGGCGGTCACCATCGGGCTGATCGTCTTCTCGCCCGCCGTCTCCGGTGCCGAGGACTCGATGTTCCCGTCGCTGGACTTCGCGCTGTTCCCGCTGAAGAACCCGGGCCTGGTGTCGATCCCGGTGTCCTTCCTGCTCGGCTACGTCGGCACGGTGCTGAGCAAGGACTCGGCCGACAAGGCCAAGCAGGCGGAGATGGAGGTCCGGTCGCTGACCGGCGCCGGCGCGGAGAAGGCCGTCTCGCACTGACGCGCTGAACCGCTCCACCTCGAACGAGCGCCCCGTCCGGCCGCGAGCCGGGCGGGGCGCTTTCGTCGGTCGTTCGCGTCAAGCAGCGCTCAGCTCGGACTCGGCGGCCGTGAAGTGCACTTCCCACATGTCGCCGTCGGCCCGGCGGGGCGGGACGCGAATCAGCAGGGCCTGCACGCGCGGGTCGGTCATCCGCACGAACCCGGCGAACCGCGGCGCTCCGCCGTCCTCCGGAACCGTCGCCAGATGTCCCCAGTCACTGCCGTTCGGCCAGCGGAGAATGGCTCGACGAGACATGGCTTTCCTTCCTGCCGGGCGGATTCCGCGAACGGATCTGAATCGAACAAGCACACTGTGGCACGGGGTCTCACGAAAACGGCGATATCTTCGAGATCTCCGACCGAAAGCGTGATCAACTACGAAATGGTCTCGTGTTATCGCAGGTGAGGGCGGGTTTTCCCGGGGTGTGAGGCGTCCGTCGGCGCGAAATGCGAGTCTCTTACGCGGGCACCACGCATCGCGTGGCAGCATCGGGGTGTGACTACTCCAGTTCCCGGTCATCAGGTGCCCGGCGTGCAGCCGGAGGAGCTGCCCGCGCAGCTGCCCGAGGGCAGCGTGCTGCTCGACGTGCGCGAGGCGAACGAGTGGCAGGCCGGGCACGCGCCCGAGGCCGTGCACCTCCCGATGAGCGAGCTCGTGCAGCGGCTCGACGAGATCCCGGAGGCCGACCAGGTCTTCGTGATCTGCCGCTCCGGCGGCCGATCGGCGAAGGTCGCCGCGTACCTCAACGCCAACGGCTGGGACGCGATCAACGTCGAGCGCGGCATGAACGGCTGGTCCGCCATCGGGCGGCCGCTGGTCTCCGACGACGCCGACGGCGAGCCGTACGTGCTGTGACGGCCCGACCTCCCGGCCCCGGGCGGCCGAGCGTGGAGTGGGTCGCCACCCCGCCCGGCGGCCCGCGGCGGATCCGGCCGCCGCGCCGACCGCGCCGCTACACCGGCCCGCCGGCCTACCCGGCCGTGCCGCGCTGGGGCTTCCCGCTGCTCGCGTGGCGGTGGCCGCTGGCGCTGCCGCTGCGGCCGCACGTCGATCCGATGCTGCGGGCGGTGTCCGCCGCCGGGACGGCGGTGGTGACGCTGTGGATCACTGCGGGCGTGGCGGCGCTGGCCACCTTCGCGGAGTGCTGGCGGTACGTGCTGCTGCTGATCAGCCGCAGCCAGGCGCTTCCGCGCACGCCGCTGGCGATCTCCGACGTGCTGGTGGGCACGACCGGCTCGATCCTCTGGGTGCTCGGCGTGCTCTCCGGTGTTTTCGTCGTCCTGTGGGGCCTGCGGGCGCGCGCCGCGGCCGCGGCGCGCATCGGGGTGCAGAGCGCCCGGCCCGACTGGCAGGTGGTCGTAGGCGTCCTGGTGCCGGGGCTGAACCTGTCCGTGCCGGGCTCGACGCTGGCCGAGCTGGAGCATTCCGTGCTCGTCGCGGAGGGCGTGCGCCGCCGGGGCGAGCGGCCGTTCCCGACGCTGCGCGTCCGGTTCTGGTGGGCGGCGTGGGTGGGAACCCTGCTGCTCGGCTGGCTCTCGTTCGGCTGGGGATTCTTCGGCAGCGTGCAGGCCCAGGCGGACGGCGTCGTGCTGCACGCGCTCAACAACGCCCTGGTCACGACCCTGGCGATCATGACGGCGCTGCTGATCAAGCACCTGATGCGGCTGCTCGCCCCGCTGGACCCGACGGAGCTCAAGCAACTCCGGGTCCGCGCGGTCCGCGCCGCGCCACCCGCGCCCCGGGCCACCCGCCCCACCAGCGCTCCGCGCTGACCGCACGTCCGAGGGTCCGCAGTTTCAATTGAAACTGCGGATCCAGTTTCAGTGAGGTTTTCCAACCTCGTTTTGCGTGGCGGTGCGGGTGGCGGAACCTCAGAGGCTCCCTGGTCTGTGGGTGCCCCTCCTTATGTATGTCCAATACACGGCGGAGGGGCCGTCCTCGCCGAGGGAACCCCGGAGGGGTGGGCACCGTGAACCCGCGGCGGTGCGAGTGTCGTGGGTGGGTTATGCGCCTGCGGCGTCCTGTCGACGTGCAGCTTTGCGGCCCGCGGCTGCGGGCCGACCAGGATGAGAAACGCTCAATGGGAATTGCGGCACCACGAGGCTGCGGGCGGGCCGTTCGCGTCGCAGTGTGGGTGCGAGTCCTCGGTGACACCGCTGTTGCGGTGCGTCACAGATGCCGGAAGTGGATCTGGATCGCCCGCATAATGGGCGCCGTGCGGCAACCGACCCCCGACGTCGTCGCGCACCGAGGAGCCTCCGCGCATCGCGCCGAGCACACCCGCGGTGCCTACGAACTGGCCCTCGAACAGGGCGCCGACGCGCTCGAATGCGATATCCGGGTCAGCCGGGACGGCCACCTGGTGTGCGTGCACGACCGGCGCATCGACCGGACCTCCAGCGGCCGCGGCGTGGTCAGCGAGCTCACCGTCGCCGCGATGTCCGAAGTGGACTTCGGCGGCTGGCACCAGGAACCGCCCCAGTCGGCGGACGACCTGGTGCGCGGCCCGGCCGCGGAGCCCGAGCACGGCGTGCTGCTGCTCGACGAACTCCTCGGCCTGCTGCGGGACGACTCGCGCCCGGTCCGGCTGTTCATCGAGACCAAGCACCCGGTGCGCTACGGCGGGCTGGTGGAGCGCAAGCTGGTCGCGCTGCTGGCCCGGCACGGCTTGGCGACGCCGGCGGACCGGGAGAACTCGCCGGTGCTGATGATGTCGTTCGCGCAGTCCGCGGTGCGCCGGTTCCACGAGGCCGCGCCGGGTGTGCCGACGGTCCTGCTGTTCGACCGGTTCCGCGGCCCGTTGCGCTCCGGCGTGCTCCCGCCGTGGGCGGACCTCGCCGGGCCGGGCATCCGCCTGCTGCGCGAGGACCCGGGATTCGTCGCGCGCGCGGCCGCGCTCGGCCGCGACACGTACTGCTGGACCGTCGACGACCCCGCGGACATCGAGCTGTGCGCCCGCTCCGGAGTGCGCTTCGTGGCCACCAATGCGCCCGCGTCCACCCGCTTCCACCTGGCTGAATCGGGCCTCGCGCAGTTCGGTAGCGTCACGGCGAAGTGACCATGAGCGAGGGGATCTGCAGTGTCGAAGCGAACCGCACCCAAGCCCCAGGCGGACACCGGGATCAAGCCGCGCCAGCCCTGCCCGTGCGGTTCGGGGAAGCGCTACAAGGCTTGCCACGGCGCCGCGGGCGGCGCCGCTGACGTGATCGTGACCAGGCCGTTCGAGGGCTTGGCCGCGGAATGCGAGCTGGTCGCGCTGCGCGAGTTCGTCCCGTCGGCGACGGCGAAGCTGCCGCTGCGCGGCGAGGGCACGGTCACGCTCGCGACCGTGCTGCCGATGGCCGCCGCCGCGCTGCGGCGCAATGACGACAAGTCCTTCATCGGGCTGCAGGTGCAGACCCACTCCGGTGACATCAGCCGGGATCTCGCGCGGGCCGTCGAGTGGGTGCAGACCGCAGAGATCGGCGAGTCGCTGTCGGTGGTGGGCCCGGAGACGGCCGAGCCCGGCACCATTCCGGCCCGCCTGCAGGACCTGCTCGACCCGGCCGCGCCGCTGGAGGTCGAGCTGCACGAGGACTTCGCCTGGTGGCTGCCCGGCGACGTGGAGCCGACCGGCGAGGTCGCGCTGTCCCTGGAGCGGGCGAACGCGGCGATCATGCCCACCGACCGGCTGACCTCCGAAGGTGTGGAATCCGCGTACTGGGTCGACGCGGGCGAGAAGGCCCACCTGCGCTGGGTGCGCCCGGAGCCCGAGGAGCAGCTGCTGGCGGCGCTCGCGCGGCTGTCCGCCCGGGGCGAGCTGGCGCTCGGCGAGGACAGCAAGTACGCGGGATCGTTCCGCGCGCACGGCCTGCTGGTGCCGGTGTGGGACCTCGACCGCGAGAAGCACGCGCGCGAGTGGGACGAGCCCGCCGCGGAGCTCGGGCGCCGGCTGGCCGATGCCCTCGGCTCGCTCGACTCGGAGCCGCTGAACGCGGCGGAGCGGCGCGCCCGCGACGGCCTCCGCGGCCGCCAGGTCACCATTCGCTGAGCCCGGTGTCGGGCGGTTCCGGCCGGAACCGCCCGACATAGCTCCACAGTGGACCGATGCGTCGGCCGCTGGAATTCTCCCCTAGTCGCGGGGAATCGCCTCGATGCGAGCCATGTTCTGCTCGCCCCATTCCCCGAACGGCATCAGCGCCTCGATGAGCGAGCGGCCGAACTCCGTCAGCGAGTACTCCACCTTCGGCGGCACCTGGTGGTACATCTCGCGGTGCACCAGGCCGCTCACCACCATCTCCTTGAGCTGCAGGATAATCTCGGCGCTGGTCGAGCTGCTCCGGAAGCCCGAACCCGGTGCTGCGCGCAGTTTCAATTGAAACTGGTCCACCGTTGTCGTTGGGCCGAACGGGTGATCAACGCGCTGGTCGGGCAACCGATCGGCGCGTTGCGGCGTGTCATCCCCGGCGATACCCGACGTTTAGGGGGTGGAGGGTTGACCACGCACCTGCCGGCAGTGCCGACCGCCACCGAGGCGTCCGGTGTCTATCGCGGGCGGGCACGTCGGGGGGACATGGCGGCGGCAGAGGACGATTTCGCGGAGTTCGTCCGGGTAGCACTACCCGGGCTGATGCGCTATGGCCACGCCCTGACCGGCAACCCGCACGATGCCGCGGACCTGGTGCAGACCGTGCTGGAGAAGGTCGGCGCCCGCTGGTCGAAGATCAGCCGGAACTGCGCGGACCCCACCGCCTACGTGCGCAAGGCGATGGCGAACACGCACGTCAGCCGGTGGCGGCGGACGCGCAGGGAAACGCTGCTCGCGGACTTCCCGGACATCCCCGCCGCCATCCAGCAGGATCGCCTGGAGCACGAGCCGCTGTGGGTCGCGCTGCGATCTCTGCCGCCGAGGCAACGCGCGGTGGTCGTGCTTCGTTATTACGAGGGACTTTCCGAGCTGGAGATAGCCGACACGCTCGGCATCAGCTGCGGAACGGTGAAGAGCCAGGCCAGCAAGGCGATGGCGACGTTGCGCAAGCGGCTCGGGCCGCTGGTGGGAGGAGGTGACGCGTGATGGATCTGGAGGACGAGCTGCAGCGGGTCCTCCGGGACGACCGGCTGGAGATCCCGGTGCGAACCGGCGCCGAGTGGTCGCTGGTGGCCGGAGCGCGTCGCCGCAGGCAGCGCAACGGTGTGCTGGCCGCGACGGGCAGCGCGCTCGCCGCGACGCTGCTGGTCGGCGGCGGGATCGCGCTGATCGGTCACCAAGCGGGCGAGCCGGTGCAGCCAGCGGTGCCGCCCGTCGTGCAACCGGAGCCGAACCCGAGCTCGACCGCGCCGCTGCAACCGACGCACCAGCCTCCGGCCCCGCCGCCGGTGCACCAGCAGCCGGGCCAGCCGCCGCAGCTGCCGAGCCTCACGACCCCGCCGACCAGGAAACCGCTGCCGCCGGAGATCCTGCTGACGACGACCTCCGAGCCGGACCCGACGACCTCGGCGTCGCAGACCTCCAAGCCGAACCCGACCTCGTCCCAGAACCCCGCCACCGAACCGAATTCGCCCGGCGGGTAGCGCGAGGGCTCAGAGGGCGCCGCCGGCGGTCCGGGGTGCCGTCGCGTCGGCGCCTTCGTCGCCGACCGTTTCGCGGGCCAGGTAGTTCTCCACGTCGAAGAGGTTGCCCTTGGAGCGGTCGACCACGTTCAGCAGCGTCGACATCGAGGCGACCTCCTCGACCTGCTCCTTCAGGAACCACTGCATGAACTGCTCGCCGAGGTAGTCGCCCTCCTCGCGGGCGGTCTTGGCCAGCGTTTCGATCTCGCGGGTGACCTCGCGCTCCTGCTCCAGGGCGAGCGCGACGAGCTCGCGGGTCTCGGTGAAGTCGTTGCGCACCTGCTCGATGGCCGGGATGACCGGCTTGATGTTGTTGTCCATCAGGTACTGGACGATCATCATCGCGTGGTTGCGCTCTTCCAGCGCCTGCTTGTAGAAGTGCGCGGCCAGCCGCGGCAGGTCCTCGTTGTCGAACCAGACCGCGACGGCGATGTACTGCTGCGAGGCGGTGAATTCATTGCGCACCTGTTCCTGCAGCAGGTGCTCGAAACGGGATTCCTTGTGCTGAATCTTCTTCGCGGTGACAGCCATGCCCCCAATATACTCTGGAATGAGTCCAGATACATTTCAGGTAAACCTAATAATCCTATGGTTAACCTTGGCTGATCGCGTTTTAGCCAAGGCAATCCTCAGATAAATAAGCCAAGCCAAACCTGTGCTGTTTTGGCTGGTGGCGACGCTGTCGTCGCTGCCGGTGGTGAATGTTTCGCGTCGCGTCACCAATTCGAGTGGCTATTGTTCGGCGAAGGGCGTCCATGATCGGCTTTTCTGGTTGGAGCGCCCTTCATTCGTCACTCGATCAAGTGATGGAATGGGAATAGGACGAGTTCACGGATTCAGCGGGGCGCGGGTGATGGGGCAGGACATGCACCGCGGGCCTCCCCGGCCGGAACCGAGTTCGGAACCGCTGATCCGCAGCACTTCGATCCCGGCGTCCTCGAGCCGCGCGTTGGTCTCGGCGTTGCGCTCGTAGGCCACCACCACGCCGGGCGCCACGGCGAGCGTGTTGTTGCCGTCCTCCCACTGCTCGCGTTCCGCGGTCACCGGGTCCAGGCCGGTGTCGATCGCCCGCAGGTGGTCGATCCCCATCGCCTCCGCCGCGGCGGTCAGGAACGGGGCCGGGCCGGACACCTTCAGCTCGCCGTCCAGCGGGCGCAGCGCGAAGGCCTCCAGCGAGTGCTGGATCGCCGGGTACATCACCACGGCGTCGCGGTCGACCATCGTGCACACCGTGTCCAGGTGCATCGAGGCCCGGGCCTGCTCGATCGGCACGGCCAGCACGGTGTGCGCCAGGTCGTCGGCGAACAGCGAGCGGGCGAGCGACTCCGCGCCGGCGGGCGTGGTGCGCTCGCCGACGCCGATGGCCACCACGCCCGGCGCGAGCAGCAGCACGTCGCCGCCCTCGACGGGCGCGGAGTGCGCGCCGTAGGCGCGGGTGGAGTGCGAGAACCGCGGGTGGTAGGCGTAGATCAGGTCGGTGAGCGCGGATTCGCGGCGGCGCGCCGGCATCGCGAGGGCCGCGATCGCGACCCGGTCGCCGATCCACACCGACGAGTCCCGGGTGAACAGCAGGTTCGGCAGCGGATCGATGGCGAAGTCGTGCGGGTGGTGCATCCGGCGCACCAGGGACTCGCCCTCCGCGGCGGGCAGCTCCTCGAACGTCATGCCCGCGATGAGGATCCCGGCCAGCGCCGAATCGTCCACGCTGGACAGGTGCGAGCGCAGCGTGTCGGCGATCTCCGTGCCCACCCTGAGCTCGTCCACGCCCGCGAGCACGGCCGCGGCCCGAGCGCGGGTGTCGCGCAGCGCCTCGGTGAGCAGGTCGCGCAGCAGCAGCACCTCGACGCCCCGGTTGCGGAGCACCTCGGCGAACGCGTCGTGCTCCTCCTGGGCGCGGTCGACCCACGGGATCGCGTCGAACAGGAGTTGGTCGCTGTTGCGCGGCGTGAGCCGCTTCAGCTCCGTGCCCGGCCGGTGCAGCAGCACCGCGTGCAGCGGGCCGACCTCGCTCTGGACGTGTGGTTCGCTCACGATGAGCAGCCTAACCGTGACTAACGGAAACGTCCGTCATCGGCGATGATTTCGATCAATCATTAAACGAAAAGCCATCTCGGCCATCGAATCGTTGCGTGAAATGGACGATCGGTTCGTTGCCGATGGGCTTCCGACCTTGCCTGGAATCGGCAGCTCTCGGGTCAGGGGAGCCAGCCGACGCGGCCGCGCAGGGCGGCGTAGCCGACGAAGGCCACCACGTCGATCAGCGCGTGGCCGACGACCAGCGGCCACAGCCGGTTCGTGCGCTGCCAGGCCCGGCCGTAGACCAGGCCCATCACGACGTTGCCGACGAAGCCGCCGAAGCCCTGGTACAGGTGGTAGCTGCCGCGCAGCACCGCCGACACCCAAAGCGCCCGGTTCTCCGACCAGCCCAGCTGCCGCAGCCGGGTCAGCAGGTAGGCCACCACCAGGACCTCTTCGGCGAATGAGTTGCCGAACGCGGCCAGCGCCAGCACCGGCGCGCGCCACCACGCCGCGTCCAAAGTGGAGGGTTGGACGGTCAGGGCGAGGCCCAGGGAGTGCGCGACGAGGTACAGGCCGAGGCCGGGGATGCCGATCAGGGCCGCCAGGCCCAGCCCGCCCGCGAAGTCCCGCCCGGGGCGGGAGCGGTCCAGGCCCACCTGCCGCAGCGCCAGCCCGCCGCGCCACAGCAGGTACAGCCCCAAGCCGCCCCAGGCGCACAGCCGCAGCACGTTCGTCAGCTGCGCGAGCATGTCGAGCAGCCCGAGCTCCGCCTGCGGCACGTTGATCGCAGCGTGCTGGTCGGCCAGCGGTTCCGGGCGCAGCAGGGCGTCCAGCAGCGACAGCAGGCTCTGCACGCCGGAGAGCCCGAGCGTCACGGTGAAGACCACGAACAGCTCGATGATGATCGCCCTGCGCTCCGACCGGTCCGCGATCGTCGCGGGCTCGCCGGGCCGGGTCGGGGTCAGCCATGCGCGCAGGGTGCTCACGCGTCGAACCGTACCCGGATCGGTGACGCCGCCGGCCGGGCGCTCGAAGGTCTGGAAATACCGGGAAAACCGCGTGCGGAACTGGTCACCGCCCCCGCCGCGTCGGATCGGCATGGACGTGTTCGTGTGGGGCGCGGCGGACACCGAACGCGCGGTGCGCGTGCTGCAGGCGCTGCGCCGCTTCGACGTGCTCGACGGGCCGCTCGGCTCGGCCGATCTGTTCGGCATCCGGGACGGGGTCCTGGTCGAGATCCGGCACAGCGATCCGGGCGGGCTGCTGGTGCGGTTCACCGACGGGCGATGGCCCGGCCAATCGGCGATCGTGGCGCGCGCGTTCCTCTGGGTGATCACCCGCGGCGCGGCGGTGGAGGAGGCGATGCTGGTGGGCCCGGGTGCCGAGTCGCTGCGCTTCCGCGACGGCCGCATCCAGCGCCTGACCCCCGAGAACTCCGAACGCTGCCCGGACGACTGACGTCGGGATCGGCGCGAACGGCCTCTTCGCGCCGCCTACCGAGGTGAACGGTCCGTTCGCGCCGTTCGGTGCGCGGGGTGGGTGAACGGCTGGTTGAGGTGAACGGTCCGTTCGCGTTGGCTACTGAGGTGAACGGTCCGTTCGCTCCGTTTCGGCGGCGTCAGCCCTGGCGTTGCTGGGCGAGGAAGGGGCAGCCGACGAGACGGCGGAGCTCCACGCCGAGGTGCTCGGTCGTGCTGACCGGGCGGGAGAACGCCAGCCGCACGTCGTGGTCGCCGTCGGCCGACTCCACCCGCAGCCGCAGGCCGTACTTGTCCAGCCCGAGCGGGCGGATGTGCCCGCCGCGCAGCTTCTCCGGCAGGTGCCGGGCGAGCAGCCCAACGACGTCGCGGTGCGACAGCTCCAGGTGCCGCAGCCACGCGTCTTCCTGCATGCAGAACGGATCCGGCGTGGCGGCCTGGAAATCCGCTGGATCCACCGATCCGGTGCCCTCCGAATCCGCCAGCACCAGCGACGCGGATTCCAGCCGCAGGACGCTCGCGCCGTGCCCGGCGTCGAGCAGCCGCGGGTCCGGGCGCTCGTCGGCGACCGAGAGCACGGCGTCGCGGGCCTCCGCGTCGTCGAGCAGCCGCACCCAGCCGGTCAGCCACAGCAGTCCGCGCACCGGCTCGCGCAGCCGGACCGGCGTCGGGTCGGTGAGTTC
The DNA here is from genome assembly GCF_040654735.1 of Saccharopolyspora sp. NPDC050642. NCBI lineage: Bacteria > Bacillati > Actinomycetota > Actinomycetes > Pseudonocardiales > Pseudonocardiaceae > Saccharopolyspora > Saccharopolyspora sp. NPDC050642. The sequence goes on along the minus strand of NZ_JBFAIN010000002.1, from coordinate 442,751 downwards.
CAGGACCGCCGCCAGTTCGGCGCGCGGGGCTTGCCAGGCGGCGGCGATCAGCGGGTGCTCGTCCGCCAGCAGGACGGTTGCGGAGCCATCGGCGTGCACGTGGTGCAGCAACGGCGCGATGCGCGCCGCGTTCTCGTCGGCCGGCAGGAGCGCTGCGCGGCCGCCGCGTTTGGCGATGCTCCTGGCACGTTCGGCAGCGCTCGGCGTCGCGGGCCGGCGAATGGTCGTCTCACCCACTGCTCACCTCCAACTTAGGTAAGCCTAACTTAAATGTGTTGCGCGGGGAAGTCGCCTCATCGGGCGCACACGGTCGCCGAAGCGGCCCCACCGCCCGCGCATCCTCTTAGTACCAGCTGGAACGCTCCCGTGGGGCGGCAACCGGAGTAGTGCTCCCAGGGGCGGTGCGAGCGCCGTCGGACCAGGGAGGATGATGATGTCCAAACCAGGCGAGGGAGGCCTACATGACCCCGCCCGACGTCCGTTTATCGGGCACCTTTGTTCACTGGCCGGTACGGCATTAGCGTGTCAGCCGTGTCAAGCGCTGTTGAGCTTCGCGCGCCCGGTCCGCGCGGCATCCCGCCCCTGTTCGCCCGATTGGTTGACGACGCGGCGCTGTTCCCGCCGGGGACCGCCGCAGTGCCGCAGGCGGTGGCCGACCACCTCGAGGCGCGCGGCGGCGCGTTCACGGGTCTGCTCGGGCCGATGCTGTGCAAGGCGTCCCGGTTGGCTGAGCTGATCACCGAACTGGCGAAGGTGAAGCCGGCGTCGCCGGTGCCGCTCTCGCTGGTGTGCGACACCGGGCTCGGCGGCGTGCCCAAGGCCCTGTCGATCATCGAGGGCCGGCAGGAGCTGCTGGCGCTGCGGATGGTCGAGATGCCCGCGCCGTCCGACGTCGACGACATCTGGCTGGAGCGCGTGTCGGAGTTCGTGCCGGAGGACATCATCCGCGTGGTCGAGCCGCGACGCGGCGGCGACGGCTGGCTGGACGGCATCCGGCGGGTCGCCGAGCACGGCTGCTGGCCCAAGCTGCGCTGCGGCGGGCAGACCGCCGAATCGGTGCCGTCCATCGACGTGGTCACCGACTTCCTCGCGGTGGCGGGCACCCTCGACGTCCCGTTCAAGGCCACCGCCGGGCTGCACACCGCGGTGCGCGGCACCGACCAGGAGACCGGGTTCACCCACCACGGCTTCCTCAACGTCCTGGTCGCCACCGCGCGCTCGCTGTCCGGCAAGGACGTCCGGGCGGCGCTGGCCAGCACCGACGGCGCCGCGCTGGCCGAGGAGGCGCGCGCCCTGTCCGACGACGCGGCCAACGCGGTGCGCGACGTCTTCGCCTCCTACGGCTCGTGCTCGTTGCAGGACCCCGTCGCCGAACTCGAAGGATTGGGACTGCTTTGACCTGGATCGAGGACCCCGAGTTCGCGCCGGACAAGCCGTTCGGCCCGCAGACGCTGCCCTACGGGGTGCTGGTGACCGGCAGCGGCCCGGTCATCGCGGTGCGGGTCGGGCGGCACGCGCTGCTGCTGCGCGGCATCGCCGGTGAACTCGGTCCTCGACTCGCCGAGCTGGTCTCCGGCGACTCGCTCGATCCGCTGCTGGCCGCGGGCCGCGACCGCTGGCGCGAGCTGCGGGAGCGGCTCAGCGAGCTCGTCGCGGCCGATCGGGCACCGGCGGGCGCGAGCCTGGTGCGCACCGACTGGCACACCCTGGTGCTGCCGTTCGCGGTCGGCGACTACGTCGACTTCTTCTCGTCGCGGCACCACGCCGAGAACGTCAGCCGCATCTTCCGGCGCACCGCCGAGCCGCTGCCGGAGAACTGGTCGCACCTGCCGGTGGCCTACCACGGCCGCGCGGGCACCGTGTACGTCTCCGGCACCGACATCCACCGCCCGAGCGGGCAGCGCAAGGCCGCCGGCGACCTGCAGCCCGCGTTCGGCCCGACGCGGCGGCTGGACTTCGAGGCGGAGGTCGGGTTCGTCTGCGGCGGCGAACCGGCCGCCCGGGTGTCCACTTCGGACTTCGCCGAGCACGTGTTCGGGCTGGCGCTGGTCAACGACTGGTCGGCGCGGGACATCCAGGCCTGGGAGTCCAAGCCGCTGGGGCCCTTCCTGGCCAAGTCGTTCGCCACCTCCGTCGCCGGGTGGATCACGCCGCTGGAGGCCTTCGAGCAGGCCAGGGTGCCGATTCCAGAACCGGCGCACGCGCTGCAGCCCTACCTCGTCGAGAAGGAGCCGTGGGGGCTGGACCTGCGGCTGGAGGTGCGCTGCAACGAGACGCTGCTGGCCTCGCCGCGGTTCGAGCACATGAGCTGGTCGCCCGCGCAGCAGCTGGCGCACATGACCGTGAACGGCGCGCCGGTGCGCCCCGGCGACCTGTTCGCGTCCGGGACCGTGTCCGGGCCCGAGCGCGACCAGCGGGGCTGCCTGCTGGAGCTGACCTGGGGCGGAGCGGAGCCGATCACGCTGCAGGACGGCGAGCAGCGGACCTTCCTCCAGGACGGCGACCGGGTGACACTGAGTGGCAGCGCGCCGGGGCCCGACGGTTCGGTGATCGGGCTCGGCGAGGTGACCGGCACGGTGCTGGCCGCGGCTCGGAGGTGACGCGATGGCCCAACCCAGCCCCGAGTCGATTCGCGGCCCGATGGGCCTGCCCCAGCCGGGCACCAAGGAGAGCTCGCTGACGCTCGACCGCGGGCTCAGCCTGCTGCAGGCCGTGGCGGACGCGGAGAGCGAAGCTCCCACCATCAGCGACCTGGCGGCGACCGTCGGCGTCAGCCGCGCGGCCGTGTACCGGCTGCTCGGGCCGCTGCAGAGCCGCGGCCTGGTGCGCCGCGAGGGTTCGAAGGTGCGGCTCGGGCTCGGCGTGCTGTGGCTGGCCGGGCGGGTGCTGCCGCAGCTGCGCATCGCATCGCTGCCCGCCTTGCGGGCGCTGGCGGAGAAGGTCGGCGCGACGGTGCACCTGACCGTGGCCGACGGCAGCGAGGCGCAGGCCGTGGCCGTCGTCGAGCCGTCGTGGACGAGCTACCACGTGTCGTACCGGGTCGGCAGTCGTCATCCGGTGCAGCGCGGCGCGGCTGGGCGCGCCGTGGACCTGCCGCCGGGCGGGCCGGCGTGGATCGCCAGCAGCGGCGACCTGCAGCCGGGCGCGTTCGCGGTGGCCGCGCCGGTGCGCGGGGTGCCGGGGCTGCGCGCCAGCGTCGGCGTGGTGGCCCTGCAGCCGTTGGCGCCGGAGGAGATCGGGCCGCTGGTGCTGGAGACGGCCGAGGCGGTCGCCGAAGCCCTGCGCTGAGCGGGTGGCGATTTCGCGCGAAAACGGCGCCTTGCGTTCCAGCCGGTCACGCCTCGCGCTGCATCCTGGAACTCGAGCGCTCCGAACCGCGCCGGGCGGGCTCCGTTTCCGCCTGGAATCGGGAATCCGCTCCGCGGTGGCGGGGAATTCCGACTTTTCCTGAAATTGGCGTCCGGTTTTTCGGTCGGGCCTGTTCAGCGGGTGTTTCCGGGGTCGAAACCCGCGCCTTTAGACGATCTTGATCAGGTGACATCTTCGCAGGTCAGAAGCGTATGCGAACACCACGTTCATGTTTGCTTCCGGGGTGATCACCCGGGTAGAGATGGAGCGTCGTCGAGCGCTCGACGCCCTCCCCGCAGGCAATCGTCGAGAGGACGTCATGACCATCCTGATCACCGGCGCGACCGGGAACGTCGGCCGCAACGTGCTGCGACTGGTGGCAGCGGAGGGCGAGCAGGTGCGCGCGCTGACCCGCGATCCGCGCGCCGAGTTCTCCGCCGGGGTGCAGGCCACCCTGGGCGACCTCGCCGCGCCGGACACCCTGGACGCCGCGCTCTGCGGCGTCGACCGGCTCTTCCTGTTCCCCGTGCCGCAGACCGCGCGCGACGTGGTCGATGCCGCGAAGCGGGCCGGGGTGCGGCGCATCGTGGTGCTGTCCTCCGGCGCCGTGACCAGCGGTTTCGACACCGACTTCCACCTGCCGGTCGAGCGGGCCGTGCAGGACTCCGGCCTGGAGTGGACGCACGTCCGGCCCGGCGAGTTCGCGATGAACAAGCTGGCCCTGTGGGGACCGTCGATCCGGGCCGAGGGCGTGGTGCGCGATCCGAACCCGGACGTCGCCTGGTATCCGACGCACGAACTGGACATCGCCGAGGTCGCCGCCGCCGCGCTGCTGTCGGACGGGCACGCGGGCCGGGCCTACGACGTGAACGGTCCGGACCTGCTCACCTACCGCGAGCAGGTCCGGGCCATCGGGGACGCCATCGGCCGCGAGATCCGCTTCGAGGTGATCGGCCGGGAGCGGGCGCGCGAGCTCTACCTCGCGCAGGGCGGGTTCGCGGCGGCGAACGCGGACTTCCTGCTCGGCTTCGAGGACTACTCCGGCGCCGAGCAGGATCCGGCGGAGGCCGCGGAGTTCGACGCGAGCGCGGCGATGCCGACGGCCGAGCCGGTCACCGGCCGGGCCCGCGGCTTCGCCGAGTGGGCCCGCGACCACGCCGCCGACTTCCGCCCGTGACCGGGGGCGTCCCGCGCCCGGTGCGGGACGCCCTCACCTGGGCAGGGCCTGGTCGAGGTCGGCCCAGATGTCGTCGGGGTCTTCGATGCCGATCGAGACGCGGATGACGCCTTCGCCGATGCCGGCCGCGCGCAGCTGCTCGTCGGTGAGCTGGCGGTGCGAGGTGCTGGCCGGGTGCAGCGCCAGCGTCTCGACGCCGCCCAGCGACGGGCCGAGCGATGCCAGCCGGATCGCCTGCACGAAGGCCAGCCCGGCCGCCCTGCTGCCCAGGTCGAAGGTCAGCACGCCGCCGTTGCCGGTCAGCAGCTTCCGCGCCAGTTCGTGGCTGGGGTGCGACGGCAGGCCCGGGTAGTGCACGGCGCGCACCGCCGGGTGCTCGGCGAGCCGTTCGGCGATGAACTGGGCGCTCTCGCAGTGCTGGCGCATCCGCAGCGCGAGGGTCTGCACGCCGCGCAGCGTCAGCCACGCCGCGAAGGGATCCGCCGACGCGCCGATCTCCACCAGTTCCGGCCACAGCTCGCGGTGCAGGTCGGCGTCCGCGAACACCGCGACCCCGCCCAGCGCGTCGGAGTGGCCGCCGAGGTACTTCGTCGTCGAGTGCACGACGACGTCCGCGCCTTGCTCGATCGGGCGGCACAGCAGCGGGGTGGCGAAGGTGTTGTCCACGACGTTGATCAGGCCCGCCTCGCGGCCCACCGCGAACATCCCGGGCAGGTCGGCGACCTCCACCATCGGGTTCGAGATCGTCTCGGCGTAGAGCAGCTTGGTGTTCGGCCGCAGCGCCTGCCGCGCCTCCGCCGGGTCCGACACGTAGCTGACCTCGATTCCCCAGCGGTGCGCGAGGTTCTCGAAGGACGCGAACGTGCCGCCGTAGAGGCTGCGCTGGGCGATCACGTGGTCGCCGCTGCTCAGCAGCGTCAGCAGCACCGAGTTGATCGCGCCCATGCCGGAGCCGGTCGCGAAGCCGGCCTGCCCGCCCTCCAGCTCGGCGACGGTGTCCTCCAACGCCCGCACGGTGGGGTTGCCCATCCGCGAGTAGACCGGCGCGCCGTCCGGGTTCACCATGCCGTCGGCGAAGACGGCGGGATCGGCGAAGGCGAAGCCTGAGGTCTGGTAGAGCGGCGCGGTCAGCGGCCGTCCCTCGGGGGCCTCCGGGGTCTTGACGTGGACGCAGCGGGTGTTCAGGTGGGTCATGGGACCAGGTTTCCCCGCTGCGGCGGTCGCGGGAAGCGCCAATCCAGGTAGATTGGCTCCCCGATGGAACCAATTTCGCTGGACCGCGTCGTGGGATTGCTCGGCCGCTGGTCCGCGCAGCGCGGCGCGCTGCACGAGCTGCTCGCGGGACGGCTGCGCCAGCTGATCGACGACGGCAGCCTGCCGCCGGACACCGTGCTGCCGCCCGACCGCGCGCTCGCCGGCGCGCTCGCGGTCGGCCGCAACACCGTCGTGGCCGCCTACCGGACGCTCCGCGAGGAAGGCCGACTCGAACGCCGCCAGGGCAGCGGAACCCGGGTCACGTCGGCGTGGCTCACCGCCGCCCGCACCGCCGCCGTCGAGTCGGTTGGGCCGATGTACCTGCACCTGCTCGAACCCGCGGACGGCGCGATCCAGCTGACGTGCGCGAGCCCGCTGCTGCCGCCACCGGAACTCGCCGAGCTGCTGCCCGCGGTGACCGGCCGGCTCGCCGCCATCGGCCCCGACATGGGCTACCACCCGGCCGGCGTTCCCGAGCTGCGGCAGGCGATCGCCGACCGCTACGCGCAGCGCGGCGTGCCGACCCGCGCCGAGCAGATCCTCGTCGTGAACGGGGCGCAGCAAGCCCTTTCGCTGCTGATCAGGCTGCTCGTGGCGCCCGGCGACGAGGTGCTGCTCGCCGCCCCGACCTATCCGGGATCGTTCGAGTTGGCGCAGGAGGCCGGCGCCCGGATCCGGGCGGTCCGCGCCGACGACGGGCTGGACCTGGCTGGTTACCTGCGCGCGGTGGCGGATCGTCCGGCCCTGGCGTACGTGATCACCGCGTTCCACAACCCGACCGGCGAACTGCTGCCGACGTTGCAGCGCCGTCGGCTGGCGGAGACCTGCGAGCGGCACGGTGTCCCGCTGGTCGACGACGAGGTGCTGGCCGAGCTCGACCTCGACGACGCGGCCCCGGAGCCGCTGGACGGTGCGGCGGTCATCAACGTGGGATCGCTGAGCAAGCTGGTCTGGGGCGGCCTGCGGGTCGGCTGGGTGCGCGCGCCCGAGCCGCTGATCACGAGGCTGGCGCGGCTCCGAGCGGTGCACGATCTCGGCGGCCCGGTGCTGGACCAGTGGCTGGCCACCGCGCTGCTGCCGCGGCTGGACGAGGTGCGCGAGCGGCGGATCGCCGAACTCCGCGCCCGGCGCGACCGCCTCTGCGCGGAACTCGACGCGAACCTGCCGTGGACGTTCCGGGTGCCTGCCGGCGGGCAGACGCTCTGGGCCACGCTGCCCTACGGCGACGCGAGCGCCTTCGCCCAGCACGCGCTGCGGTTCGGCGTCGCGGTGCTGCCAGGTCAGTCGCTGGATCCGCAGCGGCGCAGCGACCGCTGCCTGCGCATCCCGTTCCACTACCCGCCGGACGAACTCGCCGATGCGGTGCGCCGGATGGCGGAGGCGTGGCGTTCCTACGACGGCACGGCCGCGGTCGCCGCGGTGAACGCGCTGGTCGTCTGAGCGCCGGGGAGTTCGGTGCATCGGCGGAATGCGCAGCGCCACCAGCGAATCCGGGAACAATGTGTCTAAAGTGGACGATATCGGCGGGAGTGGCGGCCGTAGCCCCGCCGCGATGAAGTTGAGCTCGTCGGCGAAGTAGCTAGTTCAGCAGCGCCGACGTCGCATCGGTGTCGCAGTCGACGCGTGCCGCGAAATAGGCGGTCATCCATTCGCGATCCGGGGCGCGTCCGTTCCCGAGCAGCCGCGTCGCGCCTTCCGCATCGTCGAGCAGCCACGACTGCGCGGCCTGGAGAGCCTGTTGGAAGGGTTCGCCGTCGCAGGTCGGGACCGTGCCCGTCAACATGGCCGCCAGCCGTTCGCGCTCCTGCACGGGATCCGCGAACCGCCCGGTGGCGGTCGTGTCGTACTGGTACGCGGGCAGATCCGGGTATTCCGAGCTGCTGAACCGCAACTCCTCCGGAGCACCTGGGATGCCGCGGAGCTTCTCCAGCATCGGCTGGCCGAGTTCGGCGAGCTCGGCGAGCACGTGCGAGTTGTAGCGCCCGACGCAGATCGTTGGCCCGCGTGTCGTGCACACCTCCTGCATCGCCACCGGATCGGTGACCACGTGCCGATCCACCGAGATCGACGCGATCAGCAGCGTCAGCGCGGCGGTGACAGCCGCCGGTACCAGCGCGAGCCATCCCCGACGTGACATGGCCAGGACGAGGAAAGTCGCTGCGATCGCCGCGAACCACACCGCCTGCAGCGCGCTCGACGACGTCGCGTACATCCTCGCGCCGTAAAACCCTGTGGGGGACAGGATCGCGAACAGCGAGTCGTTCCCCAACACCCAGCTCGTCCGGCTGGCCGCCAGGTACGCCAGGTATGCCAACGCCGGGGTCAGCAGGACTACCAAGCGCCAGCGGACGAGGCGGCCGAGCGCCATGCCGAAGGCGGCCGCTGCGCCGTGCGCGGGGGCGCAGACCAGCAGCGCCGCGATCCAGTCGCCGCTGCTGGCGGTGGCGATCGGGAGGACGAAGAGCGCCGCGATTCCCCATGCCGTCGCGATGCCGAGCACCGCGCCCAGCGTGAGCGTCGTCCATGCCACGAGGAACGGCTGCCAACTCGGCCGGGGCACTGTCGCGAGGAGCTCTGCGGTGCCGCGCCGGTTCTCCCGCCCGGCGGCCCATGCTCCGGCGGTCGCCACCAGCGGCCACGTGAAGATCAGATCGGTGCGGACGACCCCGGCGAGCGCGTTCCAGCTACCCGCCCACCACGGTTGCAGGAACAGCGCCGCGACCAGCGATATCAGCATCGTCATCGTGAGCGGGCCCGCGGTGCCGCGGTAGAACTCGTTCCCGAAGGCCCTCCTGTTCATGCCGCACCCGCCCGGCTCGCGCCCAGCACCGCGCGGTAGCCGTCCGCCAGATCGCCGCTATCGGCCAGCTCCGCCGGCGCCCCCCGGAAGACCGGCCGTCCCGCGTCCAGCACCAGCACCTGGTCGCACGCCTCCGCATCGCCCATGAGGTGCGTGGAGAGCACGACGCACCGATCCCGCCCGAGCTCGCGCAGCAGCTCGCGGAACTCGTCCTGCTGCTCGGGATCGAGCCCGGCGGTCGGCTCGTCGAGCAGCAGGAGCCCGGGATCGTTGACGATGGCCTGCGCGATGCCGACGCGGCGCCGCATCCCGCCGGAGAGGCGCTTCAGCTTCTCGTCGGCGCGGTCGCCGAGCCCGACGTGCCGCAGCGCCCGGTCCACGGCCGGCATCAGCTCCGCGGCCGGGACCTCCTTCAACCACCCGAAGTGCTCCACGAACTCGCGCGCGGTGAACCTCGGGTACCAGCCGAATTCCTGCGGGAGGTAGCCGATTTCGCGCCGCAGCTGGCGCAGATCGGCGCCGGCCGGCGGGTGGCCGAGCAGCCGGACCGAGCCGCCGGAGGGCGCGGTCAGCGTGGCCAGCACCCGGATCAGCGTCGACTTCCCGGCACCGTTGGGCCCGAGCAGGCCGTGCACGCCGGTGCCGAAGTCCGCGGTGATCGCGTCGAGCGCGCGGCGGCGGCCGAATCGCACGGCCAGGTCCTGGATCTCGATGGCGGGCACGGTTCAGCTCCTCGAGGTGTGCTGGAAGTTCGTGCGGCGGAGGTAGAGCACTGCGGCGGACAGGACGATCAGCGACGACCACAGCAGCGGCAGCGGCCGGTCGAGCAGCACCGGCACCTGGTCGCCGACCAGCGGGCCGCCGGCGAGCACCAGCCAGCCGGTGGCGACCGCGGCGGCCACCGGTTCGAGCCGGAACCGCGAACCGAGCGCCAGGGTCAGGCCGGTCAGCGCCAGGCACGGCAGCAGCCAGCCGACGATCGACGTCCGGCCGGTGATCGCGCCGATCACCGCGCTCGCCGGCACGGTGGTGAGCAGGATCGACAGGGTGCGCCAGAGGACCAGCGGCAGCCCGCCCAGCGCGGTGCCCGCGGTGATCTCGTAGGCCGGGTCGCCCAGCCTGCCGAAGCACAGCGCAACGCCGGCGACGGGCAGGATCGGCGCGATCAGCAGCAGCGCGGAGCCGTGCTGCGACCACCAGCCGCCGGGTTCTTCGATGCTGAGCAGGTCCATCCCGACGGCGCAGGCCAGCGCGGCCAGCACGGCGAACAGCCAGGCGCCGCGCACGGCGGGGGCGGCGTTGAGCAGCACCCGCAGCCGGCGCCACCGGCTCGGCCGGGGGAACTGCGGGGGGAGCGTGGCGAGGCCGGCCTGCGCATGCAACACCACCGGATTGCTGGACGCCGCGTCGTTGATCAGCCGTCGGCAGGCGGCGCAGTCGAGGGCGTGGTCCTCCACCTCGTCCGCCTCCGGCAGCAGCCCCGCGGCGTAGGCACGCAGGGTGGACGCGGGGAAGTGCTCGTGCGTCATGCGAGTGCCTCCTTCAGGATGTGGCGGGCTTTGCGCGCGCGGGTCTTGACCGTGCCCTCGGGAATTCCGAGCAGCTCGGAGGTCTCCCGCACGGTCCGGCCGTCGAGCACGGTGGCCTGCAGGACCGCCCGGAGCTCGGGGGAGAGCCGGTGCAGGGCGCCGGCCAGCTCGGGGCTGAAGGCCCGGGCCAGCACCTCGTCCTCCGCGGATTCCGCGGTGATCGCCGAATCGACCGGCTCGCCGACGGGCTGGATGCGGACGTTGCGGCGGCGGTGCGCGTCGATCAGCCGGCTCGTCGCGATGGTCCACAGCCAGCCGGCGGCGCTGCGCGACGGGTCGAATCCGCCCGCCGATCGCCACGCCGTCAGGAAGCAGTCCTGCAGCACCTCGGCGGCCAGTTCGGGATCGCCGCAGCGGCGGCGCAGCCGGACCGCCAGCCAGCCCGCGTTGCGCTCGTAGAGCTCGTCGAAGGCGGCCCGGTCGCCACGTGCGACCCGCCTGAGCAACCGCTCGTCTTCCCGCTCTTGATCGCGCACACACCTCTAGACGCACGGAAGGCCGGAACGGTTTTCGGTCGGCGTGTTCACGCAGAGGTCTTTCGCGTCGCCGGATCGCTTGGTACAAGTAATCGATCCGGTGATTTCGGCTGCTGTGCGTGACCGGGACCAAGGTCCCGTCCGGGACAGGACTCTCGACCGGGCGAGATAGGGCCCTTGCCTCTGCGCATTCGCAGTACCGGGCGGCAGGGTGGAGCCGTGGATCTGCTCGACATCGCCCGATGGCAGTTCGGGATCACTACCGTCTACCACTTCCTGATGGTGCCGCTGACCATCGGGCTGGCGATCCTGGTCGCCGGCATGCAGACCGCCTGGTACCGCACCGGCAAGCGGCGCTACCTGAAGATGACCAAGTTCTGGGGCAAGTTGATGCTGATCAACTTCGCCATGGGCGTGGTCACCGGCATCGTGCAGGAATTCCAGTTCGGCATGGCCTGGAGCTCCTACTCGCGCTTCGTCGGCGACGTCTTCGGCGCGCCGCTGGCCATGGAGGGCCTGCTCGCGTTCTTCGTCGAGTCGACCTTCCTCGGCCTGTGGATCTTCGGCTGGGACCGGCTGTCCAAGGGCGTGCACCTGGCCTGCGCCTGGGCGTTCTCGCTGGCCACCGTGCTGTCCGCGTACTTCATCCTGGCCGCCAACTCGTGGATGCAGCACCCGGTCGGCATCGAGGTGGTCGACGGCCGGCCCCGGCTGACCTCGATCTGGGAAGTGCTGGCCAACAACACCTTGCTCGCCGCGTTCCCGCACACCGTGTTCGGCTGCTTCGCGGTCGCCGGCTCGTTCCTGATCGGCATCGCCGCCTGGCAGATCGCCCGCCACCACCGCAAGTCCGACCCGGACGACGAGGACCGCCGCGCCTGGCACGGCTCGCTGCGGCTGGGCGCGTGGGTCGCGGTGATCGCCTTCGCCGGGCTGGCGATCTCCGGTGACATCCAGGGCAAGCTGATGTTCCAGCAGCAGCCCATGAAGATGGCGTCCGCGGAGGCGCTGTGCCACAGCGAGGCGCCCGCCAGCTTCTCGATCTTCGCGATCGGCGACGTCAGCCGGCCCGACTGCGAGAACGTCAAGAGCATCACGGTGCCCTACATCCTGTCCTACCTCGCCGAAGGCGACTTCTCCAGCGAGGTCAAGGGCGTGCAGGCGCTGATCCCGGAGTACCAGGCCAAGTACGGCACGCACTACCCGGACGACCCGCGGCTGGGCTCGTTCGCCGGGCAGCCGATCGACTACACGCCGAACCTGCCGGTGACCTACTGGGGCTTCCGGTTCATGATCGGCTTCGGCGGCCTGGCCGCGCTCGGTGCGGTGTTCGTGCTCTGGTTGACCCGCAAGCGGAAGTTCCCGCCGGGCAAGTGGTGGGCACCGCTGGCGGTGCTGAGCATCGCGCTGCCGTTCCTCGGCAACATCGCCGGCTGGGTGTTCACCGAGATGGGCCGCCAGCCGTTCGTGGTGGTGCCCAACCCCGATCCGTCCGGCGTCGACGGCGTGTGGATGTTCACCGCGTCGGCCGTGTCCTCGGGGGTGTCCCCCGGCGAGTTGCTGACCTCGGTGATCGCCCTGACCGTGCTGTACGGGGTGCTCGCGATCGTGGAGATCTTCCTGATCGTCCGCTACGTGCGCGGCGGCTTCGACGGGGTGATGCCGCCGAAACCGCCGGAGGGCGAGGAGAAGTCCGACGACGAAGCCCTGTCCTTCGCGTACTGAGAGGCTGCACCTGCGATGGATCTGCCCACCTTCTGGTTCTGCGTGATCGCCCTGCTGTGGCTGGGCTACCTGTTCCTGGAGGGCTTCGACTTCGGCGTCGGCATGCTGCTGCCGGTGCTGGGCCGCCGCAACGAGGAGCGGCGGGTGCTGATCAACACGATCGGCCCGGTCTGGGACGGCAACGAGGTCTGGTTGATCGTCGCGATCGGCGCGACCTTCGCCGCCTTCCCCGGCTGGTACGCGTCCCTGTTGAGCACGGCCTACCTGCCGCTCCTGGTGCTGCTGCTGGCGCTGATCGGGCGTGGCGTGGCGTTCGAGTACCGCGGCAAGGTGGACACCGCCCGCTGGCGGCGCACCTGGGACGTGGTGATCGTGCTCGCCTCGTGGATCTCGCCGCTGATCGTGGGGCTGGTGCTGTCCGCGAGCGTCTTCGGGCTGCCGCTGGACGCCAACGGCGACCGGGTCGGCGGCTGGTGGACGATCTTCGCGCTGCCGAACGTGATCGGCGCGCTCGCGATGTGCGCGTTCTCGCTGCTGCACGGCGCGGTGTTCCTGTCGCTCAAGACCGAGGGCGAGATCCGGGAGCGGGCGCGGCGGTTCGCGCTGCGGGCCGGGGTGCCGCTGCTGCTGCCGGTGATCGCGCTGGTGGTCATCGCGCAGCTCCGGGAGGGCGAGGCATGGACCTGGGTGCCGCTGGTGATCGCGCTGGTCGCGGCGCTGGCCGGGCTGGCCCGGCTGTACCGGTGGCGGGACGGCCAGGCGTTCGCGCTGCAGGGCGTGGCGCTGGCCAGCGTGGTGGTGACCCTGTTCGGCGCGCTGTGGCCGAACGTGATCCCGTCCACCTTGGACCCGGCGTGGTCGTTGTCCATCGCGGACACCGCGTCCAGCCCGTACACGCTGACGGTGATCACCTGGGTCGGGGCCTTCGGCACCCCGGCGGTGCTGATCTACCAGGGCTGGACGTACTGGGTGTTCCGCAAGCGCATCGGCACCAAGCACATCCCGCCGGTGCACGTGCCCAGTGCCTGACGGTTTCAGCTGGCTCGCCATCTGCTGAAACAATCCAGGTTTGATCTTTGTCGTTGAAGCGGCGCAGCCGCTTAGCCCACCTGAGCAACTTGCACCGCCGCGGGTTCTCAGACGTCTTCTCGCGAGGACAGCCCCGATGCCGCGTATTGGTCATACGTAAGTCGGGGATCCCACAGCGAGAAGGCGGCCGTAATTCCCGCAGGGGGGCCGCTACCCGCACCGCTACGCAAGACGAGCCTGGAAACAGTAGGGAGTTCGTGATGGGTCCGCTCGGAGCTCTGCCCCGGCTTTCGGGGTCGGCCCGGCGCGCGCTCGTCGTGGCCGGGCTGCTCTCCGTCGGCAACGCGGCCGCGCTGATCGTGCAGGCCTGGGCGTTGGGCAGCGCGCTCGCGGCCGTGGTGACCAGCGCTGCCTCGCCGGAGGAGATCGGCGACCACCTGGTGGTGCTCGCCGGCGCGGTGGTGGCGCGGGCCGCGCTGGGCTGGGCGACCGAGTCGGTGTCCGCCCGGGCGGCGGCGGGCGCGAAGGAGGAGCTGCGCGGCCTGCTGCTGGATTCCGCGCTGCGGCGGGGCCCGGAGTGGATCCACCGGCGCGGCCCGGCCGAGCTGACCGCGCTCGCCACCAAGGGCCTCGACGCGCTCGACGCGTACTTCACCAAGTACCTGCCCGCGCTGGTGACCGCCGCGGTGGTGCCGCCGCTGGTGGGGGCCTGGATCCTGTTCTCCGACTGGGTCTCCGCGCTGGTCATCGTGATCACCGTGCCGCTGATCCCGCTGTTCGCGTGGCTCGTCGGCAAGTACACCGAGCAGCGCACCTCGCGCGCCGCCGACGCGGTGCAGCGCCTGTCCGGGCAACTGCTGGAGCTGATCCGGGCGCTGCCGGTGCTGACGGCGTTCGGGCGGGCGCGAGCGCAGGGCGAGGTCGTCCGCCGCGTCAGCGACTCGCACCGCCGCACCACGATCGCGACGCTGCGCATCGCCTTCCTCTCCGCGCTGGTCCTGGAGCTGCTGTCGTCGCTGTCGGTGGCGATGGTGGCGGTCGGCATCGGCCTGCGGCTGGTCTCCGGCGACCTCGACCTGGCGACGGGCCTGCTGGTGCTGATCCTCGCGCCGGAGTGCTATCTGCCGCTGCGCGCGGCGGGAGCGGCGCACCACGCGAGCGAAGACGGCGTCGAAGCCGTCCGCCGGGTCGACGAGATCGTGCGGGACGGTCACCCCGAACCCGGGCGGGACGGTCTTGCGGTGCGGGGAACCGGCGAACCCGGGGGCTCGGGCGGGACGGTTCGGGTGGCCGGTTTGCGGGTGCGTCGGCGGGACGGGTTCGCGCCGGACGGCCTGAGCTTCGTGGCGCGGCCCGGCGAGATCGTGCGGCTGGAGGGCTTCGACGGGATCGGGCCGAGCGGCAGCGGCAAGTCGACGACGATGTCGGTGCTGCTCGGCTTCGCCGCCCCGGAAAGCGGCACGATCACCTGCGACGACGTGGACATCGCCGAGCTGGGCCCGGCCGAGTGGCGCCGCCGCATCGCGTGGGTGCCGCAGCGCCCGACGTTCACCGGCGGCACCGTCGCAGACGAGCTCACCGTCGCCACCGCCGACCAACCCGACCTGACGGCGCACGTCGACGAAGCGCTCGCCGACGCGGCCGCCGCCCATCTCCGCGACCGCCGCATCGACGAACTGTCCACAGGGGAGCGTCAACGGGTCGCGGTGGCCCGCGCCCTGCTGAGGCTGCGCGGCGACGCGAAGATCCTGCTGCTCGACGAGCCGACCGCGCACCTGGACGCCGCAACGGCCCACCAGGTCAACGAGGCGGTCCGCCGCGCCGCCGAAGCGGGCGCGACGGTCGTGCTCGCCAGCCACCGCCCGGAGGCGGCCGAAGCCGAACCCGAAGCGGCCACCGCGGCCCTTCCGGCCGCCCCGCCCGACCTGCCTGCGGCGACCGGTCGCATCCGCGACCTGATCACGCCGCGAACGCTCCTCGGCGTCGGCCTCGGCGCGCTCTCGCTGCTCTCCGGCCTCGCGCTGACCGCGACGTCGGCCTGGCTGATCGCCCGCGCTTCGCAGCAGCCGCCGATCCTCACGCTCTCCGTCGCGGTCGTGGGCGTGCGCACCTTCGCGCTGTCGCGCGCGGTGCTCCGCTACGCGGAGCGGCTCGTCACGCATGACGCCGCCTTCCGGCTCTCCGGCCGCCTCCGGCGGCAGCTGTGGGATGCCCTCGTGCGACTCGGGCCGGTGCGCACCGCCGGGCTCCGCCGCGGCGAGGGCGTCGCGCGCCTCGTCGACGATGTCGACTCCGTTCGCGACCTGGAGCCGCGCGTGATCCTCCCGCCGCTGGTCGCGGCGGTCGTCGTGGTCGCTGCGGTGGTGCTCCAAACGCTGGTGCTCCCCGAAGCGGGCGCGGTGCTCGCAGCTGCGCTGCTCGTCGCTTTCGTCGCGAGTCCGCTCGCTGCGCTCGCCGCGGAGCGCCGCGCGACCGCTGCCGTGGCGGAAGGGCGCCGCCACGTCGCGGCTCGTGTCCTCGCGCTGCTCGACGGCTCGGCGGAACTGCTCGCCTTCGGCGCGCACGAGGAGCGTCGAGCCGAACTGGCCGCCGCCGACGAGCGCCTCGCTGCCCGTGCCCGCCGAGCGGCCTTCGGCGCGGGCGCCGCCACGGCCGTGAACACGCTCCTCGTCGGGATCGCGGTGCTCGGCGGAGCGTGGTTCGGGGCGGCGGCGGTGGCCGAAGGCCGGTTGGCACCGGAGCTGGCTCCGCTGCTCGGACTGGTGCCGCTCGCCGCGGCGGAAGCCGTCGCGTTGCTGCCGCCCGCTGCGCAGCAGTGGAAGTCGTTGCGCGCAGCGCAAGCGCGTCTGGCGCCGCTGCTGGCGGTCGGCTCGGACGGTGGATCCCTTTCCGCTGATCCGGTGGCGCGCGGTGGTGATGTCCCTGCCGATTCGGGACGCCGCGCCGCTGATCCGGCGGCACGGTCCGGTGTCGAGCTGACCGGCGTCGATGTCCGGTGGCCGGGTTCGGGCGGAATCGCCTTGCGGGGCGCGGACTTGCGGGTGCCCGCCGGGGCGCACGTCGCGGTGGTCGGGCCGTCCGGCGGCGGGAAGTCGACGATCTTGGCGCTGCTGCTGGGATTCCTGGAGGCCGAGCGGGGCGACGTGCAGGTGCCGCGGAAGGTCGCGTGGTGCCCGCAGGAGCCGCAGCTGGTGTCGACGACGGTCCGGGAGAACCTGCGGCTCGCCGCGCCGGAGGCGGACGACCGCGAGCTCGGCGAGGCGCTCCGGGTGGCGGGGCTGCCGGGCTGGGAGGAGCGGCTGGACGCGATGGTCGGCAGCGGCGGCACGGCGATGTCGGGCGGCGAGGCGCAGCGCCTCGCGCTGGCCCGGGCCCTGCTGGCCGCGGACGCGGAGCTGGTGCTGCTCGACGAGCCGACCGCGCACCTGGACGTGCCGACCGCGGAGGCGCTGCTCGCCCGCCTGCGCCACGCGTTGCGCGACCGCACCGTCATCCACGTGACGCACCGCTGGTCGGAGACCGAACACGCGGACATCGTCCTGCGCGTCGAGGCCGGCGAGATCGCGGTCGTCCGCGAGGCCCAGCGAGAAGGCGCCCTCCCGTGACCGCCGCGAGCTTCGGAGCCGTGAGCGCGTTGGGCGTTGCAGGGGCTGTTCTGGCTGCGATGGTGCGGGGACTCGGTAGCGGCGGACCTTCGTCTTCGACGTGTCGAAGCCGGAGGCCGGCCGCGCGGCGCGGGACGCCGTTTTCGCGCGAAACCGTCATCCGGCAGGCGTGGAGGGCGCCGTTTTCGCGCGAAATCGGCGCGCAGAGCAACGTCCCGAACAGCCTCTGCACCAAGCCGGGGCGCTCACGGCCCCGGGCCTGCGGGACCGCCGCGACGGCCGGGCATGGGCCGCGGATGGGCTGTGACCTGCGTCGTCCGGACCCGCCTTCGCGCTCGCGGGAGCTATAGCCTCGTGCATGACATGGATTCCACCCTCGCCAAGCGCATGCTGGCGGCGTCCACCGAGATCACCCGGCTGGCGCTGTCCGCCGAAGATCCGGAGGCCGTCCTCCCGCTGGTCGTCCGCCGCGCCGCCGAACTCGCGGAGGCCGACCTCGGCGTCGTCACCGTGCGAGCCGACGACGGCCGCCTGACCGTCGAGGCCGCCTACGGCGCGCCCACCGCGACCGGCCCGCTCGGCGACCCGGTCGGCACGGTCCTCTCGTCGCGTTCGGCCGCGGCGCGGGTCGCCCGCAGCGGCGTGCCGGTCGTCGTCGACGACCTGATCGACGACCCGCTCACCGCCCCATACGTCCCCGCTGCGCTGCGGGTTTACGGCCCGTTCGCGGTCGCGCCGTTCGGCACCCGCGAGCGGCGGCTCGGCGCGCTCGCCGTGTACCGGCGGCGCGGCGCCAGCACCTTCACCCGGGTCGCGGTGGACGTGCTGACCTCGTTCGCGGCGCAGGCCGGGCTCGCGCTGGTGCTCGCGGAGGGCTCCACGGCGCGCCAGCGCATCGCCGTCTACCAGGAGCGGGAGCGCATCGCGCGCGACCTGCACGACGTGATCGTCCAGCGGCTCTACGCCACCGGCGTGCAGCTGGAGGTCCTGGAGCGGCGGCTGTCCGGCCGCCTCGACACCGCCGACGCCGCCCGCCTGTCCGAGACGATGGAGCAGATCGACCAGGCGATCGCCGAGGTCCGCGCCACCGCCCGCACGCTGCGCTCGGCGGACCCGGAGGGCCCGGCGCACGCGCCCGCGCTCGACGATTCGATGCGTTCCGAGGTGCAGATCGCCGGGGAACTGCTGGGCCGGCCGCCGCGGTTGGAGATCGAAGGCGACCTCAGCGACGTGCCGGTGCCGGTGGCCGACCACGCCCGGGCCGCGCTCCGCGAAGCGCTGTCCAACGTGGTCCGGCACGCCGGCGCGAAAACCGTGCTGGTGCGGGTGCGGCGCTCGGAATCGGGGCTGTTGCTGCAGGTGGTGGACGACGGCTGCGGAATTCCTCGCGACGTGAGCAAGCGCGGCCTGCGCAACCTCGAAGAGCGCGCGGTCGCGGCAGGCGGCCGCTGCGTGATCACGTCTTCGCCGGACAGCGGCACCACGGTCACCTGGGAGGTACCGCTGACGGCGGCCACCTGAGGCGTCAGCTCCGCGGTGACTTGAAACCGGCGAGGAGCGCGTCGAGCGCCGCGTTCAGCGCGCCGACGTTCGCCGCGTCGAACCAGGTGGTGCGGATTCGCTGGTTGGTCCCGTTCGGCGTCTCGTGATCGGCCGCGATCCGGGGCAGCGGCCGCGACTCGTCGCCCAGCGCCCGGCCAGCGGCCTGGAACAGGCCGCGGACGTACCGGTCCGCGTCATCCGCCGGAATCCCCTGCCGGGCAGCCCATTCCGCGATCGTGACCAGGTACCGGTAGTGCGAGGTGATGGTCGCCGTCATCGCGGAGAAGACGTTGAACGAATCTTCGTCCGTCGCCGGGAGCGCCCCGCCGAGCCGGTCGAAGAGCGCCGTCGCGGCCGGGTGGGACGGGTAGATGACGGTGACCGACTTCCGCTCGCGCGCGGCGGGCAGCGGGATCGAGCGCACGACCGGCGCTTCGGTGCCGAGGATTCGGCGCACCTCGTCGACGTCCACGCCGGCCATGGCGCTGACCACGACCTTGTCCGCGGCGACCGCCAGCCCGCCGAGGGCCTCGTCGCGGTCGGCGGGGCGGACCGCGACGATCACCACCGCGGCGCGGTCGACCACGTCCTGGTTGCCGGCGCACACCCGAACGCGCGAAAAGCGCTGGGCCAGCTCGGCGGCTGCGTCCGCGCCCCTGGGGGAGAGGAAGATCTCCGGTGGGTCGTCCACGCCCGCGCACAGGCCTTCCACGATGGCGCGGGCGATCTCGCCGACGCCGATGATCCCGACGCGATCGGTCATCGCGCACCTCCGCTTCTGGGGTCCGTCAGGGGAGCAGCAGTCACACAACCAGGGCCACCGCCGTCACCGCCAAGGCCGCGTACACCGCGACCGCCACCCGCAGGCCGAAGCGCAGCAGGGCGTGCTCCGCGACGCCCGCGCCCTTCGCGCGGTCGCCCGCCACGGCCAGGACCAGCATGATCATCGGCAACGAGGTGAAGACGGCGTGGCCCGCCGCGCTGTTCTGCAGGGCCGCGAACCACACGTCCAGGCCGCTCGGGGCGAGCTGCCCCTGCAGCGGCATCATCAGCGCGTTGCCGCCGACGTTGGAGCCGGTGAGGAAGCCGCTGAGCATGCCGAGCGCGGGCGCGGCCAGCGCGATGACCAGCGGTGGCGCCGTGGCGACCGCCGCGCCCAGCTGCTCGATCATGCCGCTGTCCGCCATCAGCCGGCCGAGCACGACGAAACCGGTCAGGGCCAGCAGCGGACGTCCGACGCGAGCCAGCGCGGCGCGAGCATCCGGGGCGTGCGGGCGGCCGCGGTCCAGCAGCAGGGCGGCGGCCAGCAGCGGGAGGCACGGCGAGGACAGCAGCGCGAAGCTCGCGTTGCCCGCGTGCAGCTCCAGGGGAGGAACTCCGGCCGCCGTCGCCGCGCGGGTGAGGGCGATGCCGCCGAGGACGAGGCCGTAGGCCTGCAGGACCGCCCGCGGCGGCAGCAGCCGACCGCCCGGCTCGGTGCGGCGAACCGCACACACCACCAGCCCGATCGCCGTGGTCAGCAGCCCGGCCAGCACGCCCGCCGGCTGGACCACGCCCGCCAGATCGAGCCCCAGCAAACCGAGCGAGAGCGACCCGCCCGCGAGCACCGCCGCGATGGCGGCGCGGAGCCGGCGCTGCGGGCGGGCCAGCAGCGCCGCCCACGCGGTGACCAGCGGGAAGACCAGGCAGCTGGTGACCGCGGTGGCGATGCCCAGGACTGCCACGTCCGTGCCTGCGAGCGCGGCGCCGATGACGGTCGCGAGCCCGAGAGTGCCCCACGGCATGATGTTCATGCCGAGCATTGCCTGCCGCAGCGCGGTCTCGGGCGGCGCGAGGGCGAGCAGTACCGGCACGGTGACCAGCAGGGACACCCCGAATCCGGTGAGCGCCTCCACCGTGGGGGCGATGCCCGCCACCACGAGGGCGATCTTCGCCGGGCCGGGCAGCGGCAGCCCGCGCACCCATTCCTGCAGCGATCGGTGCACGCCCCGGCGGGTGAGCACCTGGCTGAGGTAGACGCCGGGCAGCATGACCGCGGCGGCGTTGAGCACCAGCAGGCCGGCCCCGCCGACCCCGTCGGTCAGCGCGTCGTCCGGCAGCGCGAAGTCCGGCAGCCACCAGGTCAGCAGCGCGGCCAGCACGGCGCCCGCGACCGCCGCCCAGTGCGCCGGCCGGCGCAGCACCGTGATCATTCCCAGCACCATGACGAGCGGGGACACCGCCATCGCCCACACCATCGTTCCGCCTTTCGCTCCGCACCGGCTCGGCCCTAGCCTCGCGGCGCGACCGGCGGCGGTCTTGAACGAAAGTTCAGGGGCGGATCGCGCCGGGCGTGACCCCGAAGTACCGCTTGCAGATGCGGGTCAGGTGGGCCTGATCGGCGAAGCCGGTGGTGGCGGCGACCTCCGCAGGTCGCTGCCCGGCCAGCAGCAGCCGGCGGGCGCGGTTGGCGCGCAGCCGCAGCAGGTAGGCGTGCGGCGGCAGTCCGTACTCCCGGCGGAAGGCGGTGATGAGCGAGGCCCGCGGCATGCCGGCGGCGGCGCTGAGCTCCGCCACGGTGACGGGCTCGGTCCACCTGTCGTGCAGCAGCTGCCGGGCAAGCGCCGGGCCGCGGCGCCCGGCGGACGCGGGGGAGGCCGCCCGCCCGGTGCGGGCGTGCCGGTGCAGCACCGCACCCAGGCCGCCGAGCAGCAGGGACTCCGAGGTCAGCGGGTCGCCGGCGTGCTCCTGCTCCCGGTGAGCGCGGCGCAGCCGGTCGAACAGCGCGGCGTCCCGCACGGCGGTGTCGGGGAACCAGACGTCACCGGTGCCGAGGTGCTCGCGGGCCAGTTCGGCGACCATCGCGGTGTCGAAGTAGAACATCCGGTACCGCCAGCCGGATTCGTCGGCGGCGAAGCCGGTGTGCACCTGACCCGGGTTCAAGACGACCAACTGCCCGGCCGGGATCACCACCTTGCCGCCCGCCATGTGCAGCCCCTCCGCGCCCTGCTCGATGACGCCGACGGCGAGTTGCTCGTGGCTGTGCCGGTCGAAGGCGAAGCGCTCGAAGCGGGCGGCCAGCAGCTCCACCTGCGAACCGCCGGGCGCGGCCCACAGCCGCGCGTGCTCGCGTTCCGCGGTCAGCTCTGGCCCTGGCGGCGGGCGACCCAGGCCGCGGCCTGGGTGCGGCGCTCCATGCCGAGCTTCGCCAACACCGAGGTCACGTAGTTCTTCACCGTCTTCTCCGCCAGGAACAGCCGCTCGGCGATCTGCCGGTTCGTCAGCCCCTCGCCGATCAGCTCCAGCACCTTGCGCTCCCGCTCGGTCAGCGCCGCGAGCTCGTCCGGTTCGGGACTGGTGGACTTGCGCAGCCTGTCCAGCACCCGGCCGGTGGTGACCGGGTCCAGCAGCGACCGCCCGGCCGCGACCTCGCGCACCGCGTTGACCAGGTCCTGCCCGCGCACCTGCTTCAGCAGGTAGCCGGACGCCCCGGCGTTGATCGCGCCGACCAGCGCGCTCTCGTCGTCGAAGGCGGTGAGCACGAGGCAGTACGGCGGCTCGGGCAGGGCGCGCAGCTTGCGGCACAGCTCCAGGCCGTCGCCGTCGGGCAGCCGCATGTCGATGACCGCGACGTCGGGCCCGGTCGCCTGCGCTCGCACCAGGGCTTCGCCGACGCCGCCGGCCTCCGCCACGATCTCGACGTCGTCCTCGGTGTCCAGCAGGTCGCGGAGCCCGCGCCGGACCACCTCATGATCATCGACTAGCAGGACCCTCACTGGCACGCACCCCACGCTACGTACGTGCTCGGCGGGTGGTGAGCTGAGGGTTGCCTGACAAACCGGGAATTCGCGGCTACTTCTTGACCTTCTTCGCACCCTTGATCGCGCCGACGGTCTGGTGGGTGTGCGCGGAGACCTTGCGCGCGCGGCGCTTCGCCCGGTAGCCGACGGACGGCTTGCCGCCGGTGTCGACCGCGGTGATCAGCAGCCCGCCGAGCAGCCCGACGTTCTTGAGGAAGTGGATCTGCTGGTTGGCGCGTTCCTGCGGGTCGTCGATCTCCCAGAACGCGTGCGCGGCCAGCGTCGTGGGCACGACGCTCCCGGCGAGCAGCAGCGCGGCCAGCCGGGGGAACCTGCCGATCGCCAGCAGGGTCCCGGCGCCGATCTTCACCGCCCCGTCGATGCGCACCAGCGTTTCCGGATCGGTCGGGAAGTGCTCGGGAAGCGAGTCCTTGAGCGGTGCCGTCGTCTTCTCCAACAGCGGCGCGGCGGCCTTCGCGTGGCTCGGCGCATCGCGCAACGCCCCGATCCCGCCGTAGATGAAGATCGCGGCGAGCATCGGCCGGGCCAAACGGCGAATGAGCATCTGGGACCTCCTGGGTGGTCGGCCGGTGCGCCCGACGGTACTCACTCGGATCCGGGTCCGCCTGATCGTCCGCACCGCCGGGCGAACCTCGCGGGAGCGGCTCGTCAGAGCTGTTCGACGCGGGCGAAGACCTCGTCCCACGCCGCGGCGACCTGCCGCGCGCACAGCTCCGGCGACACCCCGCCGACGCCGGTGCCCAGGCCGGGCATCGCGACGGACCGGGCCACGTGCCGGACCGGCGTGCCGTTCTCCAGGACCGCGCTCGCCCAGAGCCGCAGCACGGCCCGCGCCGCGAGGTACGGGTGCACCGTGTCGGCGGGCAGCCGCTCGCCGGGTTCCCGCATGGTGGGAGCGCTGATCAGCCAGATCGGGTTCGGGGCGCCGGTGGGCACCAGCAACGCCTCGCCGACCGGCAGCTCGCCGCCGTGGTAAGCCAGCACCGCGCTGCGGACCTGCTCCTCCACCTCGGGGAAGGTGCGGGCGTACACCGCGTCGATGCCGCCGCGCATCCAGCCGTAGGAGTTCGCGGGGCTCACCACCGCGTCGACCTGCAGGTCGAGGACCGATCCCTGGTGAACGGAGAGGCCGGCTCGGCTGTCGGCGATGTCGTGCCAGGCGGCGGCCAGCGGCTCGTCCAGCGCGCAGAGGACGAGCTGCAGCTCCGGCTTCGCTCCATCCGCTGAGCGCCCCGAATCTGCGGTCACGCCCCACAGCATCGCAGGAATGCGCGGCGCGGTGGCATCGGGTAGGTCACACCTGGCGCCGATTCCGGCCGCCGGTCCCTCGGGTGCCGCAGGACTCGGAAGGCCGACGCAATCCGGCCGCGCATCCGGACGATCGTCGGGTACGGCTTCCGGGTGTCTCGGTTGCGCCATCGGAACCTGCCCGCGTGCCGGGGACGTCTCCTCTTAGTCTGGGCGGGTGCCACAAATCGCGTATCTCGGCCCGCCGGGCACCTTCACCGAACAGGCCACCCGGCAGTTGACCGGTGGTTTCGACGCTGAACTCGTGCCCTTCGAGACCGTGCCGCTGGCGCTGGCCGCGGTGCGCGCCGGCGACGTGCTTGCCGCCGGGGTGCCGGTGGAGAACTCCGTCGAAGGCTCGGTGCCGGCCACGCTGGACGCGCTGACCACCGACGATCCGCTGGTCGCGGTGCAGGAGGCCGTGCTGCCGGTGCAGTTCGACCTGCTGGCCCGGCCCGGCATCGCGCTGTCCGAGATCGCCACCGTCGCGAGCCACCCGCACGCGCTCGCGCAGGTCCGCGGGTGGCTGGCCGAGAACCTGCCGGGCGCCAGCGTCCACGCCGCCAGCTCCACCGCCGCCGGGGCGGCCGCGGCGGCGGCCGGCGAGTTCGACGCGGCGATCTCCGCGCCGGTGGCCATCGAGCACTACCCGTCGCTGGTGCGGCTCGCCGGCGGCGTCGCCGACGTGCGCGACGCGGTCACCCGCTTCCTGCTGGTCCGCCGCCCCGGCGCCCTGCCGGAGCCCACCGGCGCGGACCGCACGTCGGTGTGCGCGGTGATCAGCGACGAGGTCGGCACGCTGGCCGACATGCTGGCCGAGCTGTCGCTGCGCGGCATCAACCTCAGCCGCATCGAGTCCCGGCCGCTGCGCGAGCGGTTCGGCGAGTACCGGTTCTTCCTCGACTTCGACGGGCACGTCGCGGACGCCCGGATCGGCGACGCGCTGACCGCGCTGCACCGCCGCTGCAGCACCGTCTGGTTCCTCGGTTCCTACCCGAAGGCGGACCGCTCGCCGGCCGGCGTCCGCCCGTCGGCCTCGGAGCAGGCGTTCGAAGTCGCGGCGAAGTGGCTCGACGACGTCCGGGCGGGGCGGTTGGCATGACCGAGTTGCTGCTGGAAGCGCCGACCGGATTGCGCCTGATCCTCGCCCGCCACGGGCAAACCCCGGCCAACGTGGCGCACCTGCTCGACACGCTGCCGCCGGGCCCCGGCCTGACCGAGCTCGGCCAGCAGCAGGCGGCCCGGCTCGCCGAGCGGCTGGCCGATGAGAAGATCATCTCGGTGCACGCGAGCCGCGCGGTGCGCGCGCAGCAGACGGCGCAGCCGCTGGCGCAGCGGCACCGGCTGCCGCTCGAGGTCGTCGACGGAACGCACGAGGTCTACGTCGGCGAGCTGGAAGGCCGCGGCGACCAGGAGGCGCTGCAGATCTTCGACGACGTCTACGAGAGCTGGCACGCCGGGCGGCTCGACGTGCCGATGCCCGGCGGGGAAACCGGCCGCGAGGCGGTGACCCGGTTCGTTGAGGGGGCTCGCAACGCCATCAACGGAGCGGGCGACGGCGCGGTGGCGCTGGTCAGCCACGGCGCGATGCTGCGGCTCGCGGCGTGCGCCCTGGCGGCGAACGTCGACGGCGCCCATGCCAACGCGAGATACCTGCCGAACACGGGCGTGATCGTCCTCGAAGCCGACCCCGACGCCCGGACGGGCTGGCGCTGCCTCTCCTGGGACGGCCTCGACACGCCCTGACCCCAGTTTCAATTGAAACTGCAGGTCGGAACCCTGGAGGACTTGATGAACCAGTTTCAATCGAAACTGCGGTTTCCGGGGTCTCGGGTGTCCAGTTTCAATTGAAACTGGACACCATCGGTGGTGGGCTCAGCCCCAGCCGAGGGCGTGGAGCTTCTCGTCGTCGATGCCGAAGTGGTGCGCGATCTCGTGCACCACTGTCACGGCCACCTCGTCGACCACTTCTTCCTCGTCCGCGCACATGTCCAGCAGGGGTTCGCGGTAGATCGTGATCCGGTCCGGCAGCACGCCGCTGTAGGTGCTGTCCCGCTCCGTCAGCGCGATGCCCTCGTACAGCCCGAGCAGCGACGGGTCCTCGGGGTTGGCGTCCTCCACCAGCACCACGACGTTGTTCATCGCCGCCGCGAACTCCGCGGGCAGCAGGTCGAGGGCGTCGCCCACGAGCTCCTCGAACCGAACGCGGGTCATCTCCACCGGCATGACCCCGTTCTACCGCACCCGGGCGTCAGCGGGGCTCGGTCGCGGGCACGCCCGGCTCGATCGGCGCGGTGTCCTTCGGCGCCGGTTCCCTGCCGACCTGCACCTGCCCCTTGACGCCGCCGGTCACCGGCGCGAGCCCGCTGCCGTCCGGCAGCTGCGCGCTGACCTTGCAGTTGACCTGCCGCGATCCGGCGTCCCAGCTCTCCGGCGCCAGCGTGTCCCAGTAGACGATCAGGCCCTTGTCCTTGGCGACGGTCGGGCCGCCCGCGTACTGGCCGGTCAGCTCCTCGCACCTGGTCGCCAGGAAGTCGTCCTGCGGCTTCTCCTCCGGGTAGCCGCCGGGGAACTGCGCGCCCAGGTCGACCAGGCCGGTGATCTCCACCGCGTGCGGCCGGGCGCAGTCCACCGGGTCCCACACGGCGGTGCCGTTGATGCCCAGGCAGCGGCCGACCGGGTAGACGTTGGACTGGTCCGTGTTCGCCGCGCTGCCGGTGATCGGGTAGAGCTTGCCGGACGGCCCGGGCTGCTGGATGCCGCAGTGCAGCGTCCGGTCGGCGTTGCCCCAGCCCTCCTCGCTCGGGGTGAACGCGCCCACGTTGAACCTGCCGTGCGGGTCGAACCGGTTCGACAGGAACTGCTTCGACACCTCGGTGCAGTGCTGCTGCTTGAGCTGCTGCCACTGCTCGGTGCCCGGGAACGGGGCGGCGGGGCCGAACTCCTGGCCCAGCTCCGCGCTGCCGGTGACCTGGAAGAGGTGGGGCTCGTTACAGGTGACCTTGCGGATGTCGGCGGCGTCGGGCTCGGTCCAGTTCAGGCAGTCGCCCGCGGCGGCCTCGAAGACCACCTCCGGCGCCGGTGCCGAGCCGATCCTGCCGGACCCGCCGACGCCGGGTCCGCCGCCGGTCGGCCAGTTCAGCGCCGCGCTGACCACCAGGATCAGGAGGGCGCCGATGGCAGCCGAGATCATCACGAGCCGGGTGTTGGGCTTGTTCCGGCCTGGTCTGGGAGGGGAATCGGGCGCTGCCATCGATCACATGATGCCTCGCCGCGTGGCGGCGTGCGCGGCGCCATCGCAGATGTTCGGAACCGATTCGTTGCCGGACACGTCGCCACGGTAGGTAATGTTGCGTTCGGGAGTGGGGCTATGACGGAAGATGGCAAGCCAGTGGCAGACGACGACCGGCAGCAGTGGGGCGGGGGGAACCCGCCGGGCAACCCGGAGCAACCGGAGCAACCGGTGTCGCCCGAGTCGGCGGGGCGCGGCCGGATCCGGTACCAGGACGAGAGCACGACGCCGCGCGAGCCGACGTTGGCGGAGCAGCGCGCCCGCATCGCCGCGGAGAAGCGCCGCGAGGAGCAGCACCGCGCCGAGCTAGCGGCAGCGGAGGCGAAGACGAAGAGGCGGCGCCGCATCATGATCGGCGGCGGCGCGACGGTCGGCGTCGTGGCGCTGGTGGCCGCGATGTACTCCGCGTCGGAGATCAGCAACGAAGCCAACGCCTCCCAGGAGTACTGCGCCACGGACCAGTCGGGCCAGCCCGGAGTCCGCGACCAGGACCAGTTCTGCGACGAGAACTACGTGAACTCCCACCAGGGCTATCACAGCGGCGGCATGTTCTTCATGCCGATCTTCCTGCCCGGCGGTGGGATCGGCGGCTACAACTCCTACCGGTACGCCTACACACCCGCCGGCGTGTCGGCGCCGCCGATCGGCTCGCCCGCGTCCGGGTCGTCGTTCACCAAGCCGTCCGGCTCGACGATCAAGGACAGCAGCGGCAAGACCATCCAGCGCGGTGGGTTCGGCATCAACAACAAGAGCGGCAGTAGCGGGAGCTGACGAGTGCGGCGCAGGACCACGGCACGACGACCGGACTGGCAGGCCAAGGTCGAGGAGCTCGGGCTGGTCTTCGGCACGCCCGCGCGCGCGGCCGACGGCTCGGCCCGGCCCTACTGGGACGAGGGCGTGCACTACGAGTTCAGCCTCGACGAGGTGCTCTCGCTGGAGGCGGACGTCGAGCTGCTGCACTCGATGTGCCTGGACGCCGTCGACCACGTCGTCACCACCGAGCGCTACAAGGACTTCGGCATCCCGGAGTGGGTCTGGCCGCACATCGCCGAGTCCTGGAAGCGCCACGACCCGCACCTGTACGGCCGGTTCGACCTGCGCTACGACGGCACCGGCCCGGCGAAGCTGCTGGAGTACAACGCCGACACCCCGACGTCGCTGCTGGAGGCGGCGGTCGTGCAGTGGCACTGGCTGACCGAGTGCCACGAGGGCGACGACCAGTGGAACTCCATCCACGAGAAGCTCGTCGAGCGCTGGGGCGAGATCAAGGATCAGCTGGCCACCAACGAGGCGCACTTCACCTGGTCGTCCGCCGACGTCACCGGTGAGGACAACATCACCGCGGCCTACCTGCAGGAGACCGCCGCGGAGGCCGGGCTGGACACCGTCGGCCTGCCCATCGAGGAGATCGGCTGGGACAGCCTGCTGGAGCGCTTCGTCGACCTCGAAGAAGCGCCGATGAACTCCGTCGTCAAGATCTACCCCTGGGAGTGGATGGTCGACGACGACTTCGGCAAGCACGCCGTCAAGACGCTGCCGGCCACGCAGTGGGTCGAACCGCTGTGGAAGATGCTGCTGTCCAACAAGGCGCTGCTCGCGATCCTGTGGGAGATGCACCCGGGGCACCCGAACCTGCTGCCGACGTTCCTGGACCAGCCCGGGCTGCTGACGGAGTACGTGCGCAAGCCCCGCCTGGGCCGCGAGGGCAACAACATCCAGGTCGTCGCGCCGGGCTGGGAGACCGAGACGAGCGGCGTGTACGGCGACGAGGGCTACGTCTACCAGGCGTTCGACCCGCTGCCGGAGTTCGACGGGATGCGCCCCGCGCTCGGCGCCTGGGTGGTCGGCGACTCCTCGGCCGGCCTGGGCATCCGCGAGACGGCGGGCCTGATCACCGACGACGGCGCGGCGTTCGTCCCGCACCGCATCCCCGGCACCGCCTGACACCTACCCCGCGACCCGCAGGATCGGCTTCCCGGTTTCGCCTGAAATCGGGTGGCTCGCGCCCGTGCGCGCAGGCGACGGCGTTGAGCGCACCCTGCGGGTCGGTAGGTCGACGGTGCGGACTACGCTGACCAGCTGTGATCGACCTGAAGACGCTACGCGATGATCCGGAAGCGGTGCGCGCTTCGCAGCGCGCGCGAGGAGAGGACGCGTCCCTGGTGGATGCGCTGCTGTCCGCCGACGAGCGTCGCAGGTCCGCGGTGTCCCGGGCGGACAACCTGCGCGCGGAGCAGAAGCAGCTCGGCAAGCAGGTCGGCAAGGCCAAGGGCGAGGAGCGCGACGCCCTGCTGGCCCGCGCCAAGGAGCTCGCCGCCCAGGTCAAGGAGGCCGAGGCGGAGCAGTCGGCCGGCGACGAGGAGCTGCTGCGTGCCCAGAAGGCCGTCTCCAACATCGTCGAGCCCGACGTGCCGCCGGGCGGCGAGGAAGACTACGCCGTGCTCAAGCACGTCGGCGTGCCGCGGGAGTTCGACTTCGAGATCAAGGACCACGTCGAGCTGGGCACCGCGATCGGCGCCTTCGACATGGAGCGCGGCGCGAAGGTCGCGGGCGCCCGGTTCTACTTCCTGACCGGCATCGGCGCGCAGCTGGAGCTGGCGCTGCTGAACATGGCCGCCGCGCAGGCCGCCGCCGCCGGTTTCACGCTGGTCGTGCCGCCGGTGCTGGTGCGCCCGGAGATCATGGAGGGCACCGGGTTCCTCGGCGCGCACTCCACCGAGGTGTACCGGCTGGAGGAGGACGACCTCTACCTGGTCGGCACCTCCGAGGTCCCGCTGGCCGGCTACCACTCGGGCGAGATCGTGGACTTCTCCGCCGGGCCGCTGCGCTACGCGGGCTGGTCGACGTGCTTCCGCCGGGAGGCCGGGTCCTACGGCCGGGACACCCGCGGCATCATCCGCGTGCACCAGTTCAACAAGCTGGAGATGTTCGTCTACTGCCGGGAGGACGAGGCCCGCGACGAGCACGAGCGGCTGCTGGCGTGGGAAGAGGAGATGCTCGCCAAGATCGAGGTGCCCTACCGGGTGATCGACACGGCGGCGGGGGATCTCGGTGCCAGCGCGGCCCGCAAGTTCGACTGCGAGGCGTGGGTGCCGAGCCAGCAGACGTACCGCGAGCTGACCTCGACGTCGAACTGCACCACGTTCCAGGCGCGGCGGCTGAACACCCGCTACCGCGACGAGGACGGCCGCCCGCAGATCGCCGCCACCCTCAACGGCACGCTGGCGACGACCCGCTGGATCGTCGCGATCCTGGAGAACCACCAGCAGCCGGACGGTTCGGTGCGAGTGCCCGAGGCGCTGCGCCCGTTCCTCGGCGGCCGCGAGGTCCTCGAACCCAAGTGATCGACCACGGGCCGGGCCGCAGTTTCAATTGAAACTGCGGCCCGGCCCGTGTCTGGTGCGCAGTTTCAATTGAAACTGCGGAAACAGGTGACCAGCGGCTCAGGCGGCCTTGGTGATCTCCGCGGCGAGGCCGCGGTCCAGCGTCGCCCGCACCAGGGCCGCCGCCAGGCGGGCGAGTTCGTGCCCTTCGACGAGCTCCGCGAGCTCGTCCGGATCGGTCGGCAGGCCCAGCTTCTCCGCGCCCGCCAGCGCCTTCTTGTCGAAGAAAGGCCGGAGTTCCGGCCACACCAGCTGCACCTCGCGGCAGAAGATGTCCGTGCCCACCGGGCCGAGCCGGGGCAGCTCGGTGAGCCTCTCCTGCAGCACGTCGATGTCTCCGTCCGCTTTCGCCTGGATCCGCCGGAGATCCCCGTGGTACCGGTCGATCAGCAGCTGCGCGCCCTTGCCGAGCGCCGTCGCGGTGCTCTCGTCGTACCGCGCGTAGTGCCCTCGGTCGAGCGCGTCGACGCGCTGCTGCCAGGTCGCATCGCACATCTTCTGCGGCGTCCCGAACTCCGCGAGTTCCCGCGCGGCCGACACCGCCAGCTCGGCCTTGATCCGGGTGGACATCAGCACCGCCAGCACCAGCAGCCGGTACAGCGGGGCGGGCTTGTTCGCCAGCGAGATCCCGGCCTGGGCGGCGTAGGTGGTGCCCGCCTCGTCCAGCAGGCGTTGCACGACGTTCTCCGCCGACATCGTCACCACCTCCTGCCGCGCAAGGCCTACCCGGCGACCGCCGGGGGCACACCTGCGGTCACGGCGAACCCGCGGTGCCCGACTTATGGTGGGGGCGTGTCGGACACTCCTTCGCAGGCCCGCGCCCTGGCCGGTCTCGGCGACCGGATCCGCCGGCTGCGGGCGGCGCACGGGCTGGACCAGGCGGACCTGGCGGAGCGGGCCGGCCTGGGCGTGGCGCTGCTGGGGAACGTGGAGCGCGGCGACGCGACACCGTCCCTGGACGTGCTGGCCCAGCTGGCGACCGCGCTGGGCGTCGGGCTGTCCGAGCTGTTCACCGACAACAAGCCGGGGCCGGCCGTGATGGTGTTGCGCGGCGACGAGGCGCCGACGGTCGACACCGACGGCATGGCCCTCCAGGTGCTGACACCGCGCGCGGTGATCCCCGGGCTCTACGCCGCCCGCTACCGGATTTCGCCGTCCAGCGAGGGAGTGCGGCCGGTTCGGCACGAGGGCCACGACTGGCTCTACGTGCTCAGCGGGCAGCTGCACGTCGAGTTCGACCAGGGGACGACGATGCTGCGGGCCGGCGACAGCGTCAGCTTCAGCTCCCGGGTCCCGCACCGGCTCTCGGCGCTCGGCGGCGAGCCCGCGGAGTTCCTCGCGGTCGGGGCGACGCTGCAGACGTCGCCCCGCGGCGAGGCTTGATCACTCCTGCCAGATCTCCTTGACCTCGGTGATGTTGTCGCCCGCGTCGACCTTGAACTCGGCGTAGATGGTGTCGGAGTTGAACCGCCGCGCCGCGCCCAGATCGCTGCCGGTGCAGGTCTTGTTCTCCATGGCGGGCTCGTCGGAGCAGAGCCCGTAGACGGCGGTGACCTTCGCGTCCGGGGACAGGTGGAGCTGGTGGGTCTTCGGGTCGGCCGGGTCGGGCGCCAGGAACTTCTTGTCCTTCACCGCGTCCGGGCCCGGGTCCTGGTACTTGGCGACCTTGAACTCCAGCATGCCGCTGTCGCGGTCGTAGTGGCCGACCTCGGCGTAGAAGGTCGTGTTCGGGAAGCGCTTCTTCTGCTCTGGTTCGGTGGATCCGGTGTTCTCGTCCGATCCGGTGCTCGGCTGGCTCTGCTCGGTGCCCGCCGCGGGCTGCGGCGGCGCTGCCGTGGTGCCGCCCGGTGTCTGTCCGCAGCCCGCGGTGACCAGCGCGGTCAGCGCGAGCGCGGCGAACGGCAGAACGGCGAATCGGCGGGATCGTGTGGTGCTTTGCATACTCCGTGAGATGCGCCGGAGCGTGCTCGAGTTGTCATGGAGAGGTCACAACTCGGGGAGGACCTCCGAGGCGATCTCCTCGACGGTGGACTCCTTGCCCGCGTAGGGCTCGTCGGCCCGCGGCCAATGCGTGATGACGTCGGTGAAGCCGAGCTCGGCGGCCCGGCCGACCACGTCCCGGAAGTGGTCCACACTGGACATCGAGTACACCGGACCGGCGTCCACCTGCAGGTACCGGTCGACCTTCGCCGGGTCCCGGCCCTGCTCGGCGAGCACCTCGGCGAACCGCAGCGACAGCTCCGCGACCGACCGCCACCAGGCCTCCGGGTCGTCGGCCTCCCGTCCGGTGGTCACCCAGCCCTGGCCGTACCGGGCCGCCAGCCGCATCGACCGCGGCCCGTTGGCGGCGATCACGAACGGCATCCGGGGCAGCTGCACGCAGCCGGGCGCCCGGTGGGCCTGGACGGCCGTGTAGTACTCGCCGGAGTGGTCGGTGCAGTCGCGGGTGAGGATCTGGTCGAGCAGCTCGACGAACTCGGTGAACCGCTCGACGCGCTGCCCGGCGGTCAGCTCGGGGTGGCCCAGCACGTGCGCGTCGAAGCCGACGCCACCGGCGCCGATGCCCAGGGTGATGCGGCCGTCGGCGATGTCGTCCAGCGCGGTCAGCTCCCGCGCGAAGTGCGCGGGGTGCCGGAAGTTCGGCGACGCGACCAGGGTGCCCAGCCGGATCGTCGAGGTGACCGTGGCGGCCGCGGTCAGCGTCGGAACCGCGTCGAACCACGGCTTGTCCACAAGGGACCGCCACCCGAGGTGGTCGTAGGTCCACGCGTGGGCGAAGCCGTACTCCTCGGCCATCCGCCACAGCGGCTCGGCCGCCCACCACCGGTGTTCGGGCAAAATCACGATCCCAACTCGCACGCCGTCGACCGTACTGGTACCGCCCCGCCCTTATCGACCCGATCAGGTGATGCGGAAACGTGGCCCGGGTCGCGGCGGCGGGTCCTCGGCTCCCGGGCGGCGACCGGGAGCAGGCAGGATGGCGTCGTGCGCAAACCTGGCCTGGTGGCATCCGACGTGGACGGAACCCTGCTCGACCCGATGGAGCGGGTGAGCCCGCGAACCGCGCGGACGGTGCAGCGGGTGGTGGCGTCGGGAACGCCGTTCATCCTGGTCACGGGGCGTCCGCCGCGCTGGATGCCGACGGTGGTCGAGGGCCTGGGCGTGTCCGGGGTGACGGTGTGCGCGAACGGCGCGGTGCTCTACGACGCGGCTGCCGACCGGGTGCTGCAAAGCCACGTGATCGACCCGATGCTGCTGCACGACGTGGCCCGCGAGCTGCGGCACGAGCTGCCGGGCTGCGCCTTCGCTGTGGAGCGGACCACCGACGGGGCGCGGGACCGGCCGCACGAGCAGTTCCTCGCCGAGGTGGACTTCCGCCGGGCGTGGCCGAATTCGGACATCCGGGTGGCCGGCACCGACGAGCTGACCGGCAAGCCGGCGGTGAAGCTGCTGGTCCTGCACGAGCACATGACCAGCGCGGAGATGGCCGCGGCGGCGGGCGAGGTGCTGGGCTCGCAGCTGCAGCTGACCTACTCGACCACGGCGGGCCTGATCGAGCTGTCGGCGCCGGGCGTGGACAAGGCGACCGGGCTGGCGGCGGTGGCCGAGGAGCTCGGCGTGGCCCAGGAGGACGTGATCGCCTTCGGCGACATGCCCAACGACGTGCCGATGCTGGAGTGGGCGGGCCACGGCGTGGCGATGCGCAACGCCCACAAGGAGGCCCTGGCGGCGGCCGACGAGGTCACGATCACCAACGCCGAGGACGGCGTCGCGCACGTCCTCGACCGCTGGTGGTGACCGCAGTTTCAATTGAAACTGCGGTCACTCCGGCACCGGGACCTCGGTCGCGGGGTTACGGCCGGTGGTCGCGTTGCAGGGCCGTCGCGCGGGCGCGGATCTCGTCGAGCTGCTCGTAGCCGCGCTGACCCGGGCAGGCCGTCTTGCTGACGTCGCGGTGGCCGAAGATCGTCGGTAGCGGGACCGCCGCACCGGCCGGGAAGTGCGAGTTGTCGGCGGGCCCCGCGATCAGCTCGGTGCGGCCGTCCGCGGCCACCCGGGCCGTGCCCAGCCTCCACGCGCTGATCGCCGCGACCGACTCGACGGTGTCGGGGGACGGCACGACGTGGTCGTAGTTGCCCATCATCGACACGCCGAACGTGCCATGGTTGAAGCCCCGCGCGTGCCCGCCGACGATGGCGTCGCGCAGCCCGCCCGCGCGGCCCTCGAAGATCGTGCCGCACTTGTCGACCAGCGCGTGGTAGCCGATGTCGCCCCACTTCAGCTCGACGGCGTGGTAGCGGTAGATCGCCCGCACGAGGGCGGCCGACTCGCGGCAGCCGTAATCGTTGGTCCCGGCGGTGTGATGCACCACGACGGCCTTGGTCTCGGTGCGCTCCGGCGGCCAGGTCATCTGGCCCTCGTCGGCACCCCACTGCGCGCGGCCGACGACCGGCGGCTGGCCGGGAGCGTTCGACCGGGGCGCCGCGGCCGGTGCCGTGCCCGGGTCGATCGCGACGAGCTCCAGATCACCGGTCACGTCGACGCCGCCCCGGCTGGCCCGCACCTGCGCGGAGTCGGCGCGGCCGGTCCACAGCGGTTCGCTGCCCTGCAGGGTGCCGCGGTCGGGAGCCGAGTCGATCGGCTCCAGCGCCGTCCACGGGGTCCAGCCGGAACCGGTCCGGGTGCGCACCTCGATGCGCTCCGGCGCCGGCCCGCGCCAGGTCAGTCCGACCAGGTCGAAAGCGCGGTCGGCGTGCACCTCCCGCGTCGCGTCGCGGGTCAGCGGCGCGTCGCGCAACGCGATTCGGGTGCTGGTGGTCTCGGGGGGCTCCGCCGTGGAAGGCAGTGTGGCGGAGGCGAGCAGCAGTGCGATCGGAACGCTCAACCGGAGACGCATGGGCGATACCTCGCTTCCGCGCGGCGATCGGGGCTGTGCGAGGCGAGTATGCGGTGGGCGCCGATCAGCCGCCGCTCCAACTGCTCTGGACGAGTGACCACCCTCCGCCGTCCGATGTGGACAACTTCCGCAATTTCAATGGAAATCAGATCTTCGATTTCCATTGAAATTGCGGGACTCCGGCGTGTCGGGCACGCGACACGCCGGAGGGTGTGGACAACTTCTACGGTTTCAATGGAAATCGGATCTTCGATTTCAATGGAAGTTGCGGGGCGCCCGGGTCCGGCCGGAAGCGGAGGTAGGCGACCGCGGCGGCGATCAGGAAACCGATGCCGATCAGCGTGTAGGCGTTGCCGACGACCTGCTGCGAGAACGTCCAGTCCAGCTCGCGGTCCTCGGTGTTCGGCAGGTACCACTGCGGACCGACGAGCACCGTCAGCGCGCAAAACCCGACCGTGAGCAGCACGCCGTACCAGCGGTGCCGCAGCGACATCGCGAACAGCAGCGCCAACGCCGGCCCGGCCCAGACCCAGTGGTGCGACCAGGAGATCGGCGAAACCAGCAGCACCAGCACGGCGTTGAGCACCAGCGCCAGCGGCACGTTGTCCATCCGCAACGCGTACCGCATGCCGAGCACCGCCAGCACGAGCAGCAGCACCGAACCGAGCAGCCACAGCGAGTTCAGCTCGAACCCGGTCAGCGACTGCTTCGCCAGCAGGCTCCGCAGCGTGAGGTTGCCGGCGTAGACGGTGCCGAAGGAGTCCCCCGTGGACAGCATCTTGTCCAGCCACCAGTCGGCCGAGTCCTTCGGCGCGGCGATCCACCCGATCAGCACGGTGGCGGCGAAGGTGGCGCCGGTCACGGCCATCGCCCGGTAGTCCCGGCGCAGCAGGAACAGCAGCAGGAAGCCCAGCGGCGTGAGCTTGATCGCCGCCGCGATGCCCACCAGCAGCCCGCGCGGCCACCGGGTGCGCGGCAGCAGGCAGTCGGCCGCGACCAGCGCCATCAGCACCAGGTTGATCTGGCCGTAGTTGATCGTCTCGCGGGACGGCTCGATCAGCGTGAACCACGGCATCAGCACCGCCGTGGCCACCGCGACCTGCCCGGCGCGCGGCGCGAGGTAGCTGGACGAGCGGGCCAGCGAGTAGGCGGTGACGAGGATCGCGATGTGCGACAGCACCGCCACCAGCACCACCGCGCCGTCCACCGACAGCCAGGTCAGCGGGATGAACAGCAGCGCCGCGAACGGCGGGTAGATGAACGGCAACGTGCCGTAGTCCGGCGTCTCCGGCGTCAGGTCGGCGCCGTACACCTGGTCACCGTTCAGCCACGCGCGGGCACCGAGCCGGTAGATCTCGGTGTCCATGTAGCCGCGGGTGTCGATCCAGTGCACGAACCAGATCGCGAGGATCTCGACGATCACCGCCGCGACCAGCAGTACCCGCCCATCACGTGCGCGTGCCAAAACCGATGCTCACCGCCCCTGGAATGCGGCGCGGCGCACTCGCGTCGCGCCGGGCGCGATGTTATCGAAGGCACGACACGCCGGTCGGGTCGCCTGACGAGTAATAACATTCGGGAATAGCTGCGAACGGTACTGCCGGAATCACCCGCTGTTGCGAAAAATGCCTGATCAAGAGCGGAAATGCGCCTCGCTGACGCGATATCGACACGCCCCGTAGCCATGCGTAGCCTGGAACGTCAACGCGGTTTCGGGCCGGTGGTTCGTCCCCGCTACCCTCGACGGCTGTGAGCTTCGCAGGCTATGACCTGATCGTTGTTGGTTCCGGATTCTTCGGCCTCACGATCGCAGAGCGCGCCGCCACCCAGCTGGACAAGCGGGTGCTGGTGCTGGACCGACGTGACCACATCGGGGGCAACGCCTACTCGGAGGCGGAGCCCGAAACGGGTATCGAGGTGCACCGCTACGGCGCGCACCTCTTCCACACCTCGAACAAACGCGTGTGGGACTACGTGAACCAGTTCACCGAGTTCACGGACTACCAACACCGGGTGTTCACCAAGTACCAGGGGCAGATTTACTCGTTCCCGATGAACTTGGGCCTGTTGGGCCAGTTCTTCGGCCGCTCGTTCACCCCGGACGAGGCCAAGGCGCTGGTCGCCGAGCAGGCGTCCGAGATCGACACGGCGGACGCGCAGAACCTGGAGGAGAAGGCCATCTCGCTGATCGGCCGCCCGCTGTACGAGGCGTTCGTGCGCGGGTACACGGCCAAGCAGTGGCAGACCGACCCCAAGGAACTGCCCGCGGCCGTCATCAGCCGCCTGCCGGTCCGCTACAACTTCAACAACCGGTACTTCAACGACAGCTTCGAGGGCCTGCCGGTCGACGGCTACACGGCCTGGCTGCAGAAGATGGCCGACCACGACAACATCGAGGTCCGGCTGAGCACCGACTTCTTCGACGTGCGCGCCGAGCTGCCCGCCGACGTGCCGGTCGTCTTCACCGGCCCGCTGGACCGCTACTTCGACTACGTCGAGGGCGAGCTGGGCTGGCGCACCCTGGACTTCGAGACCGAGGTCGTGCCGACCGGGGACTTCCAGGGCACGTCGGTGATGAACTACGCCGACCAGGAAGTCCCGTACACCCGGATCCACGAGTTCCGGCACTTCCACCCGGAGCGCGACTACTACCCGAAGGACAAGACGGTCGTCGTCCGCGAGTACTCGCGGGCCGCGGAGAGCGGCGACGAACCGTACTACCCGATCAACACCCCGGAGGACCGGCGCAAGCTGGAGGCCTACCGCGACCTGGCCAAGATGGAGGCCAAGGAGCGGAAGGTCGTCTTCGGCGGGCGGCTCGGGACCTACAAGTACCTGGACATGCACATGGCCATCGGTTCGGCGCTGAGCATGTTCGACAACAAGATCGCCCCGTACTTCACCGAGGGGCGCTCGCTGGACGGCTCGCTGGAGGACTGACGTGACCGACCGGACCCCTCGAGAGGACCGTGCCGCCGCCGCGGGCGAGAGCAAGCTCAGCGACGTGACATCGATGCGCACCGGGACCGCCGACGTGGCGCCCGAGCAGGTGCTGCAGCGCGTCGTGTTCCCGCGCGGCGAGGACCCGCTGGACGTGCGCCCGCTGTACATCGACGAGCCCACGGCGCTGAACAGCTCCGCGATCGTCGTGTCGCGCCGCCGCCTGGTGGTGCCCGCGAACAGCAAGATCTCACTGGCCTCCTACTTCAACGCCTTCCCGGCCAGCTACTGGAAGCGTTGGACCAAGGTCGACGAGGTCGTGCTGCGGCTGAAGGTCAAGGGGGCCGGTCGGCTCGACGTCTACCGCTCGAAGGCCAACGGCGACAGCGTCCACCTGCAGGGCAGCCCGGTCGACAGCCCGGACTGGACCTCGCTGGAGTTCCGGGTGGCGCTGACGCCGTTCGAGGACGGCGGCTGGATCTGGTTCGACCTGTTCACCAACGACGCCTCGCTGGAGATCGACGAGGCGGCGTGGACCACCGACGTGCCGCTGCCCAAGCAGAAGGTGCTGATCGGCACCACCACGATCCGGCCCGCCGACTGCGTGCTCGCGCTGCAGACGCTGGGCGAGGACCCGGACGTGATGGCGGTCGTGGAGCGGGTCGTGGTCGCCGACCAGGGCCCGCAGAAGATCCGCGACACCGAGGGCTTCGACGAGGCCGCCCGCCGGATCGGCGACAAGCTGCACGTCATCGAGCAGGACAACCTCGGCGGCTCCGGCGGCTTCACCCGCGTCATGTACGAGGGCGTGCACAACTCGGACGCCGAGCAGGTCATGGTCATCGACGACGACATCGCGCTGGAGCCCGACGGCGTGCTCCGCGCGAACGCGTTCGCGCGCGCGGCGTCGAACCCGGTGATCGTCGGCGGCCAGATGCTCAACCTGCAGGCCCGTTCGCGGCTGCACACCATGGGCGAGGTCGTCGACCTCGCGCAGGGCATCTGGCGGGCCGCGCCTGGCGCGGTCACCGACCACGACTTCGCCAAGAAGCCGCTGCGCAAGACGGCCAAGCTGCACCAGCGCATCCACTCCACCTACAACGGCTGGTGGATGTGCCTGTTCCCGCGCGAGGTCATCGAGCGCACCGGGCTGCCGCTGCCGCTGTTCATCAAGCACGACGACTCCGAGTACTCCCTGCGCGCGGGCGGGCACGGGTTCCCGACGGTGACGCTGCCGGGCGCGGCGATCTGGCACATGCCGTGGACCGACAAGAACGACGCCACGGACTGGACCGCGTACTTCCACACCCGCAACCGGCTGATCCTGGCCGCGCTGCACAGCCCGGAGGAAGTCAAGTCCAACATCGTCAAGCAGGGCCTGAAGCTCACGCTCCGGCACCTGCTGTCGATGGAGTACTCCACGGTCGCGGTGCAGCAGAAGGCGATCGAGGACTTCATGGCCGGCCCGGACGGGCTGTTCGAGACGCTGCGCACGGCGCTGCCGGAGGTCCGCGAGCTGCGCAAGGACTACGACGACGCGAAGACGCTGCCGTCGGCCCGCGAGTTCCCGCCGCCGTCGGCGGACCCGATCATGGCGGAGGGCCTGCTCAAGCCGCCGGTGAACCCGGCGGTGATCGCGGCCCGCGCGTCCAAGGCGCTGCTGCACAACCTGAAGGAGCCGACGAAGGCGGCCTCCGACAGGCCCCAGCTGAACGTGCCCGCTGCCGCCGCCCGGTGGTTCCTGCTGGGCAACCTGGACAGCGCGACCGTGTCGAACGCCGACGGCAGCGGCGTGGCGTTCCGGCGCCGCGACCCGGAGGAGTTCCGCCGGCTCGGCCTGCGCGCGCTGGCGAACTACAAGCGGCTGGCGCAGGAGTGGGGCCGGCTGCGGTCGGCCTACCGCGCCGCGCTGCCCGAGCTGACCAGTGCGGAGTCCTGGAAACAGGTCTTCGACAAGAAGTGACCCCGACTCACCCGGAGACGATGTGGCAGAGCTGACGACGGCGACCGCCCCCGAAGAACTCGCTGAAGAGGCATCGGCGGCGGTCACCCCCGAGACCGTCGCGCTGCGCAAGGTGCAGGGCGCGCTGGCGAAACCGGCGGTGGTGAAGACCGCGCGGGCGATGTCGCTGTTCGGCGAGCACGCCGGTGGCTGGCTGGCCATCGGCGCGGTCGGCGCGCTGGTGGACCGCAAGCGCCGCGGCGAGTGGCTGACCGCCGCCGCCGGGGTCGCCGCCGCGCACGCGGCGTCGATCGCGGTGAAGCGGGTGGTGCGGCGCCGGCGGCCCGCCGACCCCGAGGTGCAGGTGCTCGTGGGCACGCCGAGCAAGCTGAGCTTCCCGTCCTCGCACGCGACGTCCACGACGGCCGCCGCGGTGCTCTACGGCGGGATGACGGGCAAGAAGCTGACCCCGGTGCTGGTGCCGCCGATGATGGTCAGCCGGCTTGTCCTGGGGGTTCATTATCCGAGCGATGTGGTCGCCGGTTCGGCGCTCGGCGGTGCCGTGGCGTGGGGCGTGCGGCGATTCATGAGACGGCGGAGGAACCGTGGCTGACAAGAACGAAACCGAGGTCGACACCGGGAAGCCCGATGCCTCGGCCGAGGTCGAGGCCGAGGCGGAAGGCAGCAACGGTGCCGCCGTCGGCGACGCGGTGCTGAGCGGCGCCGAGAAGCCCGACACCGACGGGTCCGGCGCTGACAAGTCGGATGACGACGAGTCCGACGCGGACGAGTCCGGTGCCGACAAGGCCGCGAAGGCCAAGCTGGCCGAGGTCGAGGCGGACGCGGACGGCACGATCGGCGCCGAGTTCGGCGACGAGGTGCTGGAGGCCGCTCCGGTCAAGTCCGACGACATCAAGGACAAGTCCTCGGACGCCTACCACGCGAAGGTGACCGCGAAGGCGGGCACCACGGCGGGCCTGGTCACCGGCCTGATCAAGGAACTGCGCCCCAAGCAGTGGGTGAAGAACGTCCTGGTGCTGGCCGTGCCGTTCGCGGCGGGCGAGATCCTCAACCCGGGCGTGCTGTGGCACTCGGTCGTCGCGTTCATCGTGTTCTCGATGGCGGCGTCCGGCATCTACTTCGTCAACGACGCGATCGACGTCGAGGCGGACCGGCAGCACCCGACCAAGCGGAACCGCCCGATCGCCGCCGGCCTGATCCCGGTGCCGATCGCATACGCGGTGTGCGTGCTGCTGCTCGGCGGCTCGCTGCTGATCTCGGCCGTGACCAGCATGCAGCTGTTCGCGGTGATGGCGGTCTACATCGCCGTGCAGCTGGGCTACTGCTTCGGCCTGAAGCACCAGCCGGTGATCGACCTGTGCATCGTGGCCTCCGGCTTCCTGCTGCGCGCCATCGCCGGTGGTGCCGCCGCGAACCTGGTCATCACGCAGTGGTTCTACCTGATCGTGGCGTTCGGCTCGCTGTTCATGGTGGCGGGCAAGCGCTACGCCGAGGTGAAGCTGGCGGCGGAGACCGGCGCGAAGATCCGCAAGTCGCTGAAGGCCTACTCGCCGTCGTACCTGCGGTTCGTGTGGGCGATCGCGGCGGCGATCACGATCATGTGCTACGCCCTGTGGGCGTACGCCATCCAGGAGGACGAGGCGTCCCGCTGGGGCCTGATCTCGATCATCCCGATGGTGGTCGCGATCCTGCGGTACGCGGTGGACATCGACAAGGGCGTGGCCGGGGAGCCGGAGGAAGTGGTCCTGAAGGACAAGGTCCTGATGGTCCTCGGCGTGATCCTCGCCGGCTGCCTCTTCCTGGCGTTCTACCTGTGAAGAGGACGAACACAGCGGCGCCCCCGACCGAATCAGGCCGGGGGCGCCGCTGCATTTCGGGCGTCCACCACGTGCTCGCCCGGTCGACCGTTGATCCTGCCGCGGTGAGGTGCTGGTTGTTCATTCGCTGATCACCCGGTGGGCAGGGTGCCTTCATCGTTCGGGGCGAGAGTTGGGGCGTTTCCCGAACGATGGAGGTCGTCTTGTCTGAACCCACCGGCGTCTCGCGGCGCAGCGTGTTGCTCGGCGGTACCTTGGCGGGTGCCGCCGCACTGTCCACTGTGGCCGCGTTGCCGGCGGTCGCGCAGCAGGGTGCCGGCGTCGCCCGGCGGGGCGAGGTCTTCGCGCTCGGCGTCGCGTCCGGCGATCCCGCGCCCGACGGCGTCGTGCTGTGGACCCGCCTGGCGGTGAACCCGCTGGCCGAGGACGGCATGGGCGGCATGCCGAACCGGACCTTCCCGGTGCAGTGGGAGGTCGCCGAGGACGAGAGCTTCAAGCGCGTCGTGCAGCGCGGCGAGGCGCAGGCCGCGCCGGAGCTGGGGCACAGCGTGCACGTCGAGCTCTTCGGCCTGCGCCCGGACCGCGAGTACTTCTACCGCTTCCGCGCCGAGGGCTCGCTCTCGCCGACCGGCCGCACCCGCACCGCGCCGCTGCCGGGCGCGCTGACCAGCCTGTCGATGGCGTTCGCGTCCTGCTCGCAGTACGAGCACGGCTACTTCACCGCATACCGGCACCTCGCCGAGGAGCACCCCGACCTGGTGCTGCACCTCGGCGACTACCAGTACGAGTACAAGGCCGGCGTCTACGTCGCGCCGGGCGGCAACCCGCGCGACCACGCCGGACCGGAGACCGAGACGCTGGCCAACTACCGCCAGCGGCACGCCCAGTACAAGGCCGACCCGGACCTGCAGCAGGCGCACGCGGTGGCCCCGTGGGTCGTGGTGTGGGACGACCACGAGGTGGACAACAACTGGGCGGACGAGATCCCCGAGAAGCCGGAGATCCCGCAGCCGAACTTCCTGGAGCGCCGCAAGGCCGCCTTCCAGGCCTACTACGAGAACATGCCGCTGCGCCGCGCGCAGGTCCCGCACGGCATCGACCTCCGGCTGCACCGCCGCGTCCAATGGGGACGGTTGGCGACGTTCCACATGCTCGACACCCGGCAGTACCGCGACGACCAGGTCGGCGGCGACAAGTTCCCGACCCAGGACCCGGCCCGGCTGGACCCGAAGCGCAGCCTCACCGGCGCCGAGCAGGAGCGCTGGCTGCTGCACGGCCTGCGCCGCTCCAACGCCAAGTGGGACGTGCTCGGCCAGCAGGTCATGTTCGCCGAGATCGACTACCTCAACGGCCCGGACAAGGCCTACAACCCGGACGCCTGGGACGGCTACGTCGGCTCGCGGACCCGCGTCATCAAGGGCTGGGAGCAGGCTAAGACCCGGAACCCGGTGGTGCTCACCGGTGACGTGCACACCAACTGGGCCAACGACATCCACGACGGCGACAAGATCGTCGGCACGGAGCTGACGACCACGTCGATCACCAGCGGCGGAGACGGCTCGCCGAACCTGACGAACAAGGAGAAGGGCTACCTGGCGGAGAACCCGCACGTCCGCCTGTACAACAACCAGCGGGGCTACATCCGGACGAAGTTCACGGCGGACGAGCTGCGGGCGGACTACCGAGTGGTCCCGTACGTCTCGAAGCCGGGCGCCCCGGTGGAAACCCTGGCATCGTTCGTGGTCGAAGACGGCAAGCCGGGCCTCAACAAGGCCTGATCCGGAGGTGGCGCGCAGCACCACCGGGCTGCGCGCCACCCTTCGTCAGCCGGCTTGGGGTCCTGATGCCCGTCGCCGTCACCGCGCATCAAGGGAACGCGAACGCCGCCGGCCGGTGGTGCCGCAACCTCAATGGAAATTAGAGGTCCGATTTCCATTGAAATTGCGGGAGTTGTCCACAGGTTCCGGCGTGTCGTGGCCCGACACTCCGGAGGAGCCCAGTTTCAATTGAAACTGGGCGAGCCACGCAAACCGATCCTGCATCCTTCTTCGTCAGCCGCGTTGGGTGGCGGCGAGCGTGCCGAGCAGGGTGAGGGCTTCGCTGCTCGGCGAGCCCGGCTCGGCGTGGTACACGACGAGCTCCTGGCCGGGGCTGGATCGAACGTCGAAGGTCTGCATGGTCAGCGTCAGCGCTCCGACGTCGCGATGCTCGAAGCGCTTGCGCTCCAGCGCCTTGCCGCGAGCGTCGTGGCTGCGCCACAGCTCCGCGAACTCGGGGCTATCAGCCAGCAGCTCCCCGAGCACCTGCTGGATCCGCGGGTCGTCCGGGGCTTTGCCGTGGCCGAGGCGGAAGCCGGCGACTGAGTTGCGGGCGACGTCGTACCAGTCCCGGTAGAACGTCCGCGCCGTCGCGTCGGTGAACACGACGTGCATCAGGTTGCGCGAGTGCGTCCAGTCGTGGAAGAGCGCGTCCGCGATCTCGTTGGACGCCAGCACGTCGTAGGCCCGGTTGTAGACGATGGCCGGGTTGTTCGGCCATGCCGACATGAGGGACAGCAGGCTCGGGTCGACGCGGTCGGGCACCGCGGCGACCCGGTCGCGCGGGCTGAGCCCGGCCAGGCGGAACAGGTGCTGGCGGCCGTCTTCGCCGAGCCGGAGGGCGACGGCCAGTGCGTCGACGACCTGCGCCGAGGGCGTTCGCTCGCGCCCCTGCTCCAAGCGGATGTAGTAGTCGACGCTCACGCCTGCCAGCAGGGCGACTTCCTCGCGCCGCAGGCCGGGGACCCGGCGGGGCCCGGTGCTGGCGAGGTTCACCTCGTCCGGGCCGAGCTGCGCCCGCCGGTCGCTGAGGTAGGCCCCGAGTTCGGATCGTGCCACGTCAGCAGCGTAAACGTCCCGC
Organism: Saccharopolyspora sp. NPDC050642; assembly: GCF_040654735.1. Taxonomy (NCBI): domain Bacteria; kingdom Bacillati; phylum Actinomycetota; class Actinomycetes; order Pseudonocardiales; family Pseudonocardiaceae; genus Saccharopolyspora; species Saccharopolyspora sp. NPDC050642. Next base: position 397,929 of record NZ_JBFAIN010000002.1, on the reverse strand, counting down.
CAGGCGATGTCGTGGGTGCAGCGCTCCCATGAAGACAGCGCCCTCCCGCCGGGATGCCGCGACGGCCATCGTCGTGGCGTGTCCATCAACGAGTCACAGGGCCGCGATCCTGCCGAGGGCAAGGTCGTGCTCGTCACCGGTGCCAGCAGCGGGATCGGCGAGGCCATCGCGTCCCGTTTGCTCGGCCGAGGCCACCACGTGGTCGCGGGTGCACGCCGGGAAGACCGGCTGCGGGAGCTGGCCGAGCGCACCGAGCAGACGGCCCGCGGTTCGGGCGGCAGCCTCCACCCGGTGCGGCTGGACGTCACGGACCGGGCCGACGTCGAAGCGTTCGTCGCGCAGGCCCGCGAACGCTTCGGGCGCATCGACGTCCTCGTCAACAACGCCGGCGTCATGCCGCTGTCGCGGCTGGACAGCCTGCTGGTCGACGAGTGGGACCGGATGGTCGACGTGAACGTCCGCGGCCTCCTGCACGGGATCGCCGCCGCCCTGCCGCACTTCACGGCTCAGGGATCGGGCCACTTCGTGACGATCGCGAGCATCGGAGCCCACCAGGTCGTGCCCACCAGCGCCGTGTACTCCGGCACGAAGTACGCGGCCTGGGCGATCACCGAGGGGCTGCGCCAGGAGTCCGACCCCTCGATCCGGGTCACGACCATCTCTCCCGGGGTGGTCGCCTCCGAACTCGCGGACTCCATCACCGAGAGCGGCGCGGCCGCGGCGATGCGCACCTACCGCGCGCACGCGATCGACGCGGACGCCATCGCCGGAGCCGTGTCGTACGCCCTGGACCAGCCGGGCGACGTCGACGTGAACGAGATCGTCGTGCGCCCGGCCCGGCAACGCTGACCCCATCACGAGAAGGAACCCATGACCACCGCTCTTCCCACCGCTTGGGATCTCACCGGCCGCGTAGCGGTCATCACCGGAGCCGCTCGCGGCATCGGCCGCGCCACCGCCGCACTGCTGCGCGAGCGCGGCGCCCGCCTGGTCGTCACCGACCGCTCCGAGGCCGTCGAGGAGCTCGCCGCGGCCGACCCGGACCACGTGGCCGCGCTCGTCGGCGACGTCGCCGACGAGGAGCTCGCGCGAGAGACCATGGAGTTGGCCGCCGATCGGTTCGGACGGCTCGACATCCTCGTCAACAACGCGGGCCGAACCCTGAACAAGCCGATCATCGAGACCACGGTGGAGGACTTCGAGGCCATCCTCCGTGTCAACGCGCGCGGCAACTTCGTCCAGGCGCGCGAGGCGTTCCGCGCGATGGAAGCCGCCGGAGGCGGTGCCATCGTCTCGATCGCGTCGGTCTCCTCGGTCGTCGCCTTCGAGACCCAGACCGCTTACGCCGCATCGAAGGGAGCCCTGGCCCAGATCACCCGCGTGCTCGCAATCGAAGGCGGCCGCAAGGGAATCCGCTCCAACGTGGTGCTCCCCGGGGTCATCGACACCGACATCATGGAAGGTGTCGTGGAGAACGGACGCGAGATGCTCGCCTCCTTCGGCGAGGCGCACCCGATCGGCCGCATCGGACGCCCCGAAGAAGTGGCCGAGGCGGTCGCATTCCTAGTCTCCGACGCGGCGAGCTTCATCACCGGCGCCCTCATCGCCGTGGACGGCGGATTCACCGCCCAATAAGCGCCCCCGCCTGCCGTCACCCGGGTGACGTGCGATTTCTCGCGAAATTGCGCGTCAGCCGTGGTTGAGGCCGAGGTGGCGGGTTACTTCGTGGGCCATTGCGATGGCGTAGGACTGGCCTCGGTCCTGGGGGTAGATCTGGGACATCGTCGCCAGGGTCACTCCCGGCATCGTCGTCCGGTGGCCCGGGATCAGGGCGCGGTACTGCGGCGTCACGATCGGTTGGGCGAAGCCCGCCTTGGAGAAGTGCCAGTCCAGGATCCAGGAGCGGTCGAAGTCCGGGTTCAGCTTGCGCAGCCACGGGATGTAGCGCTCCAGCAGCTCGGCCGGATCGGTGGTGAACCGCCAGTCGTCGCGCGGCACGTAGTTGCCGACGTACACGACGTGCCGGCCGCCGTACTCGCTGCGGTCGACCATGTTCGTGTGCTCGACGACCGCCAGGAACGGGAACGCGGTGTCGTTGATGTTCAGCCAGTAGTGCGGGATGACGCTGCGGTCGCACTCCAGGATGAAGCAGGTCGCGCCGAGGTACTGGTTCTGCCACAGCACGTTGTCGGCGTCGATGCCCGCCGCCTTCGCGAACACCGGCTGCGGGACCGTCACGATCAGCCGGTCGAACTCGTAGCTGCTGCCGTCCCGAGCGCCCACCAGCACCGTCGCCCCGGGCTGGCGGATCGTCTCGACCGGCTTGCCGAACTCGACCTTCCCGCCGCGCTCGGTCACCGCGTCCAGCAGCGCCCGGTACACCCGCTCGAAACCGCCGCGCACGTAACCGAGTTCGAAGGTGCGGTAGTGGATCCGCGCCCACAGCCAGGCCATCGAGATCTGCTCCGCGTGGGCGCCGAACTTGCCGGTCAATAGCGGTTCCCAGATCTTCTCGGTGACCCGCGGCCCGGCCCAGCGGCGCATCCAGTCCAGCGCCCGAACCGAGTTGAACCGCTGTCCGTTCCGGACGAACTTCAGCGCCGCCGAGGACGCCCCGAAGCGGAACCGGTCCAGCAGCGAGAACTTCGGGAACCGCAGCATCTCCTGCGGCGTGCCGAAGTCGTGCAGCTCCCCGTCGACGTACACGCCGGTGCTGGGCCGGTGGAAGCGCAGCAGGTGCCCGAGCCCGAGCTCCTCGACGAGCTCGATCATCGCCCGGTCGGTCCGGAAGCTGTGGTGGTAGAAGCGCTCCAGCGGCGTCCCGCCGACCTCGATCGACGCCGCCAGCCCGCCCAGCTCCGACGACGCTTCCAGCACCGTCACTTCGTGCCCGGCCTTCACCGCGTCGAACGCCGCGGTCAGCCCGGTCGCGCCCGCCCCGACGATGCCCACCCTCATCCGAAGCTCCACTTCTTGTTGATCGTGTACTGGAAGATCAGCACCACCGGCAGCGAACCGGCCTTGACCAGGTTCGGGTCGATGCCTAGCCAGCCGGAGAACGCCTGGAGCAGCACGAACGTCAGGCCGATCCCGGCGACGCCGACGGCGTAGAACCGCAGGAACCGCACTGCGATCCGGTCCCGCTTGCGGAAGTTGAACAGAGTGTTGAGCACGAAGTTGTTGGTGATCCCGGCCGTCGTGCTGATCGCGTTCGCGAGCTGCTCGTGCAGCCCGGCCGCGTTGAACAGCAGCAGGAACAGCAGGTAGTCCAGCAGCACGCCGCTCGCGCCGATCACCGCGTACAGCAGCAGCGACCGGCTGATCAGCCGGTCGCGGGCCTCGACGGGCTCAGTCCTCGTCATGCGATATCACGTTCCGCACGATGTAGAGGGGGCGCTGCTGCACCTCGTGGTAGATCCGGCCGACGTAGCTGCCGATGACGCCCAGCGACACCATCTGCAGCCCGCCGAGGAACAGCATCGCGACCATCAGCATGGTCCACCCGGAGACGGTGATCGCGGGGAAGAACAGCCGCAGCGCCACCGCGTAGACGATGCCGAGCATCGCCAGGACCAGGGTGATGAAGCCGATCCGGGTGATCAGCTTGAGCGGCACCGTGGAGAAGCTGGTGACCCCGTCGGCCGCCAGCCGCAGCATCTTGCGCATCGGGTACTTGGTCTCGCCCGCCACCCGCTCGTCGCGGTCGAACAGCACCTCCTGCTGCTCGAAGCCCATCGACGCGACCATGCCGCGGATGAACCGGCTGCGCTCCCGGAAGCCCCGCAGCTCCTCGGCGGCCCGCCGGTCGAGCAGCCGGAAGTCGCCGGTGTCGACCGGGATGTCCACCTCGGCGCAGCGCCGCAGCACCCGGTAGTAGGTGTGCGCGGTGGCGCGCTTGAACGGCGTGTCGCGGCGGGTGCGCCGCCGGGCGGACACGATCTCCGCGCCGTCCAGCCACGCGTCGATCAGCTCCAGGCTGACCTGCGGCGGGTCCTGCAGGTCGGTGTCCATCACGATCACCGCGTCGCCGCCCGCGTGGTCCAGCCCGGCGGTGATGGCGATCTGGTGGCCGAAGTTGCGGGCGAAGTCCACCACCCGCACCCGCGGGTCGTTCTTGGCGACGTCCTTCAGGACGCCCAGCGAACCGTCCGAGGAGCCGTCGTTGACGTAGACGAACTCGTAGTCGAACTCGGCCCGGGTGGCGGTGGCCGCGGTGAGCTCCTCGTGGAACCGCTTGATGCCCGCGACCTCGTTGTAGACCGGCAGCACGTACGAGATCAGCGGCGGCGCGCCCTCGCCGGTGGCTCTCCGCTGCTGTTGCGGGACCGGAACCCGGACCTGCTGGTGCATCGTGTCGGCCATGGTCACTCCCCTCGCCAACCCCACCGTGGAACAGGAACGCCCCTCGCGCCGGGGGCGTTGCCCGGCAGCGGGTAATCCACCCCGATCAGGTGGTCACGTTCGGCGTAGTCGAGGGTTCTTCCGGCCTCGGACGGCCCGGTCGCGGGCGCTTCGGTGGAATTGCCGTCGCCCGGCCGGATAGACGAGCAGATCGAGATCGCCACCGCTACCCCCAGTGCTCCTGCGCCGATCACGGTGCGAAAACCGCCGTCAGGGTAACGGCCCCGACCCCGCCCGGCGCGCCGAAACGATGCGCCCGATCGGGCGGTGTCGACGCCGTTGGAGTGATCGTGATCGGCGGGCTCCAGGGCCGTGCGTGCTTTGTGCCGCTCTGGCAGCACAACGCACGCACGGGCCCTGACCAGCGGGAACGGTGACTCGTGGGTCAGTGCTCTTCGAAGGGGTATGCCGGATCGCCTGCGGCGCCGCCGATCCGCTCGCGGTGCTGCGTCGTCGCGTACGCGTCGCGTTCGATCGGGTAGCGCGCGTAGAGGACGTGGCCCCAGGTGTTGCCGGGGGCGTCGCGCAGGCGGCTGGGCAGCTCGTAGCGCTGGGAGAGCATCGGAACCCCGGCGAACACGCCGCCGATGTCGGGGCCGAACGCCATCGAACCCTCGCCGAGGGGCGGCGTGATCAGCATCCGCGGAGTGCCGGCGACGCCGTGCGACACCCGCGGGTAGTCGGACAGGCAGGGGAACACGAAGCTCATCGTCCAGTCGATCAGCACCGGTTCCCGCTCCGCGAGCGCCTGCCGCAGCGGCACCACGTCCCGCACCGCCGGGCCGCTGACCGTCAGCCAGCCCTGCTGGTCGGTGGTGCGGTCCTCGGCGAGCACCCGGACCCGGTCGGCCCCGGCCGGGATCTGCCCGGGTTCGACGGTGAGCAGCCGCCAGCCGCGGAAGTTCCGCCAGTCGATCGGCCTGCCGTGGCGCGGGTCGTCGAACGGCAGCTCGGTAGGCGGCGGATCGCGCAGCTCGCGCGTCGCCACCGGCCCGCCCGCGGTGCCGAACTCCAGGGCCAGCGAGTTGCCCTGCTCGGGCCGGCCGGACACCCACACCGACAGCGTCTGGTCGCCGGCGAGGCCGGGCAGGCCGAACCAGGCCGAGGTCAGCGAGCCGGTCGTCTGCGGCCCGCCCGTCGTGCTGGTCCAGGCGAACTGGCTCGCCGCCGTCGTCGCCACCTCGCCCTCGGGGGCCTTCGGGTCGTCGGGCCGCTTCGCCAGCAGCGGCTCGCCGGGGTGCTCTTCGCGCAGGTCGGGCTCCTGCGGCGGCCCACCGGCCGAGGTGAAGCCGTCGAGGTCGGCGGTCCCGGCGATCGGCGCGAGCCGCTCGGCGATCGGCAGCGCCTCGATCTCGTTCTCCAGCCCGCAGCTGCTGCCCCGGATGCTCTGCGAGTTCATCCGCGCGATCGAGAAGCGGTCGCCCATCGTCTGCGGCGCGACGATGAACGATCCGAGCAGCACCGCCACCGACGCCAGCGCGGCCGACCCGAGCACCGACATCGGCATGACCGTCCACATAAGACCGCGAGGGGCGGGCCGAGACAGCATCGCGCGGATCCGGACGAAGCAGAAGGTGAGCACGCCGACCGCAACGCCGGTGGCGAGCCAGAGCGCCGGGCTGTCCAGCGGCAGGCCGGGCCGGACGGGCGTGTCGGACCACGGCACGGCCATGTCGGACTGCATCGGCCACACGTTCGGCCCCATGAACGCCAGGGCCGCAGCCACGGATGCGGCGATCCCGCCGAACACGCCGACCAGCCGCGCCTCGCGCTTGGCCCGCTCTATCCTGCCGATCCGGCCCAGCAGCACGACGGTCACCGCGAGCAGCGCCGAGCCGACCCCGGCGAGCGCCCCGAAGTGGTGGGTCCACTTCGACGGCGTCAACCACAGCGCGACCAGGACCGCGACGACGGAGCCGAGCACCATCGGCAGGTCGGGCAGCTCGGTCCAGCGGTGCACCTGGCGCATCGCGCACGCCGCCGCGATCAGCACGGCGGCCACCACGAGGAACACGACCAGCCGCTTGGTGGCGGTGCCCCAGATGCTGGTGCCCAGCAGGTTCGCGTACCGGTCGATCTCCTGGTACCAGCCGAGGCTCGGCCCGAACTCGTCGTGGATCGCGGTCGCGCTCCGGACTCCGTTGAGCGTCGAGTCGGCGAACATCGCCACCAGGCCGACCGAGCCCGCGCAGCCGAGCAGCACGACGCGCGTGGGCAGGCTGACCCACCGCGGCAGGGCACCGCGCTGCGCCAGCACCCGCCAGATGCGCGGGGCGAACACGAGCACGGTGAGCAGCGCGCTCACAGCGGTCGGCGTGACGGACATAGTCAGCCCGGCGATCAGCGCGGCGACGCCCAGCCAGAAGTGCGGCGCGCGCGTCCGGCCCATCTTCAGCAGCGCCGCGACCAGCGCGGACGTGCCCAGCGCGACGAACGGCTCCGGCCGGATGCCCAGCCCGAACGGCAGCCAGCAGGCCAGGAAGAACACCGCGGTGAGCAGGTGCAACGGCAGGCGCCGCGTGCCCCGGCACACCGGCAGGACGATGCCGCGGCTGACGACGAGCCAGGTCAGCAGCCCGGCGATCGCGCTGGGCACGCGCAGCCAGGCGGGCGCGAGGCTCTCCTCCGACACCCACCGCATCAGGTGCTGGACCAGCGTGAACGGCGTCTCGGAGGCGTTGAACCAGCGGTAGTAGTTGCCGATGTCGCCGGCGTCGTCGTAGTTGCGGACGGTCATCATCGCGAAGCCGTCGTCGTCGGTGAGCGGCCCGATCACCAGCCAGCCCGCCAGCACCGCCGCGACCAGCGCGTCGACCGGCAGGAGCAGCGGCGACACGCGGATCCGGCCGAGGGCGGGCGGGGCGTGGACGAACAGCAGGACCAGCGACACGAGCGCGAGCACCAGCGTGGTGGTGATCAGGGTGCTCTTGATGTCGGTCGGCGAGGTGTCGAACCAGGAGAAGGTGCGCGCGGTGACCGAGATCCCGGCGAGCTCCTCGGGTTCGAGGTCGGTGGCGAAGGTGAAGATCTCCGGCGCCGCCATGCCGGGCAGCACGATCGGCGGGCGGCCGCCCGCGGTCACCACGGATCGCGTCGAGTCCGCGTGGATCGACAGTTCGCAGGTGCCGGGCGGCAGCGGGACCTGGTGCTGGTCGAGGACGAGCTCCGGCTTGCCGTCGCGGGTGGTCAGGACCAGGCCTTCGCGGTCGCTGCCCGGCGGCAGGGTGGTCAGCACGGTCGTCCGCGCCGGCCGGTCGAGCGCGGCGCGCAGCACCGGGCACGGCACGGACGCGTCGAACGACGCGGGCCGGTAGGGCGCGAAGAACGCCGTGGTGGACCGGGCCTCGGCGGCCGGCCAGCTCACCTCGGTGCGATCCACCCAGACGGGCGCGAACGGCAGCGCGAGCGCACAGCCGAGCCCGACGATGCCGATGCAGCACGCCAGGAGGTGCGCCACCCACAGGCCTGCGCGGGATCGCCGCGGGCGGTCGGCACCGGTTCCGCCGGTCTGCGGCTCGGCCGGCGGATCGAGCTGTGCCGGACTGCTCAAGTACTTCACCGCGCTCCTCGCAGATCGGAATTTTCCTCGCCTGCTCAATCCTGGCCAACGCTGCGCGCGACGCACGGCGGCGGCGCGCCGAATTCGTCCAGCCGATTGACGATCGGGGCGCCGCGCAGGTTGCCCGCGGCGGGCAACCCGTCGCCCCGCTCCGGCGTGCACGTGTCGGACAGACAGGAGCGGGCACATGGTGGGCGTTGCGGAAGTTGCGGTCGCGGAGGAGCAGCGGGAGCGGACTCGGCCCGCCGGCTCGTTCTGGCTGCCGCTGGTGGTCGGCGTCGTGGCCGGCGCGCTGTTCTGGGTCGTCCACAGCGCGCTCATCGACGACAGCTACATCACGCTGAGCTATGCCCGGAACCTGGCGTTCCACGGCCACTGGGGACTGATCGGCGCCGAAGTCTCGAACTCCGCGACCGCGCCGCTGAACGTGCTGGTGCTCGCCGCGGTCACGGCGGTGGTGCGGCAGCCGGTCGTGGCGCTGGGCGTGGTGTTCGTGCTGGCCAACGTCCTGCTCGCGGTGTCGCTCCGCAGCGCGGCGCGGACCAGTGGTTTTCCCGGTTGGACGGGCGCTGTGGGGGCGCTGCTGGTGGCGGCGAACCCGCTGGTGCTCTCGACGGTGGGCCTGGAGATGACGCTCGCCTCGGCGCTGCTCGGCGTGCTGCTGCTGGCGGCGGTGCAACGCCGGCCGGTGCTGTTCGGCGTCGCCGCCGGGCTGCTCGCCCTGACGCGGCTGGACCTCGGCGTGTTCGTGCTGGTGGTGCTGATCGGCCGGCCGGGCCTGTGGCGCGGCTGGTGGCGCTGGTTATCGGCGGCCGCGGCGATCGTGGTGCCGTGGTTCGCGTTCAGCTGGCTGTACTTCGGCTCGGCAGTGCCGGACACGCTGGTGATCAAGCAGCTGCAGAAGTCCTGGGGCGACTGGGACTTCAGCAACGGCCTGGAGCTCTACCACGGGGTTTTCCCGACGGCCGTGGTGGTTTCGCTGATCCCGGCCGTGCTCGGCCTGGTGTGCTTGCCGATCGCGTGCGTGCTGCGGGCGTTCCGCCGCGCCGTGCCGCTGTGGCCGTGGGCGCTGATCGGGCTCGGCGCGGTCGCGCACTACTACGTCTACACGCTCATGGGCGTTCCGCCGTACCACTGGTACTACGCGCCGAGCCTGATCGGGCTGTCGTTGTTGCTGGCTGGAGGCATCGGCGCGGTCGCGGCCCGGTGGTCGTTGGCGGGCTTGGCCGGGTGCGCGGTGCTCGCGGCGCAGCTCTGGTTCGCCGCTCAGCACGGCCTGCCGTGGCGCGAGGCGGCGATCATGACGAACTGGGCGACGGCGGCCGAGTACGAGCGCATCGGCACCGACCTCGGACGCCTCGTCGGCGACCGCACGGTCACCAGCCCGGGCGAGATCGGCGCGCTCGCGTACTTCTGCGACTGCGCGATCGTCGACACCTTCTCCGACCGCGGCTACCTGGCGCCCCAGATCGAGCAGCGGCTGGCCGACGCGACGCCGTTCGTCCGCGCGCTGCTGGAGTTCAACTACCGCCACTTCACCCCGACCGAACCGCGCCCGATCGACGTGGTCCTCCGCCGCGAACCTGGCCCGGGCCCGGACCCGCGCTGGGACATCGGCTCGACCTGGGCGGAACACGCCCACCTGGTCCTCGAACCCCGCTGACGCCCGGACCTGCGGAAGCGTCGCGGGCGACGGCCACGGATCGGGCAACCGGAAATCGCCCCGCCGATCTCCGGTTGCCCGCCCCTGCTCAGCCCTTCGGGACGTCGACGACCGCGCCGGAGTCGCGGTGCCACTCGATGGAGCCGTGCTCGAACTCGCTCGCCCGGCCCTGCGGGACGTCGTGCTCGCCCGTCACCGGATAGCCCAGGTAGGAGCGCTCCCAGCCGAGCTGCGACCAGCGGGCGCGGATGCCGCCGTACACCTCGTGCGCGCCGGTCTGCGGCGTCCAGTAGATCGACGCCCCGCCGGTGCCGGTGAAGTGGTTGAAGCGGCCCCGCCCGTCGGGCGTGCCGAGCTCATCGGTGGTCGGGTAGCCGAGCACGCCCGCCGGGCCGCTCAGCTCGATGTAGCGCTGCGCGATCACGCCCTGCACCGAGTGCGCGCCGGTCTGCGGGCTCCACACGATCCCGGCCGGGAAGCTGCCGTCGCCGTTGAACCGGTTGTAGCGCCCCACACCGTCCGGTGTGGACAGTTCGTCGGTGACCGGGAAGCCCAGCGGGCCGCGTTCCCAGCCGGTGGCGGCCCACTTCTCCCGGATCGCGCCCTGCACCGCGTTCGCCCCGGACGGCTGCGTCCAGTAGATCGACGCGTTCTCGTGCTGGGCGTTCGGCGTCAGGAAGTGGTTGTAGGCGCCGAAACCATCCGGCGTGAGCCGCGTGTCGGTCGCCGGGTAGCCGAAGCGGGCGTCCTCGCCGAGCTCGCGGAAGTGCTCCAGGACCGGGCCCACGACCAGGTGCCCGCCGGTGCGCGTCGACCAGTAGATGGCCGAGTGGATCACGCCGTCGCGGGTCAGGAAGTCGCTGTACCGGCCGCCGCCGCTGCTGGCCAGCTCGTCGGTGATCGGCACGCCCAGCGCGTCGTGCCCGCCGCGCTCCAGGAACCCCAGGTAGATCATCCCGCGCACGACCGTCACGTCGGTGTCGGGAGTCCAGTAGAAGCGGGCGTTCTCGAAGTCCTGCCAGCGCAGGCCCTCGTCCTCGACGACCTCCTGCCCGGCGGGCGCGCCGACCTGCGCCTTCTCCTCGGCGGACATCGATTCGTAGCGCTGCTGGATCGCGCCCTCGCCCGGACCGGCTTCGCCCGGCGCCGCGGTCGTCGGCTCAGCAGGAGCCGATGTCGTCGGCTCGGACGACGCGGAAGTCGTCGGCTCGACGGGTGCCGACGTGGTCGGTTCGACAGGTGCCGAGGTGGTCGGCTCGCTCGGGACCTCGGCGGACGTGCTCGGCGCCGAGGTCGTCGGTTCGGTCTGCGCGACCGCCGGCGCGGCGGTGGCCAGCCCGGTGATCGCTGCGGTGGCGGCCACGGCCGCCACGAGTCGTTTGACGTTCACTCGCAACCCTTTCGGTCAGGTCATCTGGTGATCGCCGAAAGACCCCCGCAGGTTGCCCGGATTCGCGGTTTTCCCCTGAACGGACCGACGGGCAGAATCGGTGCGTTCCGTGGGTCCTCCAGACGTTATGGGCAGGTGGAGGACCCACGGACACGGGCACCCGATGAACCCCACTTCGCCGGGCATCCGCGCTTCCTCTGCGCGAAGCGCGTCGGGAAGTCACATATCGGACGGAACGCCTTAACGGCGCCGTCACATCGATGATCGCCGGAGAGACTTGAAACGTTGCCTCTGGAGCGAAATTTCTGCGCCTTTCGTTACCGTCCGGTCGGCTCCGTTCCATCCCGGTGCGCTGGCGCGGCCACCGGCCGCGGTCCACCGCGGAACCGGTAACCGGTCAACCAGGCGTGCCGGTACTCGAAGACGGCGAGCACCAACGTCGAGGCCACCCCGCAGAGGTTCAGTCCGAGCCACAGCGGAGCGGGCACGCCCTTGGTGTCGAGGCTGATGATCTCCTGCCCGGTGATCAGCAGCACGAAGAACGACGAGGCGACCGGTGCCAGCAGCGGGTGGATCTCGCTGATCCAGAAGCTGGTGCGAGCGGCCCAGTAGAGCGTGCAGAGGCAGAAGGCCGCGTACCAGCCGATCACGGCCACCACGATCAACGCGACGAGCAGCCCTGCCAGCGTGGTGACCTCGTAGCTGCCGCCGTCGGTGGCGAGGAGCAAGGCCAGCGGCAGCGCGAACGCTGCCAGTGCGAGCGCCCCTCGACCCAACATGCGCCGGCCGCCCGGGAGGAGTTCGTAGCGGTACCCGGATCGGGTCACGGCGAGCAGCACCAGGAACGGCAGCGGCGCGGCCAGCATGGCGAATGCCGCGGTGCGCAACGCCTTGGCGTAGTTGTCGCCCAAGACCATGAACGGCGAGAGGTAGGCGTTGGTCGTCACCAGCACCGCGAGCAGGCCGACCGCCGACCGCCAGAACGCCAGCCGATCCAGCACCCGGTCCCGCTGTTGCCGCCCGACGCGCGGTTTGTACACGAACCTGGCGGCGAGCCACGGGAAGACCAGGTGCGCGATCACGCGGAACGCCAGGATCACGTGATCGGGCTTGATCTCGCGGGAGCGTCTCGGTTGTTCGGCGGACATCTGGCCCTCGTGCGGCGCGGAATCGGGTTGGCGGTGCCATCGTGGTGCGCACCCGTGCTGATTCCCGATTCTCCGCGACAACCGCCCTGTTTTCGTGCAGAACGGGGAACGTGCGGGATAACCCTCGGAATCGCAGGGGTACCCCTTCCTCCGAATGCTGCGGTTTCATGCGGACGGCCCACTGCGGAAGCCGAATCCCCGTGCCGCCCAACGCTCCCGCAACGTCGAAGGGCCGCCGAGGCGTTGCCCCGGCGGCCCTGCGGAAAACCGATCAGATCGGCAGGCGGCGGAAGATGGCGCGCGGCACGTGCCGCAGGATCGACATCACGAACCGGAACTGCGCGGGGGCGTACACCAGCGGGCTGCCCTTGCGGACGCCGTTCACGATCACCTCGGCGACGCTTTCCGGGGTGTTCGCCATCGGCGCGGCCTTCATGCCCTCGGTGAGCTTGGTGTGCGTGAAGTTCGGCCGCACGACGGTCACCTTGACGCCGTGCTCCTCCAGCGCGTAGCCCAGGCCGGAGAAGAACACGTCCAGGCCGGCCTTCGAGGAGCCGTAGACGAAGTTCGACCGCCGCGCGCGCTCACCGGCGGGGGAGGACATCACCGCGACGTTGCCGTGGCCCTGCTTGCGCAGCTTCTCGGCCAGCAGCACGCCCAGCGACACCGGGGCCAGGTAGTTGATGTCGGCCACCGCGCGGGCCGCCTCGACGTCGGTCCAGCCCTTCTCGTTGTCGCCCTGGATGCCGAAGGCGATCAGCGTGACGTCGACGTCTCCGTCGGCGAAGGCCTTGTCGATGACCTCGGCGTGCGTCTCCGGCTTGCGGGCGTCGAACGTCATGATCGACACCGTGCTGCCGGTCTTGCGCAGCTGCTCGGCGGCCTCGTCCAAGCGCGCCTGCTCCTCCGGGCGGTCCGCGAGGATGATGCGCAACGGGCGCTGCTCGGCGTACTTCCGCGCCGTCGCCAAGGCGATGTCGGAGGTGCCGCCGAGCACGAGCAGGGACTGGGGGTTTCCAACGGCGTCGATCACAGCTCAAGCCTCCGGCTCATGTCTGAAGCGAAAATGCCTTCGGGGTCAACGGATTGGCGAATCTTGCGGAACTCGTCGACTCGCGGATACATCTGGTGGAACGTCTCCGCCGTGGTCCGCGAGTCCTTCGCGGTGTAGAGCCGACCGCCGATGCCGAGCACCATCTCGTCGAGATCGGAGCACAGCCGGGAGAGGCCCGGCTTGATCGGGAAGTCGACGCAGACCATCCAGCCGGGGTGCGGGAACGACAGCGGCGCCCGGTTGCCCTCGCCCATCTGCTTGAAGACGTTGAGGAACGAGTAGTGCCCGGAGTGCGCGATCCGCAGCAGGATCCGGCGCAGGTCCTCGTGCGCGTTCAGCGGCGTGCTGAACTGGTACTGGAGGAAGCCCTTGGAGCCGTAGGCCCGGTTCCACTCGCCGAACATGTCCAGCGGGTGGTAGAAGGCGGTCAGGTTCTCCACCACGCCGAGCTTGCGCTTGGGCGACTTGCGGAACCAGGCCTCGCCGAGCGCGCTGAAGGTCAGCTTGTTGGCCAGCCCGTTGGGGAACACGTCGGGCAGCGTCGCCAGCTTGGGCGCGTCGAACTTCAGCGGGTCCGCGCGCAGCTTCGGCGGCAGCTCGTCCAGCTTGGCCAGCGAGCCGCGGCTGAACGCGGCGCGGCCCAGCTTGGGGCCGGTGGAGATGGCGTCGAACCAGCCCGAGGAGTACGTGTACTTGTCCTCGGAACCGTTGCTGACCAGCTCCAACGTCTCGTCGAGGTTGTCGGTGCGCTCGAGGTCGGCCACGAAGTACGCGGTCTCGGTCCGGGTCATTTTGATCTTGGCCCGGATGATGATGCCGGTGAGGCCGATGCCCGCCACGGTCGCCCAGAACAGGTCTGACTCGTCGCCGTCCGGCGTCACCGTCCGGACCTGCCCGTCCGCGGTGATCAGGTCCATCGACAGCACGTGGTTGCCGAAGCTGCCCGCGCTGTGGTGGTTCTTGCCGTGGATGTCGTTGGCGATCGCGCCGCCGATGGTCACCTGCCGGGTGCCCGGCAGCACCGGGACCCACAGGCCGTGCGGCAGCGCCGCCTTCATCAGCTGGTCCAGGCTGACGCCGGCGTCCACGTCCACGATCGCGGTGTCCGGGTCGATGTCGTGGATCCGGTTCAGCCGGGTCATGTCGACGACCACGCCGCCGGCGTTCTGCGCGACGTCGCCGTAGCTGCGGCCCAGGCCGCGGGCGAGGACGCCGCGCTCGTCGGCCGTGCGCACCGCCTCGGCGATCTTCCCGACGTCGGTGGTGCTCAGCACGCGAGCCTGAGTCGGCGCGGTGCGGCCCCAGCCGAAGAGTTCCTTGGTTTCGAACGCGGTCATCAGAGACTGAGCCTCCGGGAGAGGTCGGAGCGGAAGATGCCCTCCGGGTCGACCGAGGCGCGGATCTTCCGCCACTCCTCGATCCGCGGGTACATCTGCTCGATCATCTCGGCCGACGTGCGGGACTCCTTGGCCAGGTACAACCGGCCGCCCGCGTTCAGCACCATCTCGTCGAGCTCCCGGCACAACCGGTCCAGGCCCGGCGTGATCGGGATGTCGACGGTCAGCGTCCAGCCCTTGCGCGGGAACGACATCGGCGCCTGGTTGCCCTCGCCGAAGGTCTTGAGCACGTTCAGGAACGACACGTGGCCGGACGAGCTGATCTTGTCGATCGAGCGGCGGAACATCGCTTCCTGCCCGAAGGGCACCATGAACTGGTACTGCAGGAAGCCGTTCGAGCCGTAGACCCGGTTCCACTCGCCGACGAGGTCCAGCGGGTGGAAGAACTGGGTGATGTTCTGCACGAGGCCGAACTTCGTCGGTGCCTTGCGGTACCAGACCTCGTTGAACGCGGTGATGGTGAACTTGTTCACCAGGCCGTTGGGGAAGATCGGCGGGGCGGTCATCAGCTGCGGCGCGTTGAACTTCAGCGGATCCTTGCGCAGCTTCTTCGGCAGGTCCTCGATCCGGGCCGAGTTGCCGCGGGTGAGCAGCGCGCGGCCCAGCTTGTCGCCGCGGGCCAGCGAGTCGAACCAGGCGACCGAGTAGACGTAGTTGTCGTCCGAGCCGTCGGTGAAGTGCTCGATCAGCTCGTCGAGGTTCTTCGTCTGCACGTTGTCGACCAGGAAGTACGCGGTCTCGACGCGCTTGAGCTTGATCGTCGCCCTGGTGATGATGCCGGTCAGGCCCATGCCGCCGACCGTGGCCCAGAACAGCTCGGCGCCCTCGCCGTCCGGGGTCAGCGTGCGGACCTCGCCGTCGGCGGTGAGCAGGTCCAGCGACAGCACGTGGCTGCCGAACGAGCCCTGCGAGTGGTGGTTCTTGCCGTGGATGTCCGAGCCGATGGCGCCGCCGATGGTGACCTGGCGGGTGCCCGGCAGCACCGGGATCCACAGGCCGTGCGGCAGCAGCCGACGCATCAGCGTGTCCAACGACACGCCCGCGTCGACGACGACGGTCGCGTTGTCGACGTCGATCTGGTGCACCCGGTCGAGGGCGGTCATGTCGATGACGGTGCCGCCCGCGTTCTGCGACGGGTCGCCGTAGCTGCGGCCCAGGCCGCGCGCGATGACGCCGCGCTCACCGGCCTCGCGGACCGCCTTGGCGATCGCCTCGACGTCCGGGGTGCTGACGACGTGCGCCCTGGTGGGCGCGGTGCGCCCCCAGCCGGTCAGCGTCTGAAGCTCGTCCTTTACCGATCCCACCCAGCCGAGTCTATCCGCGCTGGAGCGGCCGATACGGGCGGGTTCATCCGGTCCCCGGCGGTGTGCGATGCGTCATCGCTACACTCTTCTGGGACGTTCGCGGAGTTCGATCTCCCACGTCTTCGGCGTCCAGCCGGGTGCCCCAGGTACCGAATGCCCTGTCGTCGGATCCCGAGGTGAACCAGTGGCCGTGGCCGAACCCGCAGCCCAGACCGAACAGAAGCGCCTAAGCGTCTTCAACCAGCTCTTCCGCTTCGTGGCCATCGGCGGTTTCTGCGCCATCATCGATGCCGGGGTCTACGCGCTCCTGCTTTCTCTGGGCTTGCCGAACTGGGCTTCCAAGGCCGTGTCGTTCATCCTCGGCACCACGGCTTCCTACCTGATCAACCGGAAGTTCACGTTCAGCGGCGCGAGCACGGGCAACGCCAAGGCGAAGGCGGTCGGGTTCGCGGTCGTCTACACCGTGACCTTCTTCGTCAACGTGGGCACCAACGAGCTGCTGTACCAAACGCTGCCCGACTTCAACGACCAGCTCCGCTACGCGGTGTGCTGGATCGTCGCGCAGGGTCTGGGCACCCTGATCAACTTCGTGATGCTCAAGTGGGTCGTCTTCCGCGACTGACGTCACGTCACGTCACGGCACGGCCCCGGTTCCCCGGTGGTCCGCAATTTCAATGGAAATCAGAGGTTCGATTTCCATTGAAATTGCGGGAGTTGTCCACAGGCGCCGGCGTGTCGGGGTGCGACACGCCGATGTTCCGCAGTTTCAATTGAAACTGCGGAACATCGGTGACCGGTGTCAGTTTCGGAAGCCGGTGCCGCGGGCCGGGGCGCCGAAGGCGTCGGAGCGAGTCCCTTCGAAGTGCGCCGTGGCCACGTGCGCGAAGTTCACCGCGAAGCGGCCGCCGTCGGCGGTGGTGAGCGACTTCGTGCTGCCGTTGGCCATCAGGTCGGCGAGCACGTCGCGGAGCGCGTCGGCCTCGGCCGGGTCGAGCGCGATGTGCAGCGGCTGGCTGGCTCCGGCGAGGTGCAGCACGAGTCCGGGGCGTGTCTCGGGCATCGGATCTCCCAATCGCAGCCGCCCCGGCGACCCGCCGAGGCGGAGTTTCCCCGCAGCGCGAGGGCTTCCACGCCCCAGCCGACCACGAATCCCCGTGCCCGAACACCCGATTTCACCCTGAGCGGACTCGAGAACCCGGTCCCACCGGCGCTTTTCGCTCACGGCGTACCCGCTTCGGCCGGGCGGAACCGATTTCCGGTGCCTGCGTCGAACGGGATAGGCGTGGGCGGTCGTTCGCCTGCGAACGTGGAGGTTCTTCTGTGATGCGTCGTCGCCATCTCGTCGGGGCGTTGCCCCTGCTCGCCGCTCTGCTCGTCGGATGCGGTGCGCCGCCGTCGGCTCCGGCCGATCAGCCCGCACCGACCGCGTCGTCGCCCCGGACGACAGCGCAGCCCGCCCCGGTGCCCGACCCCTTCGACCTCGCCGCGGCGCTGGCGCTGATCGAGGGGCAGGGGTTCACCCCGGATCCGCCGGAAGGCCGGCTCAGCGGGCCGATCCGGGCGATCCACGCGACCTGCACGGGCAGCGCCAACGGCCGCTGCCAGGCGGTCTTCTTCTTCGACGGGCAGCAGTTGGTGCACCGGGTGGACGTCGGCCTGGTGAAAATCCTGTCTCAGGACGGCAAGGCGGTGCGGGTGGAGTTCCCGGTGTACGCCGCCGGCGATCCGAGCTGCTGCCCGAGCGGCACGCCGACGCAGCACACGATCACGGTGCAGAACGGGCAGCTCGACGCCCAGCCGCCGGTCGGCTTCGAACCGAACTACCCCGGTGATTACTGATCACCCGGGCTGAGCCGGTCGGTTCACCCCGGAGCCGGAAAGCAACCAGCCTTCGGCGCGCGGCCGAAGGCTGGTGCTTCGCTCCAGGGACCCCGCACGGGGAAGCCCCTACTGCTCGGGTTCTTCCTCCGGGGGCTCGAAGGCCTTCACGTCGTTGCGGTCGTCGCTGCTCGGGACATCGCCCGGCAGGTGGACCGTCTTCGACAGCGGGCCCGGCGTCCAGGTGCCCCAATGGGTTTCCTGGTGCACGTCCATCGCCGCCTGCGCGGGCAGCGCGTCCGGCTCGTACGGGTCGACCGCGTACAGCGAGCCCCAGTCCCGGTGGATGTTGTTCTTCAGGTACGTCGGCAGCTCGCGCATGCTGGTCGACACGTTGAGCCAGCCGAACGGCCCGCCCGCGTCCGGCGACGACCAGCCCTGCCCGATGTCGCGCACCTCGGCCCCGGCCGCCACCCGGAACTTCGGGATCTCGGCGATGCCGTTGTGCACGCCCGGCAGCTGCAGGCACGGGTGCACCAGCGCGGCCGTCCACTCCACGAACGTCGGCTGGTCCCGGACGAAGTCGGTCATGTTCACCAGCTGCGGCGCCCGCGGCGCGCTCACCGCGACCCAGCCGTTCGGGCCCAGCGAGTTGTCGGTGGCCACCACGCGCATCTTGGTGGCGCCCTCGGACTTGCCGCCGACGGTGAACCGGAAGTCCCGCCACGCCGGGCCGGGCTGCTGCACCACGTACTTGCGCTCGGTGATCAGGAAACCGGCGTCGGTGTCGCGGCCGAACTCCAGCGCCACCGAGTTCGCGCCCAGCTCCGCGCCCGCCAGCGAGAGCACCACCGGCACCTCGCCGGTCTTCGCCCGTTCCGGCAGGTCGTACCACTGGGTGCGCAGCTCACCGGTGCCGAGGCCGGCCGCGTCGTAGCTGCCCCACACTGGCGCGTTGTCGTTGCCGAACTGGTGCGGCGGCTTCCAGTCGGGTTCCTGCATGTCGGAGCCGTCGCCGGGCGGCAGGCCGGGCCGGTTGAAGCCGACCATCTTGGCCCGCATGTACTGGTCGGCGTCCTCCTTGCCCTCCAGCCGCTTCGGCGGGATGCCGATGTCCTGGTCCTCCGACGGCGCCGCGGTGCCCGGCTGCTCGCCGGACACCCGCAGCATGCCGGATTGCGGGTTGGTCTCCACGTAGACGTAGTCGGACAGGCCGCAGCTGGAGCCGACGATCTGCTTGATGTTGTCCGAGCCGAGGCTGTAGCTGCCCCACTGCTTCTGGATGACCTTGCCGAAGTTGGCAAGCTCGAAGAGCACCAGCAGCGCGCACAGGATCGACAGCGGCGCGGTGCCCAGCCGCAGAGCGCGGCTCCGCTTCTCCTCGCGCCCGAAGCGCTCGTCCACGACCTTCGGGTTGTTCTCGTCGATGCGCAGGTGCTCTATGAACGCCACGATCAGCGCGATCCCGGCGACGACGAGGAAGATCGTGCTCAGCTTGTAGTCGCTGATCTCCGGCGGCATGTTGAACCACGGAACGCCCCAGCCGGAGACGTACCACCAGGCGTTCGGGCCGGTGGCCGTGAACGCCAGGATCACCATGAGCATCGCGAGGAAGCCCGCCCGGTTGCGCCGGGAGCGCAGCACGGTGCTGCTGGTGGCCAGCGCGGTCAGCGCCGCCAGGGCACCGCCGAAGGCGGCGAAGATGCCGAAGTGGTGGGACCACTTGGTGGGGGTCAGGACCAGCACCACGAAGGACAGCGTGGTGACCGCGAGCAGTCGCCGGCTCGGGCCGAGCGCCGCGCCCCGGATGCGGCCGCGCCGCAGCAGCACCACGGCGCAGGTGGCCAGGCAGAGCATCACCAGCAGCACCGGGAACCGGCGGGTCAGCGAGCCGTCCGGCGTCTGGCTGAACAGCAGGTTGTAGCGGCTGAGCTCCTCGTACCAGCTCTGGCTCGGGCCGAGTTCGGTGCGCAGCTTCGTGGCGTCCATGACCGACTGCCAGGTCTGGTCGGAGAACACCAGCGTCAGGATCACGAACCCGGAGGCTGCGATCGGCGCCAGCACCGGCAACCAGCCGAACTCCTGGGCCCGCTTGCGGACCAGCCGGAACAGCGGCTTCAGCGCCGCCACGAACGGCAGCACGGACACCATGCCGTGCGGGTTCGCCCCGACCGACAGGGCCGCGACGACCAGGCCCAGCGCGGCGGGCATCAGCCGGCCGGTCGCCACGGCGCGCTCGACCGAGCACAGCGCCAGCAGCGAGAACAGCACCACGACCGGCTCGGGCCGCAGGCCGTTGTTGTAGGGCAGCCAGAACGCCAGGAACACCGCGGCGGCGGCCCAGCCTGCGGCGTTGCTGCGCCGCACCTGCTGGCCGAGCCGCGGCAGCACCTCGCGGCTGATCAGCAACCAGCTGACGATGCCCATCAGCAGCGCGGGCAGCCGCACCCACGGCGTCGCCGTCGAGACCTGCACCCACAACGAGTACAGCTCGTAGAACCAGCCGAACGGCGCCTCGGGGACGCCGAACCAGCGGAAGTAGTTGCTGACGTAGCCGAAGCTCTCGCGCGCCCGCGCGATGGTCAGGATGTAGCCGTCGTCCGAGGTCATCGCGCCGATGACCCACCAGACGACCAGCGCGCCGATCACCGAGGCGTCGCGGAACGTCGGCTTCCACCAACCGGCGGGGGCCCACTTCGGCGGGCGGCGGCCGGCGCGCACGTCCAGCCGCCGCAGGCAGACCACGGAGCCGATGAACGCCAGCACCGCCAGCGCCATCGCGACGCCCTTGATCGTGGTCGCCTGGCTCTCGTAGCGGTTGTCGACGCGGGCCTCGAAGGACAGGCCGCGCACGTCGTCGATGCCGTCGTTGAGCCCGGAGTAGATGCCGGTCAGCTGCGGGCGCTGGTCGCCGCGCAGGTTCGCCAGCGACTCGTCGCCGACGCCGGCCGTGGTGCCGTACGCGTCGGAGTGCAGCGAGAACGAGCAGTCGCCCGCGGGCAGCGGCACCGTGCCCACCTGCTGGCCCTTGGTCAGCATCGTCAGGTGGCCGTTGTCGACCTGCAGAGTCAGGCCGGTCAGCTTGCCGTAGTCCGACGTCGGCGGGTTCGTGCTCAGCACCGTGGCCGGACCGTTGGTGCGGGCGTCCAGGCTGCGCACGGCGGCGCACGGCACCTCGGCGTTCAGCCACACCGGCGAGTAGCTCACCAGCGGCGCCGACACCGACTTGGTGCCTTCCGCCGTCGGCCACTTCAGCGTCGTGATGTTGTAGTCGACGGGGAGGAACGGCACCGCCAGTGCGAGCACCGTGCCGAGCAGCCCGAAGATCGACGCGAACAGCTTCAGCCGCTTGGCGGAGGGTTGCCGGCGTTCGGTCTCGGATTGCGCCGAAGCATCGTCCGTTCGGCGGCTTTCTTCCTGGCCACTGAGCACGGGTGGAGGATAGTAGCCGCTGGTCCGGGCCCCTTCGCGGCATTCGGCCGGTGTGCGAACCACCACTCGGACCGGTGCCGTGAGCTGCGATCTCAGGTAGCTCTCAGGCCAGTCTCAGGCTCCCGTAACCGTCCGGTGACCGCAGTTTCAATTGAAACTGACACGGATCAGCGGCGGTAGAACTTCTCCTGCTGGCCTTGGCGGAGCAGGCGCAGCCACTCCTTGAACGCCTTCGGGTCGCGCTTCTGGCCGACGAAGTACAGGCCGAAGCGGAGCACCTCCAGCGCGCCGATCTTCCGCATCCCCGGCTGCGACAGGAGGTAGCCGCGGTTGCGGTACGTGTAGTAGCGCTTCGCCGCGTCCGACGGGTCCTGGGCGTGGAACCGGCCGCCCAGCATCGGCTTGAACTCCGCCGAGCCGTCCGGGTGCAGGAAGCGGGTCTTCAGCGTGGTGCCGAACGGCAGCCCGGAGCGGACCACCCTGCGGTGCACCTCCACCTCGTCGCCGCGGAAGAACAGCCGGTAGTCCGGCACGCCCACCACGTCCAGCGTCGAGGCCCGGAACAGCGCGCCGTTGAACAGCGACGCGATGCCCGGCAGGAAGTCGTCGCCGCCGAGCTCGCTGACCCGGCGCTTCCAGGTCAGGCCGCGGCGCAGCGGGAACGCCAGCTTGTCCGGGGTGTCGATGTTCACCACCACGGGCGACACCGCGGCGAGCCGCCGCTTCTTCGCGACGTCCAGCAGCGTCGAGAGCGCGTGCTCGTCGGCGGGCCGGCCGTCGTCGTCGCCCAGCCACACCCACTCCGCGCCGAGCGACAGCGCGTGCAACATGCCGAGCGCGAAGCCGCCGGCGCCGCCGAGGTTGCGCTGCGAGACCAGGTAGGTCGACGGGATCGGGCAGTCCGCCACCACGTCCTGCGCGGGCTGGTCCGGTCCGTTGTCGACCACCACCAGGTGGTCCGGGAGTCTGGTCTGGCTCGCGATCACTTTCAGGGACTCGGCCAGCAGCTCGCGACGGTGCCTGGTGACGATCACCGCGACTACGGATCCGGCGGGCAGCTGCTGTGCGGAGTCGGTGCTCATGAGCCTTCTTTGCTCCCGATCGTGGCCGCGGATTCGCCGATCCGGGCCAGGGTTTCCTCGCTGAGGTGCTCGAAGGGGTCGTAGCCCTTGTAGTGCGTCAGCACTTCGCGCAGCGACCCCTGCTCCCGCATTCCGCCCTTGTCCATCCAGATCGCGGTGCTGCACAGCTCGATCAGGAACTCGTCGGAGTGCGAGGCGAAGACCAGGATGCCCGATCGCTTCACGAGGTCGTTGAGCCGGTCCCGCGCCTTCTCCAGGAACTCGGCGTCGACGGCGCCGATGCCCTCGTCCAGGATCAGGATCTCGGGGTCGATGGACGTCACGACGCCCAGCGCGAGCCGCACGCGCATGCCGGTGGAGTAGGTGCGCAGCGGCATCGCCAGGTAGTCGCCGAGCTCGGTGAACTCGGCGATCTCGTCGATCCGCTTCTCCATCTCCTTGCGGTTCATGCCGAGGAAGAGGCCGCGGATGATGATGTTCTCGTACCCGGAGATCTCCGGGTCCATGCCGACGCCGAGGTCGAAAACCGGGGCGACCTTGCCGACCACCCGCGCGCTGCCCCGGGTGGGCTCGTAGATGCCGCTGAGCAGGCGCAACAGCGTCGATTTGCCCGCGCCGTTGTGGCCCACCAGGGCGACGCGGTCGCCGTGCCGCAGCGACAGGTTGATGTCGTGCAGCGCCTCGATGATCGGGACCCGGCTGTCGGTGCCGATCTTGCCGCCCGCCTTGCCGAGCACGGCCTTCTTCAGCGAGCGGGACTTCGCGTCGAAGATCGGGAAGTCGACCGCTGCGTTCCAGACGTCGATGCTGACCACAGTTCCTCAGCTCCCGATCAGACCCAGTAGGTGATGCGCGCGCGGTAGTTGCGCAGGACGACCAATGCGAGCGCCCATCCCACGATCGTGCAGGCGAGGACCACGATCCAGTGGTACAGCAACTGATCCTGCCCGATCAGCGGGTCGCGGATGATTTCGATGTAGTGGTAGAGCGGGTTCAGGTCCGCGAGGTTCGCGCGCCAGCCGAGTTCCGGTGCCTTCTTCGTCAGGATGTCGGCGTTCCAGACGATCGGGGTCATGAAGAACAGCAGCGTGGAGAGGCTGTTGATGACCGGCGGGATGTCCCGGAACCGGGTCGCGATGATGCCGAACACCAGCGCGACCCAGCCGCCGTTGAGCATCAGCAGCATGAAGGCCGGGATGGCCGCGATCACCGTCCAGCTGATCGGCATCTGGAAGATCGCCAGCACCACCAAGTAGACGATCATGTTGTGCGCGAACAGCAGCGACTGCCGCCAGACGAGGCGCAGGACGTGCACGCTGATCGGCGAGGGCAGCTGCTTCATCAGGCCCTCGTTGGCGATGAAGACCTCGGTGCCCTCGGTCAGGCAGCCGAGGATGAAGTTCCAGACGATGAAGCCGACCGTCAGGTACGGCAGGAACGTCCGGATCTCCTCGCCGAACAGCTGCGAGTAGAGCAGGCCGAGCGCCGTCGCGGTCATGCCCATGCCGATGGTGATCCATAGCGGGCCGATGACCGAGCGCCGGTAGCGCTGCTTGATGTCCTGCCATCCGAGGTGCGCCCACAGCTGTCGCTGTTGGAGCCCGTCGTTGATGTCCTTGAACGCCTTGCGCCAAGTCCGCGACGACGTTTCGGGGGGCGCGGGGGGGCTGTCTACCGTGCTCGTGGACTGCACAGTGCGTCAGAGTACCGACCTCGGGTGTGCCCCTCCGGCGTGGGCATCACTCGACGGCGCAGCGCCCGCCTGACGACGGGCGCGCAGCCTCCACGGAGCGTCACAGGTACTGGCCGGTGCCCCGGGTGTGGCCGGGTTCGACCTCGCCGCCGCTGCCCGCCGGCAGGCCTCGGCGCATCTGCTCCAGCTGGGCGCGGGCGGCCATCTGCTGCGCGAACAGCGCCGTCTGCAGGCCGTGGAACAGGCCCTCCAGCCAGCCGACCAGCTGGGCCTGGGCGATCCGCAGCTCCGACTCGGACGGCGTCGACTCCTGGGCGAACGGCAGCGAGAGGCGCTCCAGCTCCTCGATGAGCTCCGGGGCGAGGCCCTGCTCCAGCTCGCGGATCGACGACTGGTGGATCTCCTTGAGGCGGGTGCGGCTGGCCTCGTCCAGCGGCGCCGCCCGAACCTCCTCCAGCAGCTGCTTGATCATGGTGCCGATGCGCATCACCTTGGCCGGCTGTTCGACCAGGTCGTTGATGTCCTCGCCGCGCTCCGGCTGTTCGTCGGAGCTCAGGGCGGCCCCGACCGGCTTGCCGTCCTCGCCGACGACGAACACCTGCGGCCGGCCCTCACTCGGATCGTGGGTCATGTCTCCATCCTGGCGGGTCGATGTCGCATCCGTAATTCAGGGTGCCCCGCGCGCGGCCGTCCCAGCGGCTGTTTGGCCAGGTAGACGCCCGTGAGCGGATTGGGGCGTTATAGCACCCCAATCCGCTCACGGGCCATGACCAGGCGAAACCGAAGCCTGTGCGGAAACCGCGCGGCGGTTCGCCCGCGCGGCGCGAGTGATGCGATATCTGCCACCCGGCAGCGAGAACGCCGCGCCCCGTACGTAACGTGTTCCCCATGGCGTTCGACGTCGCGGCTGTTCGCGGGCTCTTCCCCGCGCTGGGCGACGGGTGGGTGCACCTGGACGCCCCGGCGGGCATGCAGGTTCCTGAACAAGTGGCGACCGCGGCGTCCACCGCGCTGCGGGCCCCGGTATCCGGTCCGGGCGGGATCTTCCCCGCATCGCAGCGCGCCGAGGCGATCGTGGAGGCCGCCCGTCGCGCTTTTGCGGACCTCATCGGTGCCCACCCCGCCGGGGTGGTGCTCGGGCCGAACTCCGCCGTTCTGCTGCAGCGGCTCGCCGATGCGCTCGGCGACGGCTGGATGATCGGCGATGACGTCGTCGTCTCTCGGCTGGACCACCCGGCCAACGTCGCGCCGTGGCAGCGCGCGGCGCAGCGCTCCGGCACCACGGTCCGGTGGGCCGAGGTCGACATCGAGACCTGCGAGCTGCCCACCTGGCAGTACCAGGAGCTGGTCACCCCGCGCACGAAGGTCGTCGCGATCACGGCCGCGTCGGGTGCGGTCGGCACCCGACCGGACGTGCGGCAGGCCGCGGACGCCGCGGCCGAGCAGGGCGCGCTGGTGGTGGTCGACGCGTCCGCGGCGGCCCCGTTCGTGCCGCTGGACATCACCGCGATGGGCGCGGACGTGGTGGCGGTGAACGCCTCGGCGTGGGGCGGGCCGCCGGTCGGCGCGCTGGTGTTCAAGAACCCGGCGATGCTCGACCAGCTGCCGTCGGTGGCGCTGGAGCCCGGCGCGCGCGGCCCGGAGCGGCTGGAGCTCGGCCCGCACGCCCATCCGCTGCTGGCCGGGCTGGTGGCCTCGGTGGACTACCTGGCGGAGCTGGACGATTCGGCGGTCGGGCCGCGCCGGGAGCGCCTGCTGACGTCGCTGGGCTCGGTGAAGTCGTACCAGGCGGGCCTGCTGGCGAACCTGACCAACGGGCTTCGGAAGATGCGGCACGTGATGGTGATCGGCGACGCGATGCGCCGGGTGCCGTCGATGGCGTTCACGGTGAACGGGGTCAAGGCGGAGGACGCGGTGGAGCACCTCGCGGAGCGGGGCGTCTGCGCGTTCGCGGATCCGGGCACGCACGGGGTGTTCGCGGTGCTGGGCGTCGGCGAGGTCGGCGGCGCGGTCCGGGTGGGCCTGGCGCACTACACGAACGCCTCCGAGGTGGACCAGCTGGTCCGAGCCGTCGCCGAACTCGGCTGAGCCCGGGTGCCACCGCAATTTCAATGGAAATCGAAGGTCCGATTTCCATTGAAATTGCGGAAGTTGTCCACAGTCAGGGTGAGTTGTCCACAGCATGCCGCTCGTGAGTGGTCCTTCCGGTTCCTGCCGGAACATCCACTCACGAGCCGCAGTTCGCCAGTCCTGGGGCGCAGTTTCAATTGAAACTGTCGTCGGACCGTCAGCGGACGAGGAGGATCTTGCCGCGGACGTCGCCCGCCTCCAGCATCGCGTGCGCTCGCGCCGCCTCCGGCAGCGGCACTCGCTCGTGCACCAGCGTCCGCACCTCGCCCGCCTCGACCAGCGGCCACAGCCGCTCCCGCACGTCGGCGACGATCGCCGCCTTGCCCTGCGGCCCTTCCACCGGCCGCCCGCGGAGCCCGAGCACCGACAGGTGCAGCCGCTTGACCAGCATCTTCCCCAGATCCAGCTCGGCCTTCCGGCCGCCCTGCATGCCGATCACGGCCAGGTGCCCGTCGGGCGCCAGCGCGGACAGGTTGCGGTCCAAGTAGGACGCTCCCATGTTGTCCAGGATGACGTCCGCGCCGCCGAGCTCCTTGACGACCGCGACGAAGTCCTCGCTGCGGTAGTCGATGACCGGGTCCGCGCCCAGGTCGGCGCACAGCTGCCGGCTCGCGGCCGATCCGGCGGTCGCCGCCACGCGCGCGCCGATCGCCTTGGCGATCTGGATCGCGCTGGTGCCGATGCCGCCGGCGCCGCCGTGCACGAGCAGCAGCTGTCCGCTCCGGAGCCCGGCCTCCAGCACCACGTTCGACCACACGGTGCAGTTGACCTCGGGCAATCCGGCGGCCTCGACGAGGTCCACGCCGGCGGGCTTGGGCAGCACCTGCGCGGCGGGCACCACCACCCGTTCGGCGTAGCCGCCGCCGGCGAGCAGCGCGCAAACCTCGTCGCCCACCTGCCATCCGGTGACGCCTTCGCCGATTTCGGCGATGGTTCCGGAACATTCCAGCCCGAGGATGGTGCTGGCGCCCTTCGGCGGCGGGTAGTTGCCCTGCCGCTGGCTCAGGTCGGCGCGGTTGACCGCGCTCGCGACGACGTCGATGAGCACTTCACCCGGACCGGGCCGCGGGTCGGGGTGTTCGGTCCATTCCAGCACGTCCGGTTCGCCCGGCTCGCGGATCGAAATCGCGTACATGCCCTGGACGGTAGTCAGCGACGGAGGGTTCGCAGCGCGTGGTGCGGGAGTCCGAAGTCGACCGGACAACTCGGGAAAAATGGGAAATAATCCCTGCTTCTTAACTCTTCTCGGTGCGGCCTTGACTTCGTTGAGTGATCCTCTCAAGGCTAGCCAACACAAAAGTCCACCCGAAGCGGGGAGCATGATGAGTTTGCGAACCATCACACCCAAGCGCTCGGCGGCGGCGCTGGCCGCGACGTGCGCGGCCGCGTTGTTGACCGTGACCCCGGCCAGCGCGGCGCCGGCCGACCTCGGCTCGCAGATCAACGCCAACGCCGTGAACCGTCACCTGATCGCGTTCCAGCGGATCGCCGACCAGAACGGCGGGAACCGCGCGTCCGGCCAGCCCGGCTACGAGGCCAGCGTCGACTACGTGGCGGGCAAGCTCCGCGGCGCGGGTTTCGACGTCACCACGCCGGAGTTCACCTATCAGGCGTACTTCCTGGACTCGTTCAGCCTTGCGGTGGCCGGTCAGCCGGTCGAGGGTGACGCGCTCGAGTACTCGCCGGCCACCCCGCAGGGCGGCATCACCGCGCCGCTGGCCGTCGCCCCGGTCGACGAAACGCCGGGCTGCTCCGCCAGCGACTACGACGGGCAGGACATCACCGGCAAGGTCGTGCTGATCCAGCGCGGCGCGTGCACCTTCGGGGACAAGGCGGAGTTCGCCGGTGAGCGCGGGGCGGTGGGCGCGATCATCTACAACAACGTGGACGGTGCGCTCAACGGCACGCTCGGCGACCCGGACATCTCGAAGATCCCGGCCGCCGGGGTCACCAAGCAGGCCGGCGAGGCGCTCGCCGGGCAGGCCGGCGCCGAGGTGAAGCTGGACGTCCAGGCGCGCCTGGAGACCGTGACCACCCGCAACATCGTGGCGCAGACCCGCACCGGTCGCACCGACAACGTCGTGATGGCCGGCGCGCACCTGGACAGCGTTCCCGAGGGTCCGGGCATCAACGACAACGGCACCGGCAGCGCGGGCCTGTTGGAGGCGGCGCTGAAGCTCGGCGGTAGCCCGAAGGTCAACAACGCCGTGCGGTTCGCGTTCTGGGGCGCGGAGGAGTCCGGCCTGGTCGGGTCGACGCAGTACGTGCAGGGCCTGAGCTTCGAGCAGCAGCTCGACATCGCGCTGTACCTGAACTTCGACATGATCGGTTCGCCGAACGCCGGCTACTTCGTCTACGACGGCGACGGCTCCACCGGCGGCCCGACGGGTCCGCAGGGCTCGGCGCAGATCGAGCAGGACTTCGCCGCCGCGATGGCCAAGCAGGGCGTCGAGGTCGAGGGCGACGAGTTCGACGGCCGTTCCGACTACGGCGAGTTCATCGCGGTGGGCATCCCGGCGGGCGGCCTGAACACCGGCGTCGAGGAGCTCAAGACCGAGGAGCAGGCGGCGAAGTGGGGCGGCACCGCGGGCGTCGCCTTCGACCCGAACTACCACGCGCCGGGCGACAATCTGTCCAATGTGGACCGTGTCGCGCTGGAGCGGAACGCCAAGGCGCTGGCCGCAGTGATCGACGGCTACTCGAAGAGCACCGAGGCGGTGAACGGGATGCAGAGCCGCGCCGAGCGCGCGCAGCTGCGTGCCGCGCAGGTCACGATGATGGCGCAGCACGACGCCCCGGTGCTGCCCAAGGCCGGTCACCACAACCTGGCCTGATCGACAGCTGCGGGAAGGTTCGAACAGCGCGCGGGGCACTTCCGGCCACTAACCTGCCCGGAAGTGCCCCGCCGCTTCCCGGTGGTCCGCAATTTCAATGGAAATCAGAGGTCCGATTTCCATTGAAATTGCGGAAAAACTCACCGGGTGGGGTGGTTGTCGTAGTCCGATCGAAGGGGATGTCGTGAAACGTGCCGTTCTTGCGGTCACCGCCGTCACCGCCGTCACCGCGGTAGCCGCCGTTACCGCGCCCGCCGCAGCTCTGGTGGCGCCCGCCGCCGACGCGGCGCAGCCGGTGCGCTTCGCGACGTTCAACGCCTCCCTCAACCGCGCCGCCGAGGGCGAGCTGCTCGCGGATCTGTCCACACCGGACGATCCGCAGGCCCGCGAGGTGGCCGAGGTGGTGCAGCGGGTCCGCCCGGACGTGTTGCTGCTCAACGAGTTCGACCACGTCGAGGGCGGCGCGGCGGTCGACGCCTTCCGCGCCAACTACCTGGCGCACGGCCAGGGCGGCGCCGACCCGATCGACTACCCGTACGCCTACACCGCCCCGGTGAACACGGGCGTGCAGACCGGCATGGACCTGGACAAGGACGGCACCATCGGCGGCCCGGGCGACGCCTACGGCTTCGGCGCGTTCCCCGGCCAGTACGGCATGGTGGTGCTGTCGAAGTACCCGATCGGCGAGGCCCGCACGTTCCAGCAGTTCCGGTGGGTGGACATGCCGGGCGCGCAGCTGCCCGACGACCCGGCGACGCCGAAGCCCAGCGACTGGTACTCGCCGGAGCAGCTGGCGGCCCTGCGGCTGTCGTCGAAGTCGCACTGGGACCTGCCGATCGAGGTCGGCGGGCGGACCGTGCACTTCCTGACCTCGCACCCGACGCCGCCGGCCTTCGGCGGCCCGGAGAAGCGGAACGCCCTGCGCAACCACGACGAGATCCGCTTCTGGGCGGATTACGTCAGCCCGGGCCGGGGCGGCTACATCTACGACGACGCGGGCGCGCCCGGCGGTCTCGCGCCCGGCGCCCGGTTCGTCATCGCGGGCGACCAGAACTCCGATCCGGTCGACGGCGACAGCAACGGCGCCCGCCAGATCCTGCGCGCCCCACGCGTCATCGACCCGCTGCCGGGCAGCGCCGGAGCGATCGAGGCGAGCTTGGCCCAGGGCGGCGCGAACGCGGCGCAGCGCGGCAACCCGTACTTCGACACCGGCGACTTCAACGACAAGGCGCCCGGCAACCTCCGCGTGGACTACGTCCTGCCGTCGGCGCCGCTGATCCCGTTGCGCGCCGGGGTCTTCTGGCCGGCGTCGAACGACGAGCTCGCCCGCCTCAACGACGCCTCGGACCACCACCTCGTCTGGGCCGACCTGCTGGCCTGATCGGGGGGCGAATCAGGGAATCACCGGATTCGCCCGGCACGGCCGCCGTTCGAGGCTTGGCGGCATGAAAACACTGATAGCCGCGGTAGCGGCAGGCGTCCTGCTGGCCCCGGCCGCGGCCGAGCCCGCGCCCCTCGCGCTCCCCGAACCGACCGGCCCGCTCGCGGTCGGCAAGACCACGCTGCACCTGGTCGACCACGACCGCCCCGATCCGTGGGTGCCGCAGGAGAACCGCGAGCTGATGGTGTCGCTGTTCTACCCGACCGAGGACCGCGACGGGCCGCGCGCCGAGTACGTCACGCCCGAGGAGTCGCGCCTGATCCTGGCGGGCCTGCGGGTGACCGGGGTTCCCGAGGAGATCCTGAGCACGACCCGCACCCATGCGGTGGCGGATGCGGAGCCGCTGGACCGGAAACTGCCGCTGGTGGTGCTCTCGCCCGGACACAGCTTCTCGCGCTCGTCGCTGACCGGGCTGGCCGAGGACCTCGCCAGCCGCGGCTACGCCGTCGCGGCCGTGGACCACACCTACGAGGCGAGCGCGATCACGTTCCCGGACGGCCGGATCACCGAATGCCTGATCTGCGAAACGAAACCGGACGGGCCGACCATCGCGCGGAACCGCGCGATCGACGTCTCGTTCGTGATCGACGAGCTGACCGGATCGGGCCTGATCGACGCGGACCGCATCGCGATGGCCGGCCATTCCCTGGGCGGCGCGGCCGCGGCGCACGCGGTGCGGGAAGACCCGCGGATCCGCGCCGGGGTCAACATGGACGGCACCTTCCACCCGGAGTTGACCGAGGACCTCGACCGCCCGTTCCTGATGCTGGGCGCGGACGAGCACGGTCGGCCGGGCGCGGACGAAACCTGGGACGCCAGCTGGCCGCACCTGACGGGCTGGAAGCGCTGGCTTTCCGTCGCGGGCACGGCACATTCGTCGTTCACGGACTACTCGATCCTGGCGGAGCAGCTGGGGATCGACGTGGGAGGCGAGCCGATGACCGGCGATCGCACAGCGCAGATCACCAGGGACTACGTCGCCGCGTTCGTGGACCTGCACCTGCGGGAACGGCCGCAGCACCTGCTGGACGGCCCGTCCCCGCGCTACCCCGAAGTCCGCTTCGAGAACCCGTGACGGCCCGGGTCCCAGACGAATCCGACGGCACCGGACCTGCCTGATTTCAGGCAAGATCGGGAGGCCCACGCGCGTCGAAGACTCCCATCCAGGGGCGTTCCGGAAGGGCTCCGGGCAAGGTGCCTGGCACCGTTCCAGGCGGCCAGGTCCGCACGTGCCCGCCCGCCGTTCTGGAACGCCCCTGCGGGGAAGGCCGGGGCGCGTCGAAGGCTCCCGATCTTAGGCAAAATCGGGATGTCGCACGGCGAATGCCGGGCTGGGAGAGGTGGGGCAGTGGTCGAGATCTTGCTGGTCACGGGCAGCACGCGGAGCGGTTCGACGAACACCGCTGCGCTGCGCACCGCGCTGGAGGCCGCGCCGGACGGCGTGACGGTCGCGCTTTACGAGGGGCTGGCCGAGCTTCCGGCGTTCAACCCCGACCAGGACACCGATTCGCTGCCCGCACCGGCCGCTGTTCTGCGCGGCCGGATCGCTTCGGCGGACGCGTTGCTGTTCTGCACGCCGGAATACGCGGGCACGCTGCCCGGCAGCTTCAAGAACCTGCTCGACTGGACCGTCGGCGGCCCGGAGATGCACGAGAAGCCGGTGGCCTGGGTCAACGTCGCTCCGGAGGGGCGCGGGAACGGCGCGTCCGAGACGCTCAGGACGGTCCTGGGCTACCTGAGCACCGACATCGTCGATGCGGCCTGCGTCCGCCTGACCGTTCCCCGCGGCGCCGTCGGGCCCGACGAGACGATCGAGGATCCGCAGGTCCGCGAGGGGCTGCGGGATGTCCTGCGCACGATCGCGAAGCACGTGGCGGGGTGACCGAAAACGGGCGTCGGTCCCGGGACAAAACCGACGCCCGCCCCGATCGCCGCTGGTGCGTCAGCGCCAGGTGGCGATGGCCTCGGTCGCCCCGATCGGCTGGTACTTCAGCACGAATCCGGTTGCGTCGGCGGGGACGTCGAACACGACCTTGCCGCTTCCGGTGTCGCCCTTGGAAAGCAGCGTCGCGAACAACATCCCGTCCATGTTGGTGCCGTTGGGAGCGGCGTTGGGGTACTCGGTGCCGGAGGCGTCGGCCAGCATGAACGACGTCGCCGCAACGGCCCCGCCGTCGCCGCCGAGGAGTTCCGCCTGGACGTCGACGACGACGTACTTGCCTTCCACCGGCGCTTCCGAGAATTCGGTGAAGTCCTTCGGCGCGCTAGCGGTGATCGCGAATTGGCTGCCGTCGTTGGCCGCGCCGGCCTTTTCCCCGAAAGCGGCCTCCGGTGGCAGTTGTTCCGCGGGTTGCTGGGGCTCCGCGGCCGCCTCGGCGGTGCTTTCCGCGGGCGCCGCCGCGTCGGGGGCCTCCCCGCTTCCGCAGCCGACCAGGCCCATCAGCAGCAAGGCGGAAAGCGGGGCGATCAGTTTCTGCACTTTTCCTCATCGGTTCGAACGAATGCGAACGTTGGCATGGTGCCAGTCCCGGGCACCCGCAACAACAAGATCAACTAACTGATCCGGAATTCATTTGAACTGAACCGGAGATGCCCGTTTGCGCTATTCGGCGAGGATCTGATCGAGCGCCGCGGCGACCTCTTTCCGGGCGGCCGGGTCGAGCCCGCGCAGCGGCCGGGGGAGGTTCGGACCGGCGATGAGGCCGAGGTGTTCGGCGGCGGCGGAGACCACGCGAATGCTGCCGTACCGGCGAAATAATGTCCACAAAGGACTCAATTGGTCGGACAGGGCGGTGGCCTCGCCGCTGTCGCCGGCGGCCGCGGCACGGGTGATGGCGAGGCACTGCTCGGGCAGCAGGCCGCCGAGGACGCTGAACCACAGGTCGGCGCCCCCGTTCAGGCCGCCGGCGGCGAACTGGTCGCCGCTGACGCCGATGGCGACGTCCCGGGGGAGCTTGCCGCGGAGCGCGGCGATCCGCTCGCGCGCCTGGTCGGCGGGGATGCCCGGGATCTTCACCGCGGCGACGTTCGGCAGCGCGGCGATGCGCCCGTGCAGCTCGTCGCTGAACGTGAAGTGCGTGGTGCCGGGGTTGTCGTACACGCACAGCGGAACGCTCAGCTCGCGGCTGACGTCCTCGAAGAGTCCGAAGACATCGTCCGCGTTGAGGGGCTGGTAGGACACCGGCGCGAGCAGCACCGCGGACGCTCCGGCGTTCTGGGCGTCCTCGGCGTGCGCGCGGACCTGGGAGGTGCGCAGCGCGCCGATGCCGACCATGACGGGCACGCCGCCAGCGGCGTCGACGGCGATCCGCGCGGCGCGGGCGCGCTCCTCGCGGGTGAGGTAGGCGTAGCCGCCGGTCGAGCCGAGCGCGCCGATCGAGTCGACGCCCGCCGCGGAAAGCCGGGCGACGAGGTTCGCGAAGCCGCGTTCGTCGATGCCGTCTTCGCTGGTGGGGGTGAGCGGGAAGGCGCTCAGGCCGGTGAACATGGCGGACGTTTCCTTTCGGCGTGCGGACGACCGAACCCCAGCCTGCCGCAAGAAGTGGCCTCCCCAAAGAGCCAGTCAACACCTCCTTTGAGATGCCACTTCAGGACCATGAGAACAGACGGCGATCAAGGAAAGGCCCGAGTCGTGAACAACTGACCCCAGTTTCAATTGAAACTGGGCGTCGACGGGCATGGCCGTCCTCGTACTGTTCTCGCATGGCGGCGGTGGATCGGGACCGGCTGCGCAGGACGTTCACCGAGGCGGTGGAGCTGGGCGCGGCGATGACCGAGGTGGCGCGCCGGAACCTGGCGGCCTTCCTGCAGGTGGAGGTCGTGAACGCGGCGTTCGAGGACTGGCCGCTGCCGGCCGGACCGTTCGACGTGGTGGTGGCGGCGACGGCGTTCCACTGGATCGACCCCGAGGTCCGGCTGGCGAAAACGGCTGACGCGCTGCGTCCAGGAGGCGCCCTGGCGACGATGGCGACGCACCACGTGGCGGGTGGCACCGAAGCGTGCTTCGCCGAAGTCCAGGGCTGCTACGAGCGGTTCGACCCGTCGACGCCGCCGGGCGTGCGCCTCCTGGCGCCGTCGGAGATCCCGCCGGACGACGAAGAGCTGACCGGCTCGGCCAGGTTCGGGAAGCCGGTCTTCCGCCGCTACGAGCGGGACCTGACGTACTCGACCGAGGAGTACCTGGACGTCATGCGGACCTACTCCGGTCACCGGGCGCTGCCGCCGGCTGCGCGGAACGGGTTGCTGGAGTGCATCGGAAACCTGATCGACAAGCGCCACGGCGGCCGCATCACCAAGCGATACCTGA
The DNA here is from genome assembly GCF_040654735.1 of Saccharopolyspora sp. NPDC050642. NCBI lineage: Bacteria > Bacillati > Actinomycetota > Actinomycetes > Pseudonocardiales > Pseudonocardiaceae > Saccharopolyspora > Saccharopolyspora sp. NPDC050642. The sequence continues at coordinate 363,277 of NZ_JBFAIN010000002.1, read as the reverse complement.
CGGAACTGAGGGTCGTCCACGCCGAACCGACCGGATAGTCCACAAAGGACTTCCAGCTGCGCATGCGCGCGATCCGGGTACACGCGCGCATCCGGCGTGCCAGACTCGCCGGATGTCGATCAACAACGCCGAGGCGGCCCTGGGAGAAGCCGCCCGCGCTTACCTCAAAGCCCGCCGCTGGCTGTGGATCGGGATGGCCGCGGCACTGCTGGCCGGAGCAGCCTGGTTCGCGGTGACGATCGGAGGACTGTTCGCGCAGCTGGCGCCGGGGACGATCCAGTTCTGGCAACAGGCCTGCTTCTGCGTCGCCTTGCCCGCGTTGATAGCGACATCCAGCGCGGGCGGCAGCCGTCAGACGGCGGAAGCCTGGCTGCGCAGCCTCCAACACCGCCTCGCCCCGGACTCGTACAGCAGCTCGACGCTGGCCGACGCCCGAAAGCTCGCCCACCGCCCGTAGCAGCCGGTCCAAGGCGGCTCTCGCTCATTCGGCGGCGAGGTAGCTGACGGCACCGCTTCGCGGATCTCCCATCGTCGACTGCGGGGCCTGGCCCGTGAGCCACAGCCGTTCCAGGTGGCCGGTGTTCGTCCAGGTGCCGGCGTAGAGCACGAAACAACCGGGGTTCGGCTGGTTTTCGCGGCACCACGACAGCGCCTCCAGTACGTCACAACCGATCAGCACGCGGGTATCGCACACCAGGCTGCGGCGGGAACCGTCGCCCCGCACTTCCCACGACCACAGCTCGACCATGTAGGTGGGACGATCGGTGTCGCGGCACACGCGCCTGTCGTCGAACTCTTGGACCCCCATGGCCGAGGATGATGCCCGCAGCAGACGCCCGCCGTCAGTCATCCGGCAAGTCCCATGGCCGACGGTTGAGGCGAGCACGAACAGAGCCCGGCGGAGAGATCCTCGCCGGGCTCTGTTCGTGCTGGTCACACGAGCGGAAGCGGGGGGATTCGAACCCCCGGTCGCTCTCGCGACGCTCGCTTTCAAGGCGAGTGCATTCGGCCGCTCTGCCACGCTTCCACGCCGCAGCGTAGTCAACCGGACGTGATCTTCCTACAGCCGGTCCGGGTCAGTCGAGGGCTCTCAGGTGTGCCGTCAGGCGCTGGAAAACCCCCGCCAGGACCTTCAGCTCGTGGGGCTCCAGCAGGTCGATCATGTGCTCCCGGACGCCCTCGACGTGCGCCGGTGCCGCTTCGCGCAGTTTCGTCATGCCCTTGTCGGTGAGCACCGCGAGCACGCCGCGGCCGTCGTTGGGGCATTCGTCGCGGCGCACCAGCTCGGCCGTCTCCAGGCGGCGGATCTGGTGCGAGATCCGGCTCTTGGAGTGCGCGACCTCCATGGCCAGCTCGCTCATCCGCATTCGCAGGTCGGGCTGTTCGGACAGGCAGACCAGGATCTCGTAGTCCGCGATCGAGAGCCCGTGCGTGAGCTGCAGCTCGCGGTTGAGGCGGTAGTCCAGCAGCGCGCTGCCGACGATGTAGGACCGCCAGGATGCCATCTCGCAGTCGTCCAGCCACTTGGTGCGCTGCTCGGTCATCTCGGTCACGCGGCCAGGCTACCGGGAGGTTCGTGGTCCGCGGCGGCGATTCGCACGGAGAAAACAATTTGCTTCCTAACCATTCGGCGTGAGTACGATCGAATCCGTGCCCGGCTTCCTGGAACAAGATCCGCAGCGCATGCCGCTGACCCGGCTGGTGGGCCTGGCCGGCCGGCGGCTGGCGCACCACTGGGAGCGAGCCGTGGCCCAGAGCACCGACCTGAGCAAGACGGCGCTGATGGCGCTGACCACGATCGACGAGCAGGACGATCCGACGCATCGCGAGGTCGCCCAGCGCTGCTGGGTGCGACCGGCGACGCTGACGCCGGTCATCGACGCCCTGGAGTCCGACGGGCTGCTGACCCGGCGGCGGGACACGGCCGACCGGCGCGTGGTCCGGCTGCGCATCACCCCGGCGGGGCGGGCGGCGCTGGACGCCGCGTGGCGGGGCGTCAGCGCGGAGTTCCGGCGGATCGAGCCGAGGACCGACCCGGCGGAAGCGGCGGTGGTCCGGAAGTACCTGCTCGCGATCCTCGGCGAACTGAGCGAGGAAGAAGGCGGATGTGACCACAGCGGTTGAAGTGACCGACCTGGTCAAGCGGTATCCCAAGGCCAAGGGCAATGCGGTGGACGGGCTCAGCTTCGAGGTGGAGGCGGGCGAGATCTTCGGGCTGCTGGGCCCGAACGGCGCGGGCAAGACGACCACCGTCGGCATCCTGACCACCAGGGTGCTGCTGACCAGCGGGACGGCGCGCGTCGCGGGCGTCGACGTGGCGGGCGACCCGGTCGCGGCCCGCAGCAAGGTCGCGGTCGTACCGCAGCGGGTGAACCTGGACCGGTCGCTCAACGCCCGGCAGAACCTCATCTGGCACGCCGCATACCACGGGGTCTCCCGCGGTGAGCGGAAGCGGCTCGCCGACGAGCTGCTCGACCGGATGGGCTTGGCGGAGAAGGCGAAGGCCCGCGTCGACGACCTCTCCGGCGGGCAGGCGCAGCGGCTGATGATCGCCCGCGCGCTGATCCACAAGCCGGAGGTGCTGTTCCTGGACGAGCCGTCCACCGGGCTCGACCCCCAGGCCCGGCTGTTCGTCCACGACCGGATCAACGACCTGCGCGCCGAGGGCGTGACGGTGGTGCTCACCACGCACGACATGGACGAGGCGGAGAAGCTGTCGGACCGGGTCGGCGTGGTCGACCACGGCAAGCTGCTGACGCTGGACACCCCGGAGGCGCTGATCAAGTCGCTGCCCGGCAGCGGCACGGTGGACGCCACGCTGCGGCCCGACGGCCACGATCCGGCCGGGGTCGCCGAGCTGCTGTCCAATGTGGATGGAGTGCAGCGGGTCGAGCAGGTCGGCGCCGGCACCGCCTCGGACGGGGCGGCGGAGCTGCGGCTGCGGCTCTACGTGGGCGAGGAGCCCGCGGCGTTGCTCGGGCCGGTCGCGCAAACCCTGCACGAGCAGCGGGTTTCGGTCAGCGACCTGTCGCTGGGTTCGGCGACGCTGGAGGACGTTTTCATCGACCTGACCGGGAGGGAGCTGCGATGAGTCCGGTTCGCGCGTTCACGGCGGTGCTGGGCCGCGACGTCTTCGTGACCGGTCGGGAACTGCCGAGCTTCCTGGCGCAGGTGCTTGTGCAGCCGGTGGCGCTGCTGTTCATCTTCGGCAAGGTGCTCAGCGAGCTCGGCTACGCCCAGCCCGGCTACGCGCAGATCCTGCTGGCCGGGCATGATCGCGCTCAACGCCTTCCTGGTGTCGCTGCAGAACACGTCCTTCCCGCTGGTGCTGGACTTCTCGTTCTCGCGGGAGATCGAGGACCGGCTGCTCGCGCCGCTGCCGATCAGCTGGGTGGCGGTGGAGAAGATGCTCTTCGGCGCGCTGCGCGGGCTGTTCGCGGCGGTGCTGATGGTGCCGATCGGCATGGTGATGCTGGGCGAGATCGGCTGGAACCTGGCCGGCCTGGCGTTCGCGCTGCTGTGCATGGTGCTGGGTTCGCTCGCCGGCGCGGCGGTCGGCCTGACGGTCGGCGCGGCGGTGCCGCCGCGGCGCATCAACATCATGTTCGCGGTGATCCTGGCGCCGCTGATGTTCACCGGGGCGACGCAGTTCCCGTGGGCGCAGCTGGAACACCTGCGCTGGTTCCAGATCCTGTGCGCGATCAACCCGCTGACCTACGTCAGCGAAGGCATGCGAGGAGCCCTCCTCCCGGAGGTCCCGCACATGCCGCTGTGGGTCTGCGTCCTGGCGCTGCTGATCGCCACGGTGATCTTCGGAGCCCTCGGCATCAAGTTCTTCCTCCGCCGAGCCCTGGACTGACGGCTGCGATGGGCCCGCGCGTACTTTCTGCCGCTATAGCAGCACGAAGTACGCGCGGGCCCTGACCAGCACGGATCGGTCACCGGTCGAAGCGACCGGCCTTGACGCCGCCGAGGAACCCGGCCCAGGCGCGCTGGTTCACGCGCAGCGTGCCGCCGCCGCGGTCCTTGGTGTCGCGGATGTGCGTCGCCGACTCGCCGATGGCCAACTCGACGCAGTTGTTCGTGCCGCTTCTCCTGCTCTTGCGCCACTTCAGGTTGTTCATCCCCACGCCCTCGCCTGTGCGCGGATCAGTTCGGCCGACTTCTCGGCGCTGAGCGCCGATCCAGCGATCTCGGCGAACATGTCCGCGAAATGTTTAACGTCGCTCACATTCTCCACCCGCGAACCGCCACCGGCGTACTCCAGATAGACGGCTGGTGGGTCGTCGGGATCGCCGTGACCGATGATCGTGAGGCCGCCCGGCATGGCGCCGTAGGAGCCCAGGTCGAACGGCACGATCCGGCTCGATGCCGATGCCTCCGATCTCGCGCCGGCTGCGCCCTGGTCGTGAGTGGTGAAGCAGGTTCTGGCCCGGTTGCGCACTCACGACAGCCGCATGAGGTAGGCCACAATTCAGACACGGGGACGCATATATCCCGGCCGGTGGCGGCCACTTTCGGCGGCGTAATCCCTGGTCGTGGCGGTGTTCTCCGGGCGTGTCGGGCAACGAATCCGGAGTTCAACCCAAGTGTCCTACAGGACATTTGTCATTCCGATTGTTCCGTCTGGGTGCTTGTGGGAAAGTTCCGCGCGTTGGAGTAGGCCTGAAGTACTTTTCGTGCTAGCGAGGAAAATTGAAGAGGCTGATTGCGCCGTTATCCGTGGCGCTGTTGATCACCCTGTCCGGTTGCGGTGTCGGTTCGAAGCCGAGCACGTCCGACGGAGGGGACACCAAGTCCTCCTCGTCGAGCAGCAGCACCGAGAGCGGCGGAGAGTCCGAGTCCACTGGTCCGCAGAGCGTTTCCTTCGGACAGCCGGCCACGGTTTCCACCGACAAGGGCACCCAGCTGAAGCTGACCATCGGTGCGCCGACCGACTTCACCGGCCAGGCGGACTTCGAGGCGGAGAAGGGCAAGTACGTCGTCATCGACGCGTCGGCGGAGCTGGCCAAGGGCGTCGCGGGCAACGTCAGCGAGGACGAGTTCATCCTCGTCGACGCCAACGGCAACCGGTACGAGCCGGCCATCGCCTCGATGGAGATCTCCGGTTCGTTCATCAAGCTGCTCACCGACAAGGGCAAGGCCGAGACCGGCCAGATCATCTACGACGTGCCGGCGGACGCCACCGGCCTGAAGGTCGAGTACTCGCCGACCGACGTCGACAGCAAGCCGCTGGGCCTGCTCGCCACCTGGAAGTGACGCCGCGAGGCCCTCTGGGCCGGGTTGTCCGAGTCGCCCCTCGACGCGGACAGCCCGGCCTTTTTGTCGCTCAGTAGAGGTAAAAACCCGACACGATCGTGCGATCTAGTTTCAGTAACGCTCCGCACCTGATGATCGCGCTGGCCCGTTTGTACTGATCAGGCCATGCGCGCCGGTGATCGGACACCTGCCAGCCCGCGTCGGCGCTCCCGGCACCCGCGTTAGCGTCCCGGCGGCACTTGATCTCTTCGATCAGGTCGCTGCCGCAGGCTTCCCGGCCATCGCCGGACGCTGCCGACAACAGGTACGCCAACGGGCCAGGAGCTGATCATGAGGCTGCGCACAACAAGTACCAGACGCCGCGCACGCGTCGCCACGGCGGCCACGCTCGGCGCGCTCTGCCTCGGCCTCGCCGGTTGCTCCGGCGCGTCGCCGATCGAGCCGGCCACCGCGATGGCGCGGGCCGACCTCGGCATGGAGGCGGCCGCGACGACCTTCGCCGATTTCCCCAAGGCGCCGCAGGATCCCGCGCCGAAAGCGGAAACCGAGGGCGTCGTGCTGCGCGTCAAGCAGGACGTCGCCGTGCACACCGCGCCCGGCGGCCCCGTGTTCGCCAAGCTCCCCGCGACGCAGCTGGAAAACCCCACCTGGGTGCCGGTGATCGCGGAGCGCGGGCCGTGGCTGCAGGTCCTGCTCCCGTCCCGGCCCAACGGCTCGGTCGGCTGGGTGCGCACCGGCGGCGAGGTCGAGCGGGCGCGGTCGCCATACGTCGTGGACGTCGACATCGACGCGCGGCGGCTCGTGGTCCGCAAGGACGGCGCGCCGGTCGGGGAGTGGACCGTCGGCGTCGGCGCGCCGAACACCCAGACGCCGCGCGGCCGGACCTTCATCATGGCGGCGATTGAGGAGACCGTGACCCGGTTCAGTCCGATCATCCTGCCGCTCGGCACGCACTCGGAAACCTTCAGCACCTACGGCGGCGGCCCCGGAACCGTCGCGCTGCACGGCTGGCCCGACCCCTCGGTGTTCGGCCAGGCCGGCAGCGATGGATGCGTCCGGGTCCCCGACGACGCGCTTCGGCTGCTCATGACCTTGCCGTTGGGCACCATCGTCCACCTGCGGTGATCGCCGCGGGTGGGAATCCTCCCCTCCCGAACTACGACAGAAAAGGAAGTGCGAAGTATGCGCAAGACGGCTTGCCTCGCCGGGATTTTCGCCGCCGGCACCGGGATCCTGGCCGGCACCGCGCCGGCCTTCGCGGACAGCGCCGACAACGACGGCATCAACATCGGCAACGACAACAACCTGAGCGCGCTGCCGATCCAGCTGTGCGGCAACAACATCGCGGTGCTCGGCGCCGTGGTGCCGATCCTGTCGCCGCAGGCCAACGACTGCGTCAACGCGCCGATCGTGGACCACCCGACCGTCCCCGAGAAGCCGAAGCCGCACACCCCCACCCCTGAGCCCTGCCCGCCGGGCGTTCCCGGCGGGCAGGGCTCCCCTGGCGTCCGCAACCCCGGTGGCCCCGGTGGCGGACTCGGCTGCGACCCCGGCGGGTCGACCCCGCGGCCGATCGAGAGGGTGCCGACGGCCAAGCCGCTGCCGACCGCGCCGACCCCTGTCGCCGTCCGCGGGCACCACGCCGTTACGGGCTGAGATCATCCGACCGATTGGTTTATTTCACTCGAATGGGTACATGCCTAAGTTGTCGGCTGGCCCGTTCCGGTTGATCAGCACTAGATTCCGGTGCTGCGTAGATCACTACGCGCTCCACGTGGTCGTTTCGGCTCAAACGATCACACCCCCGGTGGTGGTGCCCGACGAAGTACTCCCCCTCTCTTCGTCGGGCACCACCGCTGTTCTTCCAGCCGTACCGGGAAATTCCGGTCAGCCGCCGATCCGGCCGAACGAGCGGGCCGCGGCCAGGAACGCGTCGTTCTCCTCCGGCTGACCGATGGTGACCCGCGCGCCCTCCCCGACGAAGGCGCGGACCACGACCCGGTTCTCCAGGCAGTGCTCGTTGAACTCGGTGGTGCGCTCGCCCAGCGGCAGCCACACGAAGTTCGCCTGCGTCTCGGGCACCTCGTAGCCGATGGCCACCAGTTCGCGGTGCACCCGCTCCCGCTCGGCGATCACGTTCGCGCACCGCTTCTGCAGCTCGTCCTGCGCCTCCAGCGAAGCGATCGCCGCGACCTGGGCGAGGGCGTTGACGCTGAACGGGATGGACACCTTCCGCAGCGCGGCCGCGACCTCCGGCGGCGCGACGGTGTAGCCGACGCGCAGCCCGGCGAGGCCGTAGGCCTTGGAGAAGGTCCGCATCGACGCGACGTTCTCGCGCTGCTTCGCGATCTCGACGCCGTCCGGGCCGTCCGGGTCGCTGACGAATTCGAAGTACGCCTCGTCGAGCACCACCAGGACGTCCGACGGCACCCGGTCCAGGAACGACTCCAGCTCGGCCCGCCGCAGCAGCGTGCCGGTCGGGTTGTTCGGCGTGCACACGAACATCAGCCGGGTGGCCGGGGTGATCGCGGCGAGCATCGCCTCCAGGTCCAGCGCGTGCCCGGCGGTCAGCGGCACCCGCACCTGCTTGGCGCCCACGACGTGCGTGATGATCGGGTAGGCCTCGAACGACCGCCACGGGAAGATGACCTCGTCCTCGGCGGTGCAGGTGGCCTGCACCAGCTGCTCGCACAGCGCGACGGAACCGCAGCCGACGGCGATCCGCTCCGGATCCACGTCGAACCGCGCGGCCAGCGCTTCGGTCAGCAGCCCGACGCCCATGTCCGGGTAGCGGTGCACCTCGCCGGCCGCCTGGTTGATCGCCGCCACCGCGCTGGGCAGCGGGCCCTCGGAAACCTCGTTGCTGGCGAGCTTGATCGAGCCGGGGATGGTGCGACCCGCGACATAAGCGGGCAACTGGTCGAGGTCGGCACGAGTGCGCACGGTCATTTACGACTCCTAGCTCAGGTCGGTCACCTGGACGTTAACGCTCCTGAGCGAGGAATTGGCGGCACGGGTCATTTTGTGCAGCGGGAGTGGCCGATGAGCGCTGGAGACTGTGCAAGTTGTGCGCGTGACGAGGTTCACGGATGGGGGTGTGCTGCGGATGGCCCAATCGGGTGCCTCGTATTGGTGACCATCCGTTGAATTCACTCGTCCGACCGGTTGAAGTCGTTGACTCATGTTCACTTCGGCGTGATTACCTGCACGGCATGACCCAAACCCGGACCGAGACGCTTGCGCTCACCGACGGCACGCAACTCCGGCTCACCATCGCCGAACCGGACACCGTGGTACGCGGCGGGCTCGTCGTCCTGCACGAGGCCCGTGGTGTCACGGAGCGGGTGCGCCGGTTGAGCAGCGCCCTCGCCGAGGAAGGCTGGCTCACCGTCGTGCCGCACCTCTACCACCGAGACGGCACCGACGAGTTCCACGACCACCACCCGGACGAACACGTGCTCGACCAGGTGCAACGCCTGTCCGGGGACACGATCCTGGCCGACACCGACGCGTCGTTCCTCTGGCTCTCCGACCGCGGCGTGCCGGCCGACCGGCAGGGCGTCATCGGGTTCGACATCGGCGGTTCGGCGGCGCTGGTGGTGGCGGCCAGCCGCACCGTGGGTGCCGCGGTGAGCGTCGGCGGGCACGGGATCCTCGAACCGCTGTCGGCCGGGCTGCCGCCGCTGGTGGAGATCGCCGGCGAGCTGTCCTGCCCGTGGCTGGGCCTGTACGGGGACAACGACGAGATCGAGGCCGGCGAGGTCGAGAAGCTCCGCGAGGTCACCGACGCCGCGCCGGCGGTGAGCGACGTGGTCCGCTACGAGGGCGCCGGGCACCGCTTCGACCGCGACGCGGAAGCGGCGGCGGAGGCGTGGCGCCGGGCCCGCAACTGGCTGGACCTCCACCTGCGCTGACGCCTGTGACGCCTGGGGCTGCCGGTGCGAACCGGCAGCTCAGCGGCGTCGAAGGCTGGCTGAACCGGGCCTCGGTGGGTTATCAAAGGCCATGGCACCGAGCACCGATCCCGAGCAGGTTCCCGAGCTGTTGTGGCGGCCCCGCCCGGAACGCGTGGCCGCGAGCCGGATGACCGCGTTCCGCGAGTGGTTGCGCACCGAGCGCGGCATCGACCTGGCCGACTACCGGGCGCTGTGGCAGTGGTCGGTGTCGGATCTGACCGCCTTCTGGTCGGCGGTGGCGGAGTTCTTCGACGTCCGCTTCCACGACCGCGCCGAGCAGGTCCTGGTCGCCGAGGTCATGCCCGGCGCGCAGTGGTTCCCCGGCGCCACCCTGAACTACGCCGAGCACGCTCTCCGCGACGGCGCGGGCAAGGCGGACGACGACCTGGCGGTGATCTTCGCCCGCGAGGACGGCCGCGGCGAGGAGATCACCTACGGCGAGCTGAGGGAGCGGGTCGCCGCCGCGCGGGCGGGCCTCGCGGAGCTGGGCGTGCAGGCCGGCGACCGCGTCGTGGCGTTGGCGCCGAACTGCCCCGAGACGCTGGTGGCCTTCCTCGCCGCGGCAAGCCTCGGCGCGACCTGGTCGTCGTGCTCGCCGGACTTCGGCGCGCGGGCGATCGCGGACCGCTTCGTGCAGATCGAGCCCAAGGTGCTGATCGCGGTCGACGGATATTGCTACGGCGGCAGGACTTTCGACATTCGGTCCACTGTGGATCGATTACGCGAGGCGATGCCGGGACTGGTCGGCACGGTGCTGGTCGACTACCTCGGCGAGGCGGCCGAACTGCCGGGCGCCATCGGCTGGGACGACCTGCTCGCGCGGCACCGCGGCGCGCCGCTGGTGTTCGACCCGGTGCCGTTCGACCACCCGCTGTGGGTGCTGTACTCCTCGGGCACCACCGGCCTGCCGAAGGGCATCGTGCACGGCCACGGCGGCATGGTGCTGGAGCACCTCAAGGCCATCGGCCTGCACTGCGACCTCGGCCCGGGCGACCGGTTCTTCTGGTTCACCACGACCGGCTGGATGATGTGGAACTTCCTGGCCGGCGGGCTGCTGGCCGGCGCGACCCTGGTGCTGTACGACGGCAATCCGGGCTACCCGACGCTGTCGGCGCTGTGGGAACTGGCGGCCCGGCACCGGGTGGACTACTTCGGCACGTCGGCGCCGTTCATCCAGAGCTGCCTGAAGCGCGGCCTGCGCCCGGGGGACGACTTCGACCTGTCCGCGCTGCGCACGGTCGGCTCGACCGGGGCGCCGCTGACCACCGACGGCTTCCGCTGGGTGGCCGACGCGATCGGCGAGGACGTGCAGATCGCCAGCGTCTCCGGCGGCACCGACCTGTGCACCGCGTTCGTGGGCGCCGCGCCGGATGTGCCGGTGTGGCTGGGCGAGATCTCCTGCGCGCTGCTCGGCGCGGCGGTCGCCTCCTACGACGAGTGCGGCCGGGAGCTGCACGACGAGGTCGGCGAGCTGGTGCTGACCAAGCCGATGCCGACGATGCCGGTGTTCTTCTGGAACGACCCGGACGGCTCCCGGCTGCGCGAGGCGTACTTCGACGTGTTCCCGGGGGTGTGGCGGCACGGCGACTGGGTGCGGCTCACCGACCGCGGCACCTTCGTGATCTACGGCCGCAGTGATTCGACCCTCAACCGCGGCGGCGTCCGGATGGGCACCGCGGAGTTCTACCGGGTGGTGGAGGGCTTCGCGGAGATCGTCGACTCGCTGGTGATCGACACCTCGGGCGCGGGCGAGGCCGAGGGGAAACTGCTGTGCTTCCTGGTGCTGGCCGAGCGCGCCGAGCTGGACGAGGTCAAGCCGCGGCTCAAGGCGGCGCTGCGCGCGGAGCTCTCGCCGCGGCACGTGCCGAACCGGTTCATCGTCGTCGACGAGGTGCCGCGCACCCTCAACGGCAAGAAGCTGGAGGTTCCGGTGAAGAAGATCCTCGCCGGCACGCCTCCGGAGCGGGCGGTCAGCCGCGACGCCCTCCAGAACCCGGCGTCCCTGGACCCGTTCGTGCAGCTCAGTGCCGACCTGAACGGGTGACGGACGGAAAAACCGACCCCCCTGTTTCGGCCGTTCGGAGGGGTGTGTAATCTTTTCTCCGGTGGCCGCGAGGGTTACCGGGAGGCTTCGCCTAGTCTGGTCTATGGCGCCGCACTGCTAATGCGGTTGGGGGTTACGCCCCCTCCCGGGTTCAAATCCCGGAGCCTCCGCTGTGGCCTCCACCGCCAGGTGGAGATCACAAAACTGAAGAACGCGCCCGTAGCTCAACGGATAGAGCATCTGACTACGGATCAGAAGGTTAGGGGTTCGAATCCCTTCGGGCGCACGTCTGGTCGAGACAGCCGCGAACCCCCTCCAGCAGGGGGTTCGCTGCTTTTCAGGGCTCGAAACGGCCGGGTTGCTGACTGCCGTTCAGGCCCCGGGTTGCCAATAAATTGCCAACTTTCCTCGGCTACTCACGGTGAGCCCCGGGGTCCAGGAAGTCCAGCGCCTCAGCGCCCGCACGGGACTCCTGACCCCGCCCGAAGTAGTTGTCCTGCGTCATCGACACGTGCGAGTGCCCCAGCAGATCCGCCACCTGACGGGCCGTCAGCCCGGCTTCGTCCTGGAGCGTGGCGAACGTCTTGCGGAGCGTGTGGAAGGTCACCCACTCGTACCCGGCCCGCGTGCGGAACGGCACCCACACCCAGTTGATCACGTTGGAGGCGTTGAGGTAGCCGTTCTTCGTGTTGGTGAAGACCGATATGTCCTCGTTGACGACGCCGAGCCTGGCCTTGCGCTCCAAGAGCATCTGCACGCACCAGTCGGTGAGAGGGATGTCACGCCCCGCAGTCTCGGACTTGCCGTCGTTGCGGACCGTCCCCTTGCCGCGCGCCTGGATGATGTTGCCGTCCATGCGGAGTTTCTTCTTCTTGGCATCGAAGTCCGTCCAGCGAGCCCCGAGAGCCTCCCCAGACCGCTCGCCGGTGGCGATGAAGAACCGCACCAAATCCGGCAGGTCCCGTCGCTGGGCCTCCTCGTCGGTATCGAGCTTCCCGAGGAGATCGAACACATCGTCCCGGGTCAGAGACCGCGCCTTCTTGCATTTGGTCTTCGCCCGCCGCTCGGTCAGCGGAGCAATCCCCTTGACCGGGTTCTTCTCCGCCACGCCGGCCTCCATCGCGAAGATCATGATGTGGCTGATCACGGCCTTGACGTGCTTGAGAGGATCGTTCGAGCCGCATCAACCACGACGGCCCTGCACTGTTGTGGCAGCAGGTTGCTGACGACCTGGTGGCGGATATCGAGTCGGGCGAGCTGGCACCGGGCTCGAAGCTGCCGACGGAGCTTGAACTGGCCGAGCTGTATGGGGTCGCCAGGGTGACGGTTCGGCGCGCCGTCGCCGAGCTGAAGGAGCGCGGCGTGCTGGCCGTGGTGCACGGTCGAGGCACGTTCGTGGCGGCGAATCGGTGAGCGTGCCGACCAGCGCCGGCAGGAGCGCGAGTAACCATGCCAGTCGCGTCCGCACTGGTACGCACGCGGCCGAGTTGAGTTGCGCGCTAAAGGGCCGGCCTATCTGGCGCACCAGGCGCTGGCCTCAGGTGGTTTTGCGGAGGAGACCGGTGTATCCGGCGACGAAGAGAGTGGTAAAGGCCCAGCCGAGCGCCTGAAGCATGTAGCTGGCGAGGTAGAAGATCTGGCCCCAGCCGGTGGTTGCTGCGATCTCGCATCGTTTCTCGCCAGCGAGTTTGAGCACAGGGACGGAGGTGTCCAGCGCGAGGCCGATGGCTTCGGCTGGTGCACAGGGGGTGACTGGTTCGCCGGGGGTCTTGGTGGGGTGGACGGCGAGGCCGAGCAGGCTCGCGGAGACGGTGACGACTACTGCGAGGGCGCAGGCGGCTGCGAGGAACAGCAGGGCGCGCCAGGGGCGGTGTCCGTAGCCGATGAACGCCCCGCTGGCGCGGTGGAGGAGCTTCTGGGCACGGTTGCCGAGGTTGCCACGGCGGCGGTGGTCAATCTGCTGAGCGATCAAGATCCGCCGAACGTCTCGGTCGTGTCCGGCAGCGCGGTGAACAGTGGCAAGCCGCTGGTAGGGCTGGGCGGCGTAGCCAGATGTGTGTTTGGCCAGCAGTCGAAGCCAGTCCTGAAGGGTCGCATCTCCAGGAACGAACGGGTACGAGAACCCGTCGAGACTGACCCGGAACGGACGATCGGTATCCGAGGGAAAGGCGTCCAGGGGAAGGAAGAGATCCCCCTGCACCTTGGCTCCATTGACGTCCAGAGCAAGCCCCGTCGCGCCGGTGTTTCTGATCTCGGCGTTGCGCAGGCTGAGTTGGCCGGTGATGGTCGCGCCGGACAGGCGGAGGGTGCCGAGGCTGCTGTCGGAGCTGGCCTGAAAACCCCCGCGTAGGTGCATGTCGCCGTTGACGGTGAGTCCGTCTGCGTGCAGTGCGGGGCCGTTGGTGGCCGTCAGGCTCGCTCCGGACAAATCGAGTTGGCCGGTGAAAGCTGATACCGAGCCGTTGCTTGCCGAACGGGGTTGCCCGCTTCTGGTCCCGACCGAAGAGCCAGCAGCAGGATGTCTAATTTGGACAATCCCAGGCTGTAAGCAGGCCGAAAGACGAAAAAGACGCCGACCAACGATGGCATGTTTTCGCTGGTCGGCGTCTTGGTCAAGCTCGTGACCTCAGCCCTGCTTGGTCTCCCAGAAGATCTTGTCGATCAGGCGGCCAGAGTTGTTTTTCGATCGCGCGGCGGATCTTGCCCACTCATTGCTCAGCCTTATTGAAAAGACGGCGTTGTATCCGTCGACCGGCGGCGCAAGTTCTCGGTCCGCCGGCCGTGAACCCACTATGATTAGAAGGCTTAGCGGGGACCGAAAGTAGATCACCCAGTCAGCCGTCGGTGCGCCCTAAGAATGTGAACAAGGGAAGCGACAGCGAAGAATGTCGCGCGGCGAACGGTCGAATTGTCACAACAATGTCTTCTGCGGCAACATCCTCAGTCAACTCAAAGATATAATGCCCCCAGGTTGGATCGCCAGGCTCCACGCCGCCACTTCCGTAGAGGGTAGGGTTATCGCCTGATTCTACAGTAGCCGAAAATTGTGGAATCCCACGTCTTATCTCGACACCGCCGAATTGATCCGATGCGTATCCCGGGCTTAGCAAATATTTGAATTCGAGCCTGCGGCCATCTAGGGTGATGTTGGTAAGCGTGAAGGTTTTTCCGATTGAACTGTCTGTAAGTTCAAGCAACCTAGTCGGGTCGGACATGTCGCTCATGGTACCAGTAATTTCCCTCGGTCGCCTGCACTCTAGGCTGCATTCTTCATGAAATAAAAACTAGAGTGTGCAGGAGGCGGTTGCGCTCCCCCATGTGTTGGTTGGGAAAAATTCAGATGTTACCAGGATGCTGACAATGTCACCCTTCTTCCAGCCTACTCGGACTCCATTTTCCAGCACGTAATCTGCATTGTCGCTGTGTATGCGATAGGTAGGCGAGTACCCGTCGTGCGGGGTTCGCGGCACAGTTGCCTGGTTGTTGACGCGGAGTACATCCCGGAAGTTGGCGTCATTCGCGCCGGAGACGTATTTGCCAACGGCCTGGTGCTCGTACTTTACTGCGATAGGGTTTCCTTGAGGATCGTAGTCGGCCCATAGTTCCATCGAACCAGGTGCTAGGCCGGGCTTGAAGCTTTCGATAGAACCGGGGTCCAGTGTTCCACCGCCCCAGTTGAACTCGTTAACGTCACACGGCGGCGGTGGAATTGGCGGAGGGTCCAGTGGCGCCGCCTGCTCGGACGCACCAGCTTGTCCACCGCCCAGCAGGAGTCCAATTACCATCAGTCCGGCCAGGATCTTGCTTGTTGATCTATGCACACGGCAAATCTACTCGAACTTGCCAACGTCGCGAAATAGGACGATCAAGCGACAACGTTGGTAGTGAGAGAAACTACTTAGAGGGGTCATAAAACTGACCAGGACCGCAGGGTAAGGCTGTGCAACGCGCATCCTTTCGGTATTCATCGATCCGCACTCCCGTGGTAGACGGCGTCCACTATGACAGCAAGCCCGAACGCCGACCGCTGTTTCAAGCACTGGTTGCGGACGGCAGGTCATACGCGGTAATGAGAAGTGACCGGAGGCAACCGGGGACGTGGCCTCAGAATCCGCGGGTTCGAGGTTCGATCGCCGGGGCGCCACGCAAACCAAGGGCAGGAGGCCTGGGGGTTTGCTACCGAGACCTCGGCGGCCGGGAGCCACGGAGGGGGTGCCGTCTGATCAAACTTCAGCTCTGAGGTCCAACGCCATCAGGACGTCATCGACGTACTGCCCCTGCAGGGAGAACTCTTCCCGCAGGATCCCTTCAACCTGATAGCCATGTCGACGGTAGAGCGCTTTGAGCTCGGGCATTGGTACCAAGCACTCGCAACGTAATCCGGCGTGCGTCCCGAGCGGCAGCCTCCTGCCGGACTGCCTGTAGTAGTGCACTCCCCACTCCCCGCCCCTGGGGCTCGGGGGCAACAGAAAACCCATAGATCTGCTGGGAGGCAGACCCTCAGACCCCGTAACGATGAGCTGCGGCTTGGGCGACACATCAAACGTCAAGGCGGAGTTCCGCCATCTGCGACGGGGAGCCAATCGCTCCGGATAGGACCTGTAGATGCTCTACCGTCTCTGCCCCCTGCCAGCGTCACCTGGTGCGACGTGCCCGGCCGCACGATTGAGCAGTATCCCGAGGCGGACTTCGAGAAGCTACCGTGGGCGCTCGCCGAGGCTCGTGCTTTCAGCGCTGACCTTCTACGGATCGCGGTCCGTCACGGTGTGCTGTCGAGTGCCGGCATCATCCTCGATGACCGACACACCGCGGAGCTTGGTTGGGCTGACGAGCTACGGAGTAATCAGATCGCGCTTGATCAGAGTCTGGCGGAACTTCGTGGAACCGCCAGCATGCGGCTCATCAGGGAGAAGTTGCCGGATTCGAGCAAGTCGGATGCGCGGTTTGACGAAGAGGTTCGGCAGGCCACCGAGAAGGTTGCTCGTAGGGCTGAGAAGGACTTCGCTGAGGTTTTGGCAGCACCGGTGCAGCCCGAGCTGGTTGAGCACTGGCGGCGACTCGGCGGGCATTACCCGGACTGATCCCTTCATCGGCAGAACACGTGACACGGCCGGGGCAGAACTTCATCTCTGGCGGCGGGACGTACAGGTTGCCAAGAAATTGCCAAGAACCCGCCGTAGGAGACGGCAGACAACGGCAAGCAACCACGAACCTCCCATCGGTGTTGCCGCAGCTCATAGCAGGCGTCGACGAACAACGGCAAAATTTGTTGACCACGGAAACCCGATCAGGAGGTTAGGGGTTCGAATCCCTTCGGGCGCAAGTCTGGTCGAGACAGCTAGGAGCCCCCTCTTGCAGGGGGCTTCTTGCTGTCTCGGGTCTTTTCGGCACGCGTGGTGTGATGCCTCTCGCAGTCGTTCATCGATGTGCGTCGGGCGGGATGAATGCCGTTCGGTTCGGCAGCCCGATCGCTCGTGTTGTGCGCAAAGCAATGGACGAGCACATCTCGCCCCGGCTGACCGGTGGGCGAGAAGTGCTCGTCCTCAACGGAGTTCTACGCGGTGTTGGCCGGCGGCCTCAGATGGTGCGGACGCAGGCGCACTGGGATGCCGCGAGCGTGCCCTCCGCAGCTTCTGCGGCTTCCCGGGTGGCGACTTCGGTCGCGACCGCCACCTGGGCTTGAGCCTCGGTCTTCCTGATTCGTGGCTGGACCGCCACTGCCGCAGGCCCTCCGGCTTCGGCTTTCTCATCGCGAGGCCAGACCGCCAGTGCCGTGACCGCTCCGATCGCCGCCAGGCCTGCAAGCAGGGTCCACGTGGTCGTGAAGCCCGCTTGCGTGGCGACCCATCCGGCGATGGGGTAGGTCACCAGCCAGGCCAGGTGGGACAGCGAGAACTGGGCCGCGAAGACCTCGGGAATTCCGGTGGGATCGACCGCCCGGCGGAGCACCCGCCCGGTCGGCGTGATGATCAGCGCCATCCCGCCGCCGATCGCCACCCAGATCACCCCGGTCGGCAGTGCTGCGGCGATGCTCGCCGCGGATGTCGTGACCGCCGCGCCGACCGCGAGCACCAGCACCGCGGCACCGATCAGCATCACGAACCGGTCCGCCACCCGGTCCAGGACGCGCGGGAGGACGACGGCCACCAGCAGCGTCCCCGTTCCGGACGCGGCGAGCATCCAGGCCACGTCGGATTGGGTTCCGCCGAGGACGTCGCGGACGTAGTTCACGGTGTTGACGACCACGATGGAGCCGGCGGCGGCGACCACGAGGTTCAGCGCCATGACGCCGCGCAGGCTCGGGGTGGCCGCGAACGTGCGGATCCCCGCCACGGCCCGGTCCCAGGCGTTCGCGTGCGAGCTGGGGCGCGCGTTGGGGATGCGCGTGGACAGGACCAGCAGCGCGGACACGGCGAATCCGGCCGAGGTGCCGAGGAACAGCAGGTTGAACGACATGAAGGTGAGCGCCACGGCCGCGAGCACGGGGCTCAGCAGGCTCTCCATGGTGGAGGCCACCTGCGATGCGGACAGCGCGCGGGTGTAGTCGGCCTCCTCGGTCACGATGTCCGGGATGACCGCCTGGAACGTTGGCGTGAACGCCGCTGACGCGGTCTGGAGGACCCCGATCAGGACGTAGATGTGCCACACCTCGGTGACGAACGGCAGCGCGATCACCACCAGGGCGCGCACCACGTCGAGGATCGTGAGGAACCAACGCCTGGGCAGCCGGTCGACGTACGCGGCCGCTAGAGGTGCGACGACCACGTACGCGACCATCTTGATCGTCAGCGCGGTGGCGAGAACCGCGCCGGCCCGTGGGCCCGCGAGCTCGTAAGCGAGCAGGCCCAGCGCGACGGTGGCCAGGCCGGTGCCGAACAACGCGATGACTTGAGCGCTGAACAGCCGCCGGTAGTCGCGAATCGCGAACAGTCCCATGTCCGTCTCCTCCCGGGCGACCGCAGTCACCGCTGCATACCCCAGAGGGGTATTCATGTCGGGAGGATTTATATACCCCTATGGGGTATGTGTCAACGTCGGCGGGAGCTAGTCGTTCGCGACGGCTCGGCCGGTGGACGGCCAGGCCGGATCGCGGCCGATGAAGGCCATCAGCTCGTCCTGCGCGGAGGCCCCGTCGGCGATGGGCACGGCGGGACCGAACTGCCCGCTGTCGCGCAGCATCTGCTCCACGGGCTTCATGGCCGCCAGCGCGGCGCGGCAGCGCTCCTGGCCCAGGTCGGGCTCGCGGCCGAGCGCCTTGGCGAGATCCCAGGTGTGCATCCAGACGTCGGCTGTGTAGAACCGGTCGATCGCCTCGTCCACCGGTTTGGCGCCGGTGTGCGGGTTGCTGAGCATCCGCCCGGCGGGGGCGTCGAGGATCGCCTGGATGTCGGTGACGTGCTGCTTCCAGGCGGCGACCGGGTCGGCCTCGACGTCCAGGGGCGGGAGCTCGATTCCGGCACCGGCCAGGAAGCCGCGGGACCACTCGACCAGGTGCTTCACGATGTCGAGGGCCGTCCACTCCGCGACCGGGCTGGGGCGCGCCCAGTCGTCGGCCGCGGCGGACTCGACCAGTTCGGTGAACCGGTCGGCGTCGTGAGCGTGTTGCTGGGCTGGGCCTCGAGGTGTCATCTCAGGCCTTCTTCGCGAGCAGCTCGTCGAGCTTGTCGTAGCCCTCGTTGACCCCGACGTCCATGCCGCTGGACAGGATGCCGTCGCGGGTCTCGAAGTCCTGCACCACGCTCAGAATCCGCAGTCGCGTGCGCCCGTTCTCGAGTTCCTCGAACGTCAGCGTCTCCAGTGCGACTCCGTCGGGCAGGCCTTCGTAGGTGAAGGTCCACACGATCCGCTCGTTCGGCCGCACCTCGTGGAAGCTGCCGTAGAAGGAGGCGATCTCCTCGCCGCCGCGATCGTTGGCGAAGGCCCACGAGCCGCCGGTGCGAGCGTCCCACCGGATGACCCTCGTGGTCAGCGAACGCGGCCCGACCCATTGCGCGTAGAGCTCGGGATCGACGTGGGCGCGGTACACCTGCTCGGGAGCCGCGTCGAACTCCCGGAGGATCTCGATCGTCGGAACCTTCTCGTCCGCCAGGATCTGGGTCTCGTGCTTGGTCATGATGCGTCCTCCGTGCGGTACTGGTTCTTGTTCTCGTCGTCGGCCATCCGGCCCAGCAGGGCGTCGAGGCGCTGGTAGCGCTCCTCGGCCTCCCGGCGATAGCGCTCGATCCACTTCGACATCAGGTCGAACACCTCCGCGTCCAGGTGGACCGGCCGGCGCTGGGCGTCCTTGCTGCGGGTCACCAGGCCGGCCTCCTCGAGCACCTTCACGTGCTTGGAGATCGCCTGGAGGCTCATGTCGTAGGGCTCGGCCAGCTCGCCCACGGTCGCGTCCGCGCCGGCCAGCCGGGCCACCAGCTCGCGCCGGGTCGGGTCGGCCAATGCCGCGAACGCCCGGTTGAGCCGCTCCGTGCTCTCGTCCACGATTCTTCCTCAACTAATCGGTTGAATATCAAGCTAGGACGCCTTCTCCTCGTTGTCAACCGAGCGGTTGAGGAAGCCCCTCTTTGTGCGCATCACTGATTGCGAACGAAGACTGCTTGCGTTTTGAAACTGCTTCCTCTGGCCTTCTCGATGCTTGCGGATTGCAAGCGGTTCACCGGAGGGCGAGAGGGCACCCATGTCGCGCAACATCGAGACCGTCAACACCTACCTGGACGGTTTCCGCAAGAACGACCACGAGCAGATCCTGTCCTGCCTGACCGAGGACATCCGGTGGACGGTTTTCGGTGCGTTCCAGCTGACCGGCAAGGAGGCCTACGACAAGGCCATCGACGGTGCGCCGGAGTTCATCGACCCGCCCGAGCTGGAGGTCGTGCGCTTGGTGGAGCAGGACGACGTGGTGATGGCGGAGATCAACGGCACGGCGAAGCGCGCCGCGGGTGAGGAGGTGCGCATGTCGATGGCCGAGGTGTTCCGCATGCGCGACGGCAAGATCTGCGAGCGCCGCGCGTGGGTGATCCCGCTCAACGAGAACGACTACCGCTGACGGGCGCGCCCGGTTCGGATCGGGCGCACGGCCGGTCGAGACAGCAGAAACCCCTTCTTGCAGGGGGATTCTTGCTTTTCGGCCGCTTTGCGCGGCCGGGTCGTCGGCGCCCGGCCGAAGGCGCAACTGCTGGCGGAACTGGACGCGGCCCTGCTCCGCTGACCGACGGCGGAACCGGAGGGCCTGGCAGCTTCGGAAGGCAACCTCGTCCGTGCTCGTGCGTCTGCCGCAATGGGGCACGAGCCGGACGGAGGGTTGGCCATGCAGGCGGAATCCGAACCGAGGCCCGATGGATGCGGCACCGAGGTGCAGCGCCGGGAGGTCGTGGTGGGGTGCGTCCTCGCCGCGATCCTCGCCCCGCTGCTGCCGCTGGCCGCGGTCCTGGTCGCCGTCCCGGACGGCGACGCGAGTGGTTCCGCCGACGACATGTGGTTCTGGCTGATCGGCTGGCTGGTCCTGACCGCGGTGCTCGCCGTGCCGCTGGTCGTCCTGGTGCCGCGGAGCCTGGCTCAGGGGCGGCGGGACAGGGCCGCTCAGGCGGTCGATGGCGCACCGGAGGGCGAATGGAGCGCGAAGTAGCGGCCCCTGATCTTCGGCGACCGCGGCATCTCGTTCGGCGCCTCGTGGTTCCTGGCTTCGTTCGGCGAATTTCGGTTGACCGGGGTTCCTAGGCTCACTGGGTATGGGGAGCAGCACGATTCCGGTGCTCTGGGTGACCGGTGCGCCTGGAGCGGGGAAGTCGACGTCCGGCTGGGGGCTGTTCACGCGCATCTCCGGGCAGGGCGGCAGCGTCGCGTACGTCGACATCGATCAGCTCGGCTTGATCGGGCCACCACCCGGCGGCGGCGCGGCGAGCCACGAGATCAAGGCCGCCAACCTGCTGCGGGTGATCGCCGTGTTGCGGCAGCGCGGCGTGCAGCAGGTGATCGTGTCCGGCGTCGTGGATCCGGAGCTGGGCGTCGAACCGTTCTTCGCGGGTAGCGCAGAGGCGGCTCACATCGATCTCGCGCTCGTGCGGCTGCATTGCGACCGGGAGGAACTGCGCAGCCGGTTCCTCGGGCGCGGATCGCCGGCCGGCATGCTGGGGGAGCTGTTCGAGGTGGTCGACCGGATCGACCGCGCGGCGATCGGCACCCCGCTGGACACGACCGGCCATCGCCCCGACGACACCGTCGATGCCCTGATGGGGCATTGCGTCGTCCGGCCCGGCCCGGTGCAGCCGCTGGCCCCCGCGGGCGACGGGTTGCCGCCGATGCCGGTGGTCGTCGTGACCGGAGCGACCGCGGTGGGCAAGTCGACCGCCGCGTGGAGCGTGCTGCGCGACCTCTGGCAGAGCGGCGCGCCGACCGCGTACATCGACCTCGACCAGCTCGGATTCGTCCATCCCGGGCCGGATCCCGTTCTCCAGGCGGCCGAACTCGCGGCGCTGTGGCGCGGCTACCGGCAGGCGGGGGCGCAGTCGCTGATCCTCGTGACCCGCGAGCCGGACGCGGACCTCATGGGCGCACTGGCGGAGGAGCTCGTCACCGTCGTCCGGCTGGACGCCGATGCCGCTGCGCTGGAAGACCGCATCCGACGCCGGGCCGATGGCGAGTCGGCGCTGCTCGCGGGCGACGAACTCCGCGCCGCGCCGCCGGAAGTGCAGAGCCGGGTGGCGGTCCGAGCGGCGGCGGAGGCGGAGCGGCTGCGAAGTTCCGGGGAACCCCGGATGGTCCTCGACACCACGGGCCAGTCGCCCCAGGAGACCTCCGCAGCGCTGCTCGACATGCTGCGCCCCGCTCTCGGAATCCCAGAACGCGATCCGCGCTGATCCTTCGCCGGGGACCTGCGAGTTCCGGTGGGCGACGACACCGAGGGGCGCGGGCTGCCGTTTCGCGCGAAATCGCCACCGGGACCAGACACCCGGCGCCTTCGGCATGGGGGCTCCCGAAGGCTTCCTGAAACCCCCTTGGTCAGGCCCGCTTGAAGTGTCTACTGTGGATCACGGTGCCAGTGGGCCAGCCAGTTCTTCTTGGGCTTGGGGTGCTTGATGTCGTTGCCGCCCATGAACGAGTAGGTGCGGATGCGGATGACCGGGGCGTTCGGCATCTCCGCGTCCTCGTCGACCTTGACCGTGTTGCCGCCCATGAAGTCCGTTGAGTCGACCACCACTCGGACCCCGCGCGGCACGATCACATCGCTGCCGCCCATGATCGACACCAGCACAATCTCGATCTCCCGGCCGGGCAGCGTCGCCTCGCGCAGGTCGATCGTGGAGCCGCCCATCAGCGCGAAGTAGCCGGACTTGCGGGGCACCTGCCAGCGGCCCTTGTAGTCGGAGCCGCCCATGATCGCGATCTTCCACCGGCGCTTGGTCTCGTTGGCGGGTTCGGCGGGTTCGGCGGGCAGGTTCGACGGCGCGGCGGGCAGATCCGTCACCAGCTCGGCGAGCTCGCCCCGCGTGACCGCCTGGTAGGCGGCGTCGACGCGGTCGGTGAACTCGGTCAGGGTCAGTCGTCCGGCCCCCACCGCCTCGGTGAGTTGCTGCGCGGTCTCGGCGCGTTCGTCGTCCGATGCGCGGAGGGATCGGTCGTCGCTCCCGTCTGTGCTGCTCATGCCAGCAGTCTAGAGCTCGGGCGACTTCGCCACGTCGGAATACCGGACATTTTGACATTGGAGTCCTATGTGGACATCGCTGCTTCGGGGCTTCCGGCGATCACGGCGCGGTACCCTGCTGGTTCGGCATCTCGTTCCGGTGCGTTTCGCAGTTCTCGACCGGGCAGCTGGGGGTTACCTGGGGTGGACTTCTTCATCAGCCACGCGGGCCGGGACCGGGCGTGGGCGGAATGGGTGGCCTGGCACCTGGTCGACGCCGGCTACACCGTCGAGCTCGACACCTGGGACTGGGCCGCCGGGGACAACTTCGTCACGAAGATGGCCGCCGCGCTCGACGATGCCGAACGCGTCGTGGCCCTGTTCTCGCCCGCCTACTTCGAACCGCAGCGCTACACGACCGACGAGTGGGCCAGCGCCTTCGTGCACGACGAGCAGCAGCGTCCCAGGCTGTTGCCGCTGGTGGTGGAGGAGTGCGAGCCGCCGCAGCTGCTGCGCCCGCTGATCGCGCAGAAGCTCTTCGGACTGGACGAGGACCAGGCCCGCAAGGCGTTGCTGGACGCGGCTCGCGGCCCGCAGCGCCCGGACGGGCGGCCGGAGTTCCCGCCCAGCGCGCAGGCCCGCGGTCAGGAGGCCGGGTCCAGGCCGCGGGTTCCGGGGCGCCCGCCGGCAGTGTGGAACGTGCCCGGGCGGAACTCGGACTTCACCGGCCGGGACGGCGTGCTGGTGCCGCTGCGGGAGCGGTTGCTCTCCGGCAAGAACACGCAGGTCCTGCACGGGATCGGCGGCGTCGGCAAGACGCAGCTGGCGATCGAGTACGCGCACGGCTTCGCCGCCGGGTACGACCTGGTGTGGTGGATCGACTCCGAGCGGACCGGCCTGATCAGCGAGCAGTTCGCGGCGCTGGCCGTCGCGGCGGGCCTGGTCGGCACGAACACCGACCACACCGCGGCGGAACTCGCGGTGCGCAAGTACTTTCGGGAGAACTCCCGCTGGTTGCTCGTCTTTGACAACGCCGAGGACCCGGATGCCGTGCGGCCCTGGCTTTCCGGGGCCGCCGGGCATGTGCTGATCACCTCGCGGAACCCGGCCTGGAACGAGATCGGGACGCGCACCGAGGTGCAGGAGTTCCAGCGGCAGGAGTCGATCGCTCTGCTGCGCTCCCGCCAACCTGATCTCGCGGACGCCGAAGCCGACCGGCTCGCCGACGAGCTCGGCGACCTGCCGCTCGCGTTGGCGCAGGCAGGAGGCACCCTGGCGGAAACCGGCCTGTCGGTGCCGGAGTACCTCCGACTGCTGGCGAGCCGCACGAACGACGTGCTCAACGAGAAGCCGCCGAGTTCCTACTCGACCTCGCTGGCGGCTGCGGTGCGCGTGTCGATGGAGCGGCTGGCGGCGGACGAACCTGCTGCGGTCGCGCTGCTCCAGGTGTGCGCGATGTTCGCGCCGGAGCCGATCCCGACGGGCTGGCTGAGCAGGCCCGAGGCGCTGCCGGACGAGTTGGCGGAGGTCGCCGGGGATCCGCTCGCGTTCGGCAAGCTGGTCGCGCGGATCGGCCGCATCGGCCTGGCCCGCGTCGGCAACGCGACCATCCGCCTCCACCGCCTGGTGCAGTCGGTCATCCGCGACCAGCTGTCGGCCGACCGGCGAAAGGCGTTGCGCGCCAGCGCAGAAGCCCTGCTCGCCGAGGTTGATCCGGGAAGCACCGAGGATCCGGTGGCGTGGCCGGAGTGGGCGCGGCTCCTGCCGCACCTGGTCGAGACGGATCCGGCGACCACTGACAGCGAACGACTGCGTTCGCTCGCCTGCAGTGCTGTCTTGTACCTGTTGCGCCGCGGAGACGTCACGTCGGCCATGCCTTTCGTCCGGCGCCTTTACGAGCAGTGGCGTGACCGCATCGGCCCTGACGACATCCACACGTTGACCGCGGCGAACGAGGTGGCCCACAGCCAGTACCTGCTCGGGGAGTATCACGAGGCCCATGCGCTAATCGAGGACACTTTGCCCAGATGGCAAGCGAATTTCGGAGACCACGCCGGAACGCTGCGTTCCATGAGTGACTTCGGTGTGATTCTCGATGAGTTGGGCCATCGCGCGTCGGCTTGCGAAGTGCAAGAGACTGTATTGGAGAAGCGGTGTCGGCACCTGGGCGAGGATGACCCGGAAACTTTGCACTCGATGACGAATTTGGCAAACGGTCTGGTCCGCACAGGTGAGGAAAAACGCGGGCTCGAGCTGCACGAGGCGGCATTGGGGAAGCTCCGGCAGGTATTGGACGATGCCCATCCGTACGTCCTACGTTCGATGACCAGCTTGGCGACGGCGTTGGCTGCTGTCGGCGCGGTTCATCGCGCGCGTGCGCTGTGCGACGAAGCGTGGGTGAAGCGCAGGGATTTGCTCGGTGAAGACCATCCGGACGTCTTGAATTCGATGGACAGTGCTGCGTTCGTGCTGGAAAGACTCGGTGAGGTCGAGGAGGCCTGCCGGTTGAGGCGTGAGGCGTGGCAGAGGTACGTTCGAGTGCGAGGTGCGAACCACCCCTACACTCTGGTTGCTGCCGTTCATTGCGGTGTGGACTTGATTCGGGTGAATCGAGCACCTCAGGCCCGACAGTTGTTGGCCGATGTGCACACGCGGCAACGGGCGATCTTCGGCTCCGATCATCCAGATGTGTTGCAGACGTATTCTGCGCTGGCCCTAGCGCTCCACAAGGTGGGAAAGGCCGCACGGGCACGACATGTGGCCGAGAGCGCCATAGCCGGGTACCGGCGCAAGTTCGGAGAAGGTGCGGACCAGGTGCGGCAAGCCGAGGAACAGCTGAAACCCATTCTCCGGTCCAAACCCCGGCCGTCGAAGCGGCGCTGATGTCCGCGATCAGTGCGGTGCCAGTGCTCCCGCCACCCACAGCACGGCGAGCACGCACACGACGAGCGTGAAACCTCCTGCGTAGTGGCGGAATCGCGCTCGCCACGGCATCTGGCGGAGCACGATCATCACCGCCACCAGGGCCGTCAGGCCGACCGGGAGGAGCGCCCGCGCCGCGCGGTCGAACGACGTGAGCGGCAGGTACGTCTGGGCTCCGTAGAACGACAGGATCAGCGCCGGTAGCCCCAGCCCCGCGGCCGCCGCGGCCGCGAACAGGTTGAAGTTCTGCTGCGCTTCGGCGTCCTGCGCCACCGAGATCGTCGACATGCTGTCCTGCAACGAGTGCAGGCGCGCGGTTTCCTCCTCCAGCAGGCTGCTCATCGAACGGCAGTGCCGGATCGCGTTGTAGTGCATCCGGTCCGGGACCGGGGTTTCCGGGCCTGGTGGCTCGGTGGCCTCGCCGTGCTGGTGCGCCGATTCGTCGCGTCGCCAGAGGTCGTCGCGGATCGCCGCGCGCGCCTCGTCCCGGGCGCGGTTGAACGCGATCGACAGCTCGATGACCTCCGCCAGCAGCCGCCGCATCGGCTCCTGCTTGCGGTTGGCCAGCTGGTCGGCGAGTCGCCGTTCCAGCTCGTAGCGCAGCGCGCGGACCTTCGTGACCTCGTTGTGCGAGGACTCGGCCACCGCCTTGGCGAGGATGGCGGCCACGTCCCGCGCGTCGCCGTGCACCGGATGCGGAGGCTCGGCCAGCGAGGCGGCCAGCGCGTCGTCCAGCTGCGATCGCACGTCTTGCACCTGCGTCCAGCGGTCGCGCTCCGACCACAGCGCCGTCACCAGGATCGTGACCGACGGCGCCGCGTCCGGCCGCACCGCGATGCGCACCCGGCCCGTGATCAGCTTGCGCGATCCGCGTTCGCCGATGAGTCGCAGCAGGGGAGCGGCGCGGTAGGCGGCCGTGCCCGCCTGGCGGAAGGCGTCTTCTTCGTTCGGGAAGCCGTGCTCTTCGACGTGCTCGTAGCGGACTTTCGCCGACACGCCCAACTCCGACGCGCTCACATCGCCTGTGAACAGGCGTAATTCCGCCTCCTGAGCACTCATGATCACATCCTAAGCGGCGCCCGCCCGCCGGTGTGGGGGATGGGCGACCCGGACGAGTCGGGAGCGAGCGGACCGCGGTTCGAGGCCGGATGATGGCCCGCGGGAGTCCGGACTGGGAGGCACCACATGTTCGACATCACCAGGCAGGTCACCTCCGTGCAGCGCGTGGTCAGCCAGCACTCGGTCGTCGGTGGCGCGCAGGTCAGCGTGCTGCTGCGCCGCAACTACGCCGCCCCGATCGAGGAACTCTGGCGCGCCCTCACTGAACCGGACCGGCTGCGGCGCTGGTTCCTGCCGATCACCGGCGAACTCCGGGAAGGCGGCCGCTACCAGTTCGAGGGAAACGCCGGCGGCCAGATCCTGCGCTGCGCGGCACCGCGCCTGGTGAAGATCACGTTCGGCGACAGCGTTCTGGAGCTGCGGCTCGCCGAGACCGACGACGGCACCGGGCTCGAGATGATGCATTCGGTCCCGATGGAGCCGATCAGCAGCGGCGCGGGCGCGCTGTTCGTCGGCCCGGGTTGGGACGTCGACCTGCTCGGCCTGGACCGGTACCTGCGGGGCGAACACGTGCCCGGGTGGGAGAACTCCGCTGCGGTGCAGGAGTTCTCCCGGCAGGCCATCAAGGCGTGGGCCGCCGCGACCGCGGATTCCGGCACGGCCGACGGCGACCAGATCGCCGACGGGGTGGCCGCGGCGAGCGCCCGGTTCACGCCCGATCTGGACCAGACGACCGCCTGATCGCGACGGCCATCAGCGCGGCCGCGGCGCACAGCGCGGCGGCTCCGATCCAAACCGCGTCGTAGGAACCGAGCAGGTCCCGTGCCACGGCGCCGAAGTAGGCGATCAGCCCGGCACCCACCTGGTGCGCAGCGCTCACCCAGCCGAAGACGATCGCTCCGCCCGCCCCGAAGACCTGGCGGCACAGGGCGATCGTCGGCGGAACGGTCGCGACGTCGAGCAGCCCGAACAGAACGGCGAAGCCGATCATGGCCGGCTGCACCGTCGGCCCGAACAGCGCGGGCAGCGCCAGCAGGGAGAGGCCGCGCAGCGCGTAGTAAGCGGCCAGGAGAAGTTGTGGGCTGAACCGGTCGGTGAGCCAGCCGGAACCGATCGTGCCGGCCACGTTCACCACGCCGATGACCGCGAGCAGCGAGGCCGCCATCGTGGTCGGCATGCCGTGGTCGTGCGCGGCAGGGGCGAAGTGGGTCCACATGATCCCGTTGGTGGACGCCCCGCAGATCGCGAAAGTGCCCGCCAGCAACCAGAACGGGCCGGTCCGCGCCGCGTCGAACAGCAGTCGCACCGCGCGCCGGGCCGCGCCCGGCACCGGCTCCGGCTTCGCCTCGAAAACCGTTGCGCCGTACGGGCGCAGGCCGAGATCGGCGGGGTGGTCGCGCAGCACCGACCACGCCAGCGGCGCCGTGGCCAGCGCGATCAGCGCGAGGCCCACGGTCGCCGAGCGCCACGCGAAGTGGTCGATGACCCAGGACATCACCGGCAGGAACGCGAACTGGCCGAAGACGCTCGCCGCGGTCAGCAGGCCGGTCACCAGGCCGCGCCGGGCCACGAACCAGCGGTGCGTCACGGTCGCGGCGAACGCCATCGCCAGCGCGCCGCAACCGACGCCGACGAGCAGCCCCCATCCCACGACCAGCTGCCAGGAATCGGAAACGACCGTGGTCAGCCCGGCGCCGGCGGCGATCAGCAGCAGCGCGGCGACGGCCACCCGGCGGATGCCGAAGCGGTCCATCAACGCCGCGGAGAACGGCGCGGTCAGCCCGTAGAGCGCCATGTTCACCGAGACCGCGACGCCGATGGCGGCGCGCGACCAGCCGAATTCGTGGTGCAGCGGGGTGATGAGCAGGCCGGCGGTGGTGGCGCAGGCGCCCGCGCAGATGACCACCAGCGCGGTCACCGCGGCGACCCACCACGCGCGGTGGATGCCCGTCCGGGTGGCTGTTTCGATCGTCATGCCCCGACCCTGCGCCGCCGCCCGCCGCGAAACGAGTGGCCTGATGGCCAACATGTGCAAGGATCGGGCCATGGCCGGTCGAGTAGCGGTGCTGGTCCGCCACGGCGTGATGCCGATGGAGCTGGGCCTGGTGCACCAACTGTTCGGGCGGGCCCTCTCGCCCGCCGGAGAACCCCTGTACGAGGTCGTGACCTGCGCGCTCGTCCCCGGGATGGTGCGCACCGACGCGGACTTCCCGATCCACGTCGCCCACGGCCCCGAAGCGCTGGCGGAGGCGGACACCGTGATCTTCCCGGCGACGCACGAGCCCGACGAGACCGAGACCGAAGGCCGGCTCGGCGCGGAGCTCGCCGCGGCGTTCGCGCTGATCCGGCCGGGCACCCGCATCGCATCGATCTGCACCGGGGTGTTCGTGCTGGCCGCGGCCGGGCTGCTCGACGGCCGCCGGGCGACGACGCACTGGCGGTCCTGCGACCAGTTCCGGCGGCTCTACCCGGCGGTCCGGCTGGACCCCGACGTCCTCTACACCGACGACGGCGACGTGCTGACCTCGGCGGGCGAGGCGTCCGGGATCGACCTGTGCCTGCACATGATCCGGTGCGACCACGGCGCGGCGGTCGCCAACGAGGTGGCGCGGACGACCGTGGTGCCGCCGCACCGCGACGGCGGCCAGGCCCAGTACATCCGGCGGCCGATGCCCGAACCGCAGTCCGCCTCGACCGCGCAGGCCCGGGCGTGGGCGCTGGAACACCTGGACCGGCCGCTGACGCTGCGCGAACTGGCCGTGCGGGAGTCGATGAGCGTGCGGACGTTCACCCGCCGGTTCCGCGACGAGGTCGGCGTCTCGCCGCTGCAGTGGCTCACCCAGCAGCGCATCGAGCGCGCCCGCCAGCTGCTGGAGGAGACCGATCTGTCCGTCGACCGGATCGCGGCGGACGCGGGCTTCGGCACCGCGGCCTCGCTCCGGCAGCACCTGCAGGCGACGCTCGGCGTGTCGCCCAGCGCCTACCGCGGCACCTTCCGGGGAACCCTTGCCGCCGCCCTCCCGCCTGGTTGAGGATCTGATGGTCAGACCACCGGTCCACCTCGCGGGAGGAAGCATCATGACGAATCGGCTCGCCAACCTCTTCCGGCTCGACGGGCGCAAGGCGGTCGTCGTCGGCGGTGGCAGCGGCCTCGGCCGGTCCAGCGCGGTGGCGCTGGCCGAGTTCGGCGCGCAGGTGATCGTCGCGGACGTGGATCCGGACGGCGCCGAGGGGACCGTGGAGGCGATCAAGAGCCTCGGCCACGAGGCGAGCCGGCGCGAGCTCGACGTGCGCGACGGCGCGCAGATCCAGCGGCTCGCGGAGGCCGAGGCGGACGCCGAGGTGCTCGTCGTGACGCCCGGCATCAACGTCCGCAAGCGCCTGCTCGACACCGTCGACGAGGAATTCGACCGCGTCGTGGACGTCAACTTGAAGGGCACCTACCGGCTGGTGCGGGACTTCGGCGCGCGGATGGCCGAGCGCGGCCGCGGCAGCATCATCACCTTCGCCAGCTTCCGCGCCGAGGTGGTCGAACCGGGCCAGGGCATCTACGCCGCGACCAAGGCGGGCGTCGTGCAGCTCTCCCGCGCGCTGGCCGCGGAGCTGGGGCCGAAGGGCGTGCGGGTCAACGCGATCGCGCCCGGCCCGTTCGAGACGCCGCTGACCGAGCAGATCAAGTCCGACCAGACCTGGTACGGCGCGTACGCGGAGAAGACCGCGCTGAAGCGGTGGGCCAACGCCGACGAGATCGCCGGAGCCGTGGTGTACCTGGCCTCGGACGCCGCGTCGTACGTCACGGGCAGCCTCCAGCTGGTGGAAGGCGGCTGGACGGCGATCGACGGCCGCTTCGAGCCCAACGTCTGATCCGCCGGCGACAGCGCAGGGTCGTGAACCGGAGTTACCGCTCACGAGCCGGTGCACGGGGTCGTGAGCGAGTTTTCCAGTAAGAACCGGAGCCAGCACTCACGACCCTCGCGGGGCCCGGCCGCTCAGACCTTCTCGACCTCGGCGGCCAGGCCGCCGGTGATCCGCACCAGCTCGTCGAACGACGTCGGGAACATCGCGTGCTTCGCGCCCGCGCCCGCCCACACCTCCGGGAAGTCGGCCAGCATCCGGTCCACCACGGTCCGGATCGGCCGCGGGTGCCCGACCGGGCCGACGCCGCCGACCGGCTGCCCGGTCACCTCCAGCACGAACTCCGGGGTCGCGCGGCGGATCTTGCGCACCCCGAGCAACCGCGCGACGTGCTTGGTGTCCACCCGGTGCGCGCCGCTGGCGATGATCAGCAGCGGCTCGTCGTCGGCGGTGAAGATCAGGCTGTTCGCGATCGCGCCGAGCTCGCAGCCCAGCCGCTCCGCGGCCGCCGCCGCGGTCGGCAGCTCCGCTTCGAACTCGACGACGGAACCCGCGACGCCGAGATCGCGCAGACAGGCGGTGAAGGTGTCGGTGGCATTGCTCATGCCGCGCAGAATTCCCCAGTCCGCCCGGCAGGAACAAGTCATTTTGCCCGGACGGGTGCCGGCGTCGGCACCCGTCTGGACCCCGTCAACCCAGCAGCAGCGGGAGCTTGCTGACGCCGGTCATGTTGGGGCTGGGCAGGAATTCCGGGCCCTCGGCCGGATCGGTGCGCAGGTTCGGGAACCGGTCCAGCATGATGTTCAGCGCGATCCGGCCCTCCAGGCGGGCCAGCGGCGCGCCCAGGCAGAAGTGGATGCCGCGGCCGAAGCCGATCTGCGGGTTCGGGTCCCGGCGGACGTCGAAGGCGTCCGGGTCGGTGAACTGCCGGGGGTCGCGGTTGGCGGCCGCGATCCACAGCAGCAGCAGCTGGTCGGCCGGGATCACCGTGCCGCCGAGCTCGACCTCCCGGTTGGTCGCCCGGGACACCGCCGCGAACGGGCTGAAGTAGCGCAACGACTCCTCGATCGCGGAGGGCACCAGCGACCGGTCCGCCCGCACCGCCGCGAGCTGGTCGGGGTGCGCGTCCAGGCACAGCACGGTGTTGCCCAGCAGCATGGTCGTGGTGATGTGCCCGGCGATCAGCAGCACCATCCCGAAGTTGACCACCTCGGTGTCGGTGAGCTGCACGCCGTCGACCTCGGCCGCGACGAGCTTGCCCAGCAGGTCTTCGCGGGGCGTGCGCCGCCGCTCCTGCACGTGTCCGAGCAGGTACTCGGACAGCTCCTGGACCTGCTCCATGGCCTTCGCCATGTACTCCTCCTGCTCCTTCGAGCGCTCCTTGAGGGAGAACTTGTTGGAGCTGGCGAACATCGCGTCGACCCACTTCTTGAACAGGCCCCGGTCGCTGCTCGGCACGCCCAGCAGCTCCGCGATCACGATGACCGGCAGCGGGTAGGCCAGGTCCCGGACCAGCTCGGTCCGGTCGGACACGGCGTCGAGGAGCTCGTTGGTCAGCGCGGCGATCCGCGGCTCCAGGTCGGCGACGACCTTGGGCGTGAAGGCGTGGCTGACCAGCTTGCGGAGCTTGTGGTGCTCCGGCGGGTCCATCTGGACGAGGTTGCCCTCGTCGTTCCCGGCCAGCTCGGGCACCAGCCGCCGGGTGTCGGACGAGAAGGTGGCGGGGTCGCTGAGGGCTTGCAGGATTTCGGGGTATCCGTAGACGTTCCAGATCCCGGCCGCCGAATCATGTTCGACCGGCTGCTCCGGTCGGACGCCGCGCAGCCAGAACTGCGCTTCGTTGATCCCCCAGGTGTCGGCGAGGGTCGTCATGTGTTGCCCCTTCCTGATGGACGAGCGCCGCCGGTCAGGCGCGCTCGCTGGTTATCCCGGAGGTGTAGATCCACTTCCGGTAGTTCGCGTTGATCTCGTCGAAGAGCGCGCTGATCTCCGCCGCCGCTGCGGTCAGCGAGGAGCGGTCGGGCCCGTCGTCGGGTTCGAAGGCGCGGTGGATGGTCCGCGCCAGCGCCTCCGCCTTGGCCTGGTCGTCCAGGGCCTCCAGGTTCGGGTTGAGGTTCTCCAGCAGGAAGAACCCGGTGACCGTGGCGTACAGCGAGAAGATCAGGTGCGGCACGTCATCGCGCACCAGGCCGTACTTGGTGATCAGCTCGACGTAGCGTTCGGTGAACTCCTGGCCGCGGCTCTGCGCATCGCCCTGCTTGAGGTTGCCGAGCAGTTCCACGTCCCCGGTGGCCAGCGCCCGCATCAGCGGTCTGCGCTGGGTGGCCAGGAACGAGGTCTGCATGAACCGGTGCGGCCGGACCTCTTCGGGATCGCGGCGCACGCGGTCGATGAGCTCGGCCGTCAGGTCTGCGGACTCGCGCAGGAACAGCGACTCGAACAGCCGCTCCTTGGTGCGCCAGTGCAGGTAGACGGTGCCCTTGCCGATGCCGGCCTGCCTGGCGATGTCCTCGATGGTCACCTTCCGGTAGCCCAGCCGAATCATCAGTTCCCCGGCCGCGTCGAGGATGCGGTCGGCACGTTCGGTGGGCTGCGTCATGGGGCGTCTCCTGCCTTCGAGCTCGATCTGTTGACCAGATTTGAAATCTGGTCAACCAGTCATGGGTCACGATAGACCTCGCGAGGAAGATCGGGCAATGGCTCCCGGGGCCGCTTTGACGCCGTCTTGACGCATCACCCGGAAGCACCAACCCACGCCTCCGACGGGCGAACCCCGGCGCGCGCCGGAGTCCGGGTGGGCTTAGGTTCGGCGGGCAGCACGCAGCCGAAAGGGCTTTTCCCGCCGCCCCGAAGGGAGCACCATGGGATTCGGAGAGTTCAAGGATCGCCTGCAAGATCTGGGCAAGGAACGCGGCGACAAGATCGAGCAGGGCTTGGACAAGGCGGCCGAAGCGGCGAAGGAGAAGTTCGGCCACGAGGACCAGATCGACAATGCCGTCGAGAAGGGCAAGGAATTCCTCGGCGGCAACGACCAGGGCCCCGGCGAACAGCGCTAACGGAACATCGCCGCCCGACCCAGGCTGCAGAGCGGGAAGAGGTGAGGGCCATCCCGCTCGCAGTGGTCGGAGCGGATCATGGAGAGGCCGCCCAACGCACAGGGCGGCCTCTCTTCATGCCCGGCCCCTCTTCATGCCCGGCCCCGGGAGATCGGCCCGGACCCCCGGGGTTGCTCCTGGCTGGTGCGGCCGGCCCCCGGGAGAACGCCACTGGACCCAGAAGATCCGCCGGCACCCGGGCGAACGGCCCGAAGTCGATCGACAGTTTCAATTGAAACTGGCGGGCGGTTGTCCACACCCGTCGGTATGTCGGGCCACGACACGCCGGATGCTGTGGATGAGTCCCGCAATTTCAATGGAAATCAGAGCTCTGATTTCCATTGAAATTGCGGGCGCACGACGCCGGGAGCGCGACGGTCGGGGCCTTGCTTCGAGGCGTCACGCCGGGGCGTCACGCCGAGGCGCGGCTTCGAGGCGTCACACTGGGATCTCTACCTCGGCGGCTGTCTCCGTGAGGGCCACGACCCGGCTGCCGCGTTCGCCGAGCTCTCGCAGGCGCTCCAGGGCCGTGTCGTTGAGTTGGACCGTCGCTCGTACTCGCTCGTTGATCGCGAGTTCGTCGAGCGTTCGGCGCGCTTCGTGGCCCGCATCCACTGTGGACTTCAGGCCTCCGGTGGAGGCGAGGGAGCCGCGGGCCGCTCCGAGCCTGCCGAGGGCGTCGTCCACGGCGTCGAGCAGTGCGATCCGGTTGCCTTCCGTCATCGCCCGCACCAGCTCCGGCTCGCTGCCCGCGACCCGGGTGCCGTCGCGGAACGAGCCGGCCGCCAGCGACAGCGCCAGTGGTCCGCCGTCGGCCCCGACCGCCGCGAGCACCGCCGCGAACACGTGCGGCAGGTGCGAGATGCGCGCGACCGCGAAGTCGTGCGAGGCCGCCGACGTCGGCACCACCTGCGCGCCGCAGTCGAGCGCGAGCCGGGCAGCCTCGCGCCACGCTTCGAGCGTGGTGCCTTCTTCGATGGTCACCGCCCAGGCCGCCCCGGCGAACAGCTCGCCGGAACCCGCCGACCAGCCGGAACTCGACACCCCGGCCATCGGGTGGCCGCCGGCGTAGCGGCCGGCGGGCAGCAGGCTGCGGACCTCGGCGTCGACCGGCTCCTTGACGCTCACCACGTCGGTCAGCCAGGCGCCGGGAGCGTGCTCGGCGACTTGCCGCAGCACCGTGCGCACGGCGGTCAGCGGCGTCGCGACGACCACGAGCGCCTCTTCCTCGGCGGCGCGGCGCAGGGCCGGTTCGACGTCGAGGACCTCGAAACCCTCGGCCCGGGCGCCGGCGGCGTCGGCTTCCGAGGTCGTGGTGCCCCAGGCGGGGCGTCCGGCGGTTTTGGCGGCTCGCAGCACCGAGCCGCCGATGAGTCCCAGTCCGATCACGCACACGGCACGCATCGGTCCATCCTGCCCGAACTCTCCGTCGGCCACGTACCCGGTCGAGCGTGAATCGGTGCCCGGAAGGTTACGAGCGCGCAATAGTGCTTTCGGGTGGCGTTAGTACGCTCTACGGTGTCCTCATGACGGTGCAGGAGCCGGTCGCTGGCTTCGCCGTCGCCGTGGTGCGGGAGGACGGGCGGTGGCGGTGCAGCACGATGGACCAAACGGTGCTGGCCGGCCTCGACGCCTCGATCACGGCGTTGCGCGAGCTGCGCTCCACCGGCGCGGTGTTCGGTATGTGCAATGTGGACGACGAGTTCTTCGTGCTGATCAGACCGGTGCCCGGCGGCGTTGATCTGCTGCTGTCGGACGCGGCCGCGGCGCTGGACTACGACATCGCGGCGGACGTCCTCGACCTGCTGCGCATCGACCCGCCCGATGAGGACGACGAAGAGGTCTGGCCGGAGGGCAACCTCGCGATCCTCTCCGATCTCGGGCTGCCCGAGGGCGAGTTGCTGGTGATCATCGAAGAGGTCGACCTCTACCCGGACGAGCAGCTGGAGATGATCGCCCAGCGCTGCGGCTTCGGGGACGACTTCGCGAAGGTGCTGGAGAAGCTGGAGCAGTGAGCACATCCGGTGTCCGCGCCGGCGACGCCGAGCTGGTGCGCGACGCGCTGCGGGTCGCCGCCGAAGCACCATCCACAGGGGACGTTCCGATCGGCGCGGTCGTGGTCGACCAGGCCGGTCGAGTCCTCGCGCGGGCGCACAACCAGCGCGAGGCGCTGCAGGACCCCACGGCGCACGCGGAGATCCTCGCGTTGCGCGCCGCTGCCGCCGTGCACGGCGATGGCTGGCGGCTGGAGGGCTGCACGCTGGCGGTCACCGTGGAGCCCTGCACGATGTGCGCGGGCGCATTGGTGCTGGCCAGGGTGGCCAGAGTGGTGTTCGGCGTGTGGGAGCCGCGGACCGGCGCGGTGGGCTCGCTGTGGGACGTGGTGCGGGATCGCCGGCTCAACCACCGGCCGGAGGTCGTCGGTGGGGTGCTGGCCGACGAGTGCGCCGCGGTGCTCGAGGAGTTCTTCGCCACGCATCGCGAGTAGCGGCCGAGCGTTACAGCTTTTGTCATATTCCACCGGTTCGGGTGACCCTGTCTTCGCCGTGATCGTCATCGCGGCCTGTGACGATTGGTCGGTCCGCCTTCAGCTAGGGCGGACTGATCGCGTTGCAGAGGGGTGACGTGGAGCCGAATGATGCAGTTCTGGCCACGCGCATCGCGAACGGGGACACCGGTGCCTTCGAGCTGGTCGTGCGCCGGTACTCCGACGGGATATTCGGGATGTCGCTGCGGATGCTCGGAGACCGGGCCGAGGCCGAGGACGTTGTGCAAGACGTGTTCATCACGGCGTGGCGGCGGGCCGGTGAGCTCGTCGAGCCCGCCGCGTTGCGGACCTGGTTGTTCCAGATCGCGCGCCGACATTGCTTGATCGTGCTGCGCCGCCGACGGATACGCCGCACCGAGCCGGTCGATGCGCTGCCCGAGCACCGAGCCGCCGTGGGAGCCGCCACGGTGATCGCCGACCCGCAGCGAGCCGCGGAAGCGCGAGCGGGCGTGCTGGCGCTGCGGCACGCGCTCGCGGGCCTGCCGACCAAGCAGCGCGACGTCTGGGTCCTCGCGGAGGTCGACGGCCTGTCCTACGGCGAGATCGGCCAGCGCGTCGGCGCTGGTGAGCAGGCCGTTCGCGGTCGGCTGTCGCGGGCCCGGGCGAGCCTCGCCGACAGGATGCGCGCCTGGCGGTGACCCCCTGTGCCGGGTCGGATCGGGGGACCGGTAGCCTAGTCGGCGGTAGCGTGTCCGAGCGGCCGAAGGAGCACGCCTCGAAAGCGTGTGAGGTTAACAGCCTCCGTGGGTTCGAATCCCACCGCTACCGCTCGACGAAGGGCCGGTCCTGCGATCTGCGGGACCGGCCCTTCGCTCCGTCCAGGGGTGGCCACCTGCGGCGTCGCCGTCTGGACCTGCACGGATGGCATGGCGCGGCGGGCGAGCAGGGCCCGGCCGGGAGGTTCCGCGACGCCGTCGTGTTCACCAGGCGGCCCTCCATCCGGTCGCCGGAGAACAGCACGCCCGGGCTGCCCAGGACCTGGGGAAACGGCTCGAACAGGAAGCGGGACGCGCCGCCCGGCCGCCGCGTCAGCAGGCTCGACACCAGCGTCGACTTGCCGGTCTGCTGATCACCGCAGGCCTGCAGGTGCGGGTCGTTGCCGGTCGACGCGGGGCGGGCCGAGGTCGCGTTCGGACAGGCCGGGCGGGTGCCGATCGTCGTGTCCCGGGATCGCCGTCAGCTCGACCCGCTCCGGCAGCACCTGCACGCCGCCGGTCAGGTCGGAGAAGGGCTTCGCGGTGGTGCGCAGCGCGGTGCCGACCGACTGGCCGTGACCGGTCAGGCTCCGGACACCGCCTCCAGCTCGCCGCGGCGCTGCGGATGGTGTCAGCACGCGGATCGAAGCTCGCGGTTCGCGTCCTCACCTTCGACCGGCATGCGGGATTCGAACACCTCACCCGTGCGCCACCGCGGGTTCGCCCGCGCTGCGCCATCCGGGGGTTTTCAGGCGAAGAACAGGAACGCGATCGACCAGCACAGCGCCAACGGCGCCAGCACGAGCGCTGGAATGCCTCGGAGCAGGACGGATTTCCGCGTCCGGCCGCTCAGCGCGATCACCAGTTGGGCGCCACCGATCAGCAGCCCGATCACGCCGAGCGCGCCCCACACGGCCATCGTGGAGTAGTAGGTGGGACCTGTCTCCCAAGGCAAGGAGACCACGACCACCAGCAGGCAGAAGAGCAGCCAGGGCAGCAGCACGGCAGTGGTCGCGATCGCCACCAACGTCCGCGCGCCGGTCAGCGGCGCCTCCACCTCGGTCATCGACGTCCTTCCCCGCGATGGTCGGCCTCCGTCAACCGTTCCTTCCCGCGCTACGACGTCCGCCTGGTCGCGCGGGTTCCGCTCGGCTTTGTTCACGTGATCGTGTGTCGCGCGTCGCTTCGGGCGGGTAACTTCTCGTCGATCATGTCGCTTGGCGAGGGGAAGCCGAAGTGCGCGTCACGTCACTGCTTGCCGCCACCGGGGTACTGCTGTCCATCGCACCCGCGGCGACCGCGGTAGCGCAGCAGCAGGTCCGGATCCACGACATCCAAGGCACCACGCGGGTTTCGCCGCTGGCCGGTCGGCAGGTGACCGGGGTGCCGGGCGTGGTCACCGGGGTGCGCGGCTTCGGCCAGGCCCGCGGTTTCTGGTTGCAGGACACCGAGCCCGACGCGGACCCGCGCACCAGCGAGGGGCTGTTCGTGTTCACCGGCGACCAGACGCCGCAGGTGGCGGTCGGCGACGCGGTCGCGGTCGACGGGCGGGTCGTGGAGTACTACCCGGTGGCCTCGGGCGAGACGCCGGAGACCACGCCGAACCAGTCGGTCACCGAGCTCACCGGCGCGACCTGGCAGGTCACCGGCAAGGGGGCTGTCCCGGCCGAGGCGGTCGGGCCCGAGACGGTCCCGGCGGAGTTCGCGCCGCAGGACGCCAACATCGACAAGCTCGACCTGGAGCCGCAGCGCTACGCGCTGGACTACTACGAGTCGCGCGAGGGCATGGTGCTGCGCGTGGACGACGCGCGCGTGGTCGGCCCGACCGACGCGTACCGCGCGCTGTGGATCACCAGCAAGCCCGAGCAGAACGCGAACGGCCGCGGCGGCACCACCTACACCGGCTACGACGAAGCGAACGCGGGCCGGCTCAAGGTCGAATCCCTGGCGGACGCGCCGTTCCCCACCGCGAACGTCGGCGACCGGCTGCGCGGCGGCACCGAAGGACCGCTGGACTACAGCCGGTTCGGCGGATACGTGCTGGAGGCCGCGCGGCTCGGCGAGCACGTGCCGGGCGGTCTGCAGCCGGAGACGACGCGGCCGCAGGGCCGCGGCGAGCTCGCGGTCGCCACGTACAACGTCGAGAACCTCGCCGCGGGCAGCGATCCGGCCAAGTTCGCCCGGCTCGCCGAAGGCGTCGTCGACCGGCTCGCGGCGCCGGACATCGTTGCGCTGGAAGAAGTTCAGGACAACTCCGGGCCGACCGACGACGGCGTGGTGGCCGCGGAGGAGACGCTGCGGGAGTTCACCGACGCGATCGAGGCGGCGGGCGGACCGCGCTACCTGTGGCGGCAGATCGACCCGCAGAACAACGCCGACGGCGGCCAGCCCGGCGGCAACATCCGGGTCGCCTTCCTGTACAACCCGGCCCGGGTGTCCTTTGTGGACCGACCGGGCGGCGATGCGACGACGCCGGTGCACCCCGTGGAGAACGGCTCGCGGCTCGCGCTGAGCGCCTCGCCGGGGCGCATCGCCCCGGCCGACGAGGCGTGGCGGGACAGCCGGAAGCCGCTGGTGGGCGAGTTCCTGTTCCGCGGCGAGCAGGTGTTCGTGGTGGCCAACCACTTCGCCTCCAAGGGCGGCGACCAGCCGCTGCACGGCCGGTTCCAGCCGCCGGCGCGGGTCTCGGAGGAGCAGCGGGTGAAGCAGTCGCAGGCGGTGCGCGGCTTCGTCGATGAGGTGCGCGCCATCGACGACGAGGCCCGGATCGTGGTGCTCGGCGATCTCAACGACTACGGCTTCTCCCCGGCCCTGGCGCCGCTGACCGGGGCGCTGGTGCCGCTGGCCGACTCGCTGCCGCCGGCCGAGCGCTACAGCTACGTCTACGAGGGCAACTCCCAGCAGCTGGACCACATCCTGGTGAGCCCGGCGATCACGGCGGAGTACGACGTGGTCCACATCAACGCGGAGTTCGCCGACCAGGCCAGCGACCACGACCCCCAGGTGGCCCGCCTGCGGTTCTGAGCTCACGAGCGGGCATCAAGGCCGGATGTTCTGGTTCAGGTGGAAGAGGTTGTCCGGGTCGTAGGCCTTCTTCACCTGGACCAGCCGGTCGTAGTTCCCCCGGTAGTTCGCCCTGATCCGGTCCTGGTCGTCGCCGGCCATGAAGTTGACGTACCCGCCCTCCTCGGAGTGCGGTGAAGTCGCGGCGTAGTAGTCGCGCACCCAGGCGATGTTGGCCGGG
Organism: Saccharopolyspora sp. NPDC050642; assembly: GCF_040654735.1. Taxonomy (NCBI): domain Bacteria; kingdom Bacillati; phylum Actinomycetota; class Actinomycetes; order Pseudonocardiales; family Pseudonocardiaceae; genus Saccharopolyspora; species Saccharopolyspora sp. NPDC050642. The sequence continues at coordinate 322,983 of NZ_JBFAIN010000002.1, read as the reverse complement.
TTGTCGGCCGGATCGGGCCACATCCCGGCGATCACCGTCGCGAAGTTCGCGTCCCGGTAGGCGAATGCGGTGGCATCCGGCGCGACCCGGTGGCAGGCGCCGTTGATCGGGTAGATGTGCACGGTCGAGTTCACCACCGGCACCCGTGGGCCGTGCTCGACGTGCGCGGCGATCATCTCGTCGGTCAGCTCGACGACGAAGTTGGCCTTCCAGTAGTGCTGCAGCCCGGGCGGGACGAGCATGTCGAAAGCCCCGTTGAGCTGGGGATAGGGCATCGGTCCGAGGTGTTCGGCGACGATCGGGGCGATGTCGCGCAGCGGCCGGACGGCGGCCGGCCCGGCATCGACGTGCCCGGCCCAGCACGCGACGATCGCGATCAGCGCGTCGCCGTGCCGCTCTTCCGGGATGAAGGGCAGCGGCGGGGCGATCTGGAAGGCGGGGAACGCGCTGAGCTGCTCCGGAGCGTCGGCGATGATCTCGCGGTAGGCCCGCAGCACGTTCGGGATCTGGTCCAGCTCGAAGAAGATCAGGCCGCCGTAGATGTCGCGCACCGGGGCCAGCCGGAACTCGAACGACGTCACGACGCCGAAGTTGCCGCCCCCACCGCGCAGCGCCCAGAACAGGTCGGCGTGCCGCTGCTCGTCGGCCACGACCAGCCCGCCGCCGGCGGTGACGACGTCGGCGGAGATCAGGTTGTCGCAGGTCAAACCCTGACCCCGGGCGAGGTGCCCGATGCCGCCGCCGAGCGTGAGCCCACCGATGCCGGTGCTGGAGATGATGCCGCCGGTGGTGGCGAGCCCGAACGCATGAGTCGCGGCATCGACGTCGCCCCAGGTCGCGCCGCCTTCGGCCCGCACGGTCCGCGCACCCGGAACGACGCGCACGCCCCGCATCGGCGCCAGATCGATCACGACCCCGTCGTCGCAGGTCCCGAACCCAGGCACGCTGTGCCCGCCACCGCGCACGGCGAGGTCGAGCCCGTTCTCCCGCGCGTAGTCGACGGCGGCGACGACGTCCCCGGCGTTGCGGCACCGCACAACGACCTGCGGGCGGCGGTCGATCATGGCGTTGTGCACGCGGCGGGCCTCGTCGAACCCGGGGTCGTCCCGGTCGATCACGGCCCCGCGAACCAGCTCCTGCAACTGCGCGACGGTCATCCCCACAACCGCAACGGTGCGGCGAACCCATGCGAAAGGACAGGGACGTACGGCCTGCGAGAACGCGAAAGAGCCCTGGCCGCGAAATCCGCGGCCAGGGCTCTGACCAGCGGAGGATACGGGATTCGAACCCGTGAGGGCTATTAACCCAACACGATTTCCAATCGTGCGCCTTAGGCCGCTCGGCCAATCCTCCGTGCGGAAGCCTAGCAGGGCGCCGTCGATCATCCGGTGCCGGGTTTGGGCAGGCGTTTCGGTCTCGCGGACCGGTCGAGGACGCAGTACCGGGTCGATGAGGACAGGCGTGCAACCGTCGCAGGTGCTCGCCCACGTTGGCCGGGGTCTCCCGCGCCTCCTCGTCATCGGCCGGCCAGGGGCGATCGCCCCTGGTACGGGCCGGATTGGGGGCGCTTTGCGGCTCGCCCGCGCCGTCGGGGTACACTGTCCGTGGACCTCGTGCGGCGTCCATCCTGTGAACTCCCCCAGGGCCGGAAGGCAGCAAGGGTAAGCGGGCTCTGGCGGGTGCACGGGGTCCCCTTATTTTCCCCGGCGGGTCTCCGGATCAGGCCGCGTTCGGGTTGTCGGGCTCACCGCGTAGGGTTTTGTCCGTGGCGCTCGCCCTTTACCGCAAGTACAGGCCGGCGACCTTCGCTGAGGTCGTCGGGCAGGACCACGTCACCGACCCGCTGCGGACCGCGCTGGCCGCCGGCCGCGTCAACCACGCCTACCTGTTCTCCGGGCCGCGCGGTTGCGGCAAGACCTCCAGCGCTCGCATCCTCGCCCGCTCGCTGAACTGCGCGCAGGGCCCGACCCCCGACCCGTGCGGGGAATGCGACTCGTGCGTCGCGCTCGCGCCCGAAGGCGGCGGCAGCGTCGACGTCGTCGAGCTCGACGCGGCCAGCCACGGTGGCGTCGACGACACCCGCGAACTGCGCGACCGCGCCTTCTTCGCGCCCGCCCAGTCGCGGTACCGGATCTTCATCATCGACGAGGCCCACATGGTCACCACGCAGGGCTTCAACGCCCTGCTGAAGATCGTCGAGGAACCGCCGGAACACCTGATCTTCGTCTTCGCCACCACCGAGCCGGACAAGGTGCTCACCACCATCCGGTCCCGGACCCACCACTACCCGTTCCGGCTGATGCCGCCGGGCGTGATGCGCGACCTGGTCGAGCGGATCTGCCGCGACGAGGGCGTGCAGGTCGAGCCCTCGGTGTTCCCGCTGGTGATCCGGGCCGGTGGCGGGTCCGCCCGCGACACGCTGAGCGTGCTCGACCAGCTGCTCGCCGGGGCGGGGCCCGAAGGCGTCACCTACGAGCGCGCGGTGGCGCTGCTCGGGGTCACCGACGTCGCGCTGATCGACGACATGGTCGATGCGCTCGCGGCGGGCGACGGCTCCGCCGTCTACGGCACGGTCGACCGGCTGGTCGAGGCCGGGCACGACCCGCGCCGGTTCGGCTCCGACCTGCTCGACCGGCTGCGCGACCTGGTGCTGCTCAACTCGGTGCCGGACGCCGCGCAGCGCGGACTCGTGGACGCCGCGGGCGACGAGCTCGCCCGGATGCAGGCCCAGGCCGAACAGCTCGGCGCGGCAACGCTTTCCCGGTTCGCCGAGATCGTCCACACTGGACTTTCCGAGATGCGCGGAGCCACCGCGCCCCGGCTGCTGCTGGAACTGCTCTGCGCGCGGATGCTCCTGCCGACCGCATCGGACTCGGAAGTCGCGCTGCTGCAACGGCTTGAGCGCGTCGAGAGCCGCATGACCATCGCGCCGGGTGAGGGAGCCCCTGTCACCCAGGCTGCCGCTCCTGTCGCCGCCGCGCCGGTGGCGGACGGCGACGCGCGGCCGAAGCGCGTCTTCCAGCGGCCGCACGAGCGCGCAGCGCAGGAGGCAGCGCAGCAGACGGAGGCGCCAGCGCGTCCGGCGCCTGCAGTGGCAGAGCAGCCCGTGGCGGCGGAGCGTCCGGTGACACCGCCGAAGGCGGCTGCCCCCGCGCCTGCGACGCCGCCTCCGGCGGCCGAGCAGGCCCCGCCACCAGCGGCGGAGCCGCGTCCGGCCGCCCAGCCAGCGGCGGAGCCGCGTCCGACTGCCGCGCCAGCGGCGGAACCGCGTCCGGCCGCCGCGCCAGCGGCGGAGGCTGCCGCGCCGGCGCAGGCCGGGTTCGACGCGGCGAAGGTGCGGCAGGTGTGGGCCAAGGTGCTGCAGGCGGTCGCGACGCGGAACCGCCCGACGCAGGCGCTGCTGCTCAACGCCGCGGTGCAGGACCTCAGCGGCGACAACACGCTGGTGCTGTCGATGCCGACATCCGGGCTGGTCAAGCAGCTCGCCCAGCAGCGACGGCTGGACTTCGTCCGGGACGCGCTGCGCGAGGTCGTCGGCGGCGAGTGGGAGATCCAGTGCGTCGAGGCCGGTGCCGCGCCGCCACCTGCGGCTCGTCCCGCCGCGCCCAAGCAACCGGTGCAGCGCCGGTCGACCCAGCAGAGCGAGTCCGCCCCGACGAACGGCCAGTCGGCGAATCCTCAGGCCGGCCAGGCGGCCAACGGCCGGAACCCCGCTCGCCCGCAGGCGGGTTCGCCCGCGCGCCAGGGCTCGGTGCCGCGCCCGCCGGAACCGGACGACATCCCGCCGCCGCCCGAGCCGCCGGAGGACGAGCCCCCGCCGCCGGACGACGTCCCGCCGCCTCCGGAGCCGCCCAGGCCGCCGGAGCCGGTCGCCGATGACGAGGAAGACCCGGAGAAGATGCTCGCCGAGTCCTCCCCGATGGACGCCAACGCCCAGGTGGGGCGGGACCCGGAAACGGCGGCGGTCGAGCTCTTCGAACGGGAACTCGGCGCCCGCCGGATCGACGACTGAACCACCCCGTCGAACGGCCCCCGGCTTTCGGAGCCCCCGATTTCGCCTGAAGTCGGGGGCTCCGCCCGGCTGATACCGGAGGTTCCCGGTACCGGTGCCGTTTTCGCGCGAAAACGGCACCCTGCACACCGGACGGCCACATCTCGCGCGTGCCCGCGCACCGTTCTGGAACGACCCCTTGGGCAGAACCGGGAATGCCGACGCCCCACTACCAACGCGGGGCACGACCACCAACCGCCGTCGCGGGCGGTCAGGCTTGTTTTGCCAGGTGGCGGGCCAGGAATGCGAGGGCTCTCGGGTAGGCGTCGAGGCGGTTGGTGCGCTTGGCCAGGCCGTGGCCTTCGTCGTCGTACACCCGCAGCTCGCACTCCAGGCCGTTCGCCCGGACCGCCGTCGCGATCTGCTGGGCCTCCGACAGCGGCACCCTCGGGTCGTTCGCGCCGTGCAGCACGAACAGCGGCGCCGCGATGGCCGCGACCCTGGTCAGCGGCGACGCCGAGCGCAGGAATTCCGCGTCCGCCGCGAGCGAGCCGTACTCGCGCTCGCGGTGCGCTCGCCGGTACGCGGCGGTGTTCTCCAGGAACGTGACCAGCGACGAGATTCCGACGATGTCGACCCCGGCCGCCCACCGCTCCGGCTGGAACGCCAGCCCGGCGAGCACCATGTAGCCGCCGTACGAGCCGCCCCACAGCGCCGCACGCCCGGCGTCCAGCCCGATCGACGGCAGCCAGTCGTGCAGGTCGCCGAGGTCGGCCACCGATTCCAGCCGGTTGCGGCCGTCGTCGGCCGAGTACCAGCGCTTCCCGTAGCCGGTGGAGCCGCGGACGTTCGGCACCAGCACGGTGTGCCCCTGCGCGACGAGGGCCTGGGCGATCGGGCTGAACGTTCGCACCGCCTGGCTCTCCGGGCCGCCGTGGACGATCAGCACCGCCGATCCGGCCAGCCGCGGATCGGCCTCGTGCGGGGCGAAGACGAAGCACGGCACCTGTTCGCCGTCGCGGGCCGGCACCCGGTGCGAACTCGGTTCGACCAGGCCGTCGAGCTGCGCCGCGGAACCGGTCAGCGACTCGCACTCGCCGGTCGCGGCGTGCACCAGCAGCGCGTCGCCGGGGACCGCCGGGGCGCTGAACGACAGTGCGACGAACCTCGAGTCCGGCGACCAGGTCGGGGCCGGCAGCGGGTACGAGCACCAGCCGTCGGCGGGTAATCGGATCGTCCGCAGCAGGTCGCCGGTGGCGGCGTCGTGCAGCGCCAGCCTGCTGGCGCCGTCGTCGTTCGCCTGCACCAGCAGCGTCGAACCATCCGGCGAGAGCCAGCCGGTGAGGTCGTGCTCGTCGGAGGTCACCAGCCAGTGCCGGGCGCCGGTGCGCGGGTCGATGTGCGCGATGCCTGCGCGGTCCCGGTCGGCGTCGGTGGTGACGACCAGCCCGTCGGGCAGCCAGCCGATCTGGCCGTGCCGCGCGGGCTCCTCGCGCCCGGTCAGCGCCTGCACTTCGCGGGTTGCGGTGTCGACCAGGAGCAGCCGGTCGGACATCGCGCGGTCGGCGGGCACGGTCAGCGCCAGGTGGCGGCCGTCCGGGGAGGCCGTCGCCTCCAGGACCATGCCGCCCTGGTCGTAGGCGATCGCTTCCGCACCGGTCTCGACGTGGCGGATCACCACGTCGAAGTCCACGCCGTTGCGGCGGTTGGTCGCGTAGACGATCCGGCCGGGCAGGACGTCGAGCAGCCGGTGCACGTGCGCCGGGTCGCGGACCAGCGGCTGCAGGTCGTGCAGCCGCGCCGGGCGGAGGCGCGGTTCGTCCAGGCGCAGCAGGGAAAGCTGGCCGCGCTCGTTGCCGTCGGTGTCGTGCTGCACGACCACGGCGCGCTCGCCGGGCAGGTAGCGGCCGGTGACCGCGCCCGGCAAGGCGGTCAGCGGGGTGGGCTCGCCGTCGGCGAGCTCGACGAGCTGGGTGGATCCGGATTCGTCGGAGCCCGCAAGGACCCGGCCGGTGTCGGCCACGTCGAAGGCCCGCCAGCTGGTCAGTTCGAGCAACCGCACGATGTCCACCGCCATGCGATCACCCTGTCACGCTTCGCCCCCGCCGCCCAGGGGCGCGGACCGCCAGGCAGACCGGGCCGCGCATTCTCTAGGCTGGTGGCGTAGCCCGAATCGGGGTACGTGCACGCGCCAGCCGGAGGAGGATCACGGTGCAGCCAGGTGGGCAGCCGAACATGCAGCAGATCATGGAACAGGCGCAGAAGATGCAGCAGCAGCTGATGACTGCGCAGCAGGAGCTCGCCGCCGCGGAGGTCACCGGGAGCGCCGGTGGCGGCCTCGTCACGGCGACCGTCAGCGGTGCGGGCGAGCTGAAGGGGCTGTCGATCGACCCGAAGGCGGCCGACCCGGAGGACACCGAGACGCTGGCCGACCTGGTGGTCGCCGCGGTGCGCGACGCCAACCGGGCCGCGCAGGAGCTGCAGGCCGAGAAGATGGGCCCGCTCACCGGTGCGCTGGGCGGCGGTGGCCTCGGCGGTCTCAGCCTGCCGGGCATGTGATCGCGGTTTCGATTGGAACTGCGCACCGTCGTCGGCGGGGAGTGCGGTTTCAATTGAAACTGCGCCGAACCCCTGGAAACGAGCGATAAGTGTACGAAGGTCCCGTTCAGGATTTGATCGATGAGCTCGGCAGGCTGCCGGGCATCGGTCCGAAGAGCGCGCAGCGCATCGCCTTCCACCTGCTCGCGGCCGAGCCCGCGGACGTGACCCGGCTGCAGGAGGTCCTGCAGAAGGTCAAGGAAGGCGTGGTGTTCTGCGACGTCTGCGGCAATGTCTCGGAGGAGACGACCTGCCGCATCTGCCGGGACGCCCGGCGCGACAAGACGTTGGTGTGCGTCGTCGAGGAACCCAAGGACGTGCTGGCGATCGAGCGCACGCGCGAGTTCAAGGGGCGCTACCACGTGCTCGGCGGCGCGCTGGATCCGCTTTCCGGCGTGGGACCGGACCAGCTGCGGGTGCGCGAGCTGCTGGCCCGCATCGGGCAGGACGACATCGCCGAGGTGATCATCGCGACGGACCCGAACACCGAGGGCGAGGCGACCGCGACCTACCTGGTGCGGATGCTGCGCGACTTCCCCGGCCTCTCGGTCACGCGGCTGGCGTCCGGCCTGCCGATGGGCGGTGACCTGGAGTTCGCCGACGAGCTGACGCTCGGCCGGGCCCTCTCCGGCCGCCGCGCGATGTAGCCGCCACGGGACGACGCTTTTCGGGCTCGTGAGTGCTTGGACTGCCATAGCGGTCCAAGCACTCACGAGCTTTTTTGCATCTGCCTCGGTGCGGTGAAGACCGGCCGCGAGCGGTACCGCCGGACGTGTCAGGCCGTCGCCAGAATCTGTTGTCCGAATCAAAATTTTCCGCAGTTTTTACCGGTATTCCCGGGTTGTTCAACGGTTCTTCCGGGACATCCGAGAGGCCCAGCACCCTCGCCCACCTGGGTGAATGCCCGAAATTTCGGGTTTTCCTTAGGCGTCCCTAAGTAGTGGGATCGTAACCTCAGGTACCCCAATGGACTCCTAATGCGAGTTAGTCTCACGGAACTCTGAGACCTGAGACACACCGAGGTGCTTCCATGAGTAGAGCTCCATCGCCGCGCCGCGGATCCGGCACGGGACGCCGTGTCGCCACCGCCGGTATCGCCATCGTCGCGGCGACCTCGCTGGCGGCCTGCGCACAATCGCAGCGCGAGACCGGCGGCGGCGGTGAAGGCGGCACGCTCACCTTCGGCGCGGCAGGCGCACCCGACCTGTTCGACCCCTTCTACGCCTCCGACGGCGAGACCTTCCGGGTCACCCGCCAGATCACCGAGGGCCTCGTCGGGTTCAAGCCGGGATCGTCGGACGTCGAACCGGAGCTCGCCGACAGCTGGGAGCACACACCGGACGGCAAGACCTGGACCTTCAAGCTCCGGCAGGGCGTGAAGTTCCACGACGGCACCGACTTCAACGGCGACGCGGTGTGCAAGAACTTCCAGCGCATGTTCAACCAGACCGGCGCCGGGCAGAACAACGCGCTGTCCTACTACTGGATCGAGAACTTCGGCGGGTTCGCCGACGGCAAGGCCCCGTCGCTGTACCAGTCGTGCGACGCGCCGGACGCGACCACGGCCGTGGTCCACCTGACCCGCGCCAGCTCGAAGTTCCCGGACATCCTCGGGCTGCCGTCGTTCAGCATGCAGTCGCCGACCGCGATGGACCAGTACCAGGCCAACAACGTGCAGGCGCAGGGCGACAGCTTCGTGTACCCCGAGTACGCCAGGTCGCACCCGACCGGCACCGGCCCGTTCAAGTTCGCGTCCTACGACGAGAGCAACGGCACCATCAAGCTGGTCCGCAACGAGGAGTACTGGGGCGAGAAGGCCAAGCTCAACGAGCTGATCTTCCGCATCATCCCGGACGAGACGGTGCGCAAGCAGGAGCTGGAGTCGGGCGCCATCGACGGCTACGACTACCCCAACGCCGCCGACCTCAAGGCCCTGCGCGACGCCGGCAACAACGTCCAGGTCCGCGACCCGTTCAACATCATGTACCTGGGCATCACCCAGAAGAACAACCCGGCGCTGCAGAACCTGAAGGTGCGGCAGGCGCTGGCGTACGCGGTGGACCGGGAGACGCTGGTCAAGGCCAACATGCCGGAAGGCGCCACGGTGGCCACCCAGTTCTACCCGAAGACCGTGGACGGCTACGCCGACGACGTCCAGCAGTACCCGCACGACCCGGCGAGGGCCAAGCAGCTGCTCGCCGAGGCCGGCGCCTCGAACCTCGCGATCAACTTCTACTGGCCCACCGAGGTCACCCGGCCCTACATGCCGGACCCGCAGGGCATCTACAACGCCCTCGCCGAGGACCTGCGCGAGGCGGGCTTCACCGTCAACCCGGTGAGCAAGCCGTGGAACGGCGGCTACATCGACGACGTCGACAACGCCAAGGCCGACATCTTCCTGCTCGGCTGGACCGGCGACTACAACACGCCGGACAACTTCATCGGCACCTTCTTCGGCACGCCGACCAACCGCTTCTACACGGCCGGTGCGCCGTGGGGCGAGGAGCTGGCGACGCAGCTGAAGGCCGCCGACAGCGAGCCGGACGAGGCCAAGCGCAACCAGATGTACCAGGACATCAACCGGAAGCTGATGTCCGAGTACCTGCCCGCCGTGCCGCTGTCGCACTCGCCGCCGGCGATCGTGACCAGCCCGCGGGTGCACGGCCTGCAGACCTCGCCGCTGACCGCCGAGGAGTTCGCGTCGGTGAGCGTCTCGGAGAAGTGAGTTGACGATTTCGCGCGAAACCGGCGCGGCTCCCGCACGGGGACCGTCGGTTTCGCGCGAAATCGCGCGCTCGCTGCCGGACTGACCAAACGGGGGTTTCGTGCTCCGCTTCACCATCCGGCGACTCGCGCAGCTGGCGCTGGTCGTCGTCGTGCTGTCGATGCTTCTGTTCGCCTGGCTGCGGATGCTGCCCGGCGGGCCGGTGTCGGCGTTGCTGGGGGACCGCGCCACGCCCGCGGCGCGGGCCAAGCTGGAAGCCGATCTCGGCATGGACCAGCCCATCTTCGTGCAGTACTGGCGCTTCCTGGGCCGCGCCATCACCGGCGACTTCGGCACGTCGACCGGCGTGCAGCGCGGTTCGCCGGCGCTGGAGGTGTTCCTGACCCGCTTCCCGGCCACGCTGGAGCTGTCGATCCTGGCGCTGCTGCTGGCGGTCGCGGTCGGCATCCCGCTGGGCTACCTGGCGGCCCGCAAGCGCGGCAGCTGGCTGGACAACGTGAGCATCACCTGGTCGCTGATCGGTGTTGCCGTGCCGGTGTTCTTCCTGGCGTTCCTGCTGAAGTTCGTGTTCGCCATCCAGCTCGGCGCGCTGCCCGCCTCCGGCCGCCAGGACGTCGGGCTGAACGGGACGCGGGTGACCGGCTTCTACATCCTCGACGGGTTGCTGACCCGCGAGTTCGACGCCGCGTGGAACTCGTTCGTGCACCTGATCCTGCCGGCCATCGCGCTGTCCACGATCCCGTTCGCGGTGATCTTCCGGATAACCCGGGCCGCCGTGCTGGACGTGATGGACGAGGACTACGTGCGCACCGCGCGGGCGAAGGGCCTGGCGCGCATGGTGATCCGGCGCCGCCACATCCTGCACAACGCGATGCTGCCGGTGGTGACCACGATCGGCCTGCAGACCGGCGCGCTGCTGGCCGGTGCGGTGCTGACCGAGCGGGTGTTCAACATCGCCGGGGTCGGCCAGGCGGTGGCGATCGGCTTCCAGCGCAAGGACTTCCCGGTGCTGCAAGTGGTGATCCTGGCGTCCGCCATGGTGTACGTGCTGGTGAACCTGATAGTCGACCTCTCATATGCGTTGATCGACCCACGACTGCGGACACGGTGAGGTCATGGTGCTGAAAACGCAGCGCAAGGAACGGATCGACGCGCTGGCGGAGACGGCGTCGGACGCGGGGGTGAGCCTGGCCGCGTCGGCGTGGCGGCGGCTGAGGCGCAACCCGGTGTTCGTGGTCGGCGCGGTGATCATCGCCGCGTTCGTGCTGCTGGCGCTGCTCGCGCCGCTGCTGGCCCCGCACGATCCGGCGCAACGCCTGCTGGAGCAGCAGGTTTCCCGCGCGGAGAACACGATTCCGCCGCCGCAGGCGGGTTTCCCGCTGGGCGGCGACCAGTACGGCCGCGACCTGTTCTCCCGGCTGCTGCTGGGTTCCCAGCAGACGCTGCTGGTAGCGGTGCTGGCCACGGTGATCGGACTCGGCGGCGGCCTGGTGCTCGGCCTGCTGGCCGGCGCGTTCGGCGGCTGGGTCGACTCGGTGGTCATGCGCGTCGCGGACGTGATGCTGTCGGTGCCGTCGCTGCTGCTGGCGGTGTCGATCGGCGCGTTGTTCGCGCAGCAGACGCAGTTCACCGTGATCCTGGCGGTGGCGATCGTGCAGGTGCCGATCTTCGGCCGGCTGCTGAGGGGCACGATGCTGGCGCAACGAGCCAGCGATCACGTGCTCGCGGCGCGGGCGCTCGGGGTGAAGGAGAGCGCGATCGTGTTCCGGCACATGCTGCCGAACGCGCTCGGCCCGGTCATCGTGCAGGCCACCCTGGTGCTCGCGGTGGCGATCATCGACGCGGCGGCGCTGTCCTTCCTGGGCCTGGGCGCGGCCGACGACTCGGTGCCGGAGTGGGGCCAGATGCTCGGCGGCGCGCAGAACATCATCGATTCGCATCCGCAGCTGGCGTTCTGGCCGGCGGGCTGCATCATCCTGGTCGCGCTCGGGTTCACGCTGGTCGGTGAGTCCCTGCGGGACGCGCTCGACCCGAAGCGCCGGCGCTAGAGGTGGGGGAACGAATGGCACTGCTGGAAGTCCGCGACCTCTCGGTGGTGTTCGCCCGCAAGGGCGAGCCGCCGATGACCGCCGTGGACGGCATCTCCTTCGACGTCGAACCGGGCCGCACCGTCGGCCTGGTCGGCGAGTCCGGTTGCGGCAAGTCGGTCACCTCGCTGGCGATCATGGGCCTGCTGCCGAGCACCGGCGCCGAGGTGTCCGGGTCGATCGACTTCGACGGCACCGACCTGCTGCAGCTGTCCCGGCGCGAGCTGGACCAGCGCCGCGGCAGCGACCTGAGCATGGTGTTCCAGGACCCGCTGACCTCGCTGAACCCGGTGGTGCCGATAGGTCTGCAGGTGTCCGAGGTCATCGAGCGGCACCGCGGGCTGCCCCGCAAGGAGGCGATGCCAGAGGCCGAGGACCTGCTGCGGCGGGTGGGCATCCCGGACCCGCGGCGGCGGCTCAAGGAGTACCCGCACCAGCTCTCCGGCGGCATGCGGCAGCGCGCGCTGATCGCGATGGCGCTGGCCTGCAAGCCGCGGCTGCTCATCGCCGACGAGCCGACCACCGCGCTGGACGTGACGATCCAGGCGCAGATCCTGAACCTGCTGGCGGAACTGGTCGCCGAGACCGACACCGCGCTGATCATGATCACGCACGACCTGGGCGTGGTGGCGGGGCTCTGCGACGAGGTGAACGTGCTCTACGCGGGCCGGGTGGTGGAGCGGGCCGCGCGGCACGAGCTGTTCGCCCGGCCGCGGCACCCGTACACGGCGGGCCTGCTGGCCTCGATCCCGCGGCTGGATTCGCCGCGCGGCCAGCGGTTGTCGCCGATCAAGGGCTCGATCAGCGACAACATCCCGTGGGACGCGGGGTGCGCGTTCTGCCCGCGCTGCCCGAACGCGCAGGACGTGTGCGAGCAGCAGACGCCGGACGTGAGCATCGACGTGGGGGCGCGGCTGCTGCGCTGCCACAACCCGGTCCGCGAGACGACGTCGAGCCCGGTGGAGGCGTCATGAGCGCCCCGCTCCCGCACCCTGCCGGTTCTGCCGCAATTTCAATGGAAATCGGACCTTCGATTTCCATTGAAATTGCGTTGGAGTCACCCGGTCGGGGCGCAGCGGAGCACCACGACCGGACCATGCACCCGTTGGCCGCACCGGATGCCGGTGCCCGGCGCCGGACCCTGGAGGCGTCATGACCGAAACCCCGGAAACTGCGGGGAACCCCCGGGACGTGCTGATCGACATCGACCAGGTCCAGGTGCACTTCCCGATCAAGCGCGGCGTGGTGCTGGACCGCACGGTCGGCTACGTGTACGCCGTGGACGGCGTGTCGCTGACGATCCGGCGCGGCGAAACCTACGGCCTGGTCGGGGAATCCGGCTGCGGCAAGTCGACGCTGGGGCGCGCGGTGCTGCGGCTGGAGAGGCCGACCGGCGGCAAGGTGGTGTTCGACGGCGTCGACCTGTCCGGCATGAAGGGCGAGCCGCTGCGCCGGATGCGCCGCCGGATGCAGATGGTCTTCCAGGACCCGCTGTCCTCCCTCGACCCGCGGCAGTCGGTGCAGTCGCTGCTGGTCGAGGGCATGCGGGCGCACGGGATGGACAACGGCCGGGCGGGCACGGACAAGCGGCTGCGCGAGCTGCTGTCGGCCGTGGGCCTGCCGTCGACGTCGCTGCGCAAGTACCCGCACGAGTTCTCCGGCGGCCAGCGGCAGCGCATCGGCATCGCCCGGGCGCTGTCGGTGGGGCCCGACCTGGTGGTGGCCGACGAGCCGGTGTCGGCGCTGGACGTCTCGGTGCAGGCGCAGGTGCTGAACCTGCTGGAGGACCTGCAGTCCGAGTTCGGGCTGACGTACCTGGTGATCGCGCACGACCTGGCGGTGGTGCGGCACATCGCCGACCGGGTCGGGGTGATGTACCTGGGCGGCATCGTGGAGGAGTCCACATCGGACGATCTCTACGAGGAGCCGCTGCACCCGTACTCGAAGGCGCTGCTCTCGGCGGTGCCGGTGCCGGACCCCACGGTGGAGGACGAGCGGGAGCAGATCCTGCTCTCCGGCGACCTGCCCTCGCCGGCCGCGCCGCCGACCGGCTGCCGGTTCCACACCCGGTGCCCGTGGCGGCAGGCGACCCGGTGCGACACGGAGCGGCCGGAACTGCGCGAGCTCAAGCCGGGCCACCGGGTGGCCTGCCACTACGCGGAGGAGATCCGCGACGGCAGGCTGAAGCCGCACGAGGTCGAGGCGGAGGCGGTGAACCCGGCGGACTTCGGCGACCTGGACATCACCTCGGCCCCGGCCTGACCGCGCGGATCGTCCGACGTTCGAAACCGGCGCGCTGTTTTCGCGCGTTGTCCACCGCGCCCGGCGCGCTAGGCCCTTAGGTTCACAAGATCGTCAGCGGCCGGTGGAACGGAGGCAGTGAGTGAGGTACAGCAGCGCGCCGCGGTGCTCCGCGTGCGAGCACCGGGCGATCCTGGAGCGGGCGACCGCAGAGCGCCTGGTGGCGGAGTCGGGCGAGGTCCTGGTGACCTACGACTGCCCGGAGGGGAACGGGGTGCACCTCTGCAACCCGGACTTCGAGAGGGGCGAAGCCGTCCGCTGACACCGGAACCCACCCGATTCCAGGCGAAATCGGGTGGGTGCGGTCCGCGGCCGGGCGGTGTCGTCAGGTGGCGCGGAGCGGGGCGCTCGCTTCGGCGGGTTCGGGTGGCGCTTCGGGCGCCGGTGGCTTGCGGCGGCTCAGCTTGATGCTGCCCAGCAGCACTCCGCCCACCACCACGGCTCCCGCCGCGAGCTCGATCGGGTGCGGCCGCTCGCCCAGGACCAGCCACGCCGTCGTGAAGCCGACCACCGGCACCAGCAGCGAGAACGGCGCGACCATGCTGGCCGGGTAGCGCCCCATCAGCGTCGTCCACAGGCCCGACCCGATGATCGTCGCCAGCAGCGACGTGTACGCCAGCCCGGCGAGCGCGTACCAGCCGGTCGGCGAGTCGAACGCCGTCGCCAGCGCGTCCCAGCCCGCCGTCGGTCCCTCGACCACCGCCGACAGCGCGAACATCGGCAGCGGCGGCACGATGGCGATCCACAGCGTCAGGTGCAGCGGGTTCGGCGCGTTCGCCTTCCGGCCGCACAGGTTGCCCAGCGCCCACGAGAAAGCGCCGCAGAGCGTGATCAGCAGCGGCAGCAGGGTGGCGCTCTGGGCGCGGTGCCAGCCGATCGCCACCATGCCGAGCACCGCGATGAGGATGCCGACGATCTGCACCGGCGTGATCCGCTCCCGCAGCAGCAGCGCGCCGAGCACCACGGTGAAGGGCGCGGACGCCTGCTGCACCAGCGAGGCCAGCCCGGTCGGCATCCCGATGTTCATCGCCGTGAACAGGAACGCGAACTGCAGGGCGCCGAAGAACAGCCCGTACCCGATCAGCCACCGCCACGGCACTCGCGGGCGCGGCACGAACAGCAGCACCGGCAGCAGCACGGCGAAGCGGAGTCCGGCGAAGAAGAACGGTGGGAATTGGCCGAGCCCGTAGTCGAGTGCGATGAAGTTGGCGCCCCAGAGCACGACGACCACCACGGCCAGCAAGCGGTCTCGTGAGTTCACCATGACAGCCTGCGGCCCGGCTCTGTGAAGAACAAGCAATACTATTTACAGCTAATGTGTACTATTCCTTCATGGATGTCCGCAGGTTGAGACTCCTGCGCGAACTCGCTGATCGCGGGACGGTCACCGCCGTCGCGAAGGCCTTGTCCTACACCCCGTCGGCGGTGTCGCAGCAGATCCGGGCGTTGCAGGCGCAGGTCGGCGTGCCGCTGACGGAACCGGCCGGTCGCGGGCTGCGCCTCACCGACGCCGGCCGGGCGCTCGCGGCCCGGGCCGACGAGGTGCTGGCCGCGCTGGACCGCGCCGAGGCCGAGCTGGACAGCTACCGGTCGACGCCGCGCGGCGTGGTGCGGGTCGCGATCTTCCCGTCCGGCGCGTTGTTGCTGCTGCCCGGCCTGCTCCGGCGGATGGCGGCGCATCCCAAGGTGCGGTTGGAGTGCCGCGACGTAGACATGACGCCGCCGGAGGTGCCGGTCCTGACCGCCGACTTCGACCTGGTGGTGGCGCACCGGGACGACCAGGCGCCGCCGTTCGACGGCGCGCGCGTCGAGATCACCCCGCTGCTGCGGGAGCCCCTGGACGTCGCGCTGCCGCCGGGCCACCCGCTCGCCGACCGGGAGCGCATCGAGCCGGCGGAGCTGGTCGGCGAGCCGTGGCTGAGCGTGGACGTCGGCTTCCCGGTCGACGACGTGCTGCGCTCGCTGGCGGTCCGCACGGGCGTCCGGCCGGTGGTGGTGCAGCGGATCAACGACTTCCAGGTCACCAAGGCCCTGGTCGCCGACGGCCACGGCGTCGCGCTGCTGCCGAGGTACACAGTGGACTCTCCCCGGCTGGTCATGCGCCCGCTGGCCGGGGTCCGCGCGGGCCGGAACATCGAGGTGGTGTCCCGGAAGGGAGCGACGGAACGCCCGGCGGTCCGCGTCGTGCTCGACACGCTCCTCGCCGAGGCGGCCACGGTCACCGGCGCCTAGCTCCCGCCAGCACCCCAGAGTGGCCCTGTTTTCGCTGGTCATGGCTCGTGAGCACGTTGGATCGCCGTAGCGGTCC
This sequence comes from Saccharopolyspora sp. NPDC050642, assembly GCF_040654735.1. Classification (NCBI taxonomy): domain Bacteria; kingdom Bacillati; phylum Actinomycetota; class Actinomycetes; order Pseudonocardiales; family Pseudonocardiaceae; genus Saccharopolyspora; species Saccharopolyspora sp. NPDC050642. The sequence goes on along the minus strand of NZ_JBFAIN010000002.1, from coordinate 306,973 downwards.
AAAGCACTCACGGCCCCGCGCCCGCGGAACGCGAGATCGCCCGGCTACTCCGGGGCGTGCTCCCGGGCCCAGCGGCAGATCGCCGCGATCTCCTCGGCGTGGGCCGGGAGCGTGTCGTCGGTGATGCCGACGACCGGGATGTGGGCCTCGCGGGCCACGTCCGGCGGCCGGTGCAGGAAGCCCTTCTCGTGCACGCCCGTGCTGCCCCGTCCCGGCGTTCCCTCGGCGAGGTGGCCGGTGGTGCGGGCGTACCGGGTGAGCACGCGGGGTTTGCGCAGGTCCCGGTCCGCGCCGTACCACTGCTGGCTCAGCGGGAAGATCGCCGTCAGCGCGTCCCACCAGCCCTCGGTGGCGAGCACCAGCCCGGGGTGGCGGTGGTGCAGCTCGTCGGCGAGCCGGCGGTAGCCGTCGATCACCTCGTAGCGCGGGTCGTTGAACCAGTAGCCCAGGGTGTCCAGGAACGCCGCGTCGACGCCGAAGTCCCGCACCATCGCCGAGATCGACTCCACCAGGTGCGTGCGGAACTCCGGTTCGCCGGGGTTGAGGAAGACCTGATCGCCCTCGCCGACCCGGTCGCCGTCCCAGTCCGGCCGGTTCAGCAGTTCCACGTAGCGGTTGGTGTCGTTGCGCAGCGCCGCCCGCTCCCAACCCGGGTACTCGACCACGTTCGCGCCGTGCCCGCCGTACATCGGCATCAGCCGCACGCCGAGCTGCCGCGCGGTGTGCGCGAGCTCGGTGAAACCCCCTGCGCCGCCCAGGTCTTCGCCGGGCCGGTACCGCGGGTAGGCGTAGTAGTAGCGGCCTTCCCAGCCGGGCAGGTAGGCCAGCACTCGGCTCGGATCGATGTGCTGCGCGACGAATCGCAGCGACTCGGCCATCTGCGCGAACGTGTTGAACACGTAGCCCGTCCAGTGCTGGCCGTGCAGCGTCACCACCAGCGCGGTCCGCCGCAGCCAGTCCGGCACGTCCGGGCGGGAGGACCACGGCACCAGGTTCTGCGAACCCTCCACGAAGGACAGGTGCTCGTCCAGGTCGGCGTCGGCGCTGTGCCCGGTGGTGCCCAGCCGCAGCCGGATCGACGGCACCCGGCAGGTCGTCGAGCGCGCCGTCGCCGACGGCACGTGCACCAGCTCGGCGATCGGCCCCGGCGCGTACGGGGGCTGGTGGACGTGCAGGATCTTCCGCCGCACCAGCGGATCGCGGACGCTGAGCGCCAGCCCGTTCGCCTCGTCCCCGGCCGCCACCCAGGGCGTCGCCCAGTCCGAGCCCGGGTATTCCAGCTGGAACCGCTGGCCGTTGACGCCGTGCGCCCAGCCGCGCCCGGTGTTCGGCGTCCACCAGCCGGCCCGAAGCTGCTCCGGCGGCAGGCCGCGCAGCAGCAGCTTCACCGCCTTGATCGGCTCGTCGTGGCGGACCGTGATGGCCCACTCCAGCACACCGGCCGCGCGGGTCACCTCGATGTCGGCCTCGCCGGCCTCGACCCGGACCTGCTGGCCGAGCCGCGCGTACCGGTCGGCGTGCACGTGGACGCGGTCGCCTTCCCGGACGTGCGCCCGCTCGACGTCGATGCCGTAGCCGTTGGTCGTGGTGAACACCTGCACCGCCCACTCCACGCCGGCGGCGCCGGGGACGGGGAAGTAGGGGTCGCGGGGGTCGAAGCTCAGGTCGGTGTCGATGAGGGCCACGCAGGTGCCTCCGATCCCTCGGCGCCGCGCGACAGGTAGCCGGCGGCCTCGTCCAGCAGCGCTGCGAGGTCATCGGTTTCATCGGCAGTGAAGACGAGCGTCTCGCCCGGCGGCAGCACCACGGCGACCCGATCTCCGACGACCAGCACCGTCATGTTGCCCGAATCGACCGGTGTGGTGCACGGGATTCGCCAGCGGAGCTGTTCGGTCGGGTCCTCGGTCGGCCACATGTCCACCTCAACGCTGCTGCACTTCGGTGCCTGACTGAACCCCGACGGCAGCCCGACATCAAGTCCGGTAGACCGATCGAGTGATAGAGGCGTGCAGTGTCCGCGACGGCGTTGTGACGTCGAGCGGCAGGGCGGGTTGTTGTCTCGAGAAGGCCTCTGAGGTTCCGCCACCCGCACCGCCACGCAAGGTGAGTCTGGAAGCAAAAAGAAGGAACAGGGGGAGGGGCCGGCGTCCCCGACGTTTCCCCCGTCTCCGGCCCGTCTCCCCCTGCCCCCGTGTTCCCCAGGGGCGTCGCCTGGCATCCCGCGACGTCATCAATGGTGCCGACTCGGGGGAATGCGCAATACCATCTTTGGTCGAGTGTGTTCACCGGACCGGACGCCGATTCTCGGCGCAGCGAAATGCGACTTCTGGTGTATTCAGGCCGGCGGTTCGGTCCCTCCCGGCGGTTCGGCGAAGCCGTACTCGTGCCCCGCGACCTGGTACAACTCCGCGTACCGGGCCAGCCGGTCGCGATCCAGCCGGACCCCGATGCCCGGTCGGTCCGGCAGGCGCAGCCGGCCACCCGGATAGCGCAGCGGCCCGTCCTCGACCACGTCGTCGGCGAGCAACCGGCCGTAGGACTGGTTGGCGCAGGGGAATCCCGGGGTGGCGGCGATCAGGTGGGCGGCGGCGCACGTCGCCACGCCGAGTTCGCCGAGGCTCTGCTTGACGACCGGGATGCCCGCGGCCTCGCCGATCCCGGCCGAGCGCTTCAGGTTCAGCAGGCCGCCGTCCAGCACGTTGTCCGCCGAGATCGCGTCCGCCGCGCCCTGCCTGATCACGTCCAGCTGGTCGTGCCGCGTGCGCGACGCCGCGTCGGCGAGCAGCGGCACGCCCGTGCGGGCGCGCAACCGGGCCATCTCCGGCAGGTTCTGGTCGGAGACCGGTTGCTCGGCGAACTCGATGTCGTAGGGCTCCAGCGCGCGCAGGGCGCGGAGCGCGGCGGCGGGCGACCACGCGCCGTCGGCGTCGATCCGCAGCGCGGCTCCGGCGCCGATGCCGTCGCGGACCGCGGCCACCCGTGCGACGTCGGTGGCCTGGTCGGCGGCGCCGACCTTGACGTAGAAGCTCTCGAAGCCCGCCGCGGCGCCCCGCACGGCCTGCTCCCGCATCCACTCCGGCGGGCCCGCCGGGACGTAGTGCAGGTATTCGACCTCCTCGCGCAGCGGGCCGCCGAAGAGGTTGACCAGCGGTTGGTCGCAGGCCTTGCCGACGATGTCCCAGCAGGCCATGTCGATGGCGGCCGTCGCGGGGCCGGTGGTGCTCGCGTGGTTCGAGGTGCCGGTGACGTCGATCAGCCTCGCGATGCGTTCGGTGCGGAACGGGTCCTCGCCGATGGCGAACCGCTCGACCCAGCGCAGCGCGGCGAGCACGATCTCGGCCGACGGGTACGCCGGGGCCTCGCCCAGGCCGGTGATGCCTTCGTCGGTGTCGATCTCGATCAGCACGCTGACCAGGCCGCGGCGGCTGCCGGCGGCCCACCTCTCGGTGGTGTCGAACGGCACGGCGACCGGGATGCTGCGGATGCCGATGATGCGCAAAACGCCCTCCCCCAGGGCATCGCGGGCGACACCTCCCCAGGCCGCTCGCGACTGCTGTGTGGCTACCGTCACACCAACCGCTGTGCTTCGCCAAAGATGCGCACGGCTTCTGCGTCGTCGATGACACCAATCCGGCCCCGGTACGTACCCTGGCCGATGGCGCCGGTCGTTTCGGCGACCGCGCGACGCGTTCTCGGACCGGAATGGACGTACATGATCGAGTGGCTGGACACGATCCCCCCTGGGGTGATCTACCTGGTGGTCGGGCTGATCATCGGGTTGGAAAGCGTGGGGATCCCGCTGCCCGGCGAGATCATGCTCGTCAGTGCCGGGGTCGCGGCGTCGCAGGGCGTGGCGAATCCGGTCGTGCTCGGCATCGTCGCCGCGAGCGGCGCGATCATCGGCGACTCGGTCGGCTACGCGGTCGGCAAGCGCTACGGTCGCACGCTGCTGGGCTGGCTCGGTCGCAAGCTGCCGAAGCACTTCGGGCCGAAACCCGTGCGCCAGGCGGAACGCGCGTTCGACCGCTACGGCGCGTGGGCGGTGTTCGGCGGCCGGTTCGTGGCGCTGCTGCGCATCCTCGCCGGTCCGCTGGCGGGCATCCTGGGCATGCCGTACCGCAAGTTCCTGATCGCGAACGCCACGGGCGGCATCGCGTGGGCGGGCACGGTGACGACCCTGGCCTACATCTTCGGCGTGGTCGCCGGGCAGTGGTTCCACCGCTTCTCGTGGGTGGCGCTGCTGGTCACGGTGGTCCTGGGCTGGCTGATCGTGCGCTTCGTCCGCCGCCGCGCGGAGCGAGAAGACGAGGCGGAGCTGGAAGCCGCCGAGATCTCGGACGAAACCGAGGACCCGGACGAAACCGGCGAATCGGCGAAGGCCGAAGGCGCGGAGCCCGAGACCGACGCCCAGGTGCGCTGACGCCGCTGGCCCGCAGTTTCAATTGAAACTGCGATCCGTCCGAGAACGAACGGCCCGTTCACCCCGCCAGACGGGGTGAACGGGCCGTTCGCGTTGCGTCGGTCAGCGGTTGGCGCGGTTCACCGCGGATACCACCGCGCGCAGCATCGCGGTGATCGTCGAGGTGTCGACGCCGACGCCCCAGAAGATCTCGTCGCCCACCGCGCACTCCAGGTAGGCCGCGGCGCGCGCGTCGTCACCGGCGGTCAGCGCGTGCTCGTGGTAGTCCATGACCCGCACGTCGTAGCCGATGCTGCTCAGCGCGTCGACGAACGCCGAGACCGGGCCGTTGCCGGTGCCGGTGATCTCCTGCTCCTCGCCGTCCACGACGACGGTCGCGGTGATGGACTCGTTGCCGTTCTCGCCGGCGGCGCGCTGCCGGACCAGCTTCAGCGGCGCGGTGGCCTCCAGGTATTCGCTGGAGAACGCCGACCACATCGCCGTCGGGCTGACCTCGCCACCCTCGGAGTCGGTGTGCGCCTGCACCACCTTGGAGAACTCGATCTGCAGCTTGCGCGGCAGCTCCAGCTGGTGCTCGGTCTTCATGATGTAGGCGACGCCGCCCTTGCCGGACTGCGAGTTGACCCGGATCACGGCCTCGTAGGTGCGGCCCACGTCCTTCGGGTCGATCGGCAGGTACGGCACCTCCCACGGGTGGTCGTCCACCGGGGTGCCGGCCTGGTTCGCCGCGTCGCGCAGCGCGTCCAGGCCCTTGTTGATGGCGTCCTGGTGGCTGCCGGAGAAGGCCGTGTAGACCAGCTCGCCGCCCCACGGGTGCCGCTCCGCAACGGGCAGCTGGTTGCAGTGCTCGACGGTGCGCTTGACGTAGTCGATGTCGGAGAAGTCGATCTGCGGGTCGATGCCCTGGCTGAACAGGTTCATGCCCAGCGCCACCAGGTCGACGTTGCCGGTGCGCTCGCCGTTGCCGAACAGGCAGCCCTCGATGCGGTCCGCGCCGGCCTGGTAGCCCAGCTCGGCGGCGGCGATGCCGGTGCCGCGGTCGTTGTGCGGGTGCAGCGACAGGATCACCGAGTCGCGCCGGGCCAGGTTCCGGTGCATCCACTCGATGGAGTCGGCGTAGACGTTCGGGGTGGCCATCTCGACGGTGGCGGGCAGGTTCAGGATCACCGGCCGCTCCGGGGTGGGCTGCCAGATCTCGGTGACCGCGTCGCACACCTCGGCGGCGTAGGACAGCTCGGTGCCGGTGTAGGACTCCGGGGAGTACTGGAAGCGGAAGTCGGTGTCGGAGTACTTGCCGGCCAGTTCCAGGGCCATCTCGGCGGCCGAGGTGGCGATCTTCTTGATGCCCTCGCGCTCCTCGCGGAACACCACGCGGCGCTGCAGGATCGACGTCGAGTTGTAGATGTGCACGATCGCCTGCGGCGCGCCTTCCAGCGACTGGAAGGTCCGCTCGATCAGCTCGGGGCGGCACTGGGTGAGCACCTGGATGCGGACGTCGTCGGGGATCGCGCCGTCTTCGATGATCTCGCGGACGAAGTCGAAGTCGGTCTGGCTGGCGGCGGGGAAGCCGACCTCGATCTCCTTGTAGCCCATCTGCACCAGCAGGTCGAACATGCGGCGCTTGCGGGCGGGCGACATCGGGTCGATCAGTGCCTGGTTGCCGTCGCGCAGGTCGACCGCGCACCACAGCGGGGCCTTGGTGATCCGCTTGTCGGGCCAGGTCCGGTCGGGCAGGGATACGTCCTCGACCAGCTCGTGGAAGGGGCGGTAGCGGTGGTAGGGCATCGAGCTGCCCCGCTGCGGGTTCCACGGCTGCTGATCGGCGGGGGCGGGCCGGGACGGCTTCCGCACCTTGCCGCCGAACGGGGCCTGGGAGTCGGGCGTATTGGTGCTCATCCGAAAGGTTCTCCTGCTCGATTACCGGGTCTTGGACCGACGACCGGCGCGTTCGAACCCCGCGACGAGGGGCCGGTCTAGGAGACCCCGTCGCGGCTTCGAAGCAGGAGAACGCGAGCCACGGAACTAGGCTAACCGCAGTAGTGGCCCGAAATGCAAGCACCCCTTCCACATCGTGGGAAGTGACACGTCACGATCTTCCCTCGCACGAGATCGGATCCGCCTGGCAGAGTGGTCGGTGGATCAAGGGGAGGGTCGATGGCGGCGAAGAAGGGGCGATCCGGGGTCGCGACGCTGATCAACGGTGCGGGCTTCCTGCTCGCCGCGATGCTGGTGCTGCACATCCTGTTCGTGGTGACCGGCTTCCCGGCGGAGAACGGGCTGGCCAGGTCCGTGGCGCAGGCGGCCGAGCCGCTGGCGTTGTTCTTCCCCGGCCTGGTGCAGGCGCCGGCCGAGGTGTTGCAGGTGTTGCTCGACTACGGCCTGGCGGCGGTGTTCTGGGTGCTGGTGGGCGGGCTGCTGGCACGAATGTTCGGCTGACCGCCCCGGTCGTGCCACACTGGAGATCGTGGCGGAAGACGTGAGCGCGGATGCGCACGAGAACGGTGTGCGTCGCGCTGACCTGCGACGGGCCCGGGCTCGGGTCGTCGGCGTGCTCGCCAACGTGGTCCGCTGGGTCGGCAACGCGGGTGCCGCGCTGCTGGCGATCCACGTGGTGTTCGCCATCGGCGGCGCCAACCCGGACAACGGCATCGCCAAGTTCGTGGCGTCCTGGGCGGAGCCGCTGGCGCTGGGCTTCGAGGACCTGTTCATGCCGGACGACCCGAAGCTCGCGGTGGCGATCAACTACGGGATAGCGGCCCTGTTCTGGCTGATCGCCACGGCGATGGCGGTCCGCATCCTCCGCGCCATCGCCTGATCGTCCACTTCGGACATTCGTCTTCCCGGGGTTTCACCCGCCGAAGGGCGGCCGGAAGGTGAGGATGCCCTGGGGTGTGATGGCGTCGACGCCCAGGAGCCGGTCGAGCAGGGCAGAGGTGATGTTCGAGAGCTCCTTCGCGAGGAGGGCGGCGAGATCGTCGTCGTAGGACTTGTGCAGCACCGCGTTGTCGGTGAGGTCCACCACGACCCGGACCCCCTTCCCGTCGTAGGTGCTGATCTTCGACTTGACGTTCTTCCCGAAATCGCTGACCACGGCGGCGAGGTCGTTCTTCCCGGTCACCTTCACGTGGTCGCCGACATCCCTGGTGCTCTCGTAGAACTCGTCTGCGGTCTGGCCGTCGGCGTTGCCTTCGCCGACGACGTAGTCCGGTTTCTTCGCGTCTGCGTCGAACGGCCACGGGCCCAGGCTGTGATCGCCGGCCAACCAGAGGCGCTTGGCGTTGATCAGCTCGTGCAGGTCGTTGTACGTGCTCGATGGGAAGCGGCTGGGGCCGAGGGCCCCCGGTCCGCCGCCCCCCGGCAGGTTCTTCAGCTGCTTGCGGTCGTTGTCGGTGCGAGCGGCGTCGAACATTTCCAGGAGCTTCGCCTTCGCGTTTTCCGCGGGTTGTTCCGGATCCTGCAGCGTGCTGACGAACTCGGCGGCCAGTGCCAAGACCGTGTTCTTGATCGCTTCCGGCAATCTCTTGATGTTCCTGTTGCCCGGCCCCAGCAGGTGGTTGCTTCGCGCCAGGTTGGCGATCTCCTCGGCCCAGGCCCCGGGCCAGTTGGAATCAGCCGGGGTTTCCTCGTCCGTCGCCCGCTGGACGGCCGGTCGCGCCGGGCCGGGAGATCCCGGCGTGACGTCCCGCTGGGCCGGGACGGGCTCGGCCAGCACGCGGGACGCGTTCTCCTCGGCGGCCCGCTCGAAGCGGTCCGCCGGGTCGCTGATCGCCAGCCCGTCGCCGCGGTCCGTGCCCGCCACCGGGCCCTGGCGCTGCTGGATGACGTGGGTCAGCTCGTGGGCGAGGGTGTGCTTGTCGACCTCGTTCGAGCCGAGGACGACGTGGTTGCCGGCGGTGTAGGCGCGGGCGTCGATCTCGGCCGCCGAGCGCTGGGATGCGCCGTCGTTGTGGACGCGGACGTCGGCGAAGTCGGCGCCCAACCGCGCCTCCATCTCCTCCCGGATCCCGTCGCCGAGGGGTTTTCCGGGAGCGCGCAAGACCTCGTCGACCGTGGAGCGCTGGAGCAGCCTGCTGACGGCGGTGTTGCCGAGGGCGCGTTGCAGGGCGAGAACCGCTTGAGGGGTCAGCGGGCCGGTCCCCGGCCGGTGGGAGTCGGTCGGGGACGGCGTCCGGGCCACCTGACCGACGTGATCGTCTCGCTGCTCGTGCGCGCGCACCCGAACTCCCTCCGCAGATCGTGCCTCTGGCCAGGCTGCTCGCCCGGTTCGTCCGGCGGACGGGTCGGGCGGACATCATCGAGGGCAGTGTTGGTGCCCGTCTTGCCCCCGCCGCTGCCCCGTCGTCCGGGCTCCGGTCGAATCCGCTGCTCTCGGCCGGATGTGATCGAGCCCGCGGTGTGACGCCGGTGGCGTTCGGCGGTGCGACGGCTTCCGGCGCGTGACAATCGGGTGCAACCCAATGCCGCTCGGCGTGGAGCGCGTGTCCCCAAGCACCGGAGGGATGTGCGTGTGACGACCCGAGCGCTCCCCATCACCTTGCTGCCGCCCTGGCTGTTGCGGATGTTGCGGCCGGCGCCGATTCCGGCGGACTGGACCCGGGCGTGCGCCGCGAGCATCGGCGTGGGACTTCCGCAGGTCGCGGGCCTGCTGACCGGCCGGATCGACGAGGCCGTGCTCGCCTCGGTCGGCGCGCTGTGCGCGAGCTTCTCCGACCTGACCGGCTCCTACGGGTACCGGCTGCGCCGGGTGGGCCTGGCCGCGATCCTCGGCGCTCTCGGGTTCGCGGCCGGGGCCGCCGCGCCGGGCCCGTGGTGGGCGGCGGCGATCGTGCTCGCGGTCGCGGTGCCGTCGGTGCTTTCCAGCAGGATGGGCGATCTCTGGTCGTCCGGCGGCGCGCACATGCTGACGTTCTGCGTGGTCGCGACCGGTCAGCGCTCGGCGCTGCCGCTCGGCGCGCAGGTCTGGTGGTTCTTCGCCGGCGAGTTGCTGGTGCTCGCGATCATCGCCGCCACCTGGCCGTTGCGGGGCACGGCCCCGGCGCGCGGCGCGGTCGCGGCGGTCTTCGACGCGACGCTGCGCATGTTCGACGCCGAGTCGCCGATCACCGCGCGGCAGAACCTGACGAAGGCGCTGGACAACGCGCACGACGTGCTCGTGAGCGGAGGATCGATGTCGCGCAGCCGCGTGCGCGACCGCCTCTACCTCGTCTACACCTACGCCACGCCGATCGTCGAAGCATCGGTTTCCCTTGCGCACAGCGGAAAGCAGCCGCCGGAGCGGGCTCGCGAAGCGCTGCGCGAGCTGGCGCGCTGCATGCGAACCGGCGACCTCCCGCCGCCCTACCGGCCCGGTTCCGACGAATCACCGCTGGTACGCGCCCTGGACCGGGGCATCGCGGACCTGGTCGCCGCGTTCCGGCGCGCGAAGCTCCCGCCGGTTTCCGGCGATCACCGCGAGCGCTTCCGGCTGACCTTCGGCCGCTCCACCTGGGCGCAGGTGTGCCGGATGCTGCTGTGCCTGGCGCTCGCGGAGGGGATCGGGCTGGCGGCGGGCATGGACGAGCCGTACTGGATGGCGCTGACGGTCGCGCTGGTGCTGAAGCCGAACTCGGGCTCGGTCTTCGCCCGCACCGTGCTGCGCGCGGTCGGCACCGTGATCGGCGTGCTCGTCGCATCGGCGCTGATCGCGCTCGTGCCGACCGGCTGGTTGCTGCTGCCATTCATCGTCGCGCTGGCCGCGAAGCTGCCCGAGGCGCTCAGCAGGCATTACGGCCTGTTCACCGCGGTCATGACGGCGCTGGTGTTGCTGCAGATGAGCCAGAGCGCGCAGTTCTTCCCGGCGGCCCGGCTGGTGGACACGGTCGTCGGCTGCGCGATCGTCCTGGCCGGCGGTTTCCTGCTGCGGCCGTTGCACCGGGGACCGGCGCTGCCGAGCCGGTTCGCGGACGCGGTGGAGGCGGTCTCGGAGTACGTGTCCCAGTCGCTCGCGGGAGTCCGCCACGGCCGCCAGGCCCTCCGCCGCCGCACCTACCGCCAGCTGGCGGATCTCCGGGCGGCGCTCCAGCAGGAGCTGATGAACCCGGCGACGGCGGCGACGGCGGAGAGCTGGTGGCCTGCGGTGATCGTCCTTGAGCGAGTGGTGGACGCGGCCACGGAGAAGGCGGTCCGCAACGACGCCCAAGACCTCCAGAAGGCCCAACGCCTGGTGTCGACGATGAGGTCGACGACCCGCCAACTCCGCACGACCCCAGGATCCCCGGCGGACTTCCGCGACGACCTGGACCGGATCTACGCGCGGATCGCCGAACCAACCCCCTGACCCCGCCCCCGGCGCACGCCCTCAACCGACGCACAGTCCGATCGATGTCCAGTCGCGATCCATGTCCAGTTTCAATTGAAACTGTTGGAAACCGGTGTGTCGGGACACGACACGCCGGTGCCTGTGGACAACTCCCGCAATTTCAATGGAAATCGGACCTCTGATTTCCATTGAAATTGCGGGACAACGGAATCACGGACCGCGCCGTCAGCGGAGGTGACCGTGTCGCGGCTCCTGGGCGGGGTCGCCCAGCTGATCCCGGAATAGACGAATCCCTTTCGCTGGCAACGATGTTCTCCGCCACGGCCGACCGCGATCGCGAAATCGGTCGCCGGGCGGGGTGGGTGCTGATAGCTTGCGGCCGTGGATCTCTTCTCGCGCTCTTGGGCTGCGTTGCGGACGGCGGTCGCCGAACTCTCCGACGAAGACTTCGCACAGCCGTCCGGCTGCGCCGGCTGGCTCGTGCGAGACCTGGTGTGCCACCTGGTCATCGACGCCCAGGACGTCCTGATCACCCTCGTGACCCCCGCCGACGCGGAGCCGACCCGCGACGCGGTGACCTACTGGGCCGTCTCCGACACGCCGCCGACCGGCGACGACCCGCTGGACGCGCTGATCGTCCGGCTGGCCGCCGCGTACGAGCAGCCGGAGCTGCTGAAGTTCCACCTCGACGACGTCGGCTCCGCCGCCGGGCGCGCCGCCGAACTCGCCGATCCGAAGCTCGCCGTGAGCACCCAGGACATGGTGCTCACCGCGGGCGACTACCTCTCCGCGTACGTCCTGGAGTGGACCCTGCACCACCTAGACCTGATCGCACATCTCCCGGACGCCGCGGGCCCGCCCGCCGACGGCCTCGCCCGGACCCGCGAGATGCTGGAGGAGATCGCCGGGACGGCGTTCCCCGCGTCGTTCTCCGACGAGGACGCGCTGCTGATCGGCACCGGGCGCCGGGTTCCGACCGACGCGGAGCGGGCCGAATTGGGCGACCTGGCCGCGAAACTGCCGCTCGTCCTCGGCTGATCAGTCCACTGTGGATGTTTTGAAGTGCGGTCTCGGTGAGACCGGTTGTTGCATTGACGGGAGTATCGGGTGTCGGTGAGTGATGTGCGGGATGCGTATGGCCGGCGGGCGGAGGAGTACGCCGATCTGGCCGTTTCGGCGGAGTGGATGGCCGAGCTGGACCGGAAGTTGATGTCCAGGTGGGCCGGTGAGGTGTCCGGGCCCATGATCGACGTGGGGTGCGGGCCGGGGCAGTGGACCGACTTCCTGCGCGGCCAGGGCTGCGACGTCGAGGGTGTCGACCTCGTGCCGAGCTTCATCGAGATCGCCCGGTCGCGGTTTCCCGGTGTCCCGTACCGCGTCGGCGAGCTGGATCAGCTCGGCGTGCCCGATCGCTCGGTGGCCGGGATCCTGTCGTGGTACTCGATCATCCACACCGACCCCGAGAACGTGCCCCGCATCCTCGACGAGTTCGCGCGATGCCTGTGCGACGGCGGCAGCCTGTTGCTCGGCATGTTCGAGGGCACGAAGGTCGAGCCGTTCCCGCACGCTGTGACGACCGCCTACTTCTGGACGATCGAGGAGATGTCGCAGCGTCTCGTGGAATCGGGTTTCCAGGTGGAGGCGACCGAAAGCCGCGTTGATCCGGGCAGGCGACCGCACGCCGCCATCGTCGCGCGGCGCGTACGCGCCGACCAGTAGTCCCGCGTGTGGGTGCCCGGCGCCGTCGATCTGGTCGATCCGCACCGGAACGACGGCGCCGAGCCCCGGAGTCCCCGCATGCCTGAATTGGGGAAGCTACCCGACTTCGTGGAGCGTCGCGTGGAGCTGTTCCGCCGCTTCCCACGCGTCCACGTAGCGCAGCCACGACGGGGCGAAGCTCAGCTTGAGCAGGTCGTCCTCGGCGTAGTCCACCAGCACGTCGCGGTCGTACAGCGCCTCCGCGATCCTCTGGGCCCTGTCGTGCCGCAGGCTGATCTGCGCGCCGCGCTGCAGCCCTTCGAGCACCGGCACGACTTCGATCTGCGCGTCGGCGCAGAAGTCGTCCAGCCGCGTGAGGAAGACCTCCGCCAGCCGCGCCGTCTTCGCGGCGAGCGCCGCCGGTGACACACCGTCCAGGATGGACAGTCCCGATCGCAGCTCGGCGACCGACAGGGAGCCCGCGAACCCGTCGCCCAGCGAAGGCAGTGCGCCCGCCGCGGTGCAGGAGGACTTCGGCGCCTCGTGGCGGTGCCGGTCGGCGACGAAGCAGTAAGCGGGCGCGCCCGAGCCGCCGCCGAGGTAGCGGTCGCCGCTGCCGATGGCGAAATCCACGTCCCAGCCGTGCAAATCCACGTCCAGCGCGCCCGCCGAGCCGCTGAGCTCCCACAGCGCCAGCGCGCCCGCCCGGTGGATCTCGGCCGTGATGGCGGCCGCGTCGCGCACGCCTCCGGTCCGCGCGTCGGTGTGCGACACGGCGACCACCGCGACCTGGCCCGCCGGCAGCTCGGCCAGGTCCGCGCTGCTGCGGATCAGCTGCAGGCGGCCGCCGATGAAGTCGGCCGCGGACCGGGCCAGCAGGCAGTCGGCGGGGAAGCAGTCCCGGCCCACCGCGAGGATCGGTCGCCCCGGGCGCAGCCGCGCGGCCGCGAGCAGCGTGTTGAACAGGCTGATCGATGCCGTCTCGGCGACGGTGATCTCCCCGGCCTCGGCGCCGATCAGCGGGGCGAGCGACGCCGCCGCGAGCCGAGCTTCGCCGCGCCATTCGGATTCGCCGCACACGCGGCCGGTGTAGGGCTGCCGGTGGTGCTCGACGAACCGGCGCAGCCGGTCGGGTGTGGTGCGCGGCAGCGGGCCACCGCTGCTGCCGTCGAGGTGGATCAGGCCGGGCGGTAGGTCGTAGCGGGCGCGCAGATCGGCGAGCGGGTCGGTCCGATCGAGCGCCTCTGCCGTCGGCCGGGTGGTGGTCCACACGAGTGAAGTCTTACCGCATGACCCAACGGTCCGTAACGGGTGAAGCGCTCAGGAGCCGAACATCAGTGGAAGTCGTGGTGCCCACGGCCCAGTGGCCTGCGCCGTTCAGGCGGGTGCGGCCGTGGTCGCGCCGATCACGAGCTCGACCGGCACCGATCGGTGCCGCGGCTCCGGCGGCCGCCCGTCGACCACGCCGAGCAGCGTGCGCACCGCCGACGCGCCGGCGTCCTCGGTCGGGACGTGCAGCGTGGTCGCTTCCGGCACGGCGAGGCCGAACTCCGCGAGATCGTCGGCGCAGCACACGCTGAGCTGCTCCGGAACCTTCACGCCGAGCGTGGCCAGCCGGTACATCAGCCCCATGAACAGCGCGCTGTTGTAGGCGACGGCGGCGGTGCACCCGCTCGCCACCAGCTCGTCGGCGATCCGGTTGCCCGCCTCGAAGGTCGGTGGCAGCGGGCCGAACGCGACGACCTCGTGCCCGGAGCCGTTGCGCAGGCCGTCGAGCCGGCGCGGGTCCGCCCACGAGCCGCGCGGCCCGCCGAGGTAGGCGATGCGGCGGTGGCCGAGCCCGGCGAGGTGCGCGCCCATCTCGTGCAGCCCGCCGGGGGTGTCGATGACGACCGACGGCACGCCGCGCGCCCGCCGGTCGACCAGCACCATCGGCACGTCCGGGAGGGTGAACAGCGAGGCCGGGCCGCGCGGGGCGATGGCCACGAAGCCGTCGACCCGGTTGCGCAGCCGGTCGATCAGGGTGCGTTCCCGCTCCGGCGATTCGTCGCTGACCACGACCAGCAGGTCGTTGCCGGCCTCCTCGGCGGCGCGCTGAGCGCCCGCGATGATCGTCGCGTAGAACGGGTTCGCCAGGTCCGGGACGATCATGGCCAGCAGCCTGGTGCGGCCGGTGGCCAGCGCCTGGGCCGACGGGTGGTAGCGGAAGCCGAGCTCGATCGCCGCGTCGCGAACCCGCTGCCGGGTCCGCTCCGCGACCATCTCCGGCCGCACCAGCGCGCGCGACGCGGTCGCCACCGACACGCCGGCCTTGCGGGCCACGTCGGCCAGCCGCGCCATGGCGTCCTCCCTCACGTCTCTTTGACACCTTCATACCGTGCCGCTTATCGTCCCTGCAATCGCTTGCAATGCAAGCGCTTGCATCTTTCACCAGGGGAGATACCGCTGATGACCGACGTGAGATCGGGATCGAAGCTGGACGGCTGGTTCCGGTTGTCCGAACGCGGCAGCTCGGTGCGCACCGAACTGCTGGCCGGGCTGAGCATGTTCTTCGCGTCGGCCTACGCCGTGGTGGTGATCCCCGGCATGCTCGCCAAGGCCGGCGTGCCGCACGCCGCGGCCACCACCGGCACGATCCTGACGATCGTGCTGGCCACCGCCGCGGTCGGCTTCTTCGCCAACATGCCGTTCGTGCTCGCACCAGGGCTCGGCGGAACCGCGCTGGTCGCGGCGACGCTGGTGCAGCAGCAGCACGTGCCGTACCCGGTCGCGATGGGCATGGTCTTCTGGTCCGGCGTGGCGATCCTCGTGCTGTCGCTGCTCGGGCTGCGCGGGCTGCTCGCCAAGGTCATCCCGCAGAACATCCGGGTGGCCATCGGCACCGCCATCGGGCTGTTCATCGTCTACATCGGCTTCAAGCTCTCCGGCATGCTCGAACCGGGCAAGAGCGGGCTGGAGATCGGCGACCTCAGCTCGCCGGAACCGCTGCTCGCGCTCGGCGGCATCGTGCTGGTCGCCGCGCTGCAGGCGCGCAAGGTGCCGGGCGCGTTCGTCATCGGCATCGTGGTGCTGACCCTGATCGGCATCCCGCTGGGCGTCACGGAGCTGCCGGACCACTGGTTCCAGGCGCCGGCCGGCGTCGGCCCGGTCGCGTTCCACATCGACCTCTGGAGCGCCCTGCGGCCGGAGTACCTGCAGTACCTGTTCGCGTTCTTCGCCTCGGAGCTGTTCTCCGCGACCGGCGTCGTCCTGGCGGTGACCGAGCGGATCGGGCTGACCGAGCGCGAGGGCCAGAAGTCGAACATCAACCGGACGTTCCTGGTCGACTCGGTCGCGATCACCGGCGGCTCGATGTTCGGCGCCCCGTCGGTGACCACCTACGCGGAGTCCGCGGCGGGCTCCGACGCCGGTGGCCGCACCGGGCTGACGTCGCTGACCACCGCGGGCCTGTTCCTGGTGCTGCTGCTGTTCACGCCGTTCGCCACGATGATCCCGTCGGCGGCGACCGCGCCGGTGCTGGTCGTGGTCGGGCTGAGCATGATGCGCGGCTTCAAGAAGGTCGACATGACCGACCTGACCGAGGCGATCCCGGCCGGGCTGCTGGTGGCGTGCACGATCTTCTGGGGCAACTTCGGCAACGGCATCGCGGCGGCCCTGACGGCGTACGTGCTGATCAAGGTGGTGGCGGGCAAGTTCCGCGACGTCCACCTCGGCATGTGGATCATGCTGCCGTTCCTGGTGTTCTTCTTCATCACCTCCGCCCACTAGCGGGTCCCCCGGCGGTGTCGACCTCCCGCAATTTCCATTGAAATCGGAGGTCCAGTTTCAATTGAAACTGCGGACCATCGGCGTGTCGCACCCCGACACACCGGTGCCTGTGGACAACTTCCCGCAACTTCAATGGAAATCGTCCCTTCGATCTCAATGGAAATTGCGGTGGGTCCGGACCACGACGTCGGTCGAGAAGACCTCGTCGGACGACCTGCCCGCGACGAATCCTGAGGAGCCTTGCCTTGACCGACCTGCGGATCACTGGTGGACGCGTGGTTTCCACGTTCACCGGCGAGATCTTCGACGCCGACGTGCTGGTGACCGGCGAGGTGATCAGCGGCGTCGTGCCGCCCGGCGCCGGCCCGGAAGCGGCCGAGGTGATCGACGCCGGCGGCAGGCTGGTCGTCCCGGGTTTCATCGACGCCCACATGCACGTCGAGAGCTCGTTCGCGACGCCCGCGGCCTTCGCCCGGCTGACGCTCCCGCGCGGCACCACGACGGTGCTCGCCGACCCGCACGAGATCGTCAACGTCGCGGGCAAGGCCGCGATGCGCTGGATGATCGAGGACGGCAGGCGCAGCCCGCAGACCCAGCTCTGGGGCGTGCCGTCATGCGTGCCCGCGCTGGCGGGCATGGAGTACTCGGGCGCGCACCTCGATCCCGAGGACATCGACGAACTCCTCGGCTGGGACGGCGTTTCCGCCCTCGCGGAGGTGATGGACTACCGCGCCGTGGTGGCCGGTGACCAGCGGATGCACGACATCGTCCGGGTCGCGCGCGAGCGCGGCACCATCCTCGACGGGCACTGCCCGAACCTCTCCGGCGAGGAGCTCAGCAAGTACCTGGCCACCGGCGTCGACTCCGACCACACCAAGAACGCCCCGGCGGTCGCGGTCGAGAAGGCGCGCCTGGGCATGACGGTGATGCTGCAGGAGAAGTGCCTGCTCCCGGAGGTCGTGTCGGCGCTGACGTCGCTGCCGCAGCTGCCGCCGCTGTGCCTGGTGACCGATGACCTGGCGGCCGACCACATCGCCGCGAAGGGCCACCTGGACCACATTGGACGGACGGCGGTCGCGGCGGGCCTGGCGCCGCTGGACGCCCTGCGCGCGCTGACCTGGAACCCGGCCCAGCGCCTCCGCAAGTACGACCGCGGCGTGGTGGCGCCGTCGAAGCGCGCGGACCTGCTGCTGCTGGACGGAGAGCTGGCCGACTTCGCGGTGCACACGGTGATCGCCGGTGGAGCGGTGGTGGCCCGTGGCGGCGAGCCGACCTACCCGGCGCCGGACGTCACCGACCACCCCTTCGCCGGTTCCGTGCACATCGACGAGATCGCGCCGGACGAGTTCCGCTGGCGGCTGGACCTGCCGGATGGTCAGCACGAGTTCCGCGCCCTGCGGGTGAATCCGGTCGACACCTACACCGAAGCGGCCGAGGTGCGGCTCGACGTGGTCGACGGCGAAGTGCAGTGGGAGGGCCACGTCGCGCTGCTCTGGGTGCGCAACCGCCACGGCCGCACCAGCACTTCGTGCGTCCCGGTCATCGGCATGTCCCTCGGCGACGGAGCCCTGACCACCACCTACGCCCACGACAGCCACAACTTCGTCACTCTCGGAACGACTCGGCGAGCCATGCGAGCCACCGCGGAAGCGGTGCTGGCCGACGACGGCGGCGTCGCGGTCGCCCACGCCGGAGGCGTGGCGGCGCGGCTGCCGCTGGCCGTCGGAGGCGTCATGTCGGCGGAGCCGACGGCGGAGATCGTGGCGGGCAGCCGCCGAGTGCGCGAAGCGCTCGAGGCTTGGGGTTGGCGGCACGCGAACCCGTTCATGAGCGTCTCGACGCTGACGCTCGCGGTCTCGCCGAGCGTCAAGATCACCGACCTCGGCCTGGTCGACGTCCTGGCCCGCGACTGGACCCCGCAGGTCCTCGACTGCTGCCACTGACGCGCGAAGCCGGGGGCGCGCGATCGGCTTCACCCGGATCGCGGCGCCGCGTTGGCCCGGTCTATCTCGGCCATGTGCTCCTCCGCCCATTCCCGGAGCGCCGCCAGCGGCACTTCGAGCGAGCGGCCCAGATCGGTGAGCCGGTAGTGGACCTTCGGCGGCACGGTCGGTTCCACGCGGCGGGCGACCAGGCCGTCGCGGGTGAGGCTCCGCAGCGTCGCGGACAGCATCTTCTGCGAGACGCCGGGCATTCGCCGTTGCAGCTCGGCGAAGCGCACTTCCTCGGGATCGGCGTCGGCGAGGACCTTGACCGCCATCGACGTCCACTTCGTGCCGATCCGGTCCAGCAGCCTGCGGGTGGGGCAGCCGGGGTCGAAGAGATCGCCGCAGCTGCCCTTCGGGGCGGTCACCTGGAGCTCACCACCTGTCGTGGAAGTGCCGTCTTGGCACCTCGAGTGCCGTTACCTACGGTTTCGTAGTAACCAATGGTAACCACTCGTGGAGGTATCGTGCCCGACATCGCCCGGGTCCGGGCCAACGGCATCGACGTCAACGTGGCGGTGGCCGGCGCGGGCCCCGCCGTCCTGCTGCTGCACGGCTTTCCGCACACCTGGCGGCTCTGGTCCGAGGTGATCCCGCAGCTGGCGCCTCGTCACCGCGTCATCGCCCCGGACCTGCGGGGCCTCGGTGCCAGCACGAGAGCGGCCCACGGCTACGACGCGGGCACGCTCGCCGCCGACGCCGAGGCGCTGCTCGACGCGCTGGGGGAGCAGACGGCCGCAGTGGTCGGCATCGACGCGGGCACGCCGCCCGCTTTCCTGCTGGCCATGCGGCGGCCCGAGCGGATTCGGCGGCTCGTGGTCATGGAGTCGCTGCTGGGCACGCTGCCCGGAGCCGAGGACTTCCTCGCGGGCGGTGCGCCGTGGTGGTTCGGCTTCCACTCGGTCCCGGGGCTCGCGGAAACCGTCCTGGCCGGGCACGAGGCGGAGTACGTCGACTGGTTCCTCACGACGGGCACCCGCGGCCGCGGCATCCCGGGGGAGATCCGCGACGAGTTCGCCGCCGCCTACGCGGGAAGCGAAGCCCTGCGCTGCGCGTTCTCGATCTACCGCGAGATGCCCACCAGCGCGCGCCAGATCCGCGAAGCGGTCGCGGCGGCCAGGCTCACCGTGCCGACCATGGCGATCGGCGCGCACCCGGTCGGCAGCGCCCTCGAACGCCAGCTGCGCCCGATCGCCGACGATCTCGTGGCGCACCTCGTCGAGGACTGCGGGCACATCATCCCGCTCGACCGTCCCCAAACCCTGGAGTCGCTGCTGATCCCCTTCCTGGCGGGCGTTTAGGCTGGTCAGCGGCTCGTTCGAAAAAGTTGGAAAAAGTTGGCGCCCGGATGTCGAGGATCCGCCGCGTGCTCCGACCAGAGGGTGACAGCGCGCCGACGGGGCGCGCGGGACGGGAAGGACACCCGAGATGAAGTACGTCGCGATGATCTACGGCAACCAGGCCAAGTGGGACTCCTACCCGGCCGAGAAGTGGCCCGAGGCGATCGCGAAGCAGGACGCGTTCAACAAGAGGTACCGCGAGACCGGCGAGCTGATCGGCGCCTACGGCCTCGCCGACGCGGCCAACGCCCAGCTCATCCGCCGCAAGGACGGCGCCCCGGTGGTCACCGACGGCCCGTACCTGGAGACCAAGGAGTACCTCGCGAGCTTCTACCTGCTCGACTGCGAATCCCTGGAGCGGGCGCAGGAGATCGCGGCGGACATGCCGTTCGCCGATGCGGAGCCGGTCGAGCTGTGGCCGGTGCTGCACGAGGCCGCGGGGGACATGTGAGCCACGGTGTTGAGGACCTGCTGCGCGAACTCGCGCCGCAGGTCCTCGGCTCGCTCGTCCGCCGGTACGGCGCCTTCGACTCGTGCGAGGACGCCGTGCAGGAGGCGCTGATCGCGGCGGCCCTGCAGTGGCCGAACGCGGGCGTGCCGGAGAACCCGCGGGGCTGGCTGATCACCGTCGCCTCGCGAAAGCTGGTGGACCAGGTCCGCAGCGAGGCGGCACGTCGTCGCCGCGAGGAAGCCTTGGCGACTCCGCAGGCCGCGCTGCTCAGCCACGCGGCGGACAGCACGCCGGAGACCGATCGGGACGATTCCCTGGCCCTGCTGTTCCTGTGCTGCCACCCTGCGCTGTCCTCGGCGAGCCGGGTCGCGCTGACGTTGCGCGCGGTCGGCGGCTTGACGACGTCGCAGATCGCCGCCGCGTTCCTGGTGCCGGAGGCGACCATGGCGCAGCGCATCAGCCGCGCGAAGCAGGGCATCAAGGCCGCCGGCTCGACCCTCGCCATGCCCGAGGAAGCCGACCGCGCCGAGCGGTTGGACGAGGTCCGGCACGTGCTGTACCTGATCTTCAACGAGGGCTACACCGCGACGGACGGCGCGGACCTTACGGCGCCGGAGCTGTCGACGGAGGCGATCCGCCTCGCCCGCCTGCTGCACCGCCTGGTGCCCGAAGACACCGAAACAGCGGGACTTCTCGCCCTGATGCTGCTCACCGACGCCCGCCGTCCGGCGCGCACCGACCAGCACGGCGAACTGGTCCCGATGGCGGAACAGGACCGCAGCCGCTGGAACCACCGACTGATCGCCGAAGGCATCGAGCTGATCAGCCGAACCCTGCCGCGCGGCCAGGTCGGCCCGTACCAGCTCCAAGCGGCCATCGCCGCGGTTCACGACGAAGCCGAGAGCCCGGAAGACACGGACTGGCCGCAAATCCTGGTCCTGTACGAACTCCTGGAACGAACCGGGCCGAACCCGGTGGTGACGCTCAACCGAGCGGTCGCGGTAGCGATGGTCCACGGCCCAGCAGCCGGCCTCGAACTCCTGGCGACCCTGGAGCAGGACAAGCGGATCGCCCGCCACCACCGCCTTTTCTCCACCCGGGCCCACCTGCGGGAACTCCTCGGCGACCACGCCGCCGCAGCAGAGGCGTACCGCGAAGCGGCCCGCCGAACCACGAGCGCGCCTGAACGCCGACACCTCACGTCGCGCGCCCAGCGATTGGACCCGTGAGTGTTGAAGCCGGTTCTTACCGGCTTCAACACTCACGAGCCTGAGCCGCGCGTCAGCGCTCGAACCGCCCAGCCTTAACAGCAGCGACGAAGCTGGACCACTGCGACGCATCCGCGACGAAGTACCCGGCCGACCGATCTTTCGTGTCCCGCACGGCGGTGCCGCTGGCTAACCGCCCGACCTCGACGCAGTTGCCGTTCGGATGGCTGTAAGTGGACTTCTTCCAACCTTGTATCGCGTTCATAGCGTGTGCTCCATCCCATCGATGATCTTTGCTATGAGTTTCGAACTGGCCTCTACGTCAAGGGAAACCTTGACAATGCTGTCTATGGCGTGCCGATACGCCTGAACGTCGTCGGCGTCCGGGACGAATGCGCCGGAGCTGTAGTGCTCGAAGTGCACAACCGGAGGCGAGTCTGGGAAGTCGTAGAGCACGAACGGGCCGACCAACCCGGGATGCCAACCGATTCGTGGTGGTACCACCTGGATCATCACGTTGTCCCGTGCGTTGAGTTCCAGCAGGTACTTGAGCTGCTCACACATCGTCTCGGGCGTGCCGATGCCGTCTCGTAGCGCATCCTCGCCGATCAATGCGAAGAAGTGCACCGGATTCTTGCCCGACACGACCTCGCGGCGGGCAATCCGGAGCATCACGCGGGATTCGATTTCGTGAGCAGGTAGCTCGCCTGCGGTCGAGATCGCGCGAGCGTACTCAGGTGTCTGCAACAGCCCGGGGATGACCGCTGGCGCCCACTCGACGATCGATGAAGCTGACCGCTCGCACTCCACGGCACCTGCCAGTTGGTGGGGAATTCCCGGCATACCAACGGTAAGCCAGTTCGGCTCGCTGGCGTGCCGCGCCAACTCGACCAGCCGTTGCTTCTCCTTGCCGGTGATTCCGGCTGCGGTCAACAGTGATGCGACGTCCTCCGGAGTCGGTACCCGGCGCCCGGTTTCCCAGTGCGAAACCGTCCCGTGACTGAGCCCCAATCGCTTGCTCAACTCGCGTCCACTGATGCCAGAACGCTCTCGAACCGAGCGGATCGCAGCGGCAAGCGCGCGGGCGCGTGGCGTCACGCCGCTTGTGTCTACAGGCATGAGACACATCGTAGGCAGGTTTAACTACCAGGCACTTCGCCTGATCGTGTAATTGATCAGTGTCTACTAGACAGGCAATCTGGCTACAGACGTTGCTGAAGTCTGATCCGAAGTTCTGCTTCGAGCCAGAGAGGTGGTCGTCGATGTATCCGTTCCACTGGGTTCCTGCGGATGGGCAGCGGCACGCGAGCCTGGATTCCCGTCCGGGCGGCGGCTATCCGACCGGCATGTCGGTGTCGACGTTGTGCGAGCGGGAGTTGCCGGCCGACAACTCGGATTTCGGCTGGCTGTGGTCCACCTGCGGCGACTGCAACGCCGAGGCGCACCGCATCGCCGGAACTCGCCCCGACGCCAATGGTTTCCAGGCGACGGCACCGGGCCGTGGGCGCTGAGAACGCGGTCCTGGCGGTCCTGCTACGGCGGGCCCAGTGGCTCCTCGACGACCTCGCCTTCCAGGTCGGCGCAGGTCACCGCACTGCAGACGACTTCGAAGCCGTTGCCGCCCTCCTCGACGAAATCTCCCAACTGCTCAGGGAAAAGTCCCCGACCAACGCGGAAGGACCCGCCGAATGCTCGTAATGCTCCCGACCATCGCCGTGATCATCGCCGCCCCGGCGCTCTTCCTCCTCGCCATGCACTGGAAGGCCGATCGCCCGCAGCACGCCGGAGGCGGCGAAGGCGCCTTGACGGTCTGGCAGCTGATAGCCGACGTCGAAGCCGAACGGCAACAACGTTCCCAACCAGGACGCCATCGCCTCCGTGAGCCGGCGCCCGACGACGAGGATCAACGCTCCACATCGGACACCGAGATCGTGGCTCCACCGCAGGAGATCCAGCGAAGGATCCTCGAAGCCCTCCATCGCCTCTGACACCCCGAGGCCACGGGCCCGGAAGCCGACGCGCCCCCAACCCCACGGCGCCGGGCCTCTGCGGGCCGGTCGGTGCGCCCCCTCCCCCCGCACCGACCGGCCACCCCGCCCTTGGCGGAGGTGGGGCAAGGACATTGCGAGACCGTCAGCCGATCGGCAGGCGGGCGCACTCGCGGCAGGCCCGGGCCGACGCCGCCAGCACCGCGTGCGATGCGACCGTGAACCCGCCCGCGAGCAGGATCAGCGGCCACGCGGTCGCCAGCGGCAAGGCGATGGCGAGCGCGATCCCGGCGAACGGCATGGCCACGCTGGCGGTGGTGCCCGCCCAGCCGACCAGCAGCGGAAGCCGGTCCGGCACGGGCAGCCAGCGGGTGAGCGGCCCGGTCGCGGCCAGGGTCGCCGCCGCGAGCACCCCGGCGGCCGCCGCGACCGCGGTCAGCAGCTGGACCGCGTGCGGCAGCTGCCAGCCCTGGATGTGGCTGGCCGTCCAGATCGCGTACCAGCAGACGATCAGGAATCCGACGGTGACGATGAGCGCCCGGGCGGTGTGCCGGGTCTGGGCGATGGTCAGCTCCTGCTGGCAGCTCGGCGCGAGCTCGCCGGGCGTCCCGAACTCCCGCACCGCCTGCTCGACGGCCTCCCGGTACGGCAGTCCTTCGGCGGTCTGCGCCGCCACCGCGTCGACCAAGCCGTCGCGGATCTCGCCGACCAGCCGGGATTTCGCCCGCGCCGGGCCGTGCAGGGTGTTCGTCAACTCGGCCGCGTAGTCCTCGATCGGATCGGCGCTCATGCGGTACCCCGCGATGGGTTGAGCACCGCGCCGATGGTGGCCGTGAACTCGTCCCAGGCCTTGCGCGCCTTGGTCAGGTTGCCCCGCCCGGCGTCGGTGAGCCGGTAGCAGCGGCGGCGCCGCTCGCCGATGGATTCCCAGCTGCTGCGCAGCAATCCGAGCCGTTCCAGCCGGTTCAGGGCCGGGTAGATCGTCCCGGTGCGCAGCTCCAGCGCGCCGCCGCTGCGCTGCTGGACCTCGGTGATGATCGCGTAGCCGTGCAGCGGTCCGTGCTCCAGCACGGCCAGCAGCAGCCCGTCCAGATGCCCTCGCACCGCATCGACCCTCATGAGTTGGCAGCCTACACAGGCGTGTATATATTGCCAATCAACATGTCGACAGGCTACATATTTGGGAGTCTGCGGTGACCAAGCTGCTGCTGTCCATCCACGTCCTCGCGGCGATGCTGGTGATCGGCCCGATCACCGTGGCCGCCTCGATCTTCCCGCGATACGCCAAGCAGGCGCCCGACTCCGACCGAGCTGCCGGAATCGCCAAGCTGCTGCACCGGATCTGCCGCGGCTACGCCGTCGCGGGCATCGCGGTGCCGGTCTTCGGCCTCGCGACCGGCGCCCAGCTCGGCGTCCTCGCCGACCCCTGGCTGATCATCTCGATCGTGCTGACGGCGATCGCCGCGGCCATCCTGGTGATGGCGATCCTCCCGGCCCAGCGGCGCATGCTCGGCTCGGCCGACGACCTGAGCGCCACGGCGACCCGGCTGGCCATGCTCACCGGCATCTTCAACGTGCTCTGGGTGATCGTCGTCGTGCTCATGATCGTCCGCCCCGGCTCGACGACGGGAGCGTGACGGCCGTGCTGACGCTGCGAATCGCGGCCGGCGTCGAGGCGGCCTCGCTGGTGATCCTGCTGCTCAACCTGTTCACCGCGCACCTGTCCGCGATCACGTCGCTCGGCGGACCGGTCCACGGCATGGCCTACCTCGTCACCATCGCGGCGACCTTCCTCGTCCCGGCCCCGCCGAGCGCCCGATGGCTCGCGGTCATCCCGGGCATCGGCGGCCTCCTCGCCCTGCGTCGAATCTCCGTCGTCCACCAGCGCTGACGAGTGGAGCGCCTCGCTCAGCGGAGCGCGGCGCGGTCGGCGTCGGGGAGCCAGTGGTGGGCTGCGTCGTAGTCGAGCCAGCCGCGCCGGGTCGCGGTTTCGGCGCAGGAGCGGCGAAGCACGTCGAGGGAGCGGCTCGGGTTTCCCCGTCGCCAGAGCAGGGACCAGGCGTAAAGCGGCGTGGGCCGGGTGAGGCGGACCCGGCTCAGCGGCGCGTTCTCCGGCAGCGGGACGCCGCTGGGCAGGATCGCTACGCGCTCCGGTTTCGCGCAGACCTGGTCGAGGAAGTGGTCCAGCCCCAGGTTGACCCCGGCCGCCTCCGCATCGAGTCCGAAGTGGACGGTGAAGCGGTCGAGGAAGTCCAGGCGATCCAGCGCGGCAGGGCACCAGATCGTGCTGCCGTGCAGGTCGGCGGGCCGGAGCTCCGCCGAGCCCGCCAGGGGATGGGCCGGGCCGACGATGGCGTCGACCGGTTCGAGGCGCACCACCTGGTGCTCGAACTCCTCGCCGAGCGGAGGAACCCGGCCGAACCCGGCGTCGATCTCGCCGCGCGCCAATGCCGTCGTCGCAGCCATCAGATCGCGGCTGAGCCCTAGCTCGGCGCCGAGACCGTTCTCGACGACGAGCCCGATCGTGCGCATCGGGGCGTACAGATGGCCCCAGACATCGACTCGCAACGATCGCTGCTCGCGGCGGGTCTCGGCCACGGCGAAGTCGGCGGCGGCAAGGGTCTGCTGTGCCGGTTCGAGGAAGCGGCGTCCGGCCTCGGTCAGCGCCACGCCGTGCTTGTCGCGGTCGAACAGCCGGACGCCCAACTGGCGTTCCAGGCGGGCGATCCGCTTCGACAACGCCTGCTGGCTGACGAAGAGCTGCGCGGCGGCTCGCCCGAAGTGCGATTCCCGGGCGGCCGCGACGAACGCCCGAACCTGCGCCAGATCAAGATCCACGCTCTCACCTCGAACGACAACCATCGGTTGTCACAGCGTACGGATCGCTGTTGGACCGCCGTGCGTCGGCCGATGTCTGCTTGGGGCGCAGCAGAACTTCCAGACGGAGCCGACGTGCACACCTTCTTCGACCAGCCGGATCTCCTCCCCGGCTTCGCCGACGCCAACCGCCCGCGAGCCATCGCGGCGGGCATCGACCCGTTCCAGTACGACGCCGTGACCGCCGAGCTCACGTCGATCCGGGACTGGCCGACGGCGTTCGTCCGCGTCGGCCGCGAACACCTCGCCCGTGCCGAGCAGGCCGATGAGCAGGGCCTGAGCGCTACGGCGGCGGAGGCCTACCGAGACGCCGCGCTGTGGTTCCACTTCGCCACCGTGCTGCCGAACCCGGACCTCGACGCGCACGCCGAATCCGCCAAGGCATCCGCTGACGCGCAACGCCGCGCCGACCCGGCCGCCGAGCACATCGCCGGCCCCGACTTCACCGGAATCCTGCGGCGCCCGGCGGGCCCCCGCGCGCCAGTCGTCGTGCTGATCCCGGGCATGAACTCCGGAAAGGTCGAGTTCATGCCGATCGCGGACAGCCTGCTCCGGCGCGGCGTCGCGGTCCTCGCCGTCGACGGGCCGGGCCAGGGCGAGCTCGCGACGCGGAGCCACTGGGAACCCGAGTACCAGAAGGTGGTCCACCGGGTGCTCGACGCCATCGCCGATCGGTCCGATGTGGACGGACAGCGGGTCGCGGCGATGGCGCTGAGCATGGGCGGCTACCTCGGCGCCCTCGCTGCGGCGCACGAGCCGCGCATCCGCGCGCTGGTCAGCGTCAGCGGCCCCTCGGCCCTGCACTGGGACCGGCTGGCGCCCTACGTGACGGACACCTTCGCGCTGCGCACGGGCAGCGTCGCGGCGGGCCGCGACTTCGCCAGCGGGATCAACGCCGCCGAGATCGCCCCGAGCATCGTCCAGCCGATGCGGGTCATCGACGGCGGCCTCGACGTGATCCCGGGAGTCGCCAAGGCCGAACCCCTGGCGCGCCACGCCCCGAACGCCGAGTACCTCCTGATCCCGGAGGGCAACCACCTGCTGGAGACCACCCGCTGGAAGTGGCTCCCCGACACGGCCGACTGGCTCGCCGACCACCTCCGCCGGTGAGGCGCCGCGGATCGGGAACTCGTGCCGCGCCGGTTTCGCGCGAAAACGGCTTCAGTCCGACGCCCGGCAGGGCAGTCGAGTTCGCGGCAGATGGGGCGCGAAGGGCGGCTCAGAACAGCGGCTCGCCCCAGGTGTCGGTGAAGACCAGCTCGGACAGCGGCTTGCGGATGCGCGGGCGCAGTTCCTTCTCCTGCAGCCGCTCCGGCATGCCGGTCAAGGTGCCCAGGCCGCCGACCGCGATCGCGACCACCGGCTCGAACTCGGCGGGCACGCCGAACTCGGCGCGCGCGGCGTCCCGGTCCATCCCGGCCATCTGGTGCGCGTAAAGCCTCTCGGCGACGGCCTGCAGCACGAGGTTCTGGGCCGCCAGCGCCAGCCCGTACTCGCCGTAGGGCATCGGCTCGCCATCCTCGTCGACCACCCGCGCGACGCCGATCGCCAGCGCCGCCGCATTGGCGGTCCACCCCTTGTTGCCGCGCGACAACGTGCCGTGGATCCGGTCGAAGGTCGCCTCGCCCCGGCGCGCCGCGATGAACCGCGCGGGCTGCGTGTTGCCCCACGACGGCGCCCACCTGGCCGCCTCGAACAACGCCGTGAACTGCCGGTCGCTGATCGTCGTGGCCGGGTCCAGCGCGCGCGGGCTCCACCGCTCGGCCAGCAGCGGGTGCAGCGGCACCGACGTCTCGGCGGGCTTGCTCGCCGGAACCTCGGCGGTGTATTCCTCGGCAGTCACGGGCACCTCCTGGATCGCTGGTGGCGAGTCTGTCCGCCGCCCGCGCCGATGTCCATCAGATCGCGTACTGCCACGCCGTCAGCGAGTAGGCGCCGAACCACGACCCGAAGAACACCAGCAGCACCGCGGTGGTCACCGCCGTCGTCGTCCGGCGCCGCGCCAACCCGATCGCGACCGGGATGAGCAGCGGGAACGCCGGCAGCATCAGGCGGACCTTGGAGTACATCAAGCCGTCCGAACCCAGGTCCAGCACCACCACGGCGGCCGCGAACGCCACCAGCGGCCACGGCATCCGCTGCCGCACGCACAGCACCAGCAGCACCAGCGCGGCCAGCACGATCCACACCGTGAACGTCTCGAGCACCGACTTGTCCGTGGTCAGCGCCTCGATCATGAACTTGAACGTGGCCTGCCCGCCGTCGAACGCCGACGACCAGCCCCGCTGCTGGAGCGCGAAGTAACCGGTGAGGCTGCCCGTCTGCAGCCCCACCCAGCCGATGTAGGCCAGCATCCCGGCCGGCGCCAGCACGATCGCCAGCCACGGGCGCCAGGTGTCCCGGCGGCGCACGATCGCCACCAGCGCGGCCAACCCGACGACGCCGATCAGCGCCGCGGCCGTCGGCCGAACCAGCCCGGCGCCGGCGCAGCACAGCCCGGCCAGCAGCCAGTTCCGCTCGACGACCCCGACCATCGCCCAGATCGCCAACGCGCAGAACAGCGCCTCGGAGTACGCCATCGACAGCACCACGGACATCGGGGCCGCCGCGAACAGCACGACCAGCAGCAACCCGGCGA
Organism: Saccharopolyspora sp. NPDC050642; assembly: GCF_040654735.1. Classification (NCBI taxonomy): domain Bacteria; kingdom Bacillati; phylum Actinomycetota; class Actinomycetes; order Pseudonocardiales; family Pseudonocardiaceae; genus Saccharopolyspora; species Saccharopolyspora sp. NPDC050642. Next base: position 278,302 of record NZ_JBFAIN010000002.1, on the reverse strand, counting down.
GGTGCGAGCCGCCGACCAGGCGCCCCAGCCGGGCCAGCCCGTACGCGGCCACCACGCCGCAGGCCAGGCTCGCGGTGATCGCCGCACCGACGACGCTGACGCCCGGGACCAGCGACAACGCCGTGATCAGCCACGGATAGCCGGGGAAGAACGCCATCGGCGTCTCGGGGTAGCGGTTCCCGAAACCGTCGACCATGCTCGGGTCGACGCCGGCGTACCCGTTCGCCGCGATCTCCAGGTACCAGTGGCCGTCCCAGGCCTGCAGGTTGTCGACCAACGCCTCGTCGTTCGCGGCCGACAGCCACGCCAGCACCAGCAGTCCGACCAGCCGGATTGCGAGGTAAACCACAGCAGGGGCGAAAGCGACGATCATCCGGCGCTGCCGCGGCGAGCCCCGGCGCGGCCACTCGGGCAACCCTGAGTCCGGTTGTTTCCGCAGCGTAGCCGCGGTGTTTCCAACATCACTCAGAGGTGGATCGATCGCTCCTGGAGGGGTGGACAACCCGGTCCTCCGCTCTTGTCGACAATCGCGTCCCACAGGGTAGTGGCGGCATTTGGGATTGGGGTCGGGCGGTACCGGTTCGGTAGGCTAGTCCGGCAGCGGAGCGACCTGGTAGGAGGCCGTTTCGGCCCGGTGGGCCGACGCTGTCACCTGCCCGGTCGCGGGGCCCTCCGGCCCGCCACGCGGTGTGCCGGGGTGCTCCTTCGTCCACTCGGTGTCAGTGCGGGGACAACCCGCGCCCGGGACGACCGCACGGTCGAGGAGGTTTGTTTCACGTGGCGCTCGTCGTCCAGAAGTACGGCGGTTCCTCACTCGAAAGTGCTGATCGCATCAAACGGGTAGCCGAACGCATCGTGGAAACCCGCAAGGCGGGCCACGACGTGGTCGTCGTGTGCTCTGCGATGGGCGACACCACCGATGAGCTGCTCGACCTCGCCAAGCAGGTCAACCCGGCTCCGCCGGAGCGGGAACTCGACATGCTGCTGACCGCCGGTGAGCGGATCTCCAACGCGCTCGTCGCGATGGCGATCGAGTCGCTCGGCGCGGAGGCACGCTCGTTCTCCGGCTCCCAAGCCGGCGTGATCACGACCTCGGCGCACCAGAACGCGCGGATCATCGACGTCACCCCGGGTCGGGTGCAAGAGGCGCTGGAGCAGGGCCAGGTCGTCCTGATCGCCGGTTTCCAGGGCGTCTCCCAGGACACCAAGGACATCACGACGCTCGGCCGCGGCGGCTCGGACACCACGGCGGTCGCGGTGGCCGCCGCGATGAACGCCGACGTCTGCGAGATCTACACCGACGTCGACGGCGTGTACACGGCGGACCCGCGCATCGTGCCCGACGCCCAGCACCTCGAGCGGATCACCTACGAGGAGATGCTGGAGATGGCGGCGACCGGCGCGAAGGTGCTGCACCTGCGCGCCGTCGAGTACGCCCGCCGCTACGGCGTGCCGTTGCACGTCCGCTCTTCCTACTCACCCAAGCCCGGAACGATCGTGTCCGGCTCAGTGGAGGACCTTTCCGTGGAACAGGCGATGATCACCGGCGTCTCGCACGACCGGTCGGAGGCCAAGGTCACCGTGCGCGGGGTGCCCGACAACCCGGGCGTCGCGGGCCGGATCTTCCGCGTGGTCGCGGACGCCGAGATCGACATCGACATGGTGCTGCAGAACGTCTCCAGCACCTCTTCCGGCCTGACCGACATCACCTTCACGGTGGCGCGCAGCAACGGTGAGGTGGCCGTCACCGAGCTGGAGAAGATCAAGGACGAGGTCGGCTTCGAGCAGGTCGTCTACGACGACAAGGTCGGCAAGGTCTCGCTGGTCGGCGCCGGGATGCGGTCGCACCCGGGCGTCACCGCGACCTTCTGCGAGGCGCTGTCCAACGCCGGGGTGAACATCGACATCATCAACACCTCGGAGATCCGGATCTCGGTGCTGATCCGCGACACCCAGCTCGACGACGCGGTGCGCGCCCTGCACGACGCGTTCGAGCTCGGCAGCGACGAGGAAGCCGTCGTTTACGCGGGGAGTGGTCGCTGATGGCACCGACGCTGGCAATCGTGGGTGCCACCGGCGCGGTCGGCACCGTCATGATCGGCATCATCAACAACCGCGAGTCGGTGCCGTGGGGCGAGATCCGGCTGATCGCCTCGGCCCGGTCCGCGGGCAAGAAGATCACCGTGCGCGGCCGGGAGCTCACCGTCGTGGAGCTCGCGCCGGAGGCGTTCGACGGCGTGGACATCGCGCTGTTCGACGTGCCGGACGAGGTATCCGCGCAGTGGGCCCCGGTTGCCGCCGAGCGCGGCGCCGTCGCGGTGGACAACTCCGGCGCGTTCCGGATGGACCCCGACGTGCCGCTGGTGGTGCCCGAGGTCAATGCCGAGAAGGTGCACGAGCGCCCGAAGGGGATCATCGCGAACCCCAACTGCACGACGCTGTCGATGATGGCCGCGCTGGGCGCGCTGCACCGCGAGTTCGGCCTCCGCGAACTGGTCGTCTCCTCCTACCAGGCCGCCTCCGGTGCCGGTCAGGAAGGCATCGACCGGCTGTACGCGGAGATCGCGGCGGTGGCGGGCAAGGGCGTCGGCCAGCGGGCCGGCGACGTCGCCGAGGCGCTGGCCGCGGCCGGGCTGCCGGAGGAGACGCCGTTCAAGGCGCCGCTGGCGCTCAACGTGGTGCCGTGGGCCGGTTCGCGCAAGGACGACGGCTGGACCTCCGAGGAGCTGAAGGTCCGCAACGAGTCCCGCAAGATCCTCGGCATCTCGGACCTGAAGGTCTCCGCGACCTGCGTCCGCGTGCCGGTGGTGACCACGCACTCGCTGGCGGTGCACGCCACCTTCGAGCGCGAGGTGACCGTCGAGCAGGCGCACCGCGTGTTCGAGGCGCAGCCGACGATCGTCCTGCAGGACGACCACGACAACGGCGTGTTCCCGACCCCGGCCGGCGTGGTCGGCGGCGACCCGACGTACGTGGGCCGGGTCCGGCAGGCGCTGGACTTCCCGAACACGCTGGACTTCTTCGTCTGCGGCGACAACCTCCGCAAGGGCGCGGCGCTCAACACCTACGAGATCGCCGAAACCCTCGCGAAGTAAGCCCCCACGGGTTCGAAAAGGGCGCCTTCCCCCTGGTAGACGGGGGAGGGCGCCCTTTTGTGATACGGGTTCATTCGAACGTGTGTTTGTGTCCAATTCTCCTTGAACGCGGGAACCGGCGCCCGCCACAGTGGGCCCATGAACATCATTTCCTGGCCCGATCACCTGCTGACCCTGGACGAATTCACGGCGCTACCGGAGGACAATTCGCGCCACTACGAACCTGCTGCAAGGAGTGCGGATAGGTGGCTGTGCGTATCGGGCTCGATGCGCTGGGCTCATGTGCGCGCGGGGCCGCGACCTGAGCGGCTTGGTTTCGGCATCCGGCGGTTAGGTTGGGGACATGAGTCATGCTCCGGTCGTCCTCGGAATCGATCTCGGTACCACCGCGACGAAGGTCGTCGCGGCGGGCAGCGACGCTCACGTGCTGCACCAGACCGAGCTCGGGTATCCGCTGCGCACCGAGGAGCCCGGGGAGGCGACGCAGGACGCCGTCCAGGTCCGGGACGCGGCGATCGAGGCGCTGGCCGAGTGCGTGGCCTGGGTGAAGGAGCACGGCCACCCGGTCGCGGCGCTGTCGTTCAGCACCTCGATGCACACGGTCGTCGGGCTCGACTCGGCCGGCGAACCGGCCACGCCGTCGTTCAACTGGGCCGACACCCAGGCGGCCGGGGTGGCGGCGCGGCTGCGGTCCGACTGGGACGCCTCGTCGGCCCTGCACCGGGCCACCGGGACGCCGGTGCACACCCAGTCGGTCATGGTGAAGCTGGCTTGGCTGACCGGAAGTCGCCCCGACCTGACGCGTGACGTGGTGCGGTGGTGCGCGCTGAAGGACTTCGTCGTCGCCGGTTTCGTGGGCGAGTTCGTCACCGAGTACTCGCTGAGCTCGGGCAGCGGCCTGCAGGACATGACGACGCTGCGGTGGCACGAGCCGGCGCTGGAGGTCGCGGGCGTCCGCGCCGACCAGCTGCCGGAGATCCACGCGCCGACCGACGCGCTGCCGCTGAAGCCGCAGGTGGCCAAGGCCGTCGGCCTGCCGGAGGGGCTGCCGGTGGTGCTCGGCGGCGGGGACGGTCCGCTGGCGAACCTCGGAGTCGGGGCGGTCAGCCCCGGTGTCGCCGCGCTGTCGCTCGGCACCAGCGGGGCGCTGCGGGTGACGCGCGACCGGCCGGGCGTCGACGACCGGTGCCGGACGTTCAGCTACGCGATGGGCGACGGGCTCTGGGTGATCGGCGGTGCCGTGAGCAACGGCGCGGTGGTCGCCCAGTGGGCCTCGGAGACCTTCGGGGTCGACGTCGCGGACCTGCTCGACGAGGCCGCCGCGGTGCCGGCGGGGGCGAACGGGCTGATGGCCCTGCCGTACCTGCTCGGCGAGCGGGCCCCGTGGTGGGAGCCGGGCCTGACCGGCTCGTTCGTCGGGCTGCGGCACTCGCACGGCCGTGCCGAGATGACGCGCGCCGTCGTCGAGGGCGTCGCGCAGCAGCTCGCGCTGGTGCGGGACGCGGTGGTCGATTCCGGGGCCGAGGTGCGTGCGGTGCGGGCCACCGGCGGCGGCTTCCGCAGCGCGTTGTGGGCCGATGCCATCGCTGCGGCGCTCGACATCGACCTGGAACTGGCGGAGGGCAGCGGCGGGTCCGGGCTCGGCGCGGTGCTGCTGGGCTGGCGGGCGCTCGGCGAGTTCGACTCGCTGGAGCGCGCCGCCGAGCTGGTGACGCCGGAGGGCAAGGTCTCGCCGGACCCGGCGGCGGCCCGGGAGATGGCCCGCCGCCGACCGCTGGTGGAGCAGCTGCACGCGACGCTGCGCGACTTCGCGCTCTGACCGGCGCCGGTCGGATCCGCCGATCGGTTGAGCCAACTGGTCGCAACCGGTGGACCGGGTGCAGCAATCCGGAGCGCCAACCGGGTCCAGTTCTGGTTCAGACCAATTTTTCGGTGGCATACTGGGCCTCGCTATGACCCTCAGCGCGGCCCAGAGCAACCACGCCACCAGCGCGGACGACCCGCGCGAGCGGTTGCGCGCCGCCGGACTCCGGGTCACCAAGCCGCGGCTCGCCGTGCTGCGGTGGCTGGTCGGCCACCCGCACGCGACGGCCGACCAGGTGGCGACCGCGGTGCGCCGGCAGCTGGGTTCGGTGTCCACGCAGGCCGTCTACGACGTGCTCAACGCGTGCAGCAACGCCGGGCTGCTGCGGAGGATCGAGCCCGCCGGTCACCCGGCGCGCTTCGAGACCCGGACCGCCGACAACCACCACCACCTGGTGTGCCGCAACTGCGGCCGAACCGAGGACGTGGACTGCGTCCACGGCGAGGCCCCGTGCCTGACGCCGTCGTCCACGTCGGGCTACGAGGTGGACGAAGCGGAAGTCGTGTTCTGGGGCTACTGCCCGGACTGCCGCTCCTCGGCGACCGCGCCCGAGGAGTCCGGCCGCCACGACGAGGAACGATCATGAACCCTGCATGACGTGCGTCCCTGCGGTCAACGACGTCGCGAAGGCCCAGGAGCTCCGCCCGGATCTGAAACTCCATCGCATCCCCTGAACTGGAGTGTTGCGACGACTCCTAGAACCCAAGCGTGCCCCGGGTCTTCGCGCTTTCCGGTATCGCGGCGTCGTCCTCGACTTCGCCGTCCAGCGCTGGTGGGCTCATGAATGCCCTTCTTGCTCAGGCCTCGTACGTCCTGTTCTCCACATCGGGCCCGGATCGGGTTCACGAGTGATCCGACCGGGACGAGGATTTGGCTCGCACGCGCCGCTGCGTGGCTTGGGTTTCTGGGCGCCGCAGGGCCTGAGTGGGACGTGCGGGTGCGGGCGATCGGGTGAGTCCGAACACGGCGGGCTATTTTCTTGACTAGTTCCAGTTTTCTGGTGGCATACTGGAACCCGTCATGACCCGCGGCGAGCGAGCTGGGCCGCACTGGCGATGAGATCGCCGCCGAGGTCAAGGGCCGACGACGTCGGCCCGCCGCTGCTGACTGCGGCAACCACCACGAGCGAAGACCCGGGAGCCCCCGTCTCCCGGGTCTTCGCCCATCCGGGCCGATGATCGCGCCGGACCGCCCTGTCGCTTCAGTTGAAATCGGCCACCGCGGCCGAGGCCATGATTAATCCACAATGGATGGTGATGATCCGCGGGCGTGGGCCCTCGGGGTGTTCCGGCAGTTTCAATTGAAACTGCCATGGGTCACCGAGGCTCAGGGCCGAGCGCCTGCGCCGGCGTTGTCTGGCGCCGATGCGGATCCCCGAACCGCCTCGTGCCGATCAGGGGCGCTGGCGGACCTCGTCCACGAACGCGGTCTCGACTTCGGCCGAGAACGTCGAGCCGAGGTAGGCGTAGGTGGTCGGATCGAAGACCAGGATCTCCTCGCGGATGTTCTCGCCGTCGGGCTTCGGGAACGAGATGCCGACACCGGTCCTGCCGATCGCGTCCTTCGCGTCCTTGACCACGGAGATGCCGGGGACCTTGGTCGCAGCCTCGAACACGGCCGCCCTCGACTCCGGTCGCACGTACGACTCGGCGACGATGTCGCGGATCTCCTCGCCGATGAGCCACGCGCTGCCGGGGTCGGAGCTGCGCTCCTTCAGGTAGTCCAGCATTCCGGCGGCGTCGGTCGGCAGGACGTAGATGTGCCCGGGGACCGGCGAGCAGTATCCGGTCTCATCGGTTGCGGGGGTGTAGGTCTTGCTGTCCCCGCAGCGGGGCACCTCCAGCTCGGTTTCCCCGCCGTACTGCACGATGAGGCCGTCACGCGTCCCGTCCGCGGACAGCCACGTCTCGCGGATTCCGGCGGCGCTCTGGGACTTCGTGTAGACGAACTGATCGGGCCGCGGCGGGTGGTCGGGGAGATCCGGCGCCGCGGTGACCAGCGCCGATTCGGCGTTCGCCGTCGGGGTGCCCCCGTCGCTCTCCCCGAACGGAGCGAGCGTGAGCACGCCGGAGATCGCGGCGGCGAGACCAACCGCGACCGCGCCCGGCCACGCCATCCGTCGCAGCGGTCGGCGCTGTCGCGCCACGGCGGGTGCGTCGCCGGATCGTTCCGCGGCGGCCAGGTGGTCGTGTGCCGGTGCGAGTTCGCGGGTCGGCTGCGTCTCGTCGAATTCCGTCATGAACTGCCCCCAAAGAGGTCTGCGAGTCATCTGGTGTTTCGCGACCCGATCGATTTGGCAGGTCGAGACTCCGCTGGCCGAACGCGCCGGCGAGGCCATCGACCGTCCTCCTCGATCCGATCAGGTACACCTCGTTATCCGCACGGAATCGACATCTGGTTCACGCTTGATGCGGCCAGCGGCATCGCCAGGCGCAGCCGCCTGCGACACGGGAAGGCTCCGTGGTGGGGCGAGCAGGGCGGCTCGGACGGCTCGCGACAGATCGTCCCGTGGTCCGAGGAAATCTGGACATCGCGAAAACCGGTGCGTGCACCATGTCCACAATGGATCGTGGTCAATCGCGGGCGTGGGCTCCCTGGGCGTTCTGGGGCTGGCCGGGTTGCGGATGGTGGTGCCGCTGCGGGTGCCCTTGCTGCGGGCTCTGAGGGCCCGGTTGCGAGTGAGCGCCGCGCTGTGCCGAAGTGCCGTGCGCGCCAGTGGAACCCTGCTGGCCCGAGGGGCCGTGCTGACCCGAAGAGCCATGCTGACCGTGGGCGGATTGCTGGCGTTGAGGATTCTGCTGGTGCTGCGAGCTCTGCGGCTGCTGCGGGGTTTGCGGCTGCTGCGGACCGTGGGTCTGGTGGAGGATCAGACGTTCGCAGCTGCGCAGTACGGTGCGGACCGCATCGCGGTGCGGCCGGTCGTGCAGCGGGTTCACCGCCTGCTCCCGCCAGCGCGACAGCGCCGCGGCCGCTTCGTCGGCCAGATCCACGGCCAGGGCCGTCTCGTCCCGGCCGAGCCGCGCGTGCGGCGCGCTGCCGAACGCTCCCAGCAGCCGCTTCGCTTCCGCCTGCAGCGGACGGGCGAACCGCACCTGCCCGGAATCCAGCGCCGACAGCAGCCGCAGCTCGTTCCATTCGTGCGCGTTCGCCAGCATCCGCTCGAATTCGCCGCGCAACTGCTGCACGCCGGGACGGGGATTCGCACGCAGCACCATGTCGACGGCCAGCAACGCCGACCGCGCGCGCAACGCGTCCTGCCGCTCCACGAACTGCTGGTGCACGGTCTCCTGCAGCAGATTCAGGCCGCTCTCGTCGAGCAGCGCCGACTGCAGCTTCTTCCGCTCCGTCACGCCGCTGCGGATCAGCGTCAACGCCCGCACAACGCCGTAGTGGCCGAACCGTTCGAGGAGGCGCTGCCGGGCCGGTCCCGGCGTCGATTCCATGGTGCTGTTGATGAATCGATCCGCCGAAAGCAGCAGCGCGTCCTGGTCGTTCTGGGGGAGTCGCGCAACGTTGTGCAGCGCCATGAAGTCGTCGTCGGTCATCGTCGCCACGGCCTGCCCGAGCAGCCCGACCACGGGGATCAGGTACTGCGCGAACGAACGCAGCGTGGGGTCGTTGCGGTAGCGGTCGGCGATCCGCTCGGCGGCTTCGAGCGCCTCCGCGCCGCCGCTGCCCGTCTCGTCGGCGCGCGAGAACGCGACGATCGTGTTGATCGGCACGCACCGGGCGGTCTGCAATTCGTTGACGGACTGGAGGAACTGCAGGTCCGTCTGCCGCGGGTACCGCGTCAGGTACAGCACCGCGTCCGCCTCGGACAGGATCTGCGCGAGCGCGGAGCGGCCCGTCTCCTGCACCGCCGCGGACGCGACGCCCGGCGTTTCGATCAGCGTGATCGCCTGCAGCCCCGGCGTCGGCGACTCGATGACCAGCCGGGACACCTCGTCCGGCCGCCAGTGCTGCAGGTCGCGGATGGTGCCGGTGTCCAAAGTGGTCACCGGCACGTTCTGCACCGCGCCGTGCGGGGTGTGCACCAGGATCTTCGGTTCCGGCCCGTACTGGTAGAAGGTGCTGACCTGGGTGCGCTCCTCGGCGTCGGTGGGCGCGAGCTCCGCGCCGACCAGCGCGTTGATCAGCGTCGACTTGCCCGCCTTCACCCGCCCGCCGACGGCGATGCGCAGCGGCTGGTCCAGCCTCTCCAGCCGGCCGCGCAGCCACGTCGAGGTGCGCGGATCGTCCCGGTAGAAGGTCATGGTGCGGATCAGCAGCGCCCGGGCGCGTTCCAGCAGGGGATCGCCGCTCATGCCGCGGTGATCCGGTTCTGCGTCAGCATCGTCGCGCGTCGCTGCAGCACCGCGAGTTCTTCCAGCTTCTGCCGGATCTCCCTGGCGCGCTGGTCGCGGTCGACCGCGCTGCGCTCCGCCGATCGCTTGATCTCCTGGATGGCCCGGCTGATCTCCATCTGGGCATCTTCGGTGATCTGCATGTAGTGCGCGTGCAGGCCCCGGTGAACGCCGCGGATGGCGTCCCTGGCCTCCTTGTTCACGTGGAAGATGACCTGCTCCACGTAGCGCTGCACGGCGGCCTTGGCCTCGGCCTGGCGGCGGCGCAGCCGCAGGTCCTTGTCCTCGCCGAGGCTCTTGAGGCCCAGCAGCACGCCCGCCGAGATCGACACCACGTTGATCAGCGGCAGGAACGCCGAGGTGATCAGGCCGAACATCAGCACGCCGCCGTAGGAGCCGCGAAGACCGGTGAGGAACTGGTCGAAGCGCTTGTACTCCGAGCCGGGCGGCAGCTTCGGCTCGGGAACATCGCCCAGCGGTTCCGGCTGCTGGAGCTCCGTCAGGTCGGGCAGGTTGCGCCCGTGTTCGGCGAGCATCTCGTTGGCGACCTGCTCGGCGAGCCGGGCCTGCCGGAGGTCCAGCCACTCGAAGGTTTCGACGATCGCGTCGGTGAGCCGCGCCTCGAGCCAGTCGAGGAACTCGTCCCAGACCTCCAGCGGGTCCGCGGTTTCGAAGGCCTCGTTGACCTGGTGCAACACCGCCCAGCTGCGTTCCCGGAAGTCGAACTCGATGTCGGTGTACAGCTCGGAAACGCCGTCGTTGAGCGCCTTCTGCCAACGGGCCGAGACGCGCCGGAGGTCTTCGGCGCGGTGCTGCGCGGTCTCCAGCTCGATCAGGGTTTCGGCCGCGGTGCGCGGGTTCTGCGCCGCCAGCTCGGCGCGCAGCGCTTCGTTGACCTGGGTCAGCGCCTCGGAAACGTTGTGCGCCACCAGGCGCCTGGTCATGTTGTCGTGCTTGCCCGCCATCTCCTTGAGGAATTCCAGCAGCGGCGGGAATCCGGATTCGGCGTTGAGGTTGGCGTCCCTGGCCTGCATCGCGTGCATCCGGATGTTGGCCGAAACCGGGAAGATCTTGGCCGCTATCCCGGCGTTCTCCAGGTGTTTCCGGTTGACTTCGAGGACTTTCCGCCAGTGCGGCGTGCGGTCGATCTTCGGCAGCACCAGCGCGACGTTCGGGCACAACGCGGTGGCCTGCTTGAGGAACGTCAGCTCGTTGGTGGTCAGTTCCTGGGTGGCGTCGGAGACCATCAGCAGCGCGTCGGCCTCGGCGACGACGGAGAGCGTGGTGGCCGTCAGCGACGAGGACACGCTGCCGACGCCGGGCGTGTCCATCAGCGCGAGGCCGTTCTGCAGCACGGCGCGGGGGATGCCGACCTCGCCGCGGGTGACCGGGCGCCCGAGCGCGAGGGCGCGTTCCAGCTGCTCGCCGACCTGTTCTATCGGCACCGGCACGCGATCCAGGGCGGCGGGGCCGCGCGTCGCCTCGTGCTCGATGAGCAGGGCGGACGGCTCGTCGGAGTACCGGACCAGGGTGGGCACGACGGTGGTGACGTCGTCGCCGGAGGCGCACACGGACGCGTTCACGATGGCGTTGACCAGGGCGCTCTTGCCCTGCTTCGACTCACCGACGACCAGCACGAGCTGCGTCGGGTCGAGCACGCGGGTGCGGATCTGCCGCAGCCTTCCGTGCAGATCAGCGCGTTGCTGCTCGGCACATTCCGCAGTCGCGCGATCGATCAGTTCCACCAACGCCGTCTCGATCACGGCGTCGATTGTGGCGTGCCGCGGCGAATAGAGAAACCCAAACGGCTGAACTCACATCTCAGGCGTGCACTGGGAGTACCAAAAGTGCAAGTTTTCCGAGCGAAAGGCGAAGAATGCCGGGATCCGCGAATCACGGATCCCGGCATTCAGTTGCTCACTGCGTTCAGAGCACGCCGTCCAGCGGCAGGGCGCTCGTCACGGTGTCGAGAGCGCCACCGGCGACGTCGCCGACGACCGGCAGGTCCTGCGGGGCCGGCAGCGGCAGGGCCGAGGTCACGTCGTCGACCGGCAGGGCCGAGGTCACGTCGTCGACCGGCAGGGCGGAGACGTCGCCAGCGCCGCCGGCGATGCCACCCACGGTGTCGACCACGCCGCCGACGACCGGGACGTCGCCCAGGACACCGGTCACGTTGTCGGTCACGTTGGTGATGTCGCCACCGGCGACGTTGGACACCAGGTCACCGGCGACCGGGATGTTGGTGGCGACCGAGGTGACGTCGCCGACCACGTTGCCCACGACCGGAGCGTTGGTGACGACCGAGGTCAGGTCGCCGTTGCTCACGTTGGTGGTCACGTCGCCCAGCACGTTGGTGACGTTGTTGGCGATGTCGCCGACGACCGGGGCCTCGTTCACGACGTTGAGGACGTCGATGTTGGTCGAGTTGTCGACCACGTTGGTGACGTCGCCGTGCACGACGGTGGCGGCACCCGCGGTCAGGTCGACGCTGGTGTCGAAGACGTGCGTCGCGGTCTGGTTGACCTCGCTGACGCTGTTGTCGATGGTGTTGGTGACGCTGCTCAGGTCGAGGCTGTCGCCGACCTGGCCGACGGTGTTGCCCACGACGCTGCCGACGATGTTGCCGTTGGCGATGTCGTTGCCGCTGGCGATGTCGTGGATGCTGATGAAGTTGTGCGAGTCCGTGTCGTTGTGACGCACGTCGATGTCGACGTTGTTCGACGGAGCCGGGGTCGCCGGGACGGCCGGGATGGTGGGCTCGACGTCGCCGTTCTTACCGAAGTCTTCGGCGGGGGCGGGGTTCTTCAGCATGCTCAGATCTTCCTGCTCGTTCGGATGTGCGGGATGCAGTTGGTTGATCGCGACGTGTTGGGTGCTCGCAGCGAATTTCTCGACGCTGCTCTGGAGTGAGCGGTCGTACTCGGTCACGACCTCGACCGGCGCGTAGTCGAGGACCAGTGACGTGGCTTGCAGTACGTCCGTCGCGGTCATGCCCCCGAGGCCGGCCTGATCCAGCGTGGCTTGCGGATCAGAGTCGAAGGCCGATCGGGCTGCCGGGTCGCTGACGAGGCGCGTGAGGAACTCGTGCAGCGTCGGCTCGTCCGACGGGCCGGTGGTGGAGTGCGTCCCCGGGTCGGGAGTGGAGGACTCGGCCGCGTGCTGAGGGTTCACCATCGTTGGGCCTCCCGATGCTCAGCGGTTACTCGGCTGGGTGTCCGAGTGAGGTCGCGCGGTCCTCACTTCCTGCCGAACACGTTAGGGCGACGGGGCCCCCTAGCCATCGGGTACGACTCCTAGTTATTCGAACCTCTATTAGGGGATCCGATGGGTGGCCCATTGGGGGGTAGGTTGGGGCATCTGACACCTGTGAGTAACCGAGTACGCGCTAAATTGTGTCCACTCCGCGCCACGCGGGCATCGCCCGATGGTGGCCGATTCGGTAACACGAAGGGATTGCATGCCTTACGTCCTGGGCATTCATCTAGGCGCGACGGCGACCACGGCCGCCATCGCCCGCCGGGACGGCAGCCGGTGGGCGGCGGCCGTGCCGGTCCCGCTGGCGGCCGGGCCGGTGGTGCCGACGGTGCTGTGCAAGGTGCAGGACGGCTCGTTCGTGGCTGGTGAAGCCGCCCAACGGCAGGAGATCACCCACCACGAATGGGTCGCCCGCGGCTTCACCGGGCGGCTCGGGGACGACCTGCCGCTGCTGGTGGGCAGCGAGTTCATCCCGGCGCAGCGGCTGGTCGCGACGATGGTCGAGTGGGTGGCCGACGCGGTCGCCCACCGGCAGGGGCATCCCGCCGAGCACATCGCCATCGCGCACAGCGCCACCTGGGGTCCGCACCGCACCCGGCTCGTCCACCAGGCGCTGGTCCAGCTCGGGCTGACCGACGTGACGCTGGTGGCCGAGCCGATGGCCGTCGCCCTGGACTACGCCGCCAAGCAGCGGGTCGCCGAGCACGAGCCGATCGTCATCGCCAACGTCGGCGGCAGCGGCTTCGACGCCACGGTGCTGCGGCGGCGCGAGCACGGGTTCGAGGTGGTCGGGTCGCCGCTGAACGCCGACCACCCCAGCGGCCAGGACCTGGACGACGAGATCTTCGCCGCCGTGCGCGCCGAGTTCGGCGACCGGCTGGACGCGCTGGACCTCGCCGATCTCAACCAGCGGGCCGCCCTCGCGCACCTGCGCGCGGAGTGCGTCCGGGCGAAGGAAGCGCTGTCGCACCAGTCCGGCGTGCAGCTGCGAGTGGAATTGCCCGGTCTGCGCACGGAATTCGCATTGTCCCGCTCGCGGTACGAGCAGCTCGCCCGGCCGCACCTGGAACGGGTTCCCGAGCTGATCCTGCAGGCGGTGCAGTCGGCGACGCTGTCGCCGGACGACCTCGATTCCGTCGTGCTGGCGGGCGGAACCGCGCGCACGCCGCTGCTGAAGCAGCTGGTGGCCGAGCGGTTGCAGCTGCCGCCGCAGGTCGACGTCGCGCCCGAGCTGGCCGCGGCCGGCGGGGCGGCGCTGGCGGCGGTGCAGGTGCTTTCCACCGACACCGACCAGGGTTCGGTGGCCGAGACCAGCGTGCTGATGCGCATCGAGGGCCCCGAGGAGTCGTTCGACGACGACGCGGAACCGGTGGAGGCGCCGCGCCCGCCGGTCGACGTGGAGCCGCTGCCGCTGGAACCGCCGGACGAGGACCGGGCCCGGCGGATCAAGATCATTAAACTGTCGATCGCCGCCGTGCTGATCATCGGCGGGCTGCTGCTCACCTACTTCCTGCCCAACAACGCGCCGCTCGGCGGCGTCCTCAGCGCGATCCAGCACATGCGCCAGTGACCCGGATGACAAGGACTCCAGGCGTGAACCACTCGACGACATCCCGTCCCGCCCTGCTGCCGGACGGGCACGCGGCCGGGCTGCGGTCGGTGATCGCCGCCGATCCGGCCGCGTCGCTCGTCGCCGGAGTGCAAGGTGCGGGCGGATACGGGAAGACGGCGCTGCTGGAGCAGCTCGCCCGCACCTACCACGACGCCGGGATCCCGGTGTTCGGCGCGAACGCGCTCGACCGGGCCGGCGACGGGGCGGTGCTGGTCGACGATGCCCACCGGCTCGACGAGGCGGTGCTCGGCGAGCTCCGCGAGGTCGCCCGGCGGCCCGGCGCGCGGCTGGTCGTCGCCTACCGGCCGGGGCCGCGGCCCGCGGCGCTGGCGGAGCTGATCGGCGAGCTCGGCGCACCGGTGCTGCTCGCCGCGCTCGGGCGGGACGAGATCGCGGCGCAGGCCGGGGCGGTCGCGCCGGAGTGGATCGGCTGGCTGCAGGCGCAAACCGGCGGCGTGCCGCGCTACGTGAGCCGGGTGCTCGCGGCGGCCGAGCCGGGCGCGGCGGAGCTGCCGGCGCGCGCTCTCGACCAGTTCCAGCACGACCTGGACCAGCTCGGCGAGGCGGGCCGGGAATGCGTGATGGCGATGGCGATCGGTGCGACCCCGCACCCCGATCTGCTCGCCGCGCTGCTCGACCTCGACCCGGCGGAGGTCGGCTCCGCGCTGCTCGTGGTGCGAGCCGCCGGCCTGGTCGGCGCCGACGACGTGCTGCTGCCGATCGTCCGCGCGGCGGCGCTGCGGCTGGCGCCGTGGGAACGGCGGCTCCGGGTGACCCGTCGCCTCGTCGAAACCCAACTGGCCCGCGGCGGTTCGGTGTTGCCGCTGGTTGCTCCGCTGCTCGGGGCCGACATCGCGTTGCTGCCGGAAGCGACCCTGGCCGCGGCGTTCGAGAAGGCGGGCGACGAGGCCCTGCGCGATGCCCCGCACCTGGCGCGGCCGCTGTTCGCCGCGGCGGTGTCGGCGGGGACTCCGGTGGTGTCGGTGGCCGCGCGGCAGGCGCGCGCCGCCGCCGTGGCCGGCGATCTCGACGAGGCGTTGCGCCTGGCGGACCAGGTGATCGTCGACGACGAGGTGCCGGACAAGGAACTCGGCGTGCAGGTCGCGGCGAGCGTCCTGGCGCACCGCGGGCTGCTGGAGCGTTCGGCCGAGCTGTGCCGGTGGTCGGTGGGGAAGCTGCGCTGGCCCGGCGACCGCGCGTTCGCCGCGCTGGGCCTGATCGGTTCCGGCCGGCTGGGCGAGGCCGACGAGCTGCTCAGCTCCTCCGACGACGCCGGACCGCCGACGTCGATCACCGGCGCTGCCGCGCAACTCGCCGCCGGAGTGCGGGAATCGGTCGTCGGCTCGGCCGCGGCGGCACTGTCCACATTGGTGCGATCGGCCTCGCTTTCGGAGCCGGTGGGCCGCGGCATCTTGGTGCCGGACAGCCCGGCTGCGATCGCCGCCCTGGTCGCGCTGCACTGCGGTGAGCTGGACGTCGCGCAGTCCACCTTGGACAGGGCGATCGGTGCGAGCGCGGGCGGTCCGCTGCTGCACCACCGGCACCGGCTGCTGGCGGCGTGGCTGCCCCTCGTGCGCGGCGACACGGTGACGGCCCGCGTGAAGCTCCAGGCCGCGGCCGGTCCGGCGGCGCGCGATCGGCTGCTGGCCACCGCGATCGAGGCGGGCATCGCGAGCCGGGACAACGACATGGGGGCCCTCGCCGCCGCCCGCGGCCAGGCGAGGCAGGCCGTCGCCGAGCACTCGGTGGACCTGTTCGCCCTGCTGCCGCTGGGCGAACTCGTGGTCGCGGCGGCGCGACTACGCGACCAGGACTGGATCGCGCCGTACCTGGCGGAGGCGCGCAGCCTGCTGGAACGGCTCGGCAATCCTCCACTGTGGACGTCAATGCTCACCTGGAAGCGCCTGCAGGCCGCGATCGTGCTGGAAGATCTGGACGACGCGCGGCATCTCGCGGCGGACCTGGACGGCATGGCGCACCACAACCCGCTGGCCGCGGCGATGGCCGAAGCCGCCCGCGTGTGGCTGCAGATCCTCACCGGCCAGGTGGACCAGGACGAGGTGGAACAGGCGTCGCGAGGGCTGCACTCGGCCGGGCTGGCCTGGGACGGGGCGCGGCTGGCGGGGCAGGCGGCGATCCATACGAAGGACCGGCGCGCGATGCTCGCGCTGCTGGAATGCGCGCGGGCCCTGCAGGGCAAGCCGCCGCGGCCGCGGGCGGTGCGCGGCGGCGACACCGACCTGCTCAGCGAGCGGGAGAAGGAGGTCGCCGAGCTGGTGCTGGCCGGACTGACCTACAAGCAGGTCGGCAAGCGCCTGTTCATCTCGGCGAAGACGGTGGAGCACCACATAAGCCGCATAAAGCAACGCCTGGGCTGCGCCAACCGGGAAGACCTCCTCAACCGCCTCCGCGAACTACTGGGCCAGTGACGACCCGGCCCGGATCCCGGGTCGGCGGCGGTTTCGCGCGAAAACGGCGCCTTCGCCTGATTGGCTGACAGGCGGTCCGCTAACCGCATCTTGGCGTCCACGGGCCCTGCGGTCAGGCCTTCTGGAGTTCCAGCCCGGCCCGGAGGGTGCCGACGATCTCGAACAACGCCTCCTGGAAGCGGTCGCCGATCGGGCGGAGGTTGGCGAAGCCGTGGATCAGGTCCGGGAACCGCCGCGCGATCACCGGCACCCCGGCCTCCGCCAGCCGCCGCGCGTACTCCTCGCCCTCGTCGCGCAGCGGGTCGAAGCCCGCCGTGACGACGTGCGCCGTCGGCAGCCCGCTGAGGTCCTCGGCGAGCAGCACCGACAGCCGCGGGTCGCCGCGGACGTCCTCCTCCGGCGCGTAGTGGTTCATGAACCAGTCCATGTCGCCGTCGGTGAGCAGGAATCCGTTGGCGAACAGCTCGCGCGACCGGCGGCGCGTGGTGGCGTCGACGGCGGGGTAGATCAGCAGCTGGAACACCGGCTTCGCGGCCCCGGACCGGGTGGCGTGCAGGGCGACCGAGGCGGCCAGGTTGCCGCCCGCGCTGTCCCCGCCGACCGCGATCGCGTCGGGGCTGGTGCCCAGCTCGGCGGCGTTCTCGACGGCGAACCGGTAGGCGTCGATGGCGTCGTCCAGGGCGGCCGGGTACGGGAACTCCGGCGCGAGCCGGTAGCCCACCGACAGCACCCGGATGCCGGCGTGCTTGGCGAGGAACCGGCACAGGTCGTCGTGGCTGTCCAGGTCGCCGATGACCCAACCGCCGCCGTGGAAGAAGACCAGCAGCGGACCGGGCTCGGAGAGCTCGCGCGGCCGGTACAGCCGCGCCGTCAGGTCGCCCGACGCGGTCGGGATCCGGCGGTCCGCCACCACCACGCCGGGCACCTGGCCGGCGGTGATCTTGGTCGACCGCCGTATCCCGGCGCGGGCGATCTCGGGCGTGGCCGCCGACAGTTGCTCGTGGCCGGCCAGCCGCATCAACTTGAGCAGCAGTTGAGCATCGAGCGCGAGTTCCTGGTCGTCCAGTCGAATCGCGCGCCCCGCTAGGAGCCGCCGCGCGGGTTTGGGGAGCGCGAAAACGCCGCGTACGACCGCGGCCTCCAGCGTCGGCTGCACCAGTTCGAGGACCTTCGACATCGGCGTTGACCTCCCCGGAAGGCGACAAGTGGTGCTGAGGTTACCCGCAGGTAGCTGTGGCCCGGGACACGGCCGGGTGGCTTTGACCTCCAGCGCGCTCGAAGTTCTAGCGTGGCGAGCAGCCCCGCAGGAGGGGGGACAGACGCGGGCAGCGGGTGAAAGGATCGAACGCATGACGGTGACCGTGGTGGGAATCGGCGGATCGGTGCGACCGGACTCGCAATCCGAGCGGGTGCTGCACGCGGCGCTCGCCGGAGCTCGAGAGGCCGGGGCCAAGGTCCACGCGATCACCGGCAGCAGCCTGGCGATGCCGTTCTACGACCCGCACCTGACCGAGCGCACCGACAACGCGCTGGAGCTGGTCGACGCCCTGCGCTCGGCGGACGGCGTGATCCTCGCCTCGCCCGGTTACCACGGCACGATCTCCGGGCTGATCAAGAACGCCCTGGACTACGCCGAGGACCTGCGCGGCGACGAGCGCCCCTACCTGGACGGCCGGGCGGTGGGCTGCATCGGCATCGCCTACGGCTGGCAGGCGACGGTGACGACGCTTCAGGCGCTCCGCTCGGTGGTGCACGCCCTGCGCGGCTGGCCGACGCCGCTGGGCGGAGCGGTGAACTCGGCCGAAACGCAGTTCGAGGCCGGCGGCGAGTGCACCGACGAGAAGGTGGCGAACGTCCTGCGCACCATCGGCCACCAGGTCGTCGACTTCGCCAACCGCACCTGACCCCTGCTCCCGGCCGTCCGCACCACGCTCCGCCAGGCGCGGAGGTCACCAGTTTCAATTGAAACTGATGAACCCCAGTTTCAATTGAAACTGCCGTGGGGACTGATCCCACGGCAGGTCACACCGCTTCGAAGTGCGAGGGCACCGCCGAGGCAGGACCCTCGAGGGGTCTGCTCGCGTTCGAGGAGGTAGCCCAGCTCATGGCCCAGAAGACCGTCAAGAAGGACCCCATCTCCAGCCCGCTGGCCGACCAGGACCGGGAGATCACCGGCAAGGTGCTGCAAGGCACCCTGCTGGACCTCATCGACCTGCACCTGGTGGCGAAGCAGGCGCACTGGAACGTCGTCGGCAGGCTGTTCCACGACGTGCACCTCCACCTGGACGAACTGGTCACCACCGCGCGCGGCTTCGCCGACGACGTCGCCGAGCGCGCCGCCGCCATCGGCGTCTCGCCCGACGGGCGTGCCGCGACCGTCGCCGACGGCTCCGGCGTGCC
The DNA here is from genome assembly GCF_040654735.1 of Saccharopolyspora sp. NPDC050642. Lineage (NCBI taxonomy): Bacteria > Bacillati > Actinomycetota > Actinomycetes > Pseudonocardiales > Pseudonocardiaceae > Saccharopolyspora > Saccharopolyspora sp. NPDC050642. The sequence goes on along the minus strand of NZ_JBFAIN010000002.1, from coordinate 259,304 downwards.
GAAGTTCGACTCGGACTGGCGCAGCGACCGCGAGGTGGTCGCGGCGATCGTGGCCGCGCTGGCGGAGCTGATCCGCCGGCTGCGGGCCCGCATCGACGAGACCGACAAGACCGACCTCGTCACCCAGGACCTGCTGATCGGCATCGCCGCGGAACTGGAGAAGTCGCACTGGATGTGGCAGGCCCAGCTCGCCGAATAGTCACATCTCCGCAGTTCAGAGCCCGTGCGTACTTTGCAAAGTGCGCACGGGCTTTTTGCGGCCGCGTTCAACGGCCCGCGTCGCGGACCAGGAGCGCGAGCTGGACCCGGTTCGACAGGTTCAGCTTCGCCAGCGCCCGGCTGACGTGGACCTTCACCGTCCCCTCGCTCATCGCCAGCTCGGCCCCGACCTCGGCGTTCGACAGGCCCCTGGCCACCGCGCGCACCACGGCGCCCTCCCGCTCGGTCAGCGCCGCCAGCCGCTGCCGCGCCTCCGCGGCCGCCGGCGACTCCAGCTCCGCGAAGGTGTCGAGCAGCCGCTTGGTGATGCTCGGGGTGAGCATGGCGCTGCCTTCGGCGATGATCCGGACGGCGTTGGCCAGGTCGCGCGGCGACGTGTCCTTGAGCAGGAATCCCGCCGCGCCGTTGCGCAGCGCGGTGTGCACGTAGTCGTCCAGGTCGAACGTCGTCAGCATGATCACCCGGGGCGGGGCGGGGGAACGCCGCAGCTCCCGCAGCGCGGTCAGCCCGTCCACGCCCGGCATGCGGACGTCCATCAGCACCACGTCCGGCCGGTGCTTCGCGACGGCGGTGATCGCTTCGCCGCCGTCGCCCGCCTCGCCGACCACCTCGATGTCCGCCGCCGGTTCCAGGATCATCCGCAGCCCGGCCCGGACCAGCGCCTCGTCGTCGACCACCAGGACCCGGATCACGCGCGCTCCTCCAGCGGGAACCGGGCGGACACCCGAAACCCGCCGTCGGCGCGCGGTTCGGCCGCGAACGAGCCGGCGAGCAGCTCGACGCGTTCCCGCAGGCCGACGAGCCCCATGCCGCTGCCGGGCAGCGGCTCGACCGGTGCCCGCGGCGCTTCGTTGATCACGTCGACCTCCAGAACCGAGTCCACGTAACGCAATTCGACATCGGTGCGAGCCGTCCCGGCGTGCTTGTGGACGTTGGTGAGCGCCTCCTGCACGACGCGGTACGCCGCCTGCTCCACCAGGATGGGCAGCGGCTGCGGCGTCCCTTCGTCGTGCCGGTGCACCGGGATTCCGGCTTCCCGGGACCGGTCGAGCAGGCCGTCGAGATCCACCAGCGTCGGTCGTGGCCCGAGGCGGGCGTCCGAGGTCGCGCTCTTGAGGACGCCGATGGAATCCCTGAGCTGCGCCAAGGCTTCCCGGCCGGTGGTGCGGATGAGCTCCGCGGTCGCGGCGGTGCCCGGGTCCGCGGCGTTGACCTCCAGCGCGCCCGCGTGCAGCACCATCAGCGACACCCGGTGGGCGACGACGTCGTGCATGTCCCGGGCGATCCGCGCCCGCTCCTGCATCCGCGCCTGCTCCGCGCGGGCGGCCTGCTCGCGCTCCAGCTGCGCGCTGCGCTCGCGGAGGCCGTCCAGCACGTCGTGGCGGGAGCGGTTCCACAGGCCGAGCACGAACGGCAGCGCGACGAACAAGCCGACGCCGCCGAGCGCGGCCAACATGTCGCCCAGCGCCAGGCCCGCTCGGCCGAAGGCCAGACCGATCGCGGTCGGCAGGAGCACCGCCGCGCTCGCCACCGCGAAGCAGCCGATCAGCCGTCGCTGTTCGCGGATCGTGCGGGCGGCGAGGTACGAGCTGACGCACAGCGGCACCCAGGCCGAGATCAGCAGCCAGGCCACCAGCCCGGCCACGATCATCGGCCAGGGCGTGCGCGGCAGCAGCAGAACGCAGATCACCGATGCGGCCGCCAGCACGGCGGACAGCAGGACGCCGAAGATCGGCGGCGCGCCGGAAACCGCCAGCGGGTACGGGATCGGTCCGCCGCTGACCGGCACGAACGTCCCCGCCGCGACCACCGCCGCCAGCAGCACCACCTGCATGCGCTTCGCCACACCACGACCGTAGCCGGGCCGGCCCGCTCCGGCGTCCCACCGAAGTTCAGCTCCGGTGTAACCAAAGTTAGCGCCGGCCGTGGCCTTTCCGGTGACGCGCGGGAGCGGCCCGGGCGCGCACGATTCCGTGCCATGACATCGAAATCGGCCGTCCGGGCAACGGGCCTGGCGAAGCACTACGGCGCGGGAGGTTCGCAGGTGACCGCGCTCGCGGGCGTCGACGTGGCGTTCCGGCACGGCGAGCTCACCGCGATCATGGGGCCGTCCGGCTCCGGCAAGTCGACCCTGCTGCACTGCGTCGCGGGCCTGGACGAGCCCGACGAGGGCCAGGTGTGGATCGGCGCCACCGAACTCACCGGCCTGCGCGACGACGAGCTGACCAGGCTCCGCCGGGACCGCGTGGGATTCGTGTTCCAGGCCTACAACCTGCTGCCCGCGCTCACCGCGCTGGAGAACATCACGCTGCCCTTCGACCTCGCCGGTCGCAAGCCCGACCCGGACGTGCTGCGGAAGGTCGTCGAGGCGGTCGACCTGCAGGACCGGCTGCACCACCGGCCCAGCCAGCTCTCCGGCGGCCAGCAGCAGCGGGTGGCCTGCGCGCGAGCCCTGGTGACCCGGCCCGAGGTGGTCTTCGCCGACGAACCGACCGGTGCCCTGGATTCCGCGACCGCCGCGGAGCTGCTCGGCTTCCTGCGCCGCAGCGTCGACGAGCTCGGGCAGGCGGTCGTGCTGGTGACCCACGAGCCGAGCGTCGCCGCGCACGCCGACCGCGTGCTGTTCCTCAAGGACGGCCGGATCGTGGACGAGATCTCCGCGCCGACGTCCGACAGCGTGCTGGAGCGCATGAAGTCGATGGAGAGGACCGCATCCCGATGCTGAGGACCATGCTGCGCGACCTGCTCGCGCACCGGGCGCGGTTGGCGATGACGCTGTTCGCCATCGCGCTCGGCGTGGCCGCGACGGTCGGGAGCTGGGTGGTCACCGATTCCATCGCGGCCACCCTCGCCGCCCGCGAAATCCGCCACGACGTCGGCGTTTCCGTGCAAAGCCCCGGCAAGGAGCCGGTGCTCGCGCCCGCGGACCGGGACCGGCTGGCCGCGGTGCCCGGGGTGGCGCGGGCCGAGGGCGTGATCGTCGGCCGGGCGGGGATCGTCGGCCGCGACGGCAAGCTCGTCCAGACCGGCACGGTCCTGGACCGGGCGGCCACGAACTGGAGCGGCGACGAGCGCTTCGAACTGGTGGCGGGCCGTCCGCCGACCGGGCCGGGGCAGGTCGCGCTGAACGCGTCGGATGCGCGGACCGCCGGGCTCGCCGTGGGCGATACCGCGCGGATCCTGCTGTCCGAGGGGAAGGTCGACGAGGCCATGGTGACCGGGCTGTTCGGCTACCGCCAGCTAGGACCCGAGTCCATAGTGGACTCGAATGATCCCTCGGATGCGGTGCCGGTCGTGGCCTACGAGTCGGCGACCGCGGCGAGCCTGCTCGGCGATCGCTTCCACCGGATCGAGCTGACCGGCGCGGATCCCGGCGCGATCGCGGACGCCGTGCGCGCGCTGGTCCCGGACGACCACCACGTGACGACCGGTCGCGCCCTGGCCGACGCGCTCGCCGAGCAGTCGGCCTCCGACGTGCAGGACCTCCGGATGACGATGCTGCCGTTCGCGGCGGTCGTGCTGCTGGTCGGCATGTTCGTCATCGCCAACACCTTCGCGGTGCTGGTGACCCAGCGGACCCGCCAGTTCGCGCTGCTGCGCGCCGTCGGCGCCCGGAAGCGGCAGGTCAGGGTGGGAATCGCGGCCGAAGCCGTGGCGCTCGGCGTGGCGGGCGGCACGATCGGCACGCTGGCCGGGGTGGCGATCGCCCCGCTGCTGCTCTCGGCGCTGCGCCCGGACGACGAGGTCGCGTTCACCGTCACCCCGTTCGCCGTCCTGCTCGGCTACGCCGTCGCAGTGCTGGTGACGGTGCTGGCCGCCAACGGCTCCGCGCGGCGTGCGGCCGCCGTGCCACCCGTCGCGGCACTGCGCATGGACGCGGTCGTGCCGCGAGGAGTCAAGCGCAGCAGGAACTTCCTCGGTATCGGCTTTCTCCTCATCGCAGCCGGGATGATCACCGCCACGGCGGATCCCAGCTCGTCGAACGCCGCGCGGATCATCGCGCTGGTGGGTGCGGTCGTCGGGGTGATCGGGGTGATCGTGCTCGCGCCGCAGCTCGCCGAGCTGGTGCTGCGCCCGCTCGCGCGGACCTTCGCGAGATCGGGGCCGGCCGTTCGGCTCGGGCTGCGCAACGCGGCGGGCGATCCGCGGCGCACCGCGGGCACGGCGACGGCGATCACCATCGGATTGGCCCTGGTGTGCTCGTTCGCGACGATCAGTTCGACGTTCGCCGCGCTGATCGCCTCGACGACCCGCGCGAATCTGCCGGACCGGACGACGGTCCTGCAGTCCGCCGCCGGCGGCGAATCCGCGCTCACCCCGGCCGAGCTGCGCAAAGCCAGCGGCCTGCCGGGCGTCACCGAGGTGGCGGGGAGCCGCGACGTGCTCATCGAGCTCGCGTACCCGGGCGGCGAGACGGTGCGGCGGATCTCCGCGATCGAACCCGCCGCCCTGGGCACAGTGCTCACGCCGAAGCTGACCGCGGGCAGCGCGGATCTCTCGCGCGGCGTGGTCGTTTCGCAGAACCAGGCCGACATGCTGGGCCTGCGGATGAACGACGAGGTCACCCTGGAACTGGACGCCAAGACCTCGGTCACGCAGCGCGTGGTGGGCGTCTACGACGCGACGGAACTGGGCGCCAGCCTCTTCCTGGACGTCGGCCTGGCGCCCGAATCCCTGCGCAAGCAGGTCACGACGGTGTACGCCTCCGGGCCCGATCCCGCCGCCGCGCGGCAGAGCATCGAGGACGCCTTCCGCGACCGGCCGGACGTGACCATCGGCGACCGCGAGTCGATGGTCCAGGACGGCGTCGACCAGCAGGCGTTCGCCTTCGCCCTGATGTACGCCATGTTCGGCGTCGCGATCGTCATCGCGCTGTTCGGCGTCGTGAACACGCTGATGCTCTCGGTCGCGGAGCGCACCCGCGAGATCGGCGTGTTCCGCGCGGTGGGCGCGACGCGGCTGCTGGTGCGCCGGACGATCCGGGTGGAGAGCACGGTGGTGTCGATCTTCGGCGCGCTGCTCGGGGTGCTGGTGGGCGTCCCGGTGGGGGCGGTGATGCAGCACGCGATGTTCGGCCAGCGCCTGGGGGACTTCACGATGCCGACCGAAGTCATCGCGGCGTCCCTGGTGACCATCGCGATCTGCGCGGTGCTGGCGGCGATGTGGCCCGCCCGCCGAGCGGCCAGGACCGACGTCCTGAAGGCGATCGCCACGGAGTGACCGCCACCCGCGCACGTAACGGCCGAGCAGGGCCGGTGCGGTGATTCCCCCACCGGCCCACCCCGGTGACCGGGCGCGACCCACGCGCCCGGTCACCGGTTCTTCCGCGGTGGGTCAGACCCGGCGGGCTCGTTCGTACTGCTTCGGCCAGATGTTGTCCGCGTGCAGCGCGTCGGCCGCGCGCAGCGGCCAGTGCGGGTCGCGCAGGAGCTCGCGGCCGAGCAGGACCGCGTCCGCCGACCCCGACGAGACGATCTCCTCCGCCTGCTCCGGCGAGGTGATCAGGCCGACCGCCGCCGTCGGGACGTTCGCCTCCGCGCGGACCTGCCGGGCGAATCGCACCTGGTAGCCCGCGCCGATCGGGATGTCCGCCTTCGGCACCGCGCCGCCGGTCGACGTGTCGACGAGGTCCACCCCGCGCTCCGCCAGCAGCCCGGCCAGCCGGACCGAGTCCTCGCCGGTCCAGCCGCCCTCGACCCAGTCGGTCGCGGAGAGGCGGGCGAGCAGCGGCCGGTCCGCGGGCCAGGCCGCGCGCACCGCTTCGGTGATCTCCAGCAGCACCCGCACCCGGTTCTCGAAGTCGCCGCCGTAGCGGTCGGTCCGGTCGTTGACCAGCGGCGAGTAGAACTGGTGCGCCAGGTAGCCGTGCGCGAAGTGCAGTTCGATCACGTCGAAGTCCGCCGCTTCGGCACGGCGCGCGGCCGCGGCGAACTGCTCGGGCAGCTCGGCGATCTCGGCCTCGGTCAGCGCGCGCGGCGCGGGCAGGTTGCCGAAGGCGTTGCCGGTCGAGCTGACCGTCTCCCAGCCGCCTTCGGACGCCGGCACCGCATTGCTGCCCTCCCACGGCGGGGTCGTGGACGCCTTGCGCCCGGCGTGCGCGAGCTGCACACCGGTCGCCGCGCCCTGCGCGTGCAGGAAGTCGTTGATCCGCCGCCACGCCGCGACCTGGTCGTCGTTCCACAGCCCGGTGTCCCGCGGGCTGATCCGGCCTTCCGGGACCACCGCGGTCGCCTCGGTGATGATCAGCCCGGCCCCGCCGGTGGCGAACTGGCCGAGGTGCACCAGGTGCCAGTCGTCGGGCAGGCCGTCGGCGGCCGAGTACTGGCACATCGGCGCGACCCACACGCGGTTGCGGACGACGACGTCGCGAAGCTTGATCGGTTCGAAGAGATGGCTCACGACCAGCTTTGACGCCCTGGCGGAACGAGGTATTCCGAGGCTCCGGCCATCTCACGATCCGGGCGCTCAGAGCGCGCGCAGCAGATCCTCGAAAGCCGCCTCGACGCGGTCGGTGTCGCCGGTGGCGAGCAGGTCGAGCAGCAGGCCGCGCAGCGCCGCGAGCGCCAGCGTCGCCTCGGTGTCGGAGCCGCCGAGCGCCTGTCGGAGCCGCGGGAGCCACTCGCGGACGCTCGCCTCGCCGAAGCCGTCCCACGCGCCGCCGCGGGAGTGCAGAGAGCGCGCGTAGCTCTCGAAGAAGAACCGGATGATGTTGTGGTGCGCCGGATCGCTGAGCCACCGCCACAGGGCGCGCAGCACCTCGGCCCGGTCCGCGCAGTCGCCGATGGTGTCGGCGAGGAGCCGGAGCTGGACGTCGCGGGCGTGCCGGTGGACTTCCCGCACCAGTTCTTCCTTGGAGCCGAAGAAGTACAGCAGCATCCGCGGGCTGGAGCCGACCGCCGCCGCCAGCGGCCGCAGCGACACCTCGGAGAGCCCGTGCGTCGCGGAGTAGTCCAGGAGCTTCGCGAGCAGTTCGCCGCGGCGGCCGTCGTCCTGCTGGGTCATCGTCGCCCTCTGTTCCGTTCCTGGTCAGGCTGCTAGCCTACGACTGAAACGATTGTTTCACTCGGCTGGAGCTCCGCATGCCCGACATCACCATCCGGATCGGCCCGCGCCCCGGCGATCTGGGCGCCGTGCTCGCCATGCACGGCGAGCTCTACGCGCGCGAGCACGGCTTCGACGAACGCTTCGAGGCGCACGTCGCGCACGGGCTCGCCGCCTTCGCCGCCGCCCTGGGCGAAGCCCGGGACGAGCCGGGCACCGAACCCGGCCGGCTGTGGGTCGCCGAGCGCGGCGGCGAGGTAGTCGGCACGGTCGCGCTGACCGACGAGGGCGACGGCGTCGCGCAGCTCCGCTGGTTCTTGGTCGCACCGGCCGCGCGAGGCGCCGGGGTCGGCCGGAAGTTGCTGCACGCCCTGCTCGATCACGCGCGCGACCAGGGCTTCGAGCACGTGAAGCTGTGGACGGTCGGCTCGCTGGAATCGGCCGCCCGGCTGTACCTGGATGCGGGATTCCGCTGCACCGAACGAAATCCCGTCCGGCAGTGGGGTCACCGGCTCGAAGAGCTGAGGTACGACCTCGAACTGGGGTGACGGCCATGCGGACCAGAACCTGGCTGCGCGCGGTGGTCGAGCACGTGCGGACGATGAACGACCTGTACGACCGCTACCTGCTGGCCTGGCCGCCGCAACCGGAGCCGCTGCACTGGATCCGCCGCGGCGACGCCTGGATCCTGCGCGGCGAAGTGCTCCCCGGGCAACGCCCCGACTGACGTCGGGGCGGCGATTTCGTGCGAAATCGCCGCCACTGCTGCAGGGTGCACCGGCGAGTTGGACAAGCACGGCCCCTGCAACGACCCGAATGCCTCACGGCCCTGATCAGCCCAGGTCGGGTTCCGGGCGGAGCTCGATCGAACCGCCGGGCTGGTGCAGCTCCAGCACGACGAGCTCGTTCTCCCCGGCCCTCCACAGTGGACTCGGGGCGTAGAGCGTGCGCTGCGGGCCGATCGACCAGTAGCGGCCGAGCAGGAAACCGTTCAGCCACACCATGCCCTTCTCCCAGCCGGGCAGCGCCAGGAAGCCATCGGCGGGCTCGCCGATCCGCAGCGTCGCGCGGTGGAAGGCGGGCCCGCTCGCGGTGCCGGGCCGGAACCGCAGGCCGGACAGGTCGTCCAGCGGCAGCGGCCGGATCTCCCAGTCGAACAGCGCCTGCGAGCCGTGCAGGACGCGGTCGGTGATGCCCTTGGGGTCGTTGAGGCGATGGCCGTAGTTGATCCGGCCCCCGGTGTCGACGAGCAGATCCAGCTGCACCGACTCGCGCGGCACCGGCACCTCCACCGAACCCTGCGGATCGTTGCGGTCGAGCGTGCCGATCTGCTCGCCGTCGGCGAAGACCAGCGCCCGATCGGCCAGCCCGCGCACCCGGAGCCCGGCCGTCTCGCGCGGGCCCTGCACGCGCGTCCGGTAGTGGATCAACCCGTACGGCTGGCCCAGCGCCTCCATGTGCATCGGGGCGGACCGGTGGACCGGCTCGCCGAGCACGTCGAGCGACTCCAGCAGCCCGGCGGTCGCTTCCGGCTTTACGCGCTGCGCCGGGAGTCGTGGCGGAAGCGGCGGCACCGGGTCGTCCGGGACCGGTTCGTGCCGGGCGATGACCTCGCGGATCCGGTGGAACTTCGCGGTGAGCTCGCCGGCCTCGCCGATCGGCGAGTCGTAGTCGTAGCTGGTGATCGTCGGCTGGTAGGCGGCCTTCGCATCATCGAAGTTCGCGCCCGCCCACCAGCCGAAGTTCGTGCCGCCCACCGCCATGTACAGCGACACGGATGCCCCGGCGGCCAGCATCTTCTCGACGTCCGCGGCCGTCTCGACCGGATCGGTGGTGTGGTGCGGCTCGCCCCAGTGGTCGAACCAGCCGTCCCAGAACTCCGTGCACCACAACGGTCCCTTCGGCTGGTACCGGCGCAGCGCGGCGAACGGCTCCGTCGGATCGCCGCTGAAGTTCACCGTCGCCAGCTCGTCCGGCAGGTTCCCGCCGCGCAGCATCCACTCCGACGGCCCGTTCGAGCAGAACAGCATGCTGTCGATCCCGTTGCCGCGCATGGTGTTCCGCAGGTGGTCCAGGTGCGCCCGGTCGTTGCCGTAGCTGCCGTACTCGTTCTCCACCTGGAACGCGAGCACCGGGCCGCCGTGCGTCGCCTGCAACGGCGCCAGCCGCGGCAGCAGCTCGCCGAACCACTCGTCGACCAGGTCGCGGTAGGCCGGCTCGTCGCAGCGCAGCGGCAGATCCGGGTCGGCCAGCAGCCAGGCTGGCAGCCCGCCGAAGTCCCACTCCGCGCAGATGTACGGGCCGGGCCGGACGACGACCTTCAGCCCGACCTCGGCGGCGGTCTCGACGAACCGGACGATGTCGCGCCAACCGGTGAAGTCGATCGCGCCGCGCCGCGGCTCGTGGAAGTTCCAGGCCACGTACGTGTCGACGCTGTTGAGCCCGAGCGCGCGCATCCGGGCCAGCCGGTCGCGCCAGTGGTCGGGATGGGTGCGGAAGTAGTGCATCTCGCCGGCCACGATCCGGAACGGCTCGCCGTCGAGCAGGAACTCGTCGCCGCGCACGGTCAGCCCGGACCGCTGCTGGGCCTGCGCGACGACTTGGTTGGTGCCCACCATGCCGAGGGCGAGGCCGCCGAGCGCGAGTGAGCCGAGGAATCCCCGCCGGTTGACGCTTCCCATCACGGCCTCCTTTTCGATGTTGCGCAAAACGACCTAGATTCTTGCAACTTCGAGCACCCAGAGGCCAGGGGTGCAACCGGATCGGACCAGCGACCACGGGCCGGAAGCCCCTGGCGATCTGTCCCCGCGAGTGCCCATGCTGCGGACATGACGTCGGGCGACGCCGTCCGCTCCGCCACCGTGTGCCACTACAAGCGGGCCGGGGTGGCACCGCCGATCGAGATGATCGAGCGGTTCCGGGTGCTGACCGGGAAGCGGGCCGCCGGGCGGGTGCTGGACATCGGCGCGTTCCTCCTCGAAGACCTGCTGGCCTACCGCCACATCTGCTACCTCGCGATGCTCGGCGCCAAACCGGACCTGCGCAGCGAGCGCCCGGACCTGGACCCCGAGTTCGTCGACGGCGATCCGGCGGACCTGCCGTTCCCGGACGACGCCTTCGACGTGGTGGTCTGCCGGTTCGCCTTGTGCAGCACGGAGAAACCGCAGTCGGCGCTGAGCGAGATCGGCCGGGTGCTGCGGCCGGTCGGCCAACTGCTGTTCCTCGAGCACACCCGTGCACCCGGCGTCGTGGGGCAGGCGCAGGACCGGGCGCAGGAGATGCTGCGCGGCTGCCGGCGCTGCCGCCTCAACGTCGAGGTGATGCCGCAGCTCTACCGGGCGGGCCTGGTGGTGCGCCGCGCCGACTGGTACTGGCCGTCCGCGCACGTGCGCGCGCCGCTGGTGCAGGGCATCGCCACCCGCCCGGACCCGCAGTACGAGCGCGAACTCGCGTGGCTGCGCAATCCGATTCGCAAACCAGGAGATCCGCCGTGGTCAGGAAGATAGCGGACTGCCGCAAGTACCCGAGCGAGAGCGACTGCTCGCTCACCATCAGCGGCGAGGAGGAAGAGGTGCTGCGCGCCGCCACCGAACACGCGGTGGCGGTGCACCGGCACGAGGACACCCCGGAGTTGCGCGAGCAGATCCGGGAACTGCTGGAGGACGAGACCCCGGCCGGCGAGCCCGACGGCATGAACTTCGTGCAGCTCATCGAGTTCAAGACCGGCAAGCTGGACCAGCTCGACGAGCTGCTGGACGAATGGGAGGAAGCCACCGGCGGCAAGCGCACGGCGAAGCGAGCGGTGCTCACCCAGGACCACGAGCACCCGGGCAGCTACTACGAGCTCGTCGAATTCCCGTCCTACGAAGAGGCGATGCGCAACTCCCGGCTACCGGAAACGGATGCGCTGTCCCGCAAGATGAGGGACCTCTGCGACGAAGAGCCGACCTTCCACAACCTCGACGTGGTCCGGGCCGAACGACTCTGACCCGAGCACCACGTCACCCTCACCGGCCATCCCACCTCCACGGAACCCGAGTCCCGTTCCGGTGCGGTTTCAATTGAAACTGCACCTCAGGTCTCCGTCTGGAACCGGATCTCCAGTTTCAATGGAAACTGGGGACCATCGGCGTGTCGAGACCACGACACACCGACACCTGTGGAGAACTCCCGGTGGCTGTGGACAACTTCCGCAATTTCAATGGAAATCGGACCTCTGATTTCCATTGAAATTGCGGACCTCCGAGACCCGGGGAGCAGTGGGGGTGGGATGGCCGGGGGAGGGGTCAGCCCTGGCCGACGGCGCGGCGGGCGAAGTGGATCTCCGCCGCCACCTGGCGCAGCGTCTCCGACACCACCAGGGAACCGTGCCCGGCGTCGTAGCGGTAGAACTCGAACGGGATCTCCCGCCGACCCAGCCGGTCCAGGTAGTTCAGGATCTGCTGGATCGGGCAGCGCGGATCGTTGTCCCCGGCCAGCACCAGCACCGGCGCCCGCACCTCGTCCACGTAGGTGATCGGCGAAGCCTTCTCGTAGATCTCCGGGACGTCCTCCGGCGACCCGCCGAACAGCGCCCGGTCGTAGGCCCGCAGCGGCTCCATCTCGTCGGCGTACGCCGACACGTAGTCGGCCACCGGCACCCCGGCGACGCCGCCCGCCCACCGCTCCGGCTGCGTGCCCAGCGCCAGCAGCGTCAGGTAGCCGCCCCACGACGCGCCCGCGACGACGCTCAGCGCTGGCGTGGTCAGGCCCGCGTCGATCGCCCAGTCGTGCACCCGCGCGACGTCGGCCAGCTCGGTCAGGCCCGGGCGGCCCTCGATGGCGTCCCGCCACGCCGAGCCGTACCCGGTCGAGCCCCGGTAGTTGATCTCCACGACCGCGAACCCGGCGTCCAGCCAGGCCGCCCGGTAGGCGGAGAACCGGTCCTCGTCGGCCGCGTGCGGGCCGCCGTGCAGGTTGAACACCGTCGGCAGCGGCCCGTCGCCGGCGTCGGCCGGGCGCGCCACCAGCGCGTGCACCGTCTCGTTCGGCCCGTACGGGACCTCCACGAAGACGTCGGTGACGGCCTCCGAACCCGGCGGGCGCTCACCGGGCGGCGTCAGCAGCACCCGGTCGTCGCCGTCCCGCGAGACCGTGCGCACCAGCGACGGCGTCGCCGCCGACGACCACACGTACTCCACCGAGTGGTCCGGGCGCACCGACGCGCCGGCCACCGTGCCCGGCTGGGTCGGCAGCTCGGTGAGGGTGTCCGCGGCCAGGTCGTAGCGGTGCATCGTGGTCCGCGCGTGGTGGGTGTGCGCGATCAGCAGCGCCTTGCCGTCCGGGTACCAGTCGGCGGAGACCTCGCCGGGCAGGTCGAGCTTGATCTCGCTCTCGGTGTCCTCGGCGACGTCCCAGACCAGCAGCTCCTCCTTGCCGCGCCGCTCGTGCAGCACCAGCAGCCGCGGGTCGCCGGTGACCGGCGCGAACGCCAGCGCGTCCAGGCCCTTGCCCGGGCCGTCCCACTTCTCGGCGACCTCGGAACCGTCGACGCGCAGCACCCGCAGCGCGGGGTGGCGGCTGTCGCCGTGCTCGGAGTGCGAGATCACCACCATCGACTCGTCCCAGGACATCGCGGACAGCCCGCCGTCCTGCTCGTGCTCGTAGAGCACCTCCGGCCGCCCGCCGTCGCGCGCCACCCACACCGTCACGCCGTCGTCGGTGGACATCCCGATGCCGATCACCGACGAACCGAGCTCCAGCCCTGCCGGGTAGCCGGGGTGCGTGCCCGGCAGGGCGGGCCGGGACTCGCCGGCGGCGAAGGGCTCGACCACCCAGCTGCCGAACTCGTCGCCGTCGGTGTCGTCGAACCACCAGATCTGCTCGCCGTCGGCGGACAACGTCCCGTGGAACGTCCCCTGTGGACGGTCAGTGACCTGGCGGTGCTTGTCCGCGTCGCGGTCCCAGGTGTAGATCTCCCAGGTGCCGCTGAAGTTCGACACGTACAGGCTGCGTTGCGGGGCGTCCCGCGCCCAGTCGGGTAGCGACACGCGGGGCGCGCTGAACCGGGCCCGCCAGCGGGCCTCCCGCTCCGGGTCGTCGAACAGCTTCTCTGGGATCTTCGCCTCGGGGTAGGTGCTCACGCCCCGATACTGCCCGATGGATCGGCCGACTGCGGAGCAGGCAGGCGCTCAGCGCCGGACCTCGAAGAAGAAGCAGCCGAACTCCACCGCCCGCACGTGCACCAGCGCGATCTCCGGGTCCATCAGGAGGTCCTCGGCGGTGCGCTCGGAGAGCTGGGTGTTCCGGTCGAGCAGGCAGCCGCCGAGGATGTGACCGTCCTCGGAGTAGGCGCGCAGCACGCGTCGGCTGCCGCGCAGTTCCTCGGGCCACTCCGGCGAAGCCGGGCCGTCGCAGGACTCGGCGTGGATGAACACGGGCCCGACCTCGTCGTAAGCGCCCGGATCGGCCCCGGTCTCCTGAGCCCAGCGCCGCAGCGGGGCGTAGGAGACGAGTGCGATCCGTTCGCCGGGCTGGGCGCGCCGCAGGCAGCAGCGCAGCGGAGCGCCGTCCTTCGCGTCTTCGATGCGGACGGAAAGTTCGCGCCCGGCGTCATCGAGCTTGCGGAGTTCGTCGAGCACGTCAGGTTCGATGGGCAACACGCGGAAGGTCATACCTCGATCGTCGCCGCGGCCCGCGACGGAATCTGGCGGGAAACGGCCGCCTCATCCAGGAAGCCGCCGTCACGGCGCGGTCGGCAGCGCGGATGGGTCGGTGGCCACGCCGCGCAGGCGGTTCAGGATGGCGTTGGCCGCCTTGTCGTAGCAGGTGATCTCGTCGTGCAGGACGGACTCGGCGTTGGCCATCTCCAGGAACGCGGCGAGCTCGAAGACCAGTTGCGGGACGTCGGCGTCGGCGGCCATCCCGCCTGACTGCTGCGCGTCCCGCGCGATCTGTTCGAGGAAGGCGAACCAGCCGGTGCGGGCCTCGGCGAGGGCATCGTGGACCTTGCCCTCGCGGGCGTCGAATTCCGCCGACGCGGAGTAGAAGAAGCAGCCGCCCGGGAAGACCCGCTCCCGGGAGTAGCCGAGCCAGCCGGCGCACACCTGCCACAGGCGGCCGAGTCCGGGCGGGAGATCCCGAACCGGCTCGATCACGTGCTCGACGAAGATCTTGGTGGCCGCGCGGACCACGGCGAGCTGCAGGTCCTCCTTGGAGCCGAACAGCGCGAACACGCCGCTCTTGCTGAGTTCGAGCTCGCCCGCGAGCCGCCCCAGGGACAGTCCTTCGAGCCCGTCGACGGATGCCACGTCGACGGCACGGCGGAGGACCAGTTGGCGGGTCCGGTTCCCGCGCTCGACTCGCCGGTCGTTGTGCGGTGCTGCCACGTCGGTACCCACGTCTTCCTGATCGGTCGATGGCGCATCCGAGCTTAGTGAGAAGAGTGGACGACCGTGCGTTCGATGTTGTAGTAAATAAGCACGAACGACCGTGCTATTTGTTTGAGAAGGGCGCGACCAACGCCTTCGGAGGAGATCTTCATGGGCAGCATCTGGTTCACGTCGTGGCGACCCGGCCCCGAGCCCGGCGGTGCGGCCGTCGTGAGCATCACCGAGTTCGCGCCGCACCGGCCGTGGACCATGATCGGCGTGGGCATGGCGGGAGTCGTCCTGCGCAGGTCCTGGCCGGATCTGGACGGCGCGGTCGGGGTGTGGCTGTGGGTGGCGCCCGGCCTCCGGCGTCCGCGCTCAGGTGCGGTCTCGGTGTGGCGCGACGAGGAAGCCCTGCGGCGCTTCGTCGGACGTCCCGATCACGTGCGGATCATGCGCGCCTACGTCGACCGCGGCGCCCTGCGGTCGACGATGTGGCGGACCGAGCGCTTCGACCGGCCCGCCGTCCGCGAAGCCGCCCGCGCACTTATCACCGGACGCTCCGCCTGGCCGTCGTAGGCGAGAACGAGAGAGGGCCTTGGCCGGAAACTCCGGCCAAGGCCCTCTTCTGCGTCGGGGTGGCGGGATTTGAACCCACGACCTCTTCGACCCGAACGAAGCGCGCTCCCAAGCTGCGCCACACCCCGATCTTCCAGCGGTGAACATCTCGGGTGCTCGTTCAACCGCTGGATCATAGTCTAGCGGACGCTTTCACCCGCTCCGAACGGGGTCCTCTTAGCGGAATCATTGCTGGTAGGAGCCGGTTTTTGGGCCCTGGGCAGCAGGGTCAGCAAGGTCGCCTCCGGCGGGCATGCGAAACGCAGCGGCGCGTACGGCGAGGTGCCCAGTCCGGCCGACACGTGCAGGTGCATGTGCTCGCCCCAGGTGGACGCGCCGCGCGCCCGCGACCGGTCCAGCTCGCAGTTGGTCACCAGCGCCCCGTAGCCCGGCAGCCGCAGCTGCCCGCCGTGGGTGTGGCCGGCCATCACCAGGTCGTAGCCGTCCTCGGCGAACGAGTCCAGCACCCGCGGCTCGGGGGAGTGCGTCACGCCCAGGCGCAGGTGGGCGTCGGACGGCACCGGGCCGGCGATCAGGTCGTAGCGGTCCAGGTGCAGGTGCGGGTCGTCGAGCCCGGCCAGGTGGATCCGCATCCCGGCGACCTCGATCTCGTGCCGGCGGTGCGTCGCGTCCAGCCAGCCGCGCTCGGTCATCGCCGCCCGCAGGTCGCGCCACGGCAGCGGCTCCCCGTGGAGCCGCTTAGCCTTCCACGACGGGACCAGGTAGCGGGCCGGGTTCTTCTTGGTCGGCCCGTAGTAGTCGTTGCTGCCGAAGACGAACACGCCGGGCTTGTCCAGCAGCGGGCCCATCGCGCGCAGGGCCGCGGGCACCGCCTGCGGGTGCGCCAGGTTGTCGCCGGTGTTGACCACCAGATCCGGGTCCAGCTCGGCGAGCTCGGACACCCACCGCTGCTTCGACCGCTGGTTCGGGGTCATGTGCAGGTCGGAGATGTGCAGCACGCGAAGCGGTGCCGCGTCCTCGGCGAGCACCGGCAGCGTCGCCTGCCGGAGCGTCCAGTGGCGCCGTTCGATCGCGGCCGAGTAGGTGACCGCGGCGGCGCCGAGGGCGCCCGTGCTGAGCAGAATCCGCCCGAACTTGTTCACCCCACCAACCCTACGACGACACCGGCCCGGGTGGCGTTCGGCCTGACGCCGGGCGGCCGGGCCGTCAGCGGGATAATCACCACATGGCCGAGCTCAAGGACAAGCTGCGGGCGGACCTCTCCGCCGCGATGAAGCAACGCGACACCGTCGTCACCGGGGTCCTGCGGATGGCGCTGGCCGCCGTCGGCAAGGAGGAGGTCGCGGGCAAGCAGGCGCGCGAGCTCACCGACGAAGAGGTGCAGCGCGTGCTGAACAAGGAGGCGAAGAAGCGCGACGAGGCCGCCGAGGCGTTCCGCGGCGCCGGTCGCGCGGAGCAGGCCGACGCCGAGGTCGGCGAGGCCGAGATCCTGCGGCGCTACCTGCCGCAGCCGCTCGGCGACGACGAGCTGGCGCAGCTCGTGCGGGACGCGGTCGCGGAGGTCGAGGGCGAGCTCGGCGAGCGTCCGGGCATGAAGCAGATGGGCCAGGTCATGAAGGCGGCGAACGCCAAGGTGGCGGGCCGCGCCGAGGGCGGCAAGGTCGCGGCCCTGGTCAAGGCCCAGCTGGCCGACTGACTCCCGAGGTCATGTTTTCGCTGGTCACGGGGCCGTGAGTGTTTCGGGGTGGCATAACGCCCCGGAACACTCACGGCCCCGTGCCTGCTGAAACCGTCGTGATACCGCGGTGAAACCCGCGTCCGCATCCTCGGCGTGGTCATGGACTTCGGTCCATTCCACGCGAAGAGGAGTCACGATGCAGCACGAACCGAACGAGGGCGCCGCGCCACCGCTGGGGCGCCGGTACGAGGTCAACGGGCGGCGGCTGTTCCTGCACCGCTCGGGCACCGGCGGCCCCGCGGTGGTGTTCCTGCCCGGCGCCGGCGCCGTCGGCCTGGACTACCTGAACGTCCACCAGCGGGTCGCCGAGCTCACCACCAGCGTGATCTACGACCGCGGCGGAACCGGCTGGAGCGACCCGCTCCCGCTCCCGCGCACCGCCGCCGAAACCGCCGCCGAGCTGCGGGATCTGCTGCGCGCCGCCGAGATCCCCGGGCCTTACGTGCTCGCCGCGCATTCGCTCGGCGGGACCCACGCCCGACGCTTCTCGCAGCTGTTCCCCGACGAGGTGGCGGGCCTGCTCTGGCTGGAGGGCCTGCACGAGGACTGGGACGTCCACATGCCGGAGTCGATGCACCTGGCGAATTCGACCCAGCCGCTGCCCGACCTCGACGAGGAGCAGCTCCAGCAGTTCCGCGGCTACTTTTCGCAGATGTTCGCGACGTGGCCGGACGAGCTCCGCGAACTGCTCGTCGAACGCCACCTCTCCACCGAGTGGCTGCACTCCAACAACCACCAGCGGAGCAACGTGCCCGAGCTCGCCGCGGAAATCCGGGCCGGGGGAGGCGGGCCGGACGTGCCGCTGATCGCGCTCACCGGCGTGGGGATCGACCCCGGCCAGGCGCTGTTCATGTCCGACGAGGAGCTGCGCGAGCTGAACGAGAGCAAGCAGAAGCTCTTCCAGGCGTTCGCCGACTCGGTCACGCGCGGCGAGCACCGCGTGCTCGAAGGCGCCGCTCACAGCACGCTCCACACCGACCGCCCGGACGCCGTGGTCGAAGCGGCCCGGGATCTGCTCAGCCGGTTGCGCTGAGCCGATCGCGTGCCCGCAGCGCAGCCAGCGCTGCGGCGCGCAGGTCGTCGCGGCTCAGGCCGGCATACGCGGACACCGCCTCGGCGTATGCCGGCTCGCCGGCGAGCTCGACCGCCCGGCGGACTCCGGCGGTCGACATGGTGGGCTGGTAGCCCCGCAGGAAGCGGAACCGCTCCGCCAGGGCGATCAGCCGAGCCCCGGACTCGGCCGACCGCGCATCGCCGGTGACGTCCACCCAGGCCAAGGCCAGCAGGAGCGTGCCGCAGATCGGGAAGTCCTCCAGGTGCGGCGACGTCCTCGCGAGGGGCTCGGCGAGCATCGCGGTCAGGGTGCGCGGCAGTTCCCCGGCGATGTCCGCGACGAGGTCGAGCCGCCCGTGCTGGGCGTGGGCGATCACCGCGACGGCCCGGGTCTCCACGGTCCACGGCCGCAGGCCACGCGGGTCGTCGCGGAAGACCTGGCTCTCCGCCGTCCGGAGCCGGTCGGCGGCCCGCCGCCACAGGCGCAGGCCCGCGTCGACGTCGCCGCGGGCCAGCGAGATCTCCGCCCGTCCGGCCAGGTCCGGCACCAGCTCGGCGACGGTGTCGTCCGCCCGGTTCTGCTCGGTCAGCGCCAGCCACTGCTCGGCCTCGTCGACGTCACCGAGCTGCAGGTTGGCCAGCACCATCGCCCAGCGCAGCTGGGTCACGTCGGACCACGCCCCGAGCTCCTCCAGCGCACCCAGCGCGGCCCGCAGGTGGTGCCGCGCCTGCTCGCCCCGTTCGACCTGCATGGCAAGCGATCCGACCCGGCCGTGGGCGAGCGCCCGCAGCCACGGGTGGCTGCCGCCGTCGAGCGCGGTGATCATCCGGTTGGCCGCGGCCAGCGCGCCGTGCGGATCGTTCTCG
Organism: Saccharopolyspora sp. NPDC050642; assembly: GCF_040654735.1. Lineage (NCBI taxonomy): Bacteria > Bacillati > Actinomycetota > Actinomycetes > Pseudonocardiales > Pseudonocardiaceae > Saccharopolyspora > Saccharopolyspora sp. NPDC050642. The sequence continues at coordinate 240,458 of NZ_JBFAIN010000002.1, read as the reverse complement.
TTCTCGTAGCGGAAGGTGGCGATGCCGTTGGCCATTCCCGCCAGCAGCGGCTCGTCGCTGTCGCACAACCCGCGCAGCGCCGGGCCATCCGAGGTCAACACCGCCGCGAGGGCCCGGATCGGGGTGTCCGGCGGCGCCGCCGGCAGTCGGCGCAGCGCCACCAGCGAGCGGGTCGCGCGAGGCCCATCGATGGCGAATGTGCTTGCGGTGCAAAGAGCTGTCGCGGTCCGGGTGGCCTCGACGAGCTCGGATTCCGGTTCGAAGCGCGACAGCACCCGGGCCGTTTCCGCAGCCAGCGCGGCGAGCCGCGGGTAGTTGGATTCGACGGTCCACAGCCCCGCGAGCACGGCGGCGGTCGCCGAGACCGTGCGCCCGTCCACCCGATCGACGGCGTGGTGCAAGGCGTGCAGCAGGTTGTCCCGTTCCGCCCGGATCCGCTCGGCAACCGGCACCGGATCTGGACCGAACAGAGAATCATGTTGTGTTGCACCGAAATCGCGTGCCCATGCGAGGAAATCGACTATCACGCGGTCGGTTTCGCCGGCCGCATCGCACCGGGCCGCGCTGAACTCGCGCACCGTCTCCAACATCCGGAATCGCGTGCCCGAAGCGGTGTCGGTGACCTTGAGCAGCGACTGGTCGACCAGTTCCGCCAGGACGTCGGGCTCGCCGAGCAGCGCCCGCGCGGCGTCGGCGGTGAATCCGCCGGGGAACACCGACAACGCGCGCATGGCGGCCTGCCCAGCAGGTTCGAGGAGGCTCCAGCTCCAGTCGACCACGGCTTGCAGCGTTCGGTGCCGGCGCGGAGCGTCCCGCGCCCCGCCGCGCAGCAGGCCGAAGCGGTCGTCGAGGCGGCGGGCAATCTCGGCGACCGACATGGCCCGGACCCGCGCCGCGGCCAGCTCCACAGCGAGCGGAAGCCCGTCGAGACGGCGGCACAAGGCGGCCACGACATCCCGCGGCAGCTCGACGCCGGGGCGAGCCGCCCGCGCGCGCTGCTCGAACAGCTCGACGGTCGTCGGGAGGTCCAACTCCGGCAGCAGGTGCACGGACTCCGACGACAGGCCGAGCGGGGCGCGGCTGGTGACGAGCACCCGCACGTCCCCGGCCATCGCCACCAGCGCCCCCACCAGCTCCGCGACGCCGTCGATCACGTGCTCGCAGTTGTCCAGCACCAGCAGCGCCGAACCGCGGTCCAAGGTGTCGGCGATCCCGAGGATCCCATCCCGTGCCCCGACACCGAGCGCCGCCGCGACCTCACCGACGACGTCGTCATCGGCGGTGATGCCGGTGAGCGCGACGAAGTGCACGACGCGCTGCTGCGCCTGGCGGCTCACCGCGTGCGCCAAGCGCGTCTTGCCGAGACCGCCGGTGCCCACGATCGAGGCGACCCGGGACGAGCGCAGCAGGCTCTCCACCGCGGCGATGTCATCGGCGCGACCCAGCAGCAGATTGGGCTCGTGCCGCACGCCGCGCCGGACGACGGGAGCCTGCCCGCGCAGCAGCTGCCGGTGCAGTTCCTGGAGCGCGGGGCCGGGATCGGAACCGAGCTCGTCGCGCAGCGACCGGCGGTACGACTCGTACCTGGACAGCGCTGCGGGCGGCCCGGCCGTCGCCGCCTCGCAGCGCAGCAGCTCCAGCAAGATCTCTTCGTCCCTCGGCCTCGCGCGGAACAGCTCGGCCAGCGGCTCGACCGACTCGGCGTGGCGGCCCAGCCTCGACAAGGCAAGAGCGCGGGTGCGCGCCAGCGACCGGTGCACCGACGCCCGCTCGGCCCGAAGCGCCGAAACAGGGTCGTCTTGCACGTCGTCGCTCGGAGATTCGTCCCAGAACGCGAGTCCGGCCTCGGCGTGCGCGAGGGCCGCGGCGTGATCGCCGGATCGGGAGTGCCTGGCGCTGGCGGCGGCGCAGAGCCGGACGGCTGAGGCGTCGACCTGGTCCTCGTCGATCGCCAGGCGGTACCCGGTCGGAGTCCGCGCGATCACCTCGGAGCCCAGCTGCGTGCGGGCACGGGACACCAGGACCTGCAGCGCCTTGGCCGGATTCTCCGGCTGTTCCTCGGGCCAGAGCCCGTCGAGCAGGCGAGCGGTGCTGCAGCCGGTGCGGAGATCACTCGCCAGCAGAGCGAGCAGGCCGCGCAGCCGAGGACCGGTGATCTCCCGGCCCCGGAAGGAAACCCGGGACAACAGGGTCAACTCCACGATCACCGAACCAGGCTAGCCAGCCACCCGCCGCACCGGGGACCGCAGTTTCAATTGAAACTGCGGACCCCAGAAGCACGGACGAGCGTCAGTCGCCTGCGGCGTTGTGGCGCCAGTAGGCGAGGGCGTAGAGGCGGCGCCGGTCCAGGCCGAGTTCCCGTTGGCAGTGCTCGCGGAGCTGCTGCACCACGTCCGCCTCCGCGCCGATCCACACGTGCGGGTCCGGGCCCAGCTCGGCGGACCGCAGCACATCCACGAGCAGCGTGCTCTCCGCCGCCGGAACGCCGTCGCGGTGCAGCCAGTGCCAGGTGACGTCGGCGGCGGAACCGAGCGACTGCTCCTCCGCCGCATCGGCGACCTCGGTGAACACCTGCACGCGGGCCTCGGCGGGCAGCTCCTCCAGGATCGCCGCGATCGCCGGCAGCGCCGTCTCGTCGCCGACCAGCACCAACGGATCGGCGTCCGGCTGCGGCCGGTACGCGGGGCTGGGGCCGACGGTGACGATCTGCTCGCCCGGCGCGGCCTGCGTCGCCCACGCGCTGCCCGGCCCGTCGTGGTCGTGCACGACGAAGTCGATCGCCAGCTCCTGCCGCTGCGGGTCGAACCAGCGGACGGTGTAGGTGCGCTGCCGGGGCTGCTGCTCGCGGGGCAGCGCGAACACCTCGGCGCGGGTCCGGCCCAGCGGCATCGGCTGGCCGGGCTGCGGCAGGCACAGCTTGATGCGCTGGTCGCTGCCGTTGCTGACGAAGTCCGAGAGCTCCGAGCCGCCGAGCGTGACGCGCACCATCCGAGGCGTGATGCGCTCGGTCGACCGCACGTCCAGCAACCGGTATCGGGATCGCGCGCGCCTGGTGCTCGCCTGCGTGTTCGTCACGCCTCCGAGTCTAAGAACCGCCGGTCCGGCCGATCGCGCGACCGCAGTTTCAATTGAAACTGGGAACCTCCGGTGCGTCGGACCCCGGTGCGTCGGGACCCCAGCGCACCGTGATCCGGGAGTGTCCATTGAAACCCCGGCCGAGGTTTCAATGGAAACTGCGGGAGTTGTCCACAGCCTCCGGCGTGTCGGGGCCCGACACGCCGGAGATCCGCAAGTTCCATTGAAATCGAAGGTCCAATTTCAATGGAAATTGCGGCCGGTCACGGCGGAAGCAGCCGGTCACGAGCAGCTGGTCACGGCGGGAAGATGCCCGGCGGCAGCACGGGGTGTTCCGGCTGCTGCGGCGGCCGGTCGCCCGGCGGCTGCGGCGGTGGTTGCTGCGGCTGGCCGGGCGGCGGCCTCTCCGGCGACGGCGGCGGCACGTACCCGGTGCTCACCGAGATCGTCACGATCTCGCCCGGCAGCGCGAACCCGCGGGGCGTCTGGCTGGTCACCGTGCCCTGCTTGCGCGTGCTGCTCACCGAGCGCTCCTGGACCTGGTAGCCCGCCTTCTGCAGCGTTTCCGAAGCCCGCTTGCGGTCCATGCCGACGACGTTGGGCACCTGGAACTCGTCGCCGCCGTTCTCGTACCGGCCGGTCGTCGGCGGCAGCGGCAGCACGGGCAGGCCCTCGTGGATGACCTTCATCGCGTCGAAGAACGTCCGCGCCGGCACCTTGCCACCGTAGATGTTCCCGCCGTTGACCCCGCACAACCGCGGCGGATCGGAGTCGCAGATGCCCTGCGGCGAGGTTCCGTCGCTGAAGGTCAGCACCGCGCCCGCGAACTGCGGGGTGGCTCCCAGGAATCCGGCCGACTGGTGGGCCTCGGTGGTGCCGGTCTTGGCGGCCAGCGGGCGGGTCCACCCGGCCCCGTTGGCCGCTGCGTAGGCGGTGCCGCCCGGCTGGTCGTCGCGGCTCATCCCGACGGCCATCGCGTTCGCCAGGCCCTCGTCCACCGCCTGCTCGCACGGGTCTTCGGTGATCGACACCGGGTTGCCGTTGCGGTCCAGGATCTGCTCGATCGGGGTCGGCGGGCACCACACGCCGCCGCTCATGATCGTGGCGGCGACGTTGCTGAGCTCCAGCGGACTGGTCGGCGCGTAGCCGAGCGTGAAGGCGCCGATGTTGCGCTGCTTGACCTGGTCGGCCTGGGACAGCCCGTTGGCACCGCCGGGCGCCAGCGGATCGCCGCCCGCGGTGTGGCTGAGCAGCGTCTCGCGCATCCCGAGCCGCGCCGCCATGTCCACCGTCTGCGCGAGCCCGACGCGTTCCTGCAAAGCCACGAAACCGGTGTTCGGCGAGGTCGCCAGCGCCATCTGCAGGGTGCGCGGGCCGGGCCGCACGCCTTCGGCGTTGCCGACGGTGTAAGGCGCGGTGCCGTTCTTGTACACCGACGACGTGTAGGAACCCGGAGCCTGGATGGTGTTGTAGATGCCCATCCCCTTCTCCAGCGCCGCCGCCGAGGTGAACACCTTGTAGATCGAGCCCGCGCCGAACTTGACCACGCCGCTGGGCAGCGCGTACGCGGTCTGGCCCTTGGATGCGTCGAGCCCGAAGTCGCGGTTGGCGACCAGCGCGCGGACCCGGTGCTTGTCCTTGCCGGGCTCCACCACGCTCATCACGTTGGCGACGCCCTTGGTCGTCTTCGGCACGCCGCGCTCGGCCGCGGCCTTCGCCGCGTCGGTGGCGCGCGAGTCGAGGGTGGTGCGAATGGTGTAGCCGCCGCGCTTGAGCTGCTCCTCGGTGAACCCGGCGCGCTCCAGGTAGTCGATCACGTACTTGCAGAAGAAGCCGTCCGACGGCCCGGCGCCGACGCACCCGTTGGGCGGGCTGCGCAGCGGTTGCACGAGGCCGAGCGGCGAGTTGCGGGCCTCCTCCGCGGCCTGCGGCGTGATCCGGCGCTGGTCCTCCATCGCCTTGATCACCAGGTTGCGGCGGTTGAGCGCTTCGCCGGGGTTGTTCTGCGGGTTCAGCGCGCTCGGGCTGTTGACCATGCCGGCCAGCAGCGCGGCCTGCGCGATGGTCAGCTTGTCGGGCGTGGTGTCGAAGTAGGTGCGCGAGGCGGAGGCGATCCCGTACGCCTGGTTCCCGTAGGGCACCACGTTGAGGTACCGGGTGAGCACGTCCTCCTTGCTGAGCTGCTTCTCCAGCTGCAGCGCGATCCGGATCTCGCGGAGCTTCCGCGCCGGGGTCTGCTCGATGGCCTTGGCCTGCTTGACCGGGTCGCCGCCGGCGACCACGTGGACCATGTAGTTCTTCACGTACTGCTGGGTCAGCGTCGAGCCGCCCTGAGCGATCGCGCCGGACATCTGGTTGGTCACCGCGGCGCGGAGGGTGCCCGCCCAGTCGACGCCGTGGTGGTCGAAGAACCGCCGGTCCTCGATCGCCACGATCGCCGCCTTCATGGTGTCGGCGATCTGGTCCGGCTGGGCCGGGGACCGGTTCTGGTCGAAGAGGTATGCGATGGGCAACCCATCCCGGTCTGTGACGGTCGTCACAAGGGGTGGTTCCTTGGTCATCAGGTCGGTGGAGATGCTGTTGACCGCGTCGCTGGCGCGGTTGGAGACCACTCCGAGTGACCCCGCCGCCGGGAACAGCAGGCCGGCCACCAGGACCCCGGCCAGCACACACAGGCCGAACAACTTCAACAAGCCGTCTCGGACACGCACTTCGCCAGAGTAAGTCGGGGTTGCTTCGTGACGGAGTGTCACGGCGTAGATCCGCCCGATGTGATGAGTAAGAAAGATAACGGAGCGACAACCGTTGGTTGGTTGTGGAACCAGCGGGCTCTACAGTCCGTCTACGTCCAGCGACAGCACTGTTGTGGTTGAAGCAGTTCTGAGCACAACATCCGGTGCCGGGGGGCTCCGGACGAAAACGGTCGCCGACGATCCAGTGAGGAGCTGGGGGAACTTTATGTTCGAGCAGGGGGACTGGCGGGTCAACGCCGCATGCCGTGACCAGAATCCGGACCAATTGTTCGTCCGGGGCGCCGAGCAGCGCAAGGCGCGAATGGTCTGCTTCGGCTGCCCGGTCCGTACCGAGTGCCTCAGTGAGGCACTAGACAACAAGATCGAATTCGGTGTGTGGGGCGGAATGACGGAGCGGGAGCGGCGTGCGTTGTTGCGGCGCCGGCCCGACGTCCGGAACTGGCGGGAATTGCTGGAAGCCGCCCGGCAGGATTACGCCGATATCACCGAGTACCAAGTGAGCTAGTCCGTTCGAGGTCGGTTCGGCCAATTCGCCACGGCGGATTGGCCGAACCGACTTCTGCTATTCACCGGCCAGTCGCCGGCCGATCTCCCGGAGTCCGGCCAGGTCGTGCACGTCCGACGGCAGCGCCGGGACGCCGATCAGCGACACCTCCGGATGGGCCCGGGTGAACCGGGCGAGCATCCGCTTCTCCCGCTCGGCCACCGCGACGCGGTCGGCGTGCACCCGCAGCACCGCCGCGGCCAGCGGCGTCGAGCCGGCCTGCTCCACCTCTTCGGCGGCGTTGGCCGCCCGGGGTCCGGCGAGCCCGGCGAGCACCGGGTGGGTTCGGTTGGCGACCAGGCCGACCAGCGGCATCCCCTCCCCGGCCAGCCGCTCCACGAAGTAGGCGGCCTCCCGCAGCGCGTCCGGTTCCGGCGCGGCGACCACCAGGAACGCGGTGCCGGGGGAGCGCAGCAGCCGGTAGGTCTGGTCGGCGCGCTCCCGGAACCCGCCGAAGGTCGAGTCGAAGGCCTGCACGAACGCGGCGGCGTCGGCCAGCAGCTGCCCGCCGATCACGGTCGACACGGCCTTCGCGAACAGCCCGAACCCCGCGCCGACGATCTTGCGCAGGCCCTTGCCGCCGACCCGCGCCGGGCTGGACAGCATCTTGATCAGGCGCCCGTCGAGCACCGTGGACAGCCGCTGCGGCGCATCCAGGAAGTCCAGCGCCGACCGGCTCGGCGGGGTGTCCACCACGATGAGGTCCCAGGTGCCGGTGGCGGAGAGCTGGCCGAGCTTCTCCATCGCCATGTACTCCTGCGTGCCGGAGAACGACGTGGAGATCGTTTGGTAGAAGGGGTTGTTCAGGATCTGCTCGGCGCGTTCCCGGCCGGCGTGCGCGAGCACCATGTCGTCGAAGGTGCGGCGCATGTCCAGCATCATCGCGTTGAGGTCGCCTGCCGGTTCGAAGTCCTCCAGCACCACCTGCTTGGGCTGGTTGCTGAGTTCCCGCAGGCCGAGCGCCTGGGCCAGCCGCTTGGCGGGGTCGATGGTGAGCACCACGGTCTTGCGGCCGCGCTCGGCGGCGCGCACCGCGAGGGCCGCCGCGGTGGTCGTCTTGCCCACGCCGCCGGACCCGCAGCAGACGACGATGTTCGTGTTCGGGTCGTCCAGCAACGCGTCGACGTCGACCTGCGCGGGTCGCAGCGGTTCGCTCATCGTGGGCTCCGGATGCCGTGTTCGTTGAGTATCTCGGCGAGTTCGTAGAGCTCGGCGACGTCGATCCCGGTGAGGTCGGGCAGCGAGACGGTCGGCAGGTCGGCGTCGGCGAGCTGCGCGCGGGCGGCGTCCTCGGTCTGCGTCCGGATGGCGTGCTCGACCGTCTCGTGCACCAGCCCGTCCAGCGTCTCGTCGTCGACCTTGAGCCCGGCGGCGGCCAGCCCGGCGCGCACCCGCTCCGCGTCCACCCGGCCGCTCGCGGCCGCGGCGACCGAGCGGGCCGGCAGCCGGTTGGGCCGGACCCGGTTGCACACCACGCCGCCCGGTCGCAGGTCGGCGGTGTCGAGTTCGGCCACCGCCTCCAGGGTTTCCCGCACCGGCAGCTCCTCCAGCAGCGTCACCAGGTGCACGACGGTGTCGCTGGAGTGCAGCAGGCGCACCACGCCGTCGCTGTGGTCGCGGATCGGCCCGACCTTGGCGAGGTCGGCCATCGCGCGGGTGACGTCGAGGAACTTGACCACCCGGCCGGTCGGCGGCGCGTCGACCACGACCGCGTCGTAGACGTAGCGGCCGCGCTCGTCGGTCCGGCCGACGCATTCCTTGATCTTCCCGGTGAACAGCACGTCGCGCAGGCCCGGCGCGAGCGTGGTGGCGAACTCGATCGCGCCCATCTTGCGCAGCGTGCGACCGGCGAAACCGAGGTTGTAGAACATCGACAGGTACTCCAGCAGCGCCGCCTCGGCGTCGATGGCCAGCGCGCGGAGCTCGCCGCCGCCGGGCGCCGCGGCGATCCACTCCTCGGCGTAGGGCAGCGGCGCGGTGTCGAAGAGCTGGGCGATGCCCTGCCTTCCTTCCACCTCGATCAGCAGCACCTTGTGACCGCCGGTGGCCAGGGCGAGGGCCAACGCGGCGGCGACGGTGGTCTTGCCGGTGCCGCCTTTGCCGCTGACGACGTGCAGTCGGGCGTGATTCAGTTCCCCGTCCCAGTCGGTCACACGATCAGCGTAAGTGCCGCGTTCCCCGGATGTCTGCCGACCGCGAACTCCCGCCACGCCTCGGGATCGGCGCCGATCAGCGCAGGGCGTGCTCTGCCAGGTCGCGGACGCCCGCGCGCAGCCGCTCCCAGCTGTAGTCCGCCTCCCGCAGGGCGAAGTTGAGGTCCGCGTCGACCGCTGCCAGCAGCGCGTGCGCGAGGTACTCCGGATCCGCTGCGGCGCCGCAGTGGAGGGTCAGGTGCCGGTGCCAGAACCGGTAGGAACCGATGCGGTACCGGGCGCCCGGCGCGGCGGTTTCCGAGAGCCGGACCAGTTCCAGGTGCTCGGCCAGGTAGTCGACGTAGGCGTCGAGGAAGGCCAGCACGCGTTCCGCGTCGGCGGCCCCGGGCCCGAGCGGCGGCGGTCCGGTGAGCACCGCGTCCTGGAGCGCTCGTTCCCGCTCGTCGAGCAGCGCGGCCACCAGCCCGGACTTGTCACCGAAGCGGCGGAAGACCGTGCCCTTGCCGACTCCCGCGGCCTGCGCGACCGCGTCCATCGTCACGCCGTCCACGCCGTGCTCGGCGAACAGGCCGGCGGCGGCGGACAGCACGCGCTGCCGGTTGCGGGCGGCGTCGGCGCGCTCCCGCGGTGGCCGGCTCGCGATCTGGTGCAGCTCGTCGGTCGCATCGTTCACGGCGGCAATCGTACTCGACAACCGGACCGTGGTCCGGTAGCTTCGGCGGGGTAATCGGACTGCGGTCCGGATAAATCGAGGAGGTTGTCATGACCGAGCTGATCAGCAGGGACGAGCTCAAGCGGCGGATCGACGCCGGGGAGGTGACCGTCGTCGATGCGCTCGGCGGGTCCTACTACGAGCAGCAGCACCTGCCCGGAGCCATCGCGCTGACCGAGGACCACGTCGAGGAGAAGGCGGGCGAGCTGCTGCCGGACAAGGACGCCGCCATCGTCGTCTACTGCTCGAACCCCGCCTGCGGCAACAGCCAGGCCGTCGCCACGAGGTTGGAGCGGCTCGGCTACACCGGCGTCCGCAAGTACCGCGAAGGCATCCAGGACTGGGTCGAGGCGGGCTTGCCCGTCAAGACCGGAGCGTGAGCGCGGCGGCGCGGAGGGCCGGCGGCCGGTCTCCTAAGCTGCACGCATGCAGAAGTGGGAGTACGCGACGGTTCCGCTGTTGATCCACGCGACCAAGCAGATCCTCGACCAGTGGGGCGAGGACGGCTGGGAGCTGGTCTCCGTCCTGCCCGGCCCGACCGGCGAGCAGATGGTGGCCTACCTGAAGCGGCCGAAGGGGGCCTGACATGGGGCGCTGGACGGATCGCCTCGCAGAGCTGGGCGTCCCGCTGCCGGAGGTGGTGCCGCCGGTCGCGGCCTACGTGCCCGCGGTGCGCACCGGCTCGCTGGTCTACACGGCGGGCCAGGTTCCGATGGTCGCCGGCAAGCCCGCCGGGATCGGCAAGGTCGGCGCGGAGATCAGCGCCGAGGAGGCCAAGCAGCACGCCGCGATCTGCGCGCTCAACGCGCTCGCCGCGGTGGACGCGCTGGTCGGCCTGGACTCGGTGGTGCGGATCGTCAAGGTCGTCGGGTTCGTGGCCTCGGCCGAGGGCTTCACCGGGCAGCCCGGGGTGGTCAACGGCGCGTCGGAACTGCTCGGCGAGATCTTCGGCGAGGCCGGGCAGCACGCCCGCTCGGCGGTGGGCGTCGCGGAACTGCCGCTCGGCGTCCCGGTCGAGGTGGAGCTGATCGTCGAGGTCGAATAGGCGGAGCGCGGCCAGGCGGCCGCTCGCCACGTCATTTGCGCGGCGTTGCCCGACTTCGGGTGACGCCGCGTTTCGTACACGTCACGGCGGGTCGTCGGCGAATACCGCCGGCCCCGATTTCGGCGGCTCGGACGCGCGGCGCCGCCTTCGACCAGTACGCTGCGATCATCTCCTGCTCAGGTTCGTCAGATCTGGCGTAACCCGAATAGGGGTAGATCGATTCCAGTGTGTCGCGAAAAGACCGTTCAAGGGCTTGATTGATCCGGTTATCGCGGCCAAAGTTCACCTGGACGGGTGTAGCTGGTCGGGGGGCGGCGAGCGACACCCGCGTCGATGGAGTACGAGCCTTGGGAGGGGCCGACGTGGCGGTGCGCGAAACCGATCTGCTGTGCCACGAACTACTTCTCCGACTCGCCGGCCGACTGCCCGACCGGTACCTGTGGCGCTTCCGCGACTGGCTGGCCGGGGACGCCGCCGACGTGGTCGCGCGGATGCTGCCGGGCACGCTCGTCCGGGAGCGCATCGCGCTCGACGACGCCGAACACCAGCTGCTGGCCAACGCGCTGGCCCCGCTGGGCGCCGACCCCGCGATGGTCAACGCGGTCCTCCCGGTCGATCCGGCCGAAGCCCCGCAGTACACCTTCAGCGGCGAACGGCCGGCGGACAGCGCCACCGACTCCGCGGTGCTGGTGCTCGGCGCCACGCTGCGCGGCCGCCCCGGCGTCCGCGAGGTGCGCAGCAGCTGGCGGCGCGCCGACGGCGGCGCGGCGAAGCTGGTCGTGCTGGTGACCGCGTCCGCCGACGTCGTCGGCCTGACAGGGGAGATCCAGCGCGTTCTGCGGGCGCTCGGCGAACCCGAACCCTGCGTCGAGGTGCTCCCGCCCGACCTGGAACCCGCCGCGTACCACCACGCCGCGCTCGCCGAGTCGGCGCTGGTGTGCACGGGGGCCGAAGAACTCGCCGGCCGCCGCGGTTGAGCGGCCGACATCCTGAAGGAGGCGTGCGTGGTGGACGTGGCTGAGGGGGCCGGGCCGGTGGACCGGCTGCACAACCTCTTGCTGGCCATGACAGGCCGGGTGGACGACGACGGGATCAACTCGGCCCGCGAACTGCTCGGCATCGGCCAGCCAGGCGCCGCGGCCGAATACCTCACCGGCTGCCTGCTGGCCGGCCGCATCCCGGTGAGCTCCAGCGAGCAGTACCACCTGCGCCGGGTCCTCGACGAGACCCGCTCGACGCACGTCCTCGCGGACCGGGTGAACGTGGTCGACTCGGTGCCGGTCGACGCGCACCGGTTCGGCGAACCGGCCGAGGACGACGGAGACCTGGTGGCGGCGCTCGCGCCGGTCGCGGCCCGGCTCCAGGGCGTGCGCGGGCTGTGGTGCGCCTCCCGGACGACGCCGGCCGGCGTCAGCTACGGCGCGGTGCCCCGGCGCATCCTGCTCGCCGAGGTCAGCCCGGAGGGCTCCACCACGGCGGTGGCCTACCAGCTGATCGAAGCCCTGCGCCGGGCCGGCATCAACTGCTCCGTCGACGTCTTCGACAGCGGCGCCGAACTGCCCGAATACCACCGGGAAGCCCTCGCGGCCGCGCACCGCGTCCGCCTCGACGCACCGCCCGCGCCGCCGGTGGAGCGCCCGGCCCGGGAGGAACGACCGGTCGAGCGCCCTGCGGAGCAGCAGCGCGCGGCGGAGCCGCAGCGGCGGGCGGTGGAGGAGCGGCCGGCGGAGCCGGAGCGCTCGATCCCGCAGCCGGCGCAGCCGGTGAGCCAGCCGGAGCACGAGACGGCGCTGGCGCAGGCCGCCGAGGCGCAAGCCGAGGCGAACGCCATGCGGGTGCCGCCGGCGGTCGACGCGAAGCTGACCGACCGGGAGCGCAACCTGCTGCGCAAGCTGCACGAGGAGCTCGCGCAGCGAGAGCAGGACCGCTCCGGCGGGCCGCGGCGGCAGAACGGGGCGAACAACGGCGAGGAGGGCTGGACGTCCACCATGCCGGGCGGCACCGGTGGCTTCCCGCCGATCGGCGCGGCGCCGGCCAACAACCAGGCCTACACGCCCCAGCAGCAGCGCTCCTAGCCAACCGCCAGGAGCGCCGTTTTGTCTGGCCGCCCACCTGCAGGAACGCCGCTCCGAACCAGTCATCGCCCACGTCGTGAGCGAACCGCGGCCCGCGGCTACACCGCCGCCAGGACGTCGGCGAGGATCTGCTGCAGGTGCAGGCCCCGGCGGACGTCGCAGGGGTGCTCCGTGCGCTCCTCGCGGATCATCGCGAGGAGGTCGTCGAGCATCCGGGCGTAGCACTCGCGCGCGGCGGTCCGGCGGCCGAGCAGCGGCGCCTGGCCGTGCTCGCCGTACACCGCGAAGTCGACCATCGCCGGCTGCACCGGCATCCGCAGCGACAGGGTCAACGTGCTGGTCAGGTCGCCGTCGTGGCCGAACACGAGCTGCCAGAGGCCGTCGCTGCTGCGGTGCGCGAAGTACACCTGCTCGATCTCGCCGAGCGCCGCGTCGAGCAGGTCGATCGCGTGCGGCCCCGCGTCGATCAGCGCGCCGTCCTGCTGCTGGCGCCACTCCGACGCGGCGTAGTCGCCCGCCAGCAGCCCGCCCGCGAGCCACCGCCCCGTGCCGCCCTGCACACCATCGAGCCCGTGCACGCCGGCCAGCCACTCCTGCACCTCCGGCGCGAACCGGCGGGTGAGCATCAGCAGTGCGGCCACCCCGGCCTCGTCCACCGCCTCGGCGATCTCGCGGGCACCGGCCGGATCCGCGGCCAGCGGCTTCTCCAGCACCAGGTGCTTGCCCGCGCGAGCCGCCCGCGGCGCGAGCTCGGCCTGCACCGCGGGCGGAACCGCGAAGGCCACCGCGTCGACCGATTCGAGCAGTTCGTCGAAGCCGTCGACGACGGCCGCGTCGTACGGCTCGGCGAAGGTCTTGGCCGCGTCCGGTCGCCGCGCCCACACCGCCGCCAACCGCGTTCCCGGGTGCGCGGACAAGCCGGGTCCGTGCGCCCGGTGCGCCCAGGGACCCGCTCCGACCACGCCGACTCGCAGTGCTTCGTCCATGCCCGCAATGGTGCCGTTGACCCATCGCGGTTACTGCAGTTGGGGGTCCGAACGCCACGGTCGGGTGGCCGGGGCGCTGCGCTCTCCGTGCGAAAAATCAATTCTGGAATCACTTTCTAGTGGTTTTCCGGCATAGGGTGGCCCGCATGGTGCAACTGCCCGAAGATCGCGTCCTGCCAACGGGATTCGTGCCCGATGAGCTCCCCGCGCAGCCGGCCGCGCCCAAGGACGCGGCCACGGTGATGCTGCTCCGGGAGGGTTCGGCGGGCCCGGAGGTGTTCCTGCAGCGCAGGGTGAAGGGCATGGCCTTCGCAGGCGGCATGACGGTGTTCCCCGGTGGCGGCGTCGACCAGCGCGACGCGGACGCGTCGGTGGCGTGGAGCGGACCGGACGCGGACTGGTGGGCCGAGCGGTTCGGTTGCACGCAGGACGTGGCCCGCGCCCTGGTGTGCGCGGCCGTGCGCGAGACGTTCGAGGAATCCGGTGTGCTGCTGGCCGGGCCGGACCCGGCGACGGTGGTCGGCGACACGAGCCACTACGCCGGTGCCCGCGCCGCGCTGGTCTCCCGCGAGATGTCGCTGGCGAAGTTCCTCGCCGACGAAGGGCTGGTGCTGCGCGCCGACCTGCTGAGGCCGTGGGCGAACTGGGTGACGCCCGAGCGCGAGCCGCGCCGCTACGACACGCGGTTCTTCCTCGCCGCGATGCCCGCCGGTCAGCGGGCCGACGCGGTCACCTCGGAGGCGTCCGAGGCGTACTGGTCCACCCCGCGGCAGGCGCTGGCGGACTTCGAGGCGGGCCGTTGCCACCTGCTCCCGCCGACCCGCGTCACGCTCAGCGAGATCGCCGAGTGCGGCAGCCTGCCCGCGGCGCTGGCCGCGGAGCGCACCCTCGCCAAGGTCATGCCGAAGCTGGTGCGCCGCAACGACCGGTGGCACGCGGTGCTGCCGGGCGAACCCGGATTCGAGGAGGCGAAGTGATGGAGCACCCGGCCTACGGAACGCTGCGCCAGGTCACCCCGTACGCGTCGGTGCTGCTCGCGCACAACCCGTCGCCGATGACGCTGGAAGGCACCAACACGTGGGTGGTGCGCGATCCGGGCGCGGGCGACTGCGTGGTGATCGACCCGGGCCCGGACGACGCCGAACACCTGCGCCGGGTCGCCGACCAGGGCCCGGTGTCGCTGGTGCTGCTCACGCACCACCACGGCGACCACACCGACGGCGTCGACCAGTTCGTCGAGCTCACCGGGGCACCGGTGCGCGCGCTCGACCCGGCGCTGTGCCGGGGCGCGGAGGCGTTCCGCGACGGCGAGGTCATCAAGGCCGGCGGCGTGGAGCTCCGGGTGGTCGCGACGGCGGGCCACACGGCCGACTCGGTGTGCTTCATCGCCGACCACGACGAACCGGCCGTGTTCACCGGCGACAGCATCCTGGGCCGGGGCACGACGGTCGTGGCGCAGCCCGACGGCCACCTCGGCTCCTACCTCGCGTCGCTGCGCCTGCTCGCCGAGCTGCCGCCGGGCCTGCGGGTGCTGCCCGGCCACGGCCCGGAACTGCCCGACGCCCAGGCGATCGCGACGGCCTACCTGAAGCACCGCGAACAGCGCCTCGACCAGGTCCGCGCGGCCGTCCGCGACCACGGGCCGGAGGTCACGCCCCGCCAGGTGGTGGAGGTCGTCTACGCGGACGTCGACCGCTCGGTCTGGCCCGCGGCGGAGTGGACGGTCCAAGCCCAACTCGCCTACCTGCGAGAACAGGGCGAGCTCCGGACGTGATGGTGGGAGGTTTGGACCCAAGCGAGATCGGCTTCGCGGTAAACCGCGGCAGCCGATCAAGTTCGCAGAAGACCAGCGAAGGCGGCGGTGGCGAGGCCGCCGCCGAGGAGCCAGATGGACAGCGATACCTTCCGGAGCTTGCCTCGCGCGATGCGGCTGTTCGTCCACAGTTGCTCCGCGAGGAGCTCTCGTAGCTGCCCTTCGCGTTCCAGTGCTGGCAGGAATGTTGCCTTGAAGTCGTGCAGCTCCGGGTAGTGGCGCGCAATATGTCCAAAGTAGACAATAGAAGGCCGACCCCGCTTGTGGAGCCTGGGAGCGACGGCGATCAGCGCCAACAGGGCACTGGTGCTGACCAGCAGGAAGCTGGCCAGCATCAGCATTGCGTGCCACGGCTGGTGCGCCCAAGCACACGGCTGCGGGAAACCTCGCACGAGCAGGCCGCCCAACACCCCGCTACCTGCTAAGACCGCCGCAGCCTTGGCATCAGCCAGTTTGATCCAGTCGTTCACCTGGAGCAACGCCTTCCACACGTCATCGGTGTCCGGCACGATCAGACTCCGGCGACCGAGTGACCGTTGGTCGGCCTGGGTTCTTCGGGTGTCATGCGAGCGGCTACCTCCGCGATCGTCTCGTTGATCTCCTCGGTGATCCCAGCGTCGTGCCGTCGCATGTCCAGATCAGCGCGCTCTCGGCGTTTCCGTAGGTCCAGTAGCTTTTCGTGCCGTCGCAGCGCGAGCTCGCTGAGCACGGTTTCTTCGGTGTTCTGCACGACCTCGGTGTAGATCCGTTCATGGCTCGCGGTTCGGGTCTCCACCAGCCTGTCGTAGGCAGTCGTCCCGCCGAGCAGCTTGACCAGGATCGGCAGGCAGTCGATCAGCACGAACATCAGCCGGATCAACCAGGTCGCGGCCCACAGGACCGGGTTCTGGTCGGTCATATCGTCCAATGCCCGGAGCCGCTCCAACAGCCCGATTTCTCGCTGGTGGTTTTCCAGCTCCGCACGTTGCCGCTGAATCTCGGTGTCGCGCGCTTGTTGGTAGTCGCGTTGCGCGGAACCGGCCCGGTCCCGAAGATCGGCGACCTGCGAGTTCAGCGCGCTCAGCTCTGCGCTGCGAGTCTCGATCGGATGGCTGATGCGGAACTCGTCAGCCTCTCGTCGGAGTCGTCGGCAGTCCCTGCCTTCACCGGGGATGCCGGTAAGCCCCGGCCCGGATGCGCCTGTGCATTCCAGCCGCGCTAGGTTCTCCAGGTTGGCGAGCTGCTCGCTGTCGACTCGGATGCTGTTCGAGAGCGAGATCATCTGCTCTTCAGTGGCTGCGAGCTCACGTGCCAGGGCCGTCGGCTCGATACCGATGCTGAAGACCTTTCCAGCGCAGTCCGGCGGAACGCCTGGCGGTTGGGGGCCACCGGGGAGCGGGTTGCAGCGGACTAGGCCGTCCACCAGCTCCCGAACCTGCCGATCGCGTTCGTCGTTGATGTGCTGCTCGACCGCGGTCTGGAACAGGCGCAACACGACCGGCTCGGCGATGATAAAGCCAAGCAGGCCCGCCACGAGCAGTCGGGGAACCAGCATTGCGGTGCGGCGTCCCCACCGTGTGTCCGTGGCGCTGGAAATCAGCCATCGGTCGAGGTTCAGCACCACGACAGCCCAGAGCAGCGCCGGGAGCAGGAGCAGCAGACTGAATCCGCCTAGAACTTGGCTCAACGCGAACGTCATGGACAGACCCGCGATGACCGCAGTGCTGAGCACGACTCCGCCGACACCGGTGTAGCGGGTCCGGTTGTGTGGGACCCAGGCGAGCGTGTTCTCGTCCGTCCCGGCTAGGACGCGCAGCTTCCTGCCGTAGTCAGCGCTCCGCATTCGGTTCCAGAGCCGTCGGCCGCCGGTCTTCCAGGGGTCAGTCAATGTGTCCGTCCTCATCGAGAATCGGCGGCTTGTCGGCATCCCGCGGTGCCCGGCCCAACGCACTCTGCGGTTTCTCCTCATCCAGAACTGGATCTCCGGTCGCGCCAGGACGGAGACTTGAGCTGAGAGCAGTCACGAACTGCATGGCGTCGATCGGCAGGGAGTCCAGGTAACCGGACGGTAGCGTTCGGAGCAGGTCGAGCATGTGCTTTCGGCGCCGGTCTTCGGATTCGTAGGCTTCTCGGACCGCGTCGGAAGTGTGGATTTCGCGTCGGCTGATCCCCAGTGCGGTGACCATGCTCGGGCCGCCCTGAAGTATCTCGTGGATGCGCTCGACGTCGCGCTGCTCGAACGCCTGCCGCAGCTCCAGCACGTCCTGGTTCCATCGTTCGTCGCGGACCACGGTGGAGTGCTCGCGCAGCGGAGCTGGTGTGGGAACGCGGACCTCGCAGAGCGATAGGTCCATGCCGTCGACCTGCGGCGGGACGACCTTGCAGTAGGCCATGATCCGCCGCCGGACAAAGCTGCGCACCTCGTTGATCTCCTCCACGCCACACTGGAGTCCGAGCCCCAGCAGTTCCTGGTCCTGGCTGAGGTAACTGCGCAACGTGGCGTCCAGGTCGGTGAGCCCGGCCGCTGCGACGGTCTCCGGTCTGGTCACCTTCGCCCTGAAAATCGCTTCGACGACGAAGTCGTCGGCAGGGCTGTTCGACGGGATCATCAGCCTCGTCGTGGTCAGTCGCTCCCTCATGTCGACGACGCTGATCGCCACGGCCGAGACGACGGCGTCCTCGCTTCCCGACAGGTGGCGGCGTTCCCGGAAAGCCTCGTAATGTCCGTTCACCTCGAACACCAGTACCGTCCCCGGCTCCTGCGGAGGCAAATCGGCGAGGTCCCGCTTGCCTCCAAGAAGCAGGCGGCGCCGCGCCGGGGGAAGGGGGTGTTCGGCGACCACCGGATAGCCCGTGAAATGCATGTTCATGCTCACTGTTCCCGTCTCGTCAGGTGGTGATTGCGTGCGGGTGCCGATCCAAAGAGGACAAGAACGTCGATGCGACCGCTTGATCGGTCTTCGTCAATGCGAAGTGGAGATCGCGCTGCAACAGTTCCAGCTGCGGCGCGGGCATACGGGTTCGGATGGCGTTGCCGAGTTCCGCGATGACCGGCAGGGTTCCGTCGTGAGCAGCGAGGGCTTGCAGTGCGCACCGGAGCGCTTCGATAGCTCGTCCTCGATGCGAACCGCTGCACAGCACCCAGCACCAGATCTCCCCAAGCGCGTGCATGCTCGCTGGCTGCCAGCGCAGGACATGTGCGGTGATGGGTTCCTCGGAGCTTCCACAGCTGCCGGAAAGCACCGAGAGCAGCGCTCTCCTCGAGAGCTGGATCCGGCGGAAGTCGTTGCCGTTGCCAATGCTCTGGTGGGCAAGGCTGCGAAGGAGATTCAGGACCCAACTGGAGTCCGCCGCGTTCTCCACCGCCGACGAGAACAGCAGCTTCAGCGAAACCCGCGCGATGTCACCGATCCGCTGGCTGCGTGCGGCGAGGAACCACAGCATCCGCATCGCGTCCGATGGGTAGCGGGCGCCGATCTCACTGCCCAACGCGGTTGCCGCGGTCATCGCACGCCGAGTACCCGCATCTGTCGCCCACGACAGTGCGATGCGCAGTGCTTGCGGCGCGAGCGAGTCGTCGATGCACATCCATGTCAGCACGTGTGCCGCAGTCAGCCGGGTGACCGAAGTACCGTCCGCCCACTGGAAAAGGTAGTCCTGCTCTGCCTCGCGTGGCGAGTTCCTGGCGAGCAAGCTGATGCCGAGCGCCATCTGGAAATGCAGCTCCGAGAGCGGCGGTTCGGAGACCAACTCGTGCAGCCAGGTCCGGATCGGGTCCCACAGTTCGAACCCGTACCGCTCGACGAGTTCGGCGATGACGCGCGCCCGGTGCTCGACGGACCGGAAGACCAGCCTGCGTTCCCCAGCAAGGCCGCCTGGTTCCAGAACGTCCAGGGTGGTGCTGATGAGCGGATGGTCGCTCCGGTCCGCCCGCGACTGCCGGATTTCCGATTCGCCCGGTGCGTCAGTAGGAACCGGGTCGGCAATCCCGAGTAGCCGCTGGAAAACTGCCTCGAAGGTTCGGTCCGGGAGTCCGTGCGCGAACGCGAGTGCCGCGACTTCCAAGGTTTTCAGCCGGTCGGGCTTGCTTCCGAACCACTTCGTCACCTGCTTCGCAGTGGAACCATCCAGCCGGGCGAGCGCGGTTTCCAGCCCGTACGACAGGTTCTTCGCGAACGCCACGACTTCTGCAGGGGAATTCAGCTCAACCGCGTGTGCCCGTGCCCGGGCGTCCTGCTGAGGTGGGGCGTACTCGTCGAACAACGCTTCCGGAGCCGGCGGTTCCCACTCGACCGCCGAGGTTGCGAGCCGCCGCATCCTGGCGGACTCGGTGACCAGCACGAGGTAGGCGCCGACCTTTTGGAGCCGATCGGACAGTTGAGCCACCTCGAACTGCTGCACCGCGTCCGGCTCGGCGTCGTCAACCCAGCCCCGGACCAGGTAACCGCGATTGCGCTTGAAATGTGGGTATTCGACGAGCTGGGCCAGGCTCATGGCGGGCGAAAGACTCACAAGCGGGGCTTGTGGATCGTCCAGCGCGAGGTGCAGCAGAACGATCGCGCTGGTCGTCCGACCGGTGTTCTCCGGCCCACTCAGGAGCACAAGGTTCTCCTGCACCAGGATGCGCGCCGCGTCACTGTGCCGCGGAGGTGCCACGAAGTGCTCATGCGCCTGCCGTATTTGCGCTTCAGCTACCGGGCCAGTTGCGCGGCGGTGCGTGACGCCGAGGGAGACGCCGAACTGGGCACTCCCGGCGTCGACGTTCCCGTAGAACTTGTTGATGACCTGCGTGGTTCGCCTCAGTTCGGCGACGTCCGCATCGCTGAGTGCATCCTCCTCGGCAATGGGGGAAGGCGGCGGGACGGATTCGGCGCCGGTCGATTCTGGGCAGGCTTCATCCTCAGACATGGGCTCCGCCTGGCCTCAGTAGGACACGCCGAAGTTGGCGTGCTCGGCGTGCACTGTGCTGTGGAACTCGTTGTGCGTCGTCGACTTGGGGCGCGGCAATGCTGGCTTGTCGCTGCTGCGCCGGTTGAGCGGCTGGTCCGCGGACGGGATTTCGAGGCGATGGACGTTGACCCCCGGAACGTGGATCCATGCCTTCTCCGCGAGCTCCTTCTCCCGGACCGAAACCGCGCGAGTGTCGTTGGGGCTGAGCTCCGTGTGTCCCTGCCTAATCGTTTCCTGGTACAGCCGATCCGACACGATGACGCCGAGGGCGCACTCCGGTGCCGCGGTCATCGCTTCCTTGAGCGGTTTGGCATCGCGCAGCCGGCTCACCAGGACGACGGCCTGCCCAGAGAAGCCGTTGCTGGCAGGGATGGCGACGCCGTAGTGCATCGCTAGGCGCAGTCGGAGACGACTGCCCGACAACATGCCACGGTTGTGCTGGGCAAGCGCCTGTCCGAGCTCACGGACGTAGTCATCAATGATCTGTGGCTCGGGTTCCGGGTCGACCTCGGGCAGGAGCGCGAGCTCCCCATCGCCCTGCGGTTGGCGCTCCCATCGGTCACGGTGCAGTCCGGCGCGGTCGGCCGCCTGGTCGAGCACCGCGAGCACGCCGTCCTGGATGGCCCGCTGGCGTTGGTCGTCCTGGGCCCCGTAGTTCTCCGCGTCTACGGACAGACAGAACCGGCGGCTGAATTGAGCTGACATCACCCTGATGGCCCTTCCTTGCAAGCTGTTGAACACGGAAAGCTGCTAGGAAGGGAACTGTGCTACGGCGAAAGAATGAACATTCCGCGCTACTGCGGGTTCTGGCTAAGTTCCTTCGCGACTTTATGTAGTCGACCGGAGTTCGTGATCAGTACTTTGCGGTAACCGCGTTGGACCGCGTTTAGGCGTTCCAGCTCCTGCAGGGTGGACTGCGTGATCCGCAGGCTCGCGCCGGCGAGCGCTGCGAGGTCCTCCTGCCTCAGCGGAACTTCGCGTGGTTCGGCGCTTCGGTAGTAGTGGCCGTAAGTCTCGGCGATCTGCACAAGTACCCGCACCACTCGGGTTTTCGCATCATGTGCGGCGAAATCGAGGCGACGTTCATTCGCCCACCGGAGCCGCTCGCTGATCATTCGTGTGATCTGGATCGAGACCCTGGGATGTTGGTTCAGGAACGCTCCAGTTCCGCGGACTCGATCCACCGCCCCACGGTGCGGCAACAGGCCGTCACTGTCGCGGAACGCTCCCGCTTCTCCAGCACGCCCATCTCGCCGACGAGATCACCGCCGAAGCGTAAGGCCAGCAGGATTTCGATTCCATTTTCCCGGATGGCCGTCACCTTGGCCATACCGTGAAGCAGCACTACTACGTGCGACGCCTGCACGCCTTGCCCCAGAAGTGTCTCGCCGGCTTGGTAAATCTTCTTCGAGCCCAGTCCCAGCAGCACGGCTCGGCTCTTCGGATCTAGCTTTCCGAGCAGGGTCCCTTCGGGCCATGACGAAGTCTCTGCCACAGGCGGCCGGTCGGTGTCGACCGTCCCTCCTCCCCCGGAGTGGATCGGTTTAGTCCCCAGTGCAGCGGTCGTGGCTTGATGCGCGGACGCCCAGCCTTGACGCCTTCCCATCCTGATATGGCGCGGAGTTCCCCGTCACCGCTGTCCGAGTGATCACGATGGTTACGCAGCGAGATCAACAACACCCTGACCGTCAGGTCCGCTTGGGCATCAGCACGTAGTGCAGTTCGGCGCCGGACGGGTCCGGCTCCGCCCCGGTGATCACCGTCGAACGGCGGTTGCCCGCGCGAAGGCCGATGCGGATGGTCTGCGCGCCGAACGCCTGCAGCGCATCGGAGAGGTATCGGGGCTGGTAGGCGGTGGTGATGCGATCGCCGCTGGTGGTGGCCTTGACCGCCTCCTCGGCGTCGCCGAACTGCTGGTCGGCCGCGCGCACGCGCACCTCGGCGTCGCCGACCTCCAGCAGCAGCGTGCCCTGCGCCCCGGCGAACGGCGTCACCCGGCGCACGGCCCCGGCGAGGTCGGCGGCCGCGACGTCGACGGTGCCGTCGAAGGCGTCGGCGAGGTGGCGCGCCTCGCTCGGGAACGGCGCGTCCAGCACGGTGCTGCTGACTTCGGTCGTCGGCCAGCTCATGCCGACCCGGTCCGCGTCGGCGTGCAGCACGACCTTTGCGTCGTCGGCCTGCTTGGCGATCTCGGCGAACAGGTTCGCCGGGATCAGCACGTCGAGCTCGGCCACCTCGGATTCCCACGGCACGCTCGCCACCGCCATCCGGAACCGGTCGGTCCCGACGAACACCAACCGCTCACCGAGCTGCTTGACGTGCACGCCGGTGAACACGGGGAGCGCGTCGTCGCGCGACGCGGTGGACGCCGCGACAGCGGCCAGCGGCAGGACGTCGATGTCGAGCGCGCCGACGCGCGGCGGGGCCTCGCGGATGCCGGGGTGGGACGGCAGGTCGAGGAGCGGGAGCGCGAAGCGCGCGTTCGGCGTGCGCAGCGCGAGCTTGCGGCCCTCGACGACGAGCCGCACCTCAGGGCTGTCGATGTTGCGCAGCGTCTCGGCGAAGGGACGGCCGGGCACGAGCACACGGCCTTCGGCGTGCGTCCGCGCGCCGCGGCTCAACCGCATGCTGCGTTCCCGGTCGGTGCCCGCGAGCACGAAGCCGTGTGCGTTGGCTTCGAGCACGATGCCGCTGAGCACCGGGTCGAGCACCCGGCCACGCAGCAGACGAACAAGATCGTTGGCGGCGTACGCAAGCGTCCGGGTCGCCGAGGTGACGTCGAGGTCCATGCGCGCAAGCTAGCCACCAGCACCGACAGCCCGAGCCGCACGACGTTTCCGCAGGTGATGGCTCGTGAGTGGTTTGGAGCGCCATAGCACTCCAAGAGCCCTGACCAGGCAGAACGGTTACTTGGCGGCGAGGGAGAGGTCGGCGCGGGACGTGGCGGGGACCAGGGTGCCGCGGCGCAGCCAGAGGACCGCGGCGGCGACGACGCCGACCGCGCTCGCGGTCAGGAACGACGCAGCCGGGCCGCTGATCTCGACCAGCTGCCCGCTGATCGACTGGCCGATGGCGGCGCCCAGCGTCACCGAGGTGACCACCCAGCCGAACGCTTCGGTGGCGGTGCCCGCCGGCGCCGCGATCTCGATCGCCACCGAGTGCGCGGTGGACTGCGGCGTGATCAGGCTGCCGGCCACCAGCAGCGCCAGGCACAGGCCCCACAGCGTCGACGGCACGGCCAGCAGCGTCAGCAGCACGGCGAAGCCGAACAGCAGCGCGGGCAGTCGCAGGTGCATCGGCCGCGGCCAGGGCCGCAGTCCGTAGGCGACGCCGACGATCACCGAGCTGACCGACAGCAGGCTCAGCAGCAGGCCGCCGGCCGTCGGGTGCCCCGCTTCCACCGCGGCCGCGGGCACCCCGACCTCGATGAAACCGATCAGCATGCCGAAGCCCAGCGCGGCCAGCGCCACGGTCCGCATTCCGGGGCTGGCGATCGCCCCGAGCAGGCTGCCGCCGCCGCTGGGCATGGGCTCCGGGTGGTGGCTGCGCGCGGCGCGGGTGGAGGCGAAGCCGACGCTGCCGATGACCATGCACGTGGCGCCGACGACGACCCCGGTCCCCGGCCACGGCATCGCGACCATGAGTCCGGCCAGGCCCGGGCCGAGGATGAAGAAGACCTCCATGCTGATCGCCTCGTACGAGTAGGCGGCGTCCCGCGCCGGGCCGGCCGGCAGCAGCCGCCCCCACAGCGCCCGCGACGCCGGGCCCACCATCGGCTCGCTGATCCCGACCAGGAACGCCAGCGCGGTCATCAGCGCGACCGGGGCGTGCAGCTCGATGGCCACCACCTCGACGGCCACCAGCGTCGCGAACACGCCGGACATCACGTACAGCGGGATGGTCGGTCCCACCCGGTCCATCACCCGGCCCTGCGCGACCGAGCCGCAGGCGACGCCGATCAGCGCGCCCGCCGACACCAGTCCGGCCGCCGCGAACGACCCGGTCTGGCGCTGCACGTAGAGCATCAGGGCGAGGCCCACCATCGCGATCGGCAGGCGGCCGAGCAGCGAGGTGATGACGGGCCCGCGGGCGCCGGGGGCGGTCAGGGCGGTGCGGTAGTCGGTGAGGGACATGGATTGGGACACGCGAACCAGTATTCCAATTGTGGTACGACAGTACCAACTCGGTTTCGGGTAATCCGCCTCACGCGCGCCGGAAAAGGACCTTCTACCCGGTTCGCTCGGCGCCGAAACAGGGCACACTCATAAAAGAGCGGCTACGCAATCCGGGTGAACTCTGCAACCGGGCTGAGGGTGGCTGCGTCCTGGAAGGTGAGAGGGGTTGCTGGTGGCGCCGGCCGTCCAGCATCTTCGACAAGAGAGCTTTCCTCTGGTGCCAAGGATTCGGGGCCGACGCATCGGAGGATCGGGGGAGCGTGGTTGGTCGTCGGGGGACGAACCACGCACATGTGAAGGGGCTGGAGCGCCGCGTCGGGGGCGGCGCCCAGCCCCTTCACATGCACCAAGAGCAGGCGCGGGCGTCAGAACCCGCCGCCACCACCGCCCCCGCCGGCGTCGCCACCGCCGCTGAAGCCGCCGCCCCCGCTGTCGCCGCCGCTGAAGCCGCCGCCGCTGTCGCCGAAGCCGCTCCCGCCGTCACTGCTCCCGCTGTCGCTGCTGCCGTAATCGCTGCTCGAGTCGATGTAGGTCGCGGAGCTCACGGTCGCGCCAGAACGACGACGCCCGTCGTCCTTGGACGTGGAGGCGATGATCGCCGCCATGACCAGCCCGGCGCCCGCGACCACGGCAACCAGGACCAATGCTTGGATTAAGGCCGGTTCCACCTGTTCGATCCCCTCAGCTCGGTCCGGTCCTCGGTCCCAGGTTGGACGCGCGTCGCCAGCTCAGGGTTGCGACCCGGACACGAAAAGTGAAGGAATCTCAGTCGCCCCCGCCGCCGCCGGAGTCGCCACCCCCACCGGAGTCGCTGCCGCCGCCGGAGTCCCAGCCGCCACCCGAGTCGTGCCCCCAGCCCGAGTCGCCGTGGTGGTGGTGCCAGGTGGTGCCGGAATCGATGGTGCCGCTGCTGCTCGTCGAGCTGAGCCGCCGCCGCGCGGCGTAGTTGCGGTTGCGCTGCATGCGCGCGCGGCGCCGCGAAGGCCGGCGCTTGATCCGGTCCCAGATGATCGCGATGACGAGGAGCAGCAGCATCGCCGCCCCGACGTAGCCGATCCAGTGCATGTCGCCCCCAGCCTGTCGGTCAACCGATCAAGGTTTACACGGGGCAGGTGACTGGTGGGTTGTCTTTCGGACACGAAAAAAACGCGCGTCGACTGAGGAGCCCGGGAACGAACCCCGGACCCGTCGGCCGACGCGCGTCAGTTCGCGGCGTCGCTGGTGTCAGCGGGCGCGGCGGGCCAACCGCTCCGGGTCGAGGATGAGCACGCTCTTGCCCTCGAGCCGCAGCCAACCGCGGTGCGCGAAGTCAGCCAGCGCCTTGTTCACGGTCTCCCGCGATGCGCCGACGTACTGCGCGATCTCTTCCTGCGTCAGGTCGTGGGTGACCCGCAGCAGGCCGGCCTCCTGGCTGCCGAACCGCTGCGCGAGCTGCAGCAGCGCCTTGGCGACCCGGCCCGGCACGTCGGTGAAGATGAGGTCGGCCAGCATGCCGTTGGTCCGGCGCAGCCTGCGAGCGACCACGCGCAGCAGCTGCTCGGCGATCTCCGGGCGAGTGGCGATCCACTGCCGCAGCGCCGTCCGGTCCATGCTCAGCGCGCGGACCTCGGTGACCGTGGTCGCCGTCGAGGTGCGCGGCCCCGGATCGAAGATGGACAGCTCGCCGAACATGTCCGACGGGCCCATGATCGCCAGCAGGTTCTCCCTGCCGTCCGGCGACTTGCGTCCGAGCTTCACCTTGCCGGACTGAATGATGTAGAGCCGGTCACCCGGCTCGCCCTCGGCGAAGATCACGTGTCCTCGCGGGAACTCGACCGGTTCCAGCGACTGGGCCAGTGCCTCTGCCGCGGCCGGCTCAACGCCCTGGAAGATGCCGGCCCGGGCCAGTGTCTCGTCCACCTCGTCCCTCCATGTTGAGACGCGGCGGCTGTCTGTGGTGCCGGACCCGCGAGTGCGAATCTAGCGGTGTGCCGCCGATCACTACCAGTAAATTCTAAGACTGGTCGCGGGAACGGCGAGTACGCAGCCTACCGGCGCGTCCCACCCTGCGAAGCTGGAACAACTCCAGCGCGCGTCCAATACCTTGCCGGAACAGCGCCCGCACCTCGTCGGGGCGAGCGTTCTCCAGCAGCTCCTCCACCTCGTTCTCCTGCACCGCCACGTGCCGCAGGCGAGCCTCCACGCGCTCCATGAAGAGGGTGAAGAACATGATCACGAGCGGCACGACGATGACGAACCAGGCAGCCATCATGAGTTAAATCCTCGCTCATACCTTCGGGGCGGGTGCAACCGGGGTCGGGTTCCCGGCGAGCGTGACGATCCGACCACCTTTGGTGACGGTCGGTGCCCATGGTCCGGTGGGGTGCCCGGACCGTGTCGCAGCGCAGCCTATCCGGCTGCGCAAGACCCCCTGCGTCCGACACGCCCTGGTGGCCGGGAGCCGCGCCGGTGCGGCCGGTTGGTCGAGGCGATCGGATCCGTAGTCTGGTGGGGTGTCAGACCTGGCTCGGAACAAGCGCAAGAGTGCCGCCGCCGGCTCGGGCGGTGAGACCCGGCTGGGGCTGGTCCGGCGAGCCCGCCGGATGCTGCGGGCGCTGGCCGAGGCGTATCCGGACGCGCACTGCGAGCTGGACTTCGAGACGCCCCTGGAACTGGCGGTCGCCACGATCCTGTCCGCCCAGTGCACCGACAAGCGGGTCAACGAGGTCACCCCGGCCCTGTTCCGGCGTTACCCGACGGCCGCCGCCTACGCGGGGGCCGACCGCACCGAGCTCGAGGAGATGATCCGCTCCACCGGCTTCTACCGGAACAAGGCCGCGTCGCTGATGGGCCTGGGCGCGGCGCTGGTGGAGAAGTACGACGGCGAGGTGCCGCGGAAGCTGGACCAGCTGGTCAAGCTGCCGGGCATCGGCCGGAAGACGGCCAACGTGATCCTCGGCAACGCCTTCGACGTCCCGGGCATCACGGTGGACACCCACTTCGGGCGGCTGGTCCGGCGCTGGGGCTGGACCGAGGAGGAGGACCCGGTCAAGGTCGAGCACGCCATCGGCGAGCTGATCCCGCGCAAGGAGTGGACGATGCTCTCGCACCGGGTGATCTTCCACGGCCGCCGCGTCTGCCACGCCCGCAAGCCCGCCTGCGGCGCCTGCCTGCTGGCCAAGGACTGCCCGTCGTACGGGCTGGGCCCGACCGAACCCGCCCCGGCGGCGAAGCTGGTCCGCGGCCCGGAGACGCCGCGGCTGCTGGCGCTGGCCGGGGTCGTCGACGAGGTCCCGGAGAGCACCGTCGAACAGGCCACGGCGAAGGAGCCGGTGGCGTGAACCTGCGCGCCTACGGCAACGAGATCCGCTGGACGATCGTGGTGCTCGTGCTCGCCGTGGTCGGCGTGATCGCGCTCTGGCCGCGCGACGCCGACCAGCAGCAGGAGCAGACCGCCGCGCCCGCTCCGCCGCCGGCGGCCCGCGCCATCGACCCCGCGCAGCGAGCGGCGGCGGCGCTTCAGCCCTGCCCGGCGGCCGAAGGCGGCCCGGCGGAGCTGGCCGGGATCACCGGCAGCTGCCTGGCCGACGGGCGGCCCGCCGACGCGGGCTCCGCCGTCGCCGGTGGACCGACGCTGATCAACCTCTGGGCGACCTGGTGCGCGCCGTGCCGCACCGAGCTGCCCGCGCTGCAGGCCTACGCCGAGCAGCCGGGCGCGATCCGGGTGCTCGGCGTCCAGGTGCAGAGCGATCCGGCGGACGGTCTTGACCTTCTGACCCAGCTGGGCGTTCACTTCCCCAACGTGCATGACGGGGACAACCGCATCAGGGCCGCGCTGAAGGCGCCGAACGTGCTGCCGATCAGCTACGTGGTGACCGCCTCCGGCGAGGTGCGCCGCATCGATCCGCCGGTCGCGTTCAAGAGCCCGGAGGAGATCCGAGCCGCCGTCGACCGGACCTTGGGGAGCGCCCGGTGAACCCGCCGCGAACGGGCCCGCTGGTCGACCCGGCGGAGCTGCCCGACTGGCTGCGCGGCCTGGTCGAGCGGTCCGCCGACCTCGATCCGGGGCACTTCGGCTGGCCGCGCGAGAACCCGCCGGCGGAGGCCCGCCCGGCCGCGGTGCTGGTGCTCTTCGGTGAGGGCACCGACGGCCCGGACGTGCTGCTGCTGCGCCGCGCCGACGGGCTGAGCTCGCATCCCGGCCAGGTTGCTTTCCCGGGTGGCTCGCTCGACGATGTCGATCGTGGGCCGGTCGACGCCGCGCTGCGGGAAGCCGTCGAGGAGGTGGGGTTGCGGCCGGAGGGCGTCCGCCCGGTGGCGACGCTGCCGGAACTGCACGTGGCGCACAGCGGCTTCCGGGTGACCCCGGTGCTGGCGCACTGGGCCGAGCCGTCCCCGGTCTCGCCGGTGGATCCCGGCGAGACGGCGGCGGTGGCCAGGGTGCCGATCTCCTGGCTCACCGATCCGGCGAACCGGCTGCGGGTGGAGCTGACCGGTCGGCACGCGAGCCCGGCGTTCCTGGTGCCCGGGATGCTGGTGTGGGGTTTCACCGGCGGCCTGCTGTCGGGGCTGCTGGACCTGGCCGGCTGGTCGCGTCGCTGGAACCGCGCCGACGTGCGAGAACTCGACGAGGCGTGGCGGGCCGCGGAGGAGGCCGAGGACATCGGCTTCGGGCGTTCGTGAACGGTTTGAGAACCTGTTCTCGTCTTCCAGCACGCGCGGGACCGCTTCGAGGACGGGTTGTGGGACCGTGGTGCGCCGCCGATCGTCGGCGAGATTGAGGTGAGCGGGTGAACTGGGTCGACCTGCTGGTGGTGCTGCTGGCGCTGCTCGCCGCGGTGTCGGGGGCCCGCAGCGGCCTGGTCACCGCGCTGTTCTCGTTCCTGGGCGTGTTCATCGGCGCGGTGGTGGGCCTCAAGGTGGCGCCGCTGATCCTGGACCGCCTGGACAGCCCGGTCGCCCGCCTCGCCTTCGGCGTCGGAATCGTGGTGCTGCTGGTCGCCTTCGGCGAGACCTTCGGCATGTGGGCCGGCCGGGAACTGCGGGACCGGATCACCTCCCCGAAGCTGACCGGCGTGGACAACGCGCTCGGCGCGGTCCTGCAGTTCGTCGCGGTGCTCGTGGTGGCGTGGCTGATCGCGCTGCCGTTCACGTCGGCGTCGGCGCTGCCCGGCCTCGCGGCCGCGATAAGCCGGTCGAAGGTGCTGACCGCGGTGAACTCGGTGATGCCCGCCTCGGCCAAGGCGCTGCCGGACGACCTGCGCGAAATGCTCGGGGTGTCCGGTTTCCCGCAGGCGCTGGAGCCCTTCTCGGAGACCCCGGTCGCGGAGATCGCGCCGCCGGACATGGCGCTGGCCAACAGCCAGGCGGTGCGCAACGCGCGGACCAGCGTGGTGAAGGTCCGGGGCCGGGCCACGTCCTGCGCGCGGGCGCTGGAGGGCACCGGCTTCGTGATCTCGCCGCACCGGGTGATGACGAACGCGCACGTGGTCGCGGGTACCGACCGGGTGGCGATCGAGATCGGTCGCGGCGAGTTCGACGCGGAGGTCGTGCTCTACAAGCCGGACGTGGACGTCGCGATCCTGGCGGTGCCGGACCTGGACGCGGACGCGATGACCTTCGTGCCGGGACCGGCCAGCCCGGGCAACGACGTGATCGCCCTGGGCTATCCGCTGGACGGGCCCTACACGGCGTCGGCGGGCCGCATACGGGAGCAGATCAGGCTGCGCGGCCCGGACATCTACGACGCGAACACCGTGGTCCGCGACGTGTACACGGTGCGAGGCCGGGTGCAGAGCGGGAACTCCGGCGGGCCGCTGATCGACCCGTCCGGCAAGGTCGTGGGCGTGGTCTTCGGAGCGGCGGTGGACGACCCGGAAACGGGCTTCGCGCTCACGGCGAAGGAAGTGGCGGACGAGGTCGCGGCGGCCCCGAATCTGACCGCGGAGGTCGACACCGGCCCCTGCACCAGCTGACCCGCGCGAGCGGGAGGTCTTGCAGGCACTGGGCGGTGAGTACTTCGGAGGCGCTGAAGAGGCCGCGCCGGGAAGCGCGCTGGGCGTCGTTCTCGCGCGAAAACGGCGCGCCAAGGGGCTTCGCCGCCACGACGCATGGAGCCTCGCGAACCGCCTCGACAGCTGATCAACGGGCGCGTGGCCCGGTGACCAGCGGGAGCGTCAGGATGCGGCCGGGGATTCCTCGGTGTGCTGGCGCTTGGCGATCTTCGAGGTGTCCTTGAGCGTTTCGATGGTGCGCTTCGGCGCCCGGATCTTGCGCACCCGCATGTAGCCGAGCAGCGCCAGCAGGCCCGCGACCAGCAGCATCACCAGGAACACGATGCCGAAGGCCGCCCAGCGCCACAGGCCGAGCTGGGCCAGCCCCTCGGCCAGCGTGAAGAACAGGAAGAACAGGCTGAAGCCGAGCACGGTCAGCGCGAGGACGAAGTAGACGCTGCCCTTGACGGCCTTCTTCATCTCGCCGGCGAGCTCGGTCTTGGCCAGCTCGACCTCGGACCTGACCAGTGTGGACAGGTGCGTCGTGGCATCGCGTACCAACGCGCCGATGGACTGCCCGTCGGGAGCAGTGCCCTCTTCGGACAGCGGGATGGACGTGACCGCGGTCCACCCCGCACCGTCACGGCTGCCGTTGGTGCTCTTCTGGGCGCTGTTCACGTGCCCCATCGTGCCACGCGCGATCAGCACGCCACCGGGCGACTCGCGGTGCGTTACCCGCGAGTGACCCGCCGGGCCAGGCGTCCCGCAGTTTCAATGGAAACCTCGTGCCGGGCCTCGGGCCCGCAGTTTCAATTGAAACTGCGGTCTCCCGGGGCTGGACGTGGAGTTCAGGCGTCGTCGGCGCCGTCGCCGTTCTTGATCTTGCGGCCGCGGCGCAGCAGCACCGCCGCTGCTAGCAGCGATGCGATGGCGGAGGCGATCAGCACCGCGGCCTTGGCCCGCTCCGCCGCCGCGCCGGTCAGCGACAGGTCGGCGATCAGCAGGCTGACCGTGAAGCCGACGCCGCCGAGCATCGCCAGCGCCGCCATGTCGCGCCACTGCACCGATTCCGGCTTCGCGCCGATGCCCAGCTTGACCGCGAGGAAGGAGCTGCCGAAGATGCCGATCAGCTTGCCGACCACCAGGCCGACGATCACCGCGATCGCGACCCGGTCCTCGCGGATCGCCGCCAGCGCCTCGCCGTCCACGGGCACGCCCGCGGCGAAGAACGCGAACACCGGCACGATCAGCCCGGCCGACCAGGGCTGGAGCCGGTGCTCCAGGCGCATCGCCGGCGAAGCCGGCTCGTGCGGGTCGCGCCGGACGCGGGTGAGCAGCCCGAGCGCCACGCCGGCGATCGTCGCGTGGATGCCGCTGGTGTGCACCGCGATCCAGGTGGCCACGGCCAGCGGCACGTACAGCCACGGCGTGGTGACCCGCTTGCGCTGCAGGTACCAGTAGACGACGCAGAGCACGACCGCCGCGAGCAGCGCGAGCACGCTGAGCCCGTCGGTGAACAGCACGGCGATCACGACGATCGCGCCGAGGTCGTCGACGACGGCGAGGCTGAGCAGGAACACCCGCGCCGCGGTGGGCATCCAGGAGCCGGTCAGCGACAGCACGCCCAGGGCGAAGGCGATGTCGGTCGCGACCGGGATCGCCCACGCGGCGTGCGCGCCGGGCGCGCCGTGGCCGATCGCGAAGGCGAGCGCTGCGGGCACGATCATGCCGCCGATCGCGGCGATCACGGGCAGCAGCGCGTTCTTGACGTTGGAGAGCTCGCCGACCACGAGCTCGCGCTTGAGCTCCAGCCCGGCGACGAAGAAGAAGATCGCGAGCAGGCCGTCCTTGGCCCAGTCGCCGACGGACAGGCCCAGGTGCAGGAACTGCGGCCCGATCTCGAAGTCGCGGACCGCGTGGTAGATCCCGGCCGCGGGGGAGTTCGCCAGCAGCAGCGCGAGGGCGGTCGCGGCCAGCAGGACCACGCCGCCGACGGTTTCGGTCCGCAGGTAGGAGCCGAAGTCGAAGGTTCGAGCCGACTTGGCGGGCTGGGACTGGTTGCGGGCGGCTTTCGACACTGGCGGCTCCGATCGCGGATAGCACGAACTGCGACGCCGACCAGTCTTCCCGGCACACCTTTGCTGGAATCCTAACATCCGCAGCGCGTGTGATTGTCGGCGCAAACAAGATCGGGAAGGCGTCCTCCCAGGTCAAAGCGCCGTGTGCGAATCAGAGAGGTCGCGGACGCAACAGGGGCGCCCTCCGTGCGGGAGGGCGCCCCTGGCGTGTCGGACGTGCCGGTCAGTCGTCGCTGGACTTGTTCAGGCCCTTGGAGATCAGCGACATGACGGACGAGTCGGCGAGCGTGGTGACGTCGCCGACCTCGCGGTTCTCCGCGACGTCGCGCAGTAGCCGCCGCATGATCTTGCCGGAGCGCGTCTTGGGCAGCTCGGGCACGACCATGATCTGGCGGGGCTTGGCGATCGGGCCGATCTCGTGGGAGACGTGCTCGCGCAGCTCCTTGAGCGCGGCCTCGCCGCTGGCGGTGTCGTCGGTGCCGCCGCGCAGGATCACGAACGCGACGATGCCCTGGCCGGTGGTGGGGTCGGAGGCCCCGACCACGGCGGCCTCGGCGACGTTGGGGTGCGACACCAGGGCGGACTCGACCTCGGTGGTGGAGATGCGGTGCCCGGAGACGTTCATGACGTCGTCCACCCGGCCCAGCAGCCAGATGTCGCCGTCGTCGTCGTACTTGGCGCCGTCACCGGCGAAGTAGAAGCCCAGGTCGGCGAACTTCGACCAGTAGGTGTCGCGGTAGCGCTCGTCGTCGCCCCAGATGCCGCGCAGCATCGACGGCCACGGCTCGTCGAGGACCAGCAGCCCGCCGCCGCCGTTGCCGACCTGGGTGCCGGTCTCGTCGACGACCTTGGCCGAGATGCCGGGCAGCGGCTGCTGCGCGGAGCCGGGCTTGGCGGCGGTGACGCCGGGCAGCGGCGAGATCATGATCGCGCCGGTCTCGGTCTGCCACCAGGTGTCCACGATCGGCGTGCGGTCGCCGCCGATGTTCTTGCGGTACCAGATCCAGGCCTCGGGGTTGATCGGCTCGCCGACCGACCCCAGCAGGCGCAGGGAGGACAGGTCGTACTTGGCGGGGATCTCCGCGCCCCACTTCATGAAGGTGCGGATGGTCGTCGGGGCGGTGTAGTAGATCGTCACCCCGTACTTCTGCACGACCTCCCAGTGCCGGCCCTCGTGCGGCGCGTTGGGGGTGCCCTCGTAGACGACCTGCGTGGCCCCGTTGGCCAGCGGGCCGTAGACGATGTAGCTGTGGCCGGTGACCCAGCCGATGTCCGCGGTGCACCAGAACACGTCGGACTCGGGCTTGAGGTCGAAGACGTTGTGGTGCGTGTAGGCGACCTGGGTGAGGTAGCCGCCGGAGGTGTGCAGGATGCCCTTGGGGCGTCCGGTGGTGCCCGAGGTGTAGAGGATGAACAGCGGGTTCTCGGCGTCGAAGGCTTCCGGGGTGTGCACGTCCGGCTGGCCGGCGACGACGTCGTCCCACCACTTGTCGCGCGAGTCGTCCCAGGCCACCTCGCCGCCGGTGCGGCGCACCACGAGCACGTGCTGGACGCTGGGGGTCTCCGCGACGGCCTCGTCGACGTTGGCCTTCAGCGGCATGGGCTTGCCGCGCCGGTACTGGCCGTCGGAGGTGATGACGACCTTGGCCTCGGCGTCGTTGATCCGGGTGCGCAGCGCCTCCGAGGAGAACCCGCCGAAGACCACGCTGTGCATGGCGCCGAGCCGGGCGCAGGCCAGCATCGAGAAGATCGCTTCGGGCAGCATTGGGAGGTAGATCGCGACCCGGTCCCCGGCGCCCACGCCCAGCGCCGCCAGCGCGTTGGCGGTGCGGGAGACCTCGCGCTGCAGCTCGGCGTAGGTGATCTCGCGGGAATCCCCGGGCTCGCCCTCCCAGTAGATCGCGACCCGGTCGCCGTTGCCCGCCTCGACGTGGCGGTCCACGCAGTTGTAGGCCACGTTCAGCTTGCCGCCCACGAACCACTTCGCGAACGGCGCGTTCGACCAGTCCAGGACCTGGTCCCACTTGGTGTCCCAGGCCAGCCGCTCGGCTTGCTTCGCCCAGAACGCCTCCCGATCGGCCGAGGCTTCCTCGTACAGCGCCGACGTGGCGTTGGCCTGCGCCGCGAATTCCTGGGACGGCGGGAATGCCCTGCTTTCGGTGAGCAGGTTGTCGAGCGTGTTGCTCTGCCCGTCGGGCTGGGTCATTGCCGAGAACCTCCCTGGTGCGGGGATGTCAGTGCTATGGGAACCGTAATGCGATCGGGCTCACTGCAACAGAGGGTTCGTCCAAATGGTTCAGACCAATCCGGCAATACGGTCCGATATCGCCGCATTACGCAGGGCGGCAGCGCGGTCACTGTGTCACATGTCGCAGCGCGACCGGGCGAAGGGGTGATGGCGTGCCGGTAGCGTCGTCGGGCGTGAACGAGAAGCCATCGCTGGTGCCGCTGCTGGAGCTGGACGGCGTCGCCGACGCCGTGACCGCCGCCCGCGCGGCGATCGACGAGGTGCACCGGCACCCGGCCAACCGGCGCGGCTGGCCCGCCACCGCGGCCGAGGCGTCGGTCCGGGCGGCTCGCGCATCGGCGGCCATCGCTGGTGGCGCGGCCGAGATCCCGGAGTCCGGCGAGGTCACCGACCCGCTGCTGGCCGGCTCGCTGCGGATCGCCGAGGCGATGGGCACGCTGCTGCCCACCTGGCAGCGCGCGCCGCGGCAGGCGCTGGCCCGGATGCACGTGCTCGCGGCCGCGGACCTGGTCGACGACCCGGACCTGCTCGGCCGCCCGCAGGCCGACCCGGTGATCGCCGAGCGGCTCGACCTGCTCGCCGAGATCATCACCGACCGGGAGGCGCAGGGCCCGGGCCCGGTGCTGGCCGCCGTCGTGCACGGCGAGCTCCTCGCGCTGCAGCCGTTCGGCACCGCCGACGGCGTGATCGCGCGGGCCGCGGCGCGGCTGAGCGTGATCGGCAGCGGGTTGGACCCGAAGGGCCTGGTGGTTCCCGAGGTCGCGTACTTCCGGCGGCAGGAGGAGTACGCCGAGCTGGCCCTCGGCTTCGCCACCGGCGAGATCGACGCGGTTGCGGCCTGGATCGTGTACTGCTGCAAGGCGTTGGAGGCCGGGGCGCGCGAGGCGAAGTCGATCGCCGACGCCGTCCAGGAAGGCTGAACTTCCCGCGAGGGCTAGAGAGCCTGTCTCCAAACGCGTTTTGCGCGGCGGTGCGAGTTGCGTAGGTGGGCTAAGCGGCTGCGCCGCTTCAAAGACAAAACCCCACGACATCCACAACAGCCTCTAGAGGCGAGGGACACGGCGTGAAGAAGATTTTGATCGACTGCGATCCGGGCATCGACGACGCGCTGGCGTTGGCGCTGGCGCACGGCAGCCCGGAGCTGGACGTGGTCGGCGTGACGACCGTCGGCGGCAACGTCGAGCTGGAGCACACCACCGACAACGCCCTGCGGCTGCACGACTACTACGGCATGGACGCCCCGGTCTCGCGCGGCGCCGGGCGGCCGCTGGTGCGCGAGCCGCGGACCGCGGGGGACGTGCACGGGAACACCGGTCTCGGCGGCGTCGTGCTGCCGGAGCCGAAGTCGGAGCTGAGCGGCCGGCACGCCGTCGACTTCATCATCGACACCCTGGCCGCCGCGCCCGGCGAGATCAGCCTGGTGGCGGTCGGGCCGCTCACCAACATCGCGCTCGCGCTGCGCAAGGAGCCGCGGATCGCCGAGTGGGCCGGGCAGTTCGTGATCATGGGCGGCTCCTACACCCGCGGCAACACCAACCCGGCCGCCGAGTTCAACATCCTCGCCGATCCCGAGGGCGCCGCCGTCGCGTTCAACGCGCCCTGGCGGACGGTGATGATCGGGTTGGACCTGACCTACCAGGCGCGGGCGAACGCCGCGGTGCGCGCGCGGTTCGCCGGGCTCGGCCGGCTGGAGTCCGAGCTGATCACGCCGTGCCTGGACTTCTACGGCAGCCACATCAGCTACCAGGACGAGGGCCCGGCGATCCACGACGCGTGCGCGGTCGCCTACGTGATCGACCCGGGGCTGTTCGAGACGGTGCCGGCCCGCGTCGACGTCGAAACTCAGGGCCGGTTCACCTCGGGCATGACGGTCACGGACTTCCGGGCCCCGGCCGACGTCCACAACGCCGACGTCGCCACGACCCTCGACTCCGAGGGCTTCTGGAGCCTGGTCGCCGACGCCTACCGCAACGTCGCCGCCGGCCTCCCGGACTGACTCGCGGGCAAGGGCGCCGGTCGAGGTCGGCGCCCTCTTTCGTTCACAAGGGACGCTGATGGTGCGAGTGGTCCTGCTCACGCCGGGTTGACCTTCACGCCTGGCGTGAACGCGGACGCTCGGTGCCATGAGTGCAACGGAACCCCGCCCAGGCCTGCTTCTGCTGGTGCTCACCGGCTGCGCCTTCATCCTCGGTACCGGCGAGATCATGCTTGCGGGCCTGCTGCCGGAGATCGCCGCTGAGGTCGGCGTCCCGCTGCCGATCGCAGGCATGCTGATCAGCATGTTCGCACTGACGGTCGTGGTGGGCGGGCCGGTGCTCGCGCTGGCGACCGGAGGTCTTGCCCGCAAGCCGCTCGTGCTCGCGCTGATGCTGCTGTTCGCCGGGGGCAACGTGGTCGCGGCGTTGTCGCCGTCCTTCCCGTTGCTGGTCGGTTCCCGGGTGTTGGCGGCCTTGGCGCATGCCGCGCTGATGCCGCTGTTCTTCGGCGTCGCCGTGGATCTCGTGCCACCAGAAAGGCGTGCGTCGGCGGTGGCGAGAGTGTCGTTGGGGCTCAGTTTGGCGACGGTCATCGGGTTGCCGATCGGCGCCGCGGTTGGCCAGTGGCTCGGCTGGCGGGCGATGTTCTGGGCATTGGCCGCATTGACGCTCGCCGCGACGGCGCTGTTGCGGCTGCTGCTGCCGACCGGGCAGCGGGCCGTTGCCGGACGGCTCGCAGAACTGCGCGTGCTCGGTGATCGCAGGGTGCAGGTCACGGTCGCGATGACGGCGCTGGGAGCCGCCGCCGCGTTCACCGCCTACACCTACATCACCCCGATGCTCACGGACGTCACCGGTTTCGGGCCGATGACCGTCACCGCCTTGCTGCTGGTCTTCGGGATCGGTGGCACCGCGGGCAACGTGCTCGGCGGGAGGCTCGCCGATCGCGCCCTGATGCCGGCGATCTGCGGCGCGCTCGCCTCGCTCGCTGCCGCATTGCTGCTGTTGGGGTCCGTTGCCGCGAACAAGCCGCTCACCGTCGCGGCGTTGTTCGCCTTCGGTGCCGCTTACTACGCGGTGATCCCGGTGGTGAACACCAGGCTGCTCGCCGTCGCATCGCAACAGGCCAGAACGCTCGCGCTCACCGTGCAGAGCTCCGCGTTCAACCTCGGCATCACCGCCGGGGGCTGGTTCGGCGGGCGGTTGATCGGGCACGGCTTTCCACTGTGGATGGTTCCGGTGGCTGGCGGGGTGCTCGCTGTGCTGGCCCTGGTGATCGCAGTGGTCGAATCAGCCGGTGACCGGCGGATGGTCGAGGTGTCGCGGTGAACGACGTGAATCGGGAGGTGATCCGGGAGTTCCGCGCGAACCGCGGCGAGGTCGGCGGAGCGTTCGAAGGAGTGCAGTTCGCCGACTTCCAGGAGCGGACAGCGCGGCTCATCCCGGTGGTCGCGCTGGAACCGGGGGCTTGACCTTCATGCTGGCGTCAAGGTTTACCGTCGATCCGGACCAGGGGAGGCGGCATGCGGATCGGTGAGTTGGCCGACGCCACCGGCGCCACGACGCGGGCGTTGCGCTACTACGAGGAGCAGGGCTTGCTGCGGCCGGAGCGTTCGGCGAACGGCTACCGGGTTTACGGCTCGGACGCGGTCACGGTGGTGGCGAACATCCAGCTCCTGCTCGCCGCCGGACTCACCTCCGCAGACCTGCGGCTCATCGACGGATGCCTGGCCGATCCGGTGCACACCTGCGCCGACCGCACGCCCAAGATCGACGTGTTCGAGCAGCGGCTGGCGCTGGTCCAGCAGCGGATCGACGACTTGACGCGGGTGCGTGATCAGCTGCGCGATCAGCTCGGGGAGTTGCGCGGTTCGGCCGTTCGGGCGGCTTGAAGCGCCGTATCGGCAGTGCCGCGATCCAGGCGAACGTGAGAGATTTTCTGCATGGTCGATCCGCGGTACATCCGGATGTTCCACGAGGTGGTGCAGACCGGCTCTTACTCCGGCGCGGCTCGGCGGCTCGGCTACAGCCAGCCCGCGGTGAGCCAGCAGATGCGCGCGCTGGAACGCACCGTCGGCACACCGCTTTTCACCCGCGCCGGCCGGACCATGCGGTTGACCGAAGCGGGTGAGGTGCTGGCCCGCCACGCCGCATCTGTTCTGCGCGACCTCGACGCCGCGCAGAACCAGATCGCGGCGATCCGACAGCTGCGCGTGGGAAACCTGCGCATCTGCTCTTTCCCGAGTGCCAGCGCGACGATCGTGCCCGCCGCGACCGTGCACATCGCGCGCGACCACCCGGACCTGCGGATCCGGCTCATCGAGGCGGAACCCCCTGACTCGATGGAAACCTTGCGGCGCGGCGAATGCGACGTCGCCCTGGCCTTCACGTACCCGGGGGTGGCGGAGCAGCTGGACGGCGACCTGGTGGGCGTAGCCGTGCTGGACGATCCCGTCGTCGCGGTGCTGCCGAAGGGACACCGGCTGGCCAAGCGGAGATCGGTCGAACTGGCCGATCTCGCCGACGAGCGCTGGATCGCCGGATGCACGCGTTGCCGCGACCACTTCGTGCAGGAGTGCGGCGCGGTCGGCTTCGAGCCGGACATCGCCTTCACCACGGACGACAACCTCGCGGTGCAGAGCCTGGTCGCGGCCGGGACCGGCATCGCGCTGATGCCCAGCCTGGTGCTGTCGTTCCTGCGGCACCCGAAGGTGATCAGCCGACGGGTGCGGAGGCTGGCGAACAGACAGGTGTCGGCGTACGCGCTGCGCGACCACCACCGAATCCCGGCAACCGCGCTGATGCTGGAAACCTTCGAACGGGTCGGTACCGCGATGCGCTGAAGCCTGTTCCCAGACGCAGTTCGCCTCGTAGCGCGGGTGGCGGAACCTCGGACGGCGCCTGGACGCCACGCGTCGAACGGTGCATCTGAGCCATAAGCTCTTCTTTGAGAGTCACCAAGTTTTCGGTGGTCGACGTGCGGATTCCGGTCGGGGCAAGGTGATTCGCATGACTTCGCAGCTGACTGAACTGGCCGGGGCGATTCGCGAACAGGTGCGGCGGGGTGCCGAGGCGGCCGAAACCGGCGAACTGGTCCAGGAAGCCCTCCGGCCGTTCCTGGCCGAGCCGGACCTGTTGCGCCCGGAACAGCGGATCGGCGATCCCGACAACTACCGGCAGCACGTCCTGCACGTGGAACCCGACGGCAGCTTCTCGATCGTCGCCCTGGTGTGGTTGCCCGGGCAGCAGACTCCCGTGCACGACCACGTCTCGTGGTGCGTCACCGGCGTTTACGAGGGCGTGGAGCACGAGCAGCGCTACGAGATCCGCGACGACCACCTGGTCCTGGCAGGGCACGCCACCAACCAGCCGGGCGAGGTGTGCGGTTTCGCGCCGCCCGGCGACATCCACCTGGTGCGCAACGCGGGGACGTCCAAGGCGATCTCGATCCACATCTACGGCGCGAACATCGCGGTCCTCGGCTCCAGCGTCCGCCGCAGCTACGACCTGCCGATGGCAGCAGCTTGAAGCTCCGTTTCCGCTGCTAAAAGCCCGTGAGTACTTTTTTGCTATAGCAGCACAAAGTACACACGGGCCCTGACCAGTAGAAACGGAGCTCCCGGTCAGTCCTCCACGGCGCGGAGGGCGTCGCGGACGTGGCCGTCGGAGACCGCCAGCGCGGCCGCTGCGCGCTCGATGTCGACGCCGGTGAGCAGGTGCACCAACGCCGTCTTGAGGTCTCCGTCCGCCGCCGT
This sequence comes from Saccharopolyspora sp. NPDC050642, assembly GCF_040654735.1. NCBI lineage: Bacteria > Bacillati > Actinomycetota > Actinomycetes > Pseudonocardiales > Pseudonocardiaceae > Saccharopolyspora > Saccharopolyspora sp. NPDC050642. Next base: position 200,169 of record NZ_JBFAIN010000002.1, on the reverse strand, counting down.
GAGCGCCGTCGAGCACACCTCTTCCGAGGCGCCCGTCGCCTCCTGCAGGATCCCAATGGTGCGGCCGCGCAGCTTCGCGTTCGTGGCGAGCATGCTGACCATCAGGTTCGAGTAGGTGCGGCCCATCCGGATCATCACCGCGGTGGAGAACGAGGTCAGCACCAGCTTCTGCGCGGTGCCCGCCTTCATCCGGGTCGACCCGCTGATCGGTTCCGGCCCGGTGTCCACCGCGATCACCACGTCGGCCGGCACCGGCCCGACGTCCGGGTTCGACGTCACCAGCGCCGTTCCCGCCCCGATCTGCCGCGCGGCGTCCAACGCGCCCAGCACGTACGGGGTGCGCCCGGACGCGGCCAGCCCGAGGACGAAGTCGAGCCCGCTGGCATCCTCCCGGATGGCGGCGGCGCCGGAATCGACGTCGTCCTCCGCGTTCTCCACGGCGCGCCGGAACGCCTCTGGGCCGCCCGCCTGGTGCGCGACGAACCAGGTCGGCGGCACGTTGAAGGTCGGGATCAGCTCGGCGGCGTCCAGCACCGCGAGCCGCCCGGAGGTGCCCGCGCCGACGTAGTGCACGCGGCCGCCCGCGCGCAGCGCCGCGACGGCCATGTCGACCGCGCGGGCGAGTTCGGGCAGCACCTGGCCGACCGCGACCGGCACCGTCCGGTCCTCGCCGTTGAGCACGTGCAGGATGTCCAGGGTCGGCAGCAGGTCGATATCCCTGGTCCTGGGGTTGCTGCGCTCGGTGGGAGCGTCCACGCGGACCGCGCGGTCCGGGCTCATCACGCCTCCTGCGGCAGTTGCGGGAGCACCCGCTCGGGGTGCGGGTCGGGGTCGCGCATCACGTCTCCTTCTGCCGCCGGCGGTCCGGGCGGCTGTCGAGGCGGTGGCCGCCCACTGCCTCGTAAGTGGCCTCCAGCGCGGCCTTCGCCTGGTCCAGGTGTCGCTGCGCGACGCCGATGAACAGGCAGTCGATCACGGTCAGCTGGCCGATGCGGCTGGCCATGGCGCCGGAGCGGTAGGTGGTCTCGCGCACCGCGGTGGTCAGCACGCGGTCGGCGACCTCGGTGATGGGCGAGCGGGCGAAGTTCGTCAGCGCCGCGGTGGTGGCGCCGCGCCGCCGCGCTTCGCGCAGCGCCTCGACCGTCTCGCTGGTGGCGCCGGTGTGCGAGATGCCGATCGCGACGTCGCCTTCCCGCAGCACTGCGGCCGAGGTCAGCGCGTTGTGCGTGTCGGCCCACGCGAAGCACGTCAGGCCGATGCGGTGCAGCTTCTGCTGCAGGTCGAGCGCGACGAACGCGCTGGCGCCGACGCCGTAGACGTCGATGCGGCGGGCGGTGGCGACGTCGTCGACGAGCCGTTGCAGGATCGCGGCGTCCAGCTGCCCGGCGGTCTCCTCGACCGCCTTCGCGTCGGCGTAACCGACCTTCTCGATGATCTGCCCGAGGTCGTCGTCCGGGGCGATGTCGCTGCCCAGCTCGCGGTCGCGGACGGACGTGCGCGCCGTGTCGGCGGCCAGCGCGATCCGCAGGTCCGGGTAGCCGCCGACGCCGATCGCCTTGCAGAACCGCGTGACGGTGGTTTCGCTGGTGCCCGCGGCCTCGGCGACCTCGGTGATGCTGCGCCGGGCTATCGACGCGGGGTCGGCGAGCACGATGTTGGCCACGCGCTGCTCCGCCCGCGCCAGGCCGGGCAGCAGGGAGCGAATCTTGACGAGCGGGCTGGACTCGCCCGATTCGCGGAACGTGTCGTCAGTGACCATGTGGGAAACTTACTAACCATCTCTTGTGCAGGTCAATGGGCCTCTTCCGGGTTTCCACGGGGAAGACGCGGCAATCTCATACCCAGGTTGCCTCGGAACCCAACTACTCCGAAAGGGGTAATTCCCGGTCCGACGCTGCGACGATGCGATTCACACCCGGCGTCATGATCCGGAAACGCGCCCCGCCCGTGCTCGAAACATCGATGCCGAACACTGCCTTCCGCTCGTGCGTTCGACGGGAGGCAGCGGATGGTCGCGGCGGAGACGAAGGACCAGGCGGTGCGGGAGACGCTGGAGGACTACACCCTCCGGTTCGCCCCGCGCAGCTACCGCCGGTGGAAGCCGGGCGTGGTGGCGACGACGGCGCTCGGCGGCATCGCCTACCTCGCCGACTTCTCCATCGGCGCGGGCATCGGGCTCGGCTACGGGACGCTCAACGCGCTGGTCGCGATCCTGGTCGCGGCCGTGATCATCTTCGTCACCGGGCTGCCGCTGGCGTACTACGGCGCGCGCTACAACATCGACCTCGACCTGATCACCCGCGGCGCCGGCTTCGGCTACTACGGCTCGGTACTGACCAGCGTGATCTTCGGCAGCTTCACGTTCATCTTCTTCGCCACCGAGGGCGCGATCATGGCGCAGGGCCTGAAAGTCGGGCTCGGCGTGCCGCCGTGGCTCGGCTACCTGATCACGACGCTGGTCGTGGTGCCGCTGGTCATCTACGGGATGAAGGCGCTGAGCAAGCTGCAGGTGTGGACGACGCCGCTGTGGCTGCTGCTGATGGTCGGCCCGATCGGCTACCTGGTGGTCGTCGACCCGGGCTCGGTGAGTTCGTGGCTGGCGTTCGGCGGGGCGGCAGGCGGCGGGCTCAACGCCGCGTCGGTGATGCTCGGCGCGGGGGTGGCGCTGTCGCTGATGGCGCAGATCGGCGAACAGATCGACTACCTGCGCTTCATGCCGCCGCGCACCGCCGAGAACAAGCGGTCCTGGTGGGCGTCGATGCTGGTGGCGGGCCCGGGCTGGGTCGTCTTCGGCGCGGTCAAGCAGGCCACCGGGGCCTTCCTGGCGTTCTTCATCATGGGCGTGGCGGGCGCGGCGGCCACCGAGCCGGTGCAGCAGTTCATGGGCATCTACGAGCTGTTCCTGCCCGCCTGGCTGGCGATCCCGCTGGCGGTGGTGCTGGTGGTGCTCAGCCAGGTGAAGATCAACGTCACCAACGCCTACTCCGGCTCGCTGACCTGGACCAACTCCTTCACCCGGATCACCAGGCGGTACCCGGGCCGGATCGTGTTCGTGCTGCTGAACCTGCTGGTGGCGCTCGTCCTGATGGAGGCGAACATGTTCGCCTTCCTGAACTCGGTGCTCAGCTTCTACGCGAACTGCGCGATCGCGTGGGTGGTCACGGTGGCCACCGACATCCTGATCAACAAGTACGTGCTGGGGCTGTCGCCGAAGGAGCCGGAGTTCCGCCGCGGCATGCTGCACGCGGTGAACCCGGTCGGGGTGGTGGCGTTCCTGGCCTCGGCGGGCTTCTCGATCGCGATGTACTTCGGCGCGTTCGGCGCGGCGGTCCAGCCGTACTCGCCGATCGCGGCGGTGGCCATCGCGGCGGTGCTGACACCGCTGCTGGCGGCGGTCACGCGGGGCCGCTACTACCTGCGGCGCACTGACGACGGCATCCCGGAACCGCGTTTCGACGCCGACGGCACCCCGGTGGACACCGCCTACACCTGCGACGTCTGCGACCAGACCTTCGAGCGCCCGGACGTGCTGGCCTCCGCGGTCCCGGACACGATCATCTGCTCCCTCTGCCTGACCACGGACCGGACCGGCACCCACGTCCTCCCGCCGACGTGACCGGGGCGGGCGCGATTCCGCGCGAAATCGCGCCCTCCGCCGTCACTGCTTCGTCGAGTGCTCCGGTTCGACGTAGACCACCACGCGCTCCTCGCCGGGCCGGGGCCACGGGTACTCGTCCTCGTCGAGGTACTTCTTCGCCATCTTGTTGATGAACGTGCGGTCCGGGTCGTCCTCGATCTTGGCGACCTTGCCGCGCACCTCCACGTACCGATAGGGCTGGTCCGGGTCGTGCACGGAGATGGCGATGCGCGGCTCCCGCTTGAGGTTCCGGTACTTCTGCCGCGTCTTGGTCTGGCTGAACTTCAGGTACTGGCCGTCCCAGTCGATCCACACCGGACTCGACTGCGGTTCGCCGTGCGGCCCGATGGTGGCCACGTGGGCGAAGGCGCGCTTGTTCAGGATTTCCTCGCGGTCCTGCGGAATCGCCGACACTTCGACTCCCTCCGAACGATTTGCGGCTGCGGTACGACCCTGCCCGCCCGCGACCCGCCCCGCGACTCGAACGGCGGCCCGCCGCTAGCGGTCGGCGAGGGCCCGCCGGAGGAGGTCGTGCAGGGCCTGCTGGTCCGCCTGGGTGAGCCCGGCCAGCGGGGTGTTCACCGAGAAGCGGTCGATGATGTTCGCCCGCTGCCGCTCGCCTTCGGTGGTCAGGGTGAGCTGCTTGGCGCGGCGGTCGCGCGGGTGCGGCTGCCGGGTGACCAGGCCCTGCTTCTCCAACCGGTCGACCACGAAGGTCACGTTCGACGTCGCGCAGTGCATCCGGTCGGCGAGCTCGCGCATGGTCAGCGGCTCGCTCAGCTCGCGCAGCGCGATCGCCTGGGGCGCGGTGAGGTCGGTGTCGGCGACGCAGCCGCGCACGTGCTCGTCGATGTTGTGCGCGAGCTCGCTGATCAGGCTGCAGAGCTCGCGTGCGGCCATCGGCTCGTCCATGCGGCAAGTCTAGCAAGCTAGAACTGTTGCAATTTTAATAGTTAAAGTTGTAAGTTCTTGTGCCATGAACGATGCACAACGCTGGAACGCCGTGGCCGGAATCCGCTCGATCGACCTCGGTGACCTGCGCGTCAGCTACGTCCCGGACGGCGTCGTGGGCCTCAAGCCGCGCGGCTGGTTCCCGGGGACGACCGAAGCCGATTGGCGCGAACACGCACGGCACCTCGACGAGGCCGGGCAGCTGGTCGCCAGCATCGGCGGGCTGCTCGTCGAGAGCGGTTCGCGGGCGATGCTGATCGACGCGGGTTACGGGCCGGCGGGCTCGCCGGACGATCCGGCGAACCCGGCCATCGGTGCGATCCACGGCCGCGACCTGCTGGACAACCTGGCCGCGCTGGGCCGCGAACCCGACGAGATCGAAGCCGTCGCGATCACCCACCTGCACACCGACCACATCGGCTGGGCGCACCACGGAGCGTTCCCGAAGGCGCGGGTGCTGCTGTCCGAGCGCGAGTGGGAGCGCCGCGACCAGCATGCCGCGGACGTCACGGAGGAGATGCTGGACCGGCTGGGCGAGCAGGTGGAGACCGTCCATGATGGACAGGAGGTCTTCCCGGGCGTGCGAGTGCGGACCGCCTTCGGCCACACGCCTGGCCATGCCTCGTACACGATCTCCTCGGGCGGCCGGCGCCTGATCGTCCTGGGCGATGCGCTGCACAGCGCGGTGCAGATCGAGAACCCGACCTGGCCGGTGTGGGCGGACGTCGACCACGACGCGGCGGTCAGGTCGCGCCAGGACCTGCTGCGCGAGCTCCGTGAGCCGAACACGATCGGCTTCGGGATCCACTTCGCGGACGTCCAGTTCGGCCGGGTCACCACCGAACCCACCGGCACCACCTGGACCCCACTCCCATGACCGGGTTCCACCGCAATTTCAATGGAAATCGGACCTTCGATTTCCATTGAAATTGCGGACCTCCGGCGAGTCGGGCACACGACACACCGGATGCTGTGGACAACTTCCGCAATTTCAATGGAAATTGCGGACCCCTGCGTCAGCGGCCGGTGGAGAGCCAGCCCTCGGGGTGGAGCCGCGCGGCCTCGAGCTCGCCGTCCAGCAGCGTCGCGTCGCGGTCGGCCACGTGCACTCCGTCCACGTTCACGCCGCGCCCGGTGTACTGCGCGTCCGGCGCGTAGCGCCACCGCAGGCGCAGCTGCTGACCGGCGTTCGCGTCGACCATGCCGCGCACCTTCCACCAGCTCCGATGCCCGGCCCCGGCCAACGAATCCTGCGGCTCGTCGGGCGCGCCGGGACCGGACGCCCGCAGCGGCACCGGCCGCCACCCGGCATCGTCCACACTGGACTCCACGAGCAGCGGGTCGGTGCCGTCGCCGTCGCGCTGGGTGTCCACGAACGCGAAGAACGACACCTGCGTCGGGCCGCTGACCGGCCCCAGCACGTCCGTCGTCAACGTCCCGCCCTGCCCGGAGAACCACGACTCCGAGCCCCGCGCCGGTGCCACGCCGAGGGCGCGGGCCATGCCCTGCGCCAAGGCCTGCCGGGCGGCGTTGTTCGACCCCCACTGCCGCGACGGGTGCACCCGGTTGGTCAGCAGCACCGCCACGGAACGGGACGTCGGATCGATCACCAGCGACGTGCCGGTGAAGCCGGTGTGGCCCGCCGTCCGCGGCCCGCTGAGCCCGGCCATGTACCAGCGCTGGTCCAGCTCGAAGCCCAGGCCGTGCGAGTTGCCGGGAAAAGCGCCGTTGAAGTCGGTCAGCATCATCTCGACGCCTTCCTCCGACAGGATGCGGTTGCCGCCGTAGGTCCCGCCGTTGAGCACCGCCTGCCCCAGCACCGCGAGGTCGTCGGCGGTGGAGAAGATCCCGGCCTGCCCGGCGACGCCGCCGAGCGCCCAGGCGTTCTCGTCGTGCACCTGCCCGCGGACCATGCCGCGCGGCGGCTCGGCCTCGTACTCCGTCGCCGCGATGCGGTGCAGCTCGGAGGCGGGCGGGTTGTAGCCGGTGTCGGTCATGCCCAGCGGCCCGGTGATCCGCTCCGCCACCACCTGGTCCAGCGGGGCGCCCGAGACGCGTGCCACCAGCAGCCCGAGCGTGATCATGTTCGGGTCGGAGTAGGTGTAGTTGGTGCCCGGCGGGTGTTCCGGGGTGAGCTGCATGATCGACGGGATTCGCTGCTCCGGCGGCAGTTTCCACAGCTGGGCCTCGGCCTGCAGGCCGGAGGTGTGGGTGAGCAGCTGCTCGACCGTGATCGATTCCTTGCCGTTGACGCCGAACTCCGGCAGGTAGGTGGCCACCGGCTCGTCGAGCTGCACGCTCCCGTCGTCGACCAGCTGCAGCACCGCGATCGAGGTGAACAGCTTGCTGATCGACGCGACGTCGAAGATCGTGTCGCGGTGCATCGGTTCCCGCTGCTCGGGAGGCAGTTCGGTGCCGTTGCCGTCCGCGTAGCGCAGCTCGTGCCCGGCCACCGAACGGCGCACCACGACGCCCTCGTGCGCCAGCAGGCTCACCGCACCCGCGTACATCGGGTGCTCGCGGCCGGGCGTCTTGTCCGTCCAGGCCGCGATCTGCTGCAGTGCCGCGTCGATCGGACGGGGATCGAGCCCGACGTCTTCGGGGCTCCCGTCGGACAACAAGGTGCCGGCCGGCGCGAAGCCGTCCTGCGGCCGGTCGAAGTGCCCGTACACGTGGCCGGGCGACGCCGTGGCGGACCCCGCCAGCGCGGTGACCGAAAGCAGCGCGACCGCCGCCAGAATGGTCTTGCCCATCGCGTCCCCCTCAGCGGTACAGCAGGTACGGCTCGCGTTGTCGTTGGAAGTCCGCCACGTCGTCCTGCCAGGGGCCGACGATCTCGGGCACGTCGGCTCCCGCGTCGACCATCGTGCGCAGGCGGTCCGAGCCGGACAGCTTGTCGATCATGTTGTCGGGTCGCCAGCCGAAGACCTGCGGGTACAGGCGGCGCGCGGTGGTGATCATCGCGACGGCGGCGCCGATCGCGTCGACCTCGCCCGATCGGTAGACCTGCACGCCGCCGCAGGTTGCGTTGGCGTGCTTGGAGAAAGTCGGCACGAAGTAGGTTTCGCGGAACCGGATCCCCGGCAGCCCGGCGGCGTTGAGCTCCTCCGCCCAGCGCCAGTCGATGCCGGGTGCGCCGATGATCTCGAACGGCCTGGTGGTGCCGCGGCCCTCGGACAGCACGGTGCCCTCGAACAGCCCGGTCCCCGGGTAGACCGCCGCGGTGTCCGGGGTCGGCATGTTCGGGCTGGGCGGGACCCACGGCAGCCCGGCGTCCGCGCCGCGCCCGCGCCAGCCCTCCACGCGGATCACGTCGAGGCGTTCCAGCGGGCTCGGCAGGTATTCGCGGTCGAACAGCCGCGCCAGCTCGCCGACCGTCATGCCGTGCTGCTGCACGATCGGCAGCAGCCCGACGCCCGAGGCGAACCGCGGGTCCAGCCGCGGGCCGGCGACCCGGGAGCCGATCGGGTTCGGCCGGTCCAGCACCAGGAATGCCGCTCCGACCTGGTGGGCCGCCTGCATCGCGGTGAACATCGTCCAGATGTAGGTGTAGAAGCGGGCGCCCACGTCGGCGATGTCGAACACGACCTGCTCGACGCCCGCCTTGCGGAACATCTCGGCCAGCTTCGCCGCGTCGGCCCCGTACGCGTCGTACACGGGCAGGCCGGTGCGCGGGTCGCGGTAGTCGCCCTCCGAGCCGCCGGCCTGCGACGTGCCGCGGAACCCGTGCTCCGGTCCGAAGACCGCGACCACGTCCACCGCCCCGCTGGCGTGCATGACGTCCACGACGTGCTCCAGCGACGCGAGCACGCCGGTCGGGTTGGTCACCACCCCGACCCGGCGGCCGGTGATGTCCTGCCAGTTCCGCGCGGCGAGGACGTCCGCCCCGGTCTTGACGCCCGGGCCGAGGTCGGTGGACCGCGGGGCGGCGCACGCGGAACTCGTCGCGAGGCCCGCCGCGGGCACCGTCAGCGCCGCGGCGGTCAGGAAGCCCCGTCGATTCACACCCATGCCCGCCCTTTCCGAGTTCACCCGGGCTACCAGCTCAGGCCGTGGCCGAACGGGTACTTGTCGACACCGGGCTGACCGGGGTCGGGCACCGGGACCGGCAGCTTGCCGACCGGGGAGATCTCGCCGAAGAGCACCTTCGTCAGCGATTCCATCGCCACCGCCTTGTCCGAGTAGGTGGCGATCCAGCCGGGCAGGTCGACGTGCGCCGCGTCGTACGGGTCGCGCACGGCGACGGCGACGACCGGTTTCCCGGTCTGCTGCAGGGCGCTGACCAGGTCGAGCTGCGTCTTGTTGGCCTCGCTCCACGCGGCGTTGGTCAGCACCACGGTGACGTCGTTGCGCTTGGCCTCCTCGACGGCCTGACCGATCTGCTCCGGCGTCGGCTTCAAGCCCGTCGCCAGGGCCGACGCCTGCGGCCCGCGCGCCTTGATCCGTTCGGCCAGCGCGGCGGTCGCCTTGTCGCCGGCGCCGGCCACGAACATCGATCCCGGCTTCTGCAGCGGCAGCATCCCGTCGTTGCGCAGGACGGTCGTGGTGCGGTCGGTGATGGCCTGCGCCTCGGCGAGGTGCTCCGGTGTCCCGACGATCTGGTCCACTTTGGACACGTCGACGAACGGGTTGTCCAGCACGCCCCGCGCGGCCTTCAGCGCCAGGATGCGCTCCACGCTCTGGTCGATGCGCTGCTCGGTGAGCTCGCCGCTGCGCACCGCGTTGACCACGCCGTCGATGGCGACCTGCACGTTGAACGGCATCAGCATGATGTCGACACCGGCCTTGAGCGCGAGCACCGGGATCTCGGCGTCCGGGTGCTTCTCCCGCACCCCGTCCATCTTCAGCGAGTCGGTGACGATCACGCCCTTGAAGCCGAGCTCGTCGCGCAGCATCCCGGTGAGCACGTTCGGGGACAGCGTCGACGGCTCACCGGAGTCGTCGAGCTTGGGGACCATGAGGTGACCGCTCATGACCATGTCGGTCCCGGCGGCGATCGCCTCCTTGAACGGCGGCGCGTCCAGCTGCTCCCACTGCTGCCGGTCGTGCTCGATCACCGGCAGCGACGTGTGGCTGTCCTGGCTGGTGTCGCCGTGCCCGGGGAAGTGCTTGACCGCGGCCGACACCGTCTCGCCCGGCTTCGCCGAGTCCTCGTAGCCGCGGATCTGCGCGGCGGTGAGCTGCGCGGCCAGTGCCGGGTCGGAGGAGAACGACCGCACCCCGATCACCGGGTTCGCCGCGTTGACGTTGACGTCGCCGCTCGGCGCGAAGTTCTGGTTCAGACCCATCGCCCGCAGTTCCTGCCCGGTGATCGCGGCCGCGCGGACCGCGTCATCGGTGCTGCGGCCGGAGCCGAGCGCCATGTTGCCCGGGAATTGGGTGGCGGGTTCCAGGATCCGGGTGACCTGCCCCTGCTCCTGATCGGTCGAGATCAGCAGCGGCACCTTCGCGCCGGAGTTGAGCGCGGCGCCCTGCAGGCCGTTGGACAGCTCGGCGATCTGCTTGGGGTCGTAGAGGCTGTCGGTCCAGGCGAAGTGGATGATGCCGCCGAGGTGGTACTTCTGCACCACCTGCGCCGGGGTGTCGACCCCGAATTCCGCCTGGTTCTGCGGGTGCGCGGTGTCCGCCGTGCGGCCGTAGGCGTAGGTGACGAACAGCTGGCCGACCTTCTCTTCCAGCGTCATCTTCTTGAGCAGCTCGGCGGGTGACTGCGGCTGCTTCGGGGCTGCGGTGCCGCCGGTGGTGGTAAGCGCGGCGGCACCGATGGCGATGGCGCTCAGCGCGATGGCGGCGCGGCGCGCTCGGGTCTTCACGTTGGCCTCCCTGCGGGCGGGGTAACGCCGGGCGGAAAGTGTTCACCACGAAATCGGTCGATTTCGGAAGTTACTCACACGTTCGGCCCCGGTCAACGCTGCGCACCGGTGTGGTCGCGGACGGTCCCGCGAAGGAGGAACGAGACAGAGATACGGCGGCGGCCCGTCGATCAGATCGACGGGCCGCCGCCCCTCTGCGCGAGTACTCGGGTTACCAAGCGTGCACTCTTGTCGTAACTTCCGGGCTAGGCGTCCGGCGTCCCGGTACGCAACCCCGTGGAACGACCAGCCTTGTGTGCGGCAACGCGTGGGTGCTCCGGGCCTCGCGCGCGGAGTCTGATCGGGGTGGATGTTACTTCTCCTCCGTAACATCCCTGGCCAACCATGGTCCGCACTTCCTTTGTAGTCGGTGACGCGCGTCACTGCAAGGGTTCGGATGCAGGCCGTAGGTATGGGTTTTTCGGGTGGCGATCTTCGCCGGCGGTGCGGTACCGCGCGCCCGATGCGGGAGTCAGCGCCGGCGGCGCCAGGCCCGCAGGCCCCACCACGCCGCACCGGCCGCGGCCACCGCGCCCATGCCGACGCCGGCCGCGGTCACCGCCGCGCGGGACGGGGTGGGGATCCGGGCGCGCAGCGACACCGGGTGCTCGAAGGACAGCGTCGGCCAGCCGCGCTGGACGGCCTCCTTGCGCAGTCCGCGGTCGGGGTTGACGACGGTCGGGTGCCCGACGGCTTCCAGCAGCGGCAGATCCGTGATCGAGTCCGAGTACGCGTGGCACTCGGCGAGGTCGTAGCCGTACTCGTCGGAGAGCTCGCGGGCGGCGGTCGCCTTGTTCTCCGCGGAGCAGTAGAACTCGATCTCGCCGGTGTAGCGGCCGTCCACCACGACCATCCGGGTGCCGGACCAGTGCGTGGCGCCGAGCAGCTTCGCGATGGGGGCGACCACTTCTTCGCCCGAGGCCGACAGCACGACGATGTCGTGGCCCTGCTCCTGGTGCTCCGCGATGAGCTGCGTGGCTTCCTTGTAGACCAGCGGATCGACGATGTCGTGCAGCGTTTCCTCGACGATCGCGTTGACCTGCTCGACGTCCCAGCCGGTGCACAGCGACGTGATGTGCGCGCGCATCCGGTCCATCTGGTCGGCGTCGGCGCCGGCCAGCATGAACACGAACTGGGCGTAGGCGCTTTTCAGCACGGCCCGTCGGTTGATCAGCCCTTCCTGGAAGAAGGGGCGGCTGAAGGCGAGGGTGCTCGACTTGGCGATGACGGTCTTGTCCAGGTCGAAGAACGCGGCCACCCGGCGTCCGGTGTGGGTCGATGGGTTCGCGGGCTCTGTCACGCCGCACAGCATACGAGCCCGCTTCGGCGGGCTGCGGGCGCGCATTACCGAAGGGTTTTCCATTCCCGGTGGTGGCCTTGCGCATCGTTTTCGGCAATCGATCCGTTAGTCGCCGCGCCCGTTGTCGTGCCGTCGACGGCCCGGGATTTGCTAGTTCCGGGGGCTCGGACGGCCCGATCTCGCGCGCCTGGGGCGGGGGCGGGCGACCACGCGTCGAGAACTCACGCTGTGTGTGGTGTTGGGCGTTGCTTTCGTCTAGTGGGAGTTTTTTCTTGACTCGAATGTCGGCTACTGACCGGTTCGGTGCGCACTGAGAGCGAGAACGTTCGCTCAAATGGACGGGGGGCATTGCGGGGGATCTACGAGCTAGAGTGAGAGGAGTCCGGTGCTACCGGGCAGGTTCAGCTCGACCCCCCGGAGCTGAACTGCAGACGGCCCCCGCCCCTCCCCCCTGGCGGGGGCCGTCCCCTTTCCGGGGGCTCCGCCGCGGCCCATTCCGCCGGACGCCAATGCGAACTCTTTCCGTTTTTCGCGGGCGATGTCGTGCTTTCGGGGTATGCGAGTTATCCACAGGTCGTCGGTTTGTCCACAGATTTGGAAAAGTCGGTTGGCAGCTGCCGGTGATCCGGCCACCTTGGTTATCGAGCGCCAATTCGGCGCGCATCCATCCCCGCCATTCGATTGCCGGAGGCATCGCCATGACTGCTGCACGCCCGCTGCTCGTCGCGCGGGATTCCGCGCTGGCCGAAGAGGTCTCGCGGCTGGCCGCGGCGGCCGGCGGCGAAGTGGAACACGTGCCGGGCCCGGCGCCGCCGAGCTGGCGGACCGCGCCGCTGGTGCTGCTTGACGCCGCTGCGCTCGGCGCGGCCGATGGACTGCCGCGAAGGCGCGGAGTCGTTGTGCTGTCGAGGGATCCGACGCCCGATCTCTGGCGTGCCGCGTTCGAGATCGGCGCCGAGCGCGTGCTCGAACTGCCTGCCGACGAGGCGGGTCTCATCGAGCTGCTGGCGGATGCCGGCGACGCTCCGGCGCAGGGCGGCCGGGTGCTCGCGGTGCTGGGTGGTTGCGGTGGGGCGGGAGCGTCCGTGCTGGCCACCGCGACGGCGGTGTTCGCCGCGCGCAGCGGGGAACGGTCGCTGCTGGTCGACTGCGATCCGCTCGGCGGCGGGGTCGATCTCGCCGTCGGTGCGGAGGCGGCCGACGGCCTGCGCTGGTCGGGGCTGGCCGTCAACGCCGGCCGGCTCGCCGCGAGCGCGCTGCACGAGGCGCTGCCGAAGCGCCGGATCGGCAGCGGCGCGATCACGGTGCTGTCCTGCGACCGCGACGGGCCGCCGACCGGGCTGACGCCGGAGGCGGTGCGAGCCGTGCTCTGCGCTGGTCGTCGGGCCGGCGACACCGTGGTCTGCGATCTGCCGCGCACCCTTCCGGCTGCGGCCGCGGCCGGGCTGCGCGACGCGGACCTGGCGGTCGTCGTCGTGCCTGCCGAGGTGCGGGCCTGCGCGGCGGCGGCCCGCGCGGTGGCGAGCATCCGGGAACACGCGGCCGGTCCGGTCCGGCTGGTGGTCCGGGGGCCCGCGCCCGGTGGGCTGCGCACGGCGGACGTGGCGCGAGCCGTGGGCGCGGAGGTCCTGGCGGTCATGCGGCCGCAGCCGCGCCTGCCGGCGGTCCTGGATCGCGGCGGTCTCGCCGCGGCCGGCCCGGTGCGGCGGGGCCCGGTGGCCCAGGTCGCGCGGGAAGTCCTGGCCGCGCTCGGCCGCTCGGAACCGTCCACAGTGGCTGGTTGACGGCAGGGAAGCGCGCCGGTCGGGCGCGCGGGGATTCAGCTCTTTCGGTGCTCCATCGGAACGGAAGTGAGTCGAGTCATGTCCATGAGTCGTGTCCTGGAAGTCGACCCGATCCCCGGCGGATCGGCGGAATCGTCCACTGTGGCCGATTCGATCGACGGTGAGTTGCTGGAGCGGGTGCGCAACCGGCTGGTCGGCAGCGGCGCCACGCTGACCTCGGCCGCCGTCGCGTCCGCGGTGCGGGAGGAGTCGGGCGGCCTGGTCGCCGACGCCGACGTGCTGGCCGCACTTCGCCTGGTGCAGCAGGAATTCCGCGGGGCCGGCGTGCTGGAGCCGCTGCTGCGCGATCCGGCGGTGTCCGACGTGCTCGTCACCGCGCCGAACAAGGTGTGGGTCGACCGCGGCGAAGGGCTCCAGCGGGCGGCGGTGCGCTTCGCCGACGAAGACGCGGTGCGCCGCCTCGCGCAGCGGCTCGCGGTGGCCAGCGGCCGCAGGCTGGACGACGCCCAGCCATGGGTCGATGCCTGGTTGCCGCAGGAGAGCGCATCCGGGCCGGTCCGGCTGCACGCGGTGCTTCCACCGGTTGCGGGCGAGGGCACCTGCATCTCGCTGCGCGTGCTGCGCCCGGCCGCGCACGATCTCGACGCGCTGTGCGGTTCCGGTGCCTTCGACGGCCCGACCGCCGCGGTGCTGCGCGAAATCGTCGCGACCAGGCTGGCCTTCCTGGTCGTCGGCGGCACGGCCAGCGGCAAGACGACGTTGCTGGCGGCGATGCTGGGCGAGGTCGCGGAATCCGAGCGCATCGTGTGCGTCGAGGAGGCCGCCGAGCTCTACCCGCGTCATCCGCACGTGGTCCGGCTGCTCACCCGCCCGGCGAACGTCGAGGGAGCAGGCGAGATCCAGGTCCGCGACCTGGTCCGGCAGGCGCTGCGCATGCGGCCCGATCGGCTCGTCGTCGGCGAGGTGCGCGGCGGCGAGGTGCGCGAGCTGCTGGCCGCGCTGAACACCGGCCACGACGGAGGCGGGGGCACGCTGCACGCCAACTCGCCGCAAGAGGTTCCGGCCCGGATGGAGGCGCTGGCGGCGCTCGGCGGGCTCCCGCGCGCGGCCCTGCACAGCCAGCTCGCTGCGGCAGTGCAGGTGGTGCTGCACGTTCGCCGGAGCGCTCGGCGCGGAAGGCATCTCGCCGGGATAGGCGTACTGCGGCGCAGCGGCGAGCTGGTCGAGGTGCTCCCGGCCTGGCAGGCCGGGAGCGGGTGGGGGCCGGGCAAGGACGCGTTGGCGGCGCTGCTGGCCGCGAGAGGAGGTGCGTTGCCGTGCTGATCCACGCGCTGGTCGTGCTGGCCGTAGCCGTTCTCTGTTGGCCGGAGATCAGGGCGCGCGACCGGCTCCTCGCCGAGCCGGTACGCGTTGCCAGGCCCTCGTTCCGGGGTGTCGGTCGGCTGCTCGTGATTCCAGCCGGCGCCGTCGCGGGCTGGGGCTTCGCCGGTCCGGCCGGTTCTTGCGCGGCTGTCGCGTTGTCGCTGCTCGGCGCGAAGTACTGGCGAACGCAGCGGGACTGGCGACATCGGCTGGACCGGGCCGACGAGCTGACCGCGGGGCTGCGGCTGCTGGTGGCGCAGCTGCGCGCTGGGGCCCACCCGGCCGCCGCTGCGGAGGGGGCGGCGGCCGAGGCCGGTCCGGCGGTGGCCGGGGTGTTCCAGGACATGGCCACCACGGTCCGGCTCGGCGGCGATGTCGCGGCGGCTCTCGAAGGGCACGACGGGATCGCCGAGCTGCGCGGGCCGCAGGACCGGATGGCCAGGGCCTGGGCGCTGGCGGAGCGGCATGGCGTAGCGCTGGCCGACCTGCTCGACGCGGTGCGCCGCGACGTCGAGCGGCGGACCGCGTTCCGGCGGGACGTCGAGGCGAAGATGGCCGGCCCGCGATCGACCGCCGCCGTGCTCACCGGGCTGCCGATCTTCGGGTTGCTGTTCGGCGAAGCCGTCGGGGCGGGGCCGATCACCGTCCTGACCGGCGGGCTGCTCGGGCAACTGCTCCTGCTGGTCGGAGTGGCCCTGCTGTGCGCCGGGGTCGGCTGGACGTTGCGCCTGACCAGGGCGGTGGTGCAGCCGTGATCGAACTGCTGCTCGCGGCCGCGGCTCTGCTGCTCGTGCCGCCGAGCTCGGCGCGGGCGAGGCTCCGCTCGCTCGGCCCGCGCTCGCCGGCTCGCGGGCGTCCCAGGAAGTCCATTGTGGTCTGGGCGTTGCCGCTGGCCGTCGGGGCTGGCGCGGTGCAGGTGCTGGGCCCGGTCGTCGGGATCTCGATGGGGCTGGCCGCTGCCTTCGCCGTGCGCCGGTGGTCGGCGCTCGCGGACCAGCGCCGCGACCGGACGGATCCGCTCGCGCTGGCCGCCGGTTGGGACCTGCTGGCCGCCGGGATGCGCGCCGGGCTGCCGGTGCCGGTGATCGTGCGCGCGGTGGCCGACGAACTCACCGGTGCGGCGCACCGAACTCTGCGCGAGGTCGCCGACCACCTCGCGCTGGGCGCGGATGCCGCGACCGGCTGGGAACCGGCGCTGCGGAACCCGGACACCGCAGAACTCGCACGGGCGGCCCGGCGCACCGCCCGGACCGGCAGCGCGCTGGCGGACGTGGCGGGCGAAATCGCTGCGCATGCGCGAGCGGCGGTTGCCGAGCAGGCCGAAGCACGCGCGCAGCGCGCAACGGTGTGGATCTCGGCGCCGCTGGGCCTGTGCTTCCTGCCCGCGTTCCTGTGCCTCGGAGTGCTGCCCGTGGTGGTCGGCATGATGCACCGCCTCGCGGTGCCCTTGTAAGTCCATTGTGGATATGAGCTGGAGGTTGATCGAGATGAGTGCCCGGTCGAACCGGTGGACGGCGACGCGCCGACTGCGCGCCCTGCTGCGCGGAGACGGCGGCATGAGCACCGCCGAATACGCGGTGGGAACCGTCGCCGCGGTGGCGTTCGCCTCGCTTCTCTACGACGTCGTGACCGGAAACTCGGTCAAGGACGCGCTCGCCGGGCTCATCGCCCGCGGGCTCGAAGGCGGCGATACCTGATGGCCGCGCAGGTGGTTCCGGCGTCGCCCGGCGCCGGAACGGCCTGCCGCGACGCCGGGGCGGTCACGGTCGAGGCGGCATTGGGCATCTGCTCGGTGATCGCGGTGTTCGCGCTGATCGTGACCGGGATCGGCGCGCTGATCGGCCAGCTCCGCTGCACCGATGCGGCGGTCGAAGCCGCGCGGTTGGTGGCGCGCGGCGACCGGCCCCGCGCGGACGAGGCGGTCGGCCGCATCGCGCCCGGCGGCGCGTCGCTTACGGTGCTGGTCGAGGGCGATCAGGTCAGCACCGAGGTGAGTGCCCCGCTGCCCGGCGAGTTCCTGCCCGGCCGCTGGCTGAAAGCGCGGGCGGTGGCGGTGCTGGAACCAGGGGTGGCGCCATGAGCGGCGACAGGGGAGCGGTCACCGTGGTTGCGGCGGTGCTCTCGCTGGCGCTGATCATCCTGCTGTCCGTTGTCCTGCAACTGGGCGCGGCCACCGTCGCCCGCCACCGGGCCGAAGGGGCGGCGGATCTCGCCGCGCTGGCCGCCGCTGCGTACGCGCCGCACGGGCAACAGGTCGCGTGCGAGCGGGCGAACCGGGTCGCGAGCGGGATGCGAGCCGAGCTCGAGGAGTGCCGGATGGAAGGCTGGGACGCCCTCGTGACGGTCCGAGCCGATCTTCCCGCGTTCGTCCCTGGCGGGCGAAAGGCCAGCGCACGGGCTCGTGCCGGGCCGGAGGGAAGCTGAACGGCGGCCGATCGATCCGGCCGCGACGAACGGTCGACGAGCGGTCGGGCGACCGGATTTCACCCTAGCGAGCGGTCGTTCCGGTGCCGCTCAACAGGATGATCCTTATAGTTCACGTGTTCCGGGCGGGAGCGTTCGTCGCGGCTCAGCTACCGGTCGTCGACTGGGGGTGTACTCACCCGGTTCGGATGACGTTGATTAGTGGTGTGAGCGCAAGACCCAAGGTTCACGACAACGAGGTCGAGAACCAGGCGGCTGCCGAAGGTTCTGCCGGAGGCACCCCCGAGCCGCCGGTCCGGCGCCCACTGTGGAACAAGGAGGCGGAGCAAATGCAACGGTCAGCGGACAGGTGGCAAAGCGCCTTCCGCGGCATCCCGGCCCACCCGGCCGGGCTGACCAGCAGCCGGATCGAACTTCGCGTGCAGGCAATCGGATTCGCCTCGCGCGGTTGGCCGGTGCTACCCGGAACCTACCCCGAAGAAGACGGCTGGATCGGTCGCCGCGGACGCCAGGAGACCGGCCTGCGGCCGGTGTACCGCGACTGGCAGGACCGCCTCGGCACCAACCCCGACGAGGTCACGTCATGGTGGACGGAGCGGCCCTACGGCCTGCTGGTCGCCACCGGAACCACGGTCGACGCCATCGAGGTCGACTCGAACCTCGGCCACCGCGCCGCGTTGGTGCTGCGCGCACTCGGCTTCCCGGTGCCGATCGTGGCCACCCCGGACGGCCGCTGGTACTTCCTGATGTCCGGTGGCGGCGAGCTCTACCCCGAGCTGGCCGAGCAGGGCGGAATCATCTTGCACAGCAACGGAAGCTGGGTGCCGATGCCCCCGACGGCCTACCCCGGCGGTGCGGTGCACTGGCGGGTCAAGCCGGAGGTCTGCGCCTGGCAGCTGCCCACCCCGGACTTCGTGCAGGACGCGCTCTGCACGGGTCTCGAACTCCTTGACAACAGCAGTCCGGAGAACGTGGCGGAACTTCTCGCAGCGGGCAGGTGATCACCTGCCGGCCGCACCGACGCCGACCGGATCGGCATCCGCGCCCCGGGCTCCCCGACACGACCGAACACGTCTCCTCCGAGCACGCACCAGCCCTTCGTGCTCAGCTCTCTTGTGGACGGTCGTGCAGCCCAGCCGATCCGCCGGCGCCGCCCCCGAGCGCGGCCGACACCGCATCGAGAACAGCCACCGCCCCCGCCTTGTCCAGCGGCTCGTTGCCGTTCCCGCACTTCGGCGACTGGACGCAGGACGGGCATCCCGCCGGGCAGTCGCAGGAAGCGATCGCTTCCCGCGTCGCGGCCAACCATGGGACCAATGCGGCATGACCGCGATCGGCGAATCCGGCCCCTCCCGGATGACCGTCGTGCACGAACACCGTTGCCTCCCCGGTGTCGGCGTGCAGCGCGGTGGAAACCCCGCCGATGTCCCATCGATCGCAGGTCGCGAACAGCGGTAGCAGGCCGATCGCCGCGTGCTCGGCGGCATGCAGCGCGCCGGGGATGCGCGCCGGATCCAGCCCGGCGCCCCCCGGCGCGCTGCCCACCAGCAGCTCGTCGCCGACCGTGTACCAGACCGCCCGGGTCATCAGGGTCTGCGCGGGGAGGTCCAGCGGAACCTGGTCCAGCACCGCCCCGGAGGGCCGTTTCCGCAGGTAGCCGACGACCTGCGAGGTGACTTCCACCTCGCCGAGGCAGACCGTGACGCCGCGTCCGGTGTCGTGCCGCTCGATGGTCCGCAGCACCGAGATGTCCACCACGTTGCGGGGCGAGGTCGTCCAATCGGGGCTTTCCTCGTGCACCAGCGCGAGCCCGGTCTCCAGGTCCAGCTCGTCCACCACGAACGATTCGCCGCGGTGCAGGTAGACCGCTCCCGGGTGCACCGTTCCGCAGGCCGAGTCCGGGTCCACGGTGCCGAGCATGCGCCCGGATTCGCCCTCCACGACGGCGATCGGATGCCCGCCGGCGCCCCGCAGCTCGACGTTCCGATGTGGACGCTCGCGGGAGGTCCAGAACCAGCCGTGCGGGCGCTTGCGCAGCACCCCGTCCGCCGTGAGCGCTGCTACGGCCCGGCGCGCCGGTTCGCCGCCGAAGACGTCGAAGGAGTCCTCGTCGAGCGGCAGCTCGGCGGCGGCGCAGGCCAGGTGCGGTTCGAGCACGTACGGATTGGTCGGGTCGAGCACCGTCGCCTCGACCGGGCGCTCGAGCACCGCGGACGGGTGGTGCACCAGGTAGGTGTCCAGCGGATCGTCCCGCGCGACGAAGACGACCAGGGCGCCGTCGCCGTCCCGCCCAGCGCGTCCGGCTTGCTGCCAGAAGGACGCGAGGGTGCCGGGATACCCGGCGACCACGACGGCGTCGAGCCCGGAGATGTCGACACCGAGTTCCAGCGCGTTGGTGGTGGCCACCGCGCGGAGCTCGCCCGAGAGCAGGGAACGCTCCAGCTCGCGACGATCCTCGGGCAGGTAACCGCCGCGGTAGGCGGCCACCTTCGCGGCGAGCGATTCGTCCACATCGGACAGCGCGCGCTGCGCGGACAGCGCCGCCAGCTCCACGCCGCGCCGGGACCGGATGAACGCCAGCGTCCGGGCGTCCTCGATGACCAGCTCGGTCATGATCCGCGCCGCCTCGGTGCCGACCGCCCGGCGCACCGGGGCGCCGTTCTCGCCGATCATCTCGTCGAGCAGCGGCGGCTCCCAGAACGCGACCGTCCGGGCCCCGCGCGGCGACCCGTCGTCGGTCACGGCGCGGCACGAGACGCCGGTCAGGCGCTCGGCCAGCGATTCCGGGTCGGACACGGTGGCCGAGGCGAGCACGAAGACCGGGTCCGCGCCGTAGTGCTGCGCGACGCGGCGCAGGCGGCGCAGCAGCAGCGCGACGTGGGAGCCGAACACTCCGCGGTAGGTGTGGCACTCATCGACCACGATGTGGCTGAGCCGCCGGAAGAACCGCGCCCAGCGGCCATGCCCGGGCAGCACGCCGTAATGCAGCATGTCCGGGTTGGTGAAGATCCACCGGCCGTGCGCGCGCACCCAGTCCCGCTCGACCTGCGGCGTGTCGCCGTCGTAGCTCGCCGCCCGGACCTCCGCCATGCCGAGCTCGCCGATGGTGCGCAGCTGATCGGCGCCGAGCGCCTTCGTGGGGGCGAGGTACAGCGCGGTCGCCCGGTCGTCTTCGAGCAGCCGCGAGAGCACCGGCAGCTGGTAGACCAGCGATTTCCCGGAGGCCGTGCCGGTCGCGACGACCACGTGCTCGCCGGCCCGGACCGCCTCGGCTCCCTCGATCTGGTGCACCCACGGCTCCCGCGCGCCGCGCTCGCGGAACGCGTCCACCAGTCGCGGCGGGACCCACTCAGGCCAGTCGGCGGTGCGGGCCGGGCGGGCGGGCAGGTGTGCGACGTGCCGCAACGGCGTTTCGTCGGCCGGAATGCCGGCTACCGCGCGGTCGAGTAACCGCCGCCCCTTGTCCTGGTCCGCTGCGCGCACGCTAGCGAGCCTCGCACAACGCCGATCGCGCGCTGCGCACGCGTTCCCGGTTTCCGCATCCGTGTCGGTATCGCTCGATCGGTTGGTTCTTGCCGCGGGCCGGGGCGGTGGCGCTGAATCCGACGGCGACCCGGTGGACCGTCGGAGTCGTGCCTCATACCCCATGTAACCCGTTTGGGCCAAATCAACCTTTGCCCAATTGGGTGATCAAGTACCCATCTGAATCGATTCTTTCGTAACAGAATCCCACGTCGTGACGAGTTGCGTATCACACCGTGAGGTAAGCCACTCGTGGCCTGAATAGACTCCCGAGCCACGACGTCGCCACGGACGGCCAGCAACCGATCACCGGCCGTACCGGGCGGGGCCGCCTACCGCGCACCGGAGCCCCGTCGAGCGTTGCGGAGCCCCGGTGCTGAACCGAGCACAACCCAGGAGGACGGATGTCCCTGCTCACCCCGGTCCAGCACGGCTGGGCCCAGGGCGCTGCACCACCGAGCTCGCAAACCCGGATGGACCTCGCCCAACAAGCCACCGGTATCGAGCTCGCCGGCGCCGACTACGTCGTCGTCGGTGCCGTGATGGTGATCGCCCTGGCCGCCCTGGCCTTCGGCTACGTCCTGATCAAGGAGGTGCTGTCCGCCGGTCAAGGCACGGCCAAGATGCAGGACATCGCCAAGGGCGTGCAGGAAGGCGCCTCGGCCTACCTGAGCCGGCAGTTCCGCACCCTGGCGATCTTCGCCGTGATCGTGTTCCTGGTGCTGTTCGCGCTGCCCTCGGAGAGCACCGGCGAGACGATCGGGCGATCGATCTTCTTCCTGTTCGGCGCCGCGTTCTCGGCCACCATCGGCTACCTCGGCATGTGGCTGTCCACCCGCGCGAACGTGCGCGTCGCGGCGGCCGCCCGCGAGGAAGGTGAGGGTCGCGAGAAGGCGATGCGGGTCGCGTTCCGCACCGGCGGCGTGGTCGGCATGATCACCGTCGGCCTCGGCCTGTTCGGCGCCGCGCTGGTGGTGCTGGTCTACGCCGGCGGCGCCCCGCGCGTGCTGGAGGGCTTCGGCTTCGGCGCGGCCCTGCTGGCGATGTTCATGCGGGTCGGCGGCGGCATCTTCACCAAGGCCGCCGACGTGGGCGCCGACCTGGTCGGCAAGGTCGAGCAGAACATCCCGGAGGACGACCCGCGCAACGCCGCCACGATCGCCGACAACGTCGGCGACAACGTCGGTGACTGCGCCGGCATGGCGGCGGACCTGTTCGAGTCCTACGCGGTCACCCTGGTCGCCTCGCTGATCCTGGGCACCGCCGCGTTCGGCCTGCACGGCCTGCTGTTCCCGCTGATCGTGCCCGCGCTGGGCGTGATCACCGCGGTGATCGGCGTCTACATCACCAAGGCCCGTGCCGGCGAGAGCGCGCTGACCGCGATCAACCGGTCGTTCTACATCTCGGCTGGCATCTCCGCGGTGCTCTGCGTGATCGCCGCGCTGCTGTACCTGCCGAGCTCCTTCGGCGAGCTCACCGGCGTATCCGAGGAGATCCGCGCCACCAGCGGCAACCCGGCGGTGATCGCGCTGGTCGCGGTGATCATCGGCATCCTGCTCGCGGTGGTCATCCTCAAGCTCACCGGGTACTTCACCGCCACCGAGCACCGCCCGGTGCGCGACGTCGGCAAGTCGTCGTTGACCGGCGCGGCCACCGTGATCCTCTCGGGCCTGTCGGTGGGCTTCGAGTCCGCCGTGTACACCGCGCTGATCATCGGCGCGGCGGTGTTCGGCGCGTTCCTGCTGTCCGGTTCGCTGCCGGTGGCGCTGTTCGCCGTCGCGCTGGCCGGCTGCGGCCTGCTGACCACCGTCGGCGTGATCGTCGCGATGGACACCTTCGGCCCGGTCAGCGACAACGCGCAGGGCATCGCCGAGATGTCCGGTGACGTCGAGGGCGAGGGCGCGAAGATCCTCACCGAGCTGGACGCCGTCGGCAACACCACCAAGGCGATCACCAAGGGCATCGCGATCGCCACGGCGGTGCTGGCCGCGACCGCGCTGTTCGGGTCCTACACGGACGCGATCGGCGCCGCGCTGGTCGATGTGGCCGGCCACATCGACGCCTCCACGTTCTTCGTCTACGCGCCGGATGTGTTGGTGGGCGTGATCATCGGGGCGTCCGTGGTGTTCCTGTTCTCGGGCCTGGCGATCAACGCGGTGTCGCGCGCGGCCGGGGCCGTGGTCTACGAGGTGCGGCGGCAGTTCCGGGACAAGCCCGGGATCATGGACGGCTCGGAGCGTCCCGAGTACGGCAGGGTCGTCGACATCTGCACCCGCGACTCGCTGCGCGAGCTGGCCACGCCCGGCCTGCTCGCGGTGCTGGCGCCGATCGCGGTCGGCTTCGGCCTGGGCGTCGGCCCGCTGGCGGGCTACCTCGCGGGCGCCATCGCCACCGGCACCCTGATGGCCATCTTCCTGGCCAACTCCGGTGGCGCGTGGGACAACGCGAAGAAGCTGGTCGAGGACGGCTACCACGGTGGCAAGGGGTCCGAGGCGCACGCCGCCACGGTCATCGGCGACACCGTCGGCGACCCGTTCAAGGACACCGCCGGTCCGGCGATCAACCCGCTGCTGAAGGTGATGAACCTGGTGTCGGTGCTGATCGCGCCGGCCGTGGTGACCTTCACCGTGGGCGCGGACGCGAACCCGGTGGTGCGGTACGGCATCGCGGTCGTCGCGACCGTGGTGATCATCGCGGCCGTGGTGGTCTCCAAGCGCCGTTCCACGGCGATCGCGGAGTCATCCACCTCGGACGACAAGGCGGTCAACGGCGCGGCCTGACGCGTCGGTGGTGAAGCGAACGGACCGTTCACCTCTGCTGCTGAGGCGGGCAGTCCGTTCGCTCCGATCGCGCCGGCTGTGCGGATCTGGAAGGGCGCTGTCCCCTAGCGGGGCGGCGCCCTTTTCGTGCGCTGGGGTTTTGCCGGATGGGCGACCCCGCCTTCCGGAGCGCAGTAGGCGGTGGGGAAGAGTCTGTGAGCGCACGCCGAAGGCAACTCCGATCTCTGCGAGGAGTGCGCATGAAGATCCGTTCGACGTCCATCGCGGTGCTCGCCGCCGTCCCGCTGGCACTCGCCGGGTGCGCGGCAGGCCCGGCCCAGGCCCCGGCACCCGCCCCGCCGCCGAAGCCGGCCGCCCCGAGTCCGGAGGGAGTCGCGTGGGCGGGCCGGATGTGCGGGCTGGTGGGTGACTTCGCCACCTCCCAGAAGCAGCTGCCGGGAGTCGACAAGACGAACACGGCCACGGTCAAGCAGACGGTGATCGAACGCATCGACTCGGCGGTGCGCTCCGCCGACGACACCATCAACGGCCTGCGGGGCCTCGGACCGGCGCCGATCGCGGGCGCGGACTCGGTCAACGACGGCTTCCAGCAGGGCTTCACGCAGGTCCGCGACCTGCTGACGTCGGCGGGCGAGAAGGCGAAGCAGGTCGATCCGACCAACGAGCAGAGCTTCCAGGAGGGCATGGCCGCGATGCAGCAGGAGCTGCAGAAGGGCCAGCAGCTGGACCTCAAGGACGAGCTGGCGGCGCTGGACCGGAACGAGGAGCTCAAGGCGGCCTCGCAGCAGGCCCCGGAGTGCAAGCAGTTCTTCGCCCCGCCCCAGCAGCAACCGCCGCGCTGAGCGTTTCCGCTGGTCACGGGCCGTGCGTGGGTTGTGTCGCCATAGCAGCGCAAAACACGCACGGGCCCGGACCTGCGGAGATTTCCGGTCCCGGTGACGCAAACGGGTGGATGTGCTGGCCAAGGTCGAACTGCTGTTCTAGCATGCGGGCCGTGGACCAGCTGTCCTTCTACTCGGCCGAGGCGCGGCAGCCAGACGTCGCCGACCTCGCGGGCATGCTGTGCGGTCCGGGGCAGGCGGTCGGTTTCGGCCGCGGCACCGCGGCCCGGCTGTCCGTGGTGGTCGACGCCGAATGGCGCGCCCGCTCCCTGGTCGTGGCCTGCGCCGAACGAGGCGTGGAGGCCGAGCTCGGCCGCTCCGAAGAAGGTCGCCCGCTGATCCGCACCGCGTTCCGCGCGGACCTCACCGGCCTCGCCGCCCGCTGGCTGCGCGGCGCCGTGAAGTCGGTCCCGCCGGACTTCGTCCCGGACGGCGCCGCCCTCCGGCTCTGGGCGCTGACCGCCGGCTCCGCCGAGCCCACCGGCTACCGCCTCGGGCTCGATCCGCACGCTCCCGACACGCATGCGCCGCTGGTCACGGCGCTGCGCGGCTGCGGCCTCCCGGCGAAGCCGGTCGGCCCGCGCGCCGGCGGACCGGCGCTGCGCGTGACCGGTCGGCGGGGGCTCGCCCGCCTCGCTGAGCTCGTCGGTCCGATGCCCGATGGTGCGATCGAGCGAACGTGGCCGTTGGTGTCCTGACCGGTTTGACGCACATCACGCCAGGTCACGCAACGGAACACCACAGTCACCCGATACGTTCGTACAAGAAGACGTGGACGAGTCTCAGCGTGTTATGTGCAACCCTGTGCCTTCCCGGCGTGCTGCGAATCGGCGCATAAGGGGCACACTGAGGAACTTGTCGGGTAGCACCGGGTGCAATGGAAGCCTCCGGAAGAAGAGAGCAGGTAAGCGTGGCTGGGTCGACACGGACGAAGAAGGCCGGCGGGACCGGCCGGGCTTCGGGGTCCCCCAACGGGGCTGGCTCCGCGGGTCGGCGCTTGGTGATCGTCGAGTCGCCTGCGAAGGCGAAGAAGATCGCCTCCTACCTGGGCTCGAACTTCATCGTCGAGTCTTCTCGCGGCCACATCCGGGACCTGCCGAAGAACGCCAAGGACGTGCCGGAGAAGTACAAGGGCCAGGCGTGGGCCCGGCTGGGCGTCGACGTCGACAACGACTTCGAGCCGCTGTACCTGGTGAGCTCGGACAAGAAGGCGACGGTCACCGAGCTCAAGGACGCGCTCAAGCAGGTCGACGAGCTCTACCTCGCGACGGACGGTGACCGCGAGGGCGAGGCGATCGCCTGGCACCTGCTGGAGACGCTGAAGCCGAAGGTGCCGGTGCGCCGGATGGTGTTCCACGAGATCACCGAGTCGGCGATCCAGGCGGCCGCCGCGAACCCGCGCGACCTGGACCACGACCTGGTGGACGCGCAGGAGACCCGCCGCATCCTGGACCGGCTGTACGGCTACGAGGTCAGCCCGGTGCTGTGGAAGAAGGTCATGCCGAAGCTGTCGGCGGGCCGCGTGCAGTCGGTGGCGACCCGGATCGTGGTCGAGCGGGAGCGCGAGCGGATCAGGTTCGTCCCGGCCGAGTACTGGGACATCTCCGCGACGATGGACGCCGGCGCGGACGCCTCGCCGCGTCGCTTCGGCGCCCGCTTGGTCAACGTGGACGGCGCGAAGCTGGCCACCGGTCGCGACTTCGGCCCCGACGGGCGGCTGAAGAACGCCGACACGCGGGTGCTGACCGAGCAGGAGGCGCGCAGCCTCGCCGCGGCGCTCACCGACGTGCAGCTGCACGTGTCCAGCGTCGAGGAGAAGCCGTACACGCGGAAGCCGTACGCGCCGTTCATGACCTCCACGCTGCAGCAGGAAGCCAGCCGCAAGCTGCGGTTCTCGGCCGACCGCACGATGCGCACGGCGCAGCGGTTGTACGAGAACGGTTACATCACCTACATGCGTACCGACTCGACGACGCTGTCCGAGACGGCGATCAACGCGGCGCGCAACCAGGCCCGGGACCTCTACGGCGACCAGTACCTGTCGCCGCAGCCGCGGCAGTACAACCGCAAGGTCAAGAACGCCCAGGAGGCGCACGAGGCGATCCGCCCCGCGGGCGAGAGCTTCCGCACCCCGGGCGAGGTCGCGGGCGAGCTGCGCAACGACGTCGACGGCTACAAGCTCTACGAGCTGATCTGGCAGCGCACCATCGCGTCCCAGATGGCCGACGCGAAGGGCACCACGCTGTCGGTGCGCATCACCGGCACCGCCACCAGCGGCGAGGAGTGCACGTTCGCCGCGTCCGGTCGCACGATCACCTTCGCCGGGTTCCTGAAGGCCTACGTCGAGGCGGTCGACTCGGAGGCCGGCGGGGTCGCCGACGACGCCGAGTCGCGGCTGCCGCAGCTGGTGCAGGACCAGGCGATCACCGCGCCGGAGCTGTCGCCGGACGGGCACACCACCAACCCGCCGCCGCGCTTCACCGAGGCCAGCCTGGTGAAGACGATGGAAGAGCTGGGCATCGGGCGCCCGTCGACCTACGCGTCGATCATCAGCACCGTGCAGGAGCGCGGCTACGTCTGGAAGAAGGGCTCCGCCCTCGTCCCGTCGTGGATCGCCTTCGCCGTGGTCGGACTGCTGGAGAAGCACTTCGGCCGGCTGGTGGACTACGACTTCACGGCCGCGCTGGAGGACGAGCTGGACCGCATCGCGGAAGGGCGCGAGGAGCGGACCAGCTGGTTGTCCGGTTTCTACTTCGGCGGCGACGTGGGGCCAGAGGGCTCCATCGGTCGCGCCGGCGGGCTGAAGAAGCTGGTCGGTTCCGGGGTCGAGGAGATCGACCCGCGGGAGATCAACTCCATCCCGATGTTCAACGACGACGAGGACCGCACCGTCTACGTGCGGGTCGGCCGCTACGGCCCGTACCTGGAGCGGACGCTCGCCGACAGTTCGTCGCAGCGCGCGAACCTGCCGGACGACCTGCCGCCGGACGAGCTCACGGTGGAGATCGCGGAGAAGCTGTTCGCCACCCCGATGGAGGGCCGCAGCCTCGGCACCGACCCGGAGTCCGGGCACGAGGTCGTCGCGAAGGAAGGCCGGTTCGGGCCGTACGTCACCGAGGTCCTGCCCGAGGGCAACAAGAACAAGCCGCGCACCGGCAGCCTGTTCAAGCACATGTCGCTGGACACCGTGACGCTCGACGACGCGCTGAAGCTGCTGTCGCTGCCGCGGGTCGTGGGCAAGGACCCGGAGTCCGGCAACGAGATCACCGCGCAGAACGGCCGCTACGGCCCGTACCTGAAGAAGGGCACGGACTCGCGGTCGCTGGAGACCGAGGACCAGATCTTCTCGATCACGCTGGAAGAGGCGCTCAAGATCTACGAGCAGCCGAAGCAGCGCGGTCGGCGGGCGGCCGCGGCTCCGCTGCGGGAGCTCGGCGAGGAGCCGGACACCGGCAAGCCGCTGGTGATCAAGGACGGCCGCTTCGGACCGTACGTCACCGACGGCGAGACGAACGCCTCGCTGCGCAAGGGCGATGACGTCGAGTCGCTGACCATGGATCGCGCGGTGGAGCTGCTCGCGGAGCGGCGGGCCAAGGCCCCGGCGAAGAAGAAGGCGCCGGCGAAGAAGGCCCCGGCCAAGAAGACCGCGTCGAAGACGACGGCTTCGAAGACGACCGCGGCGAAGAAGACCACCTCGACGACGGCGAAGAAGCGGGCGAGTTCCACTTCCAAGTCGTCGTGACGCAGCGGGACGCGCTGTCGGGCCCGGATGGCACGCAGGCGTTGCCGCCGCTGCGCGGCTACCCGGATGCATTGACCGTGGCACGCGCGGCGCCGCCGAAACGGACTCGTCCGCCGGCGGCGCCGCCCGCACCGCAGCCTGTGGAAGACGTGGACCGGCCGCTTCCGCGTCGCGCCGCGAACCCGCAGCGCAAGTCGGCGAAGCAGCCGAAGAAGAAGCAGCCGAAGAAGAACCCGGCGGCGAAGATCGGCTGCCTGGTGGCGTTGGCCATCCCGGTGCTGACGATCTTGGCCATCGTGCTGCTCGGCTAGGCCCGCACCCGCTTGTGCGTCGGAGCCGCGCCGTAGAGTCGTGAGTGCGTGCGTGGGCTCCAGCCCAGTTGCGCACTCACGACCCGTCGTAGTCGACACGGGATGCGATGTGATCCCGGATGTGCCCAGCACCGGGGTGTGCGTCCAAGACGACGGCTGCGAAGAAGCGGCGAGTTCCACTTCGAAGTCGTCCTGATCCTGGTGTTCCGCCACCCCGAGGCGGAGACTTCCGATTATCGGAAGCCTCGGGGAGGCGGACATGCGGGATGCCTTGCACGGTCTCGACGGCACGCAGCCGTTGCCGCCCTTGCCGGTTCGTCCGGATGCCCTGTTCGGCACGTTCGCGGTGCCACAGCAGCGGACCGCGCCGCCGCAGCCCTGGACGCCGCCTAGTACGGCGGAGGACGTGCACAGGCCGATTCGGCGCCGCCGCGCTCCGGCGGCCAGCCCCCAGACACCTCGTCTTGAGCCGCCGGGGGAGAGGCCGCGCCGCACGCCCGGGGCGATCGTGGGCTTCCTGATCGTGTTGGCTGTCGCGGTGCTCGTCGCCCTGGCGGTGCTGCGCCGGGTGCTCGAAGCGTTCTCCGGTTGACCGCAGGCCGGTCGGTGCCGCCCCGTACAGTCTGGGTGTTCGCGAAGTACTGGAGGCGACGTGATGCAAACCGACGCTCCGGACGTGCCCAGCACCGGGGTGTGGGCGGAGGTCGTCGGGCAGCCCGACGCGGTGCGGACGCTCTACACCGCCGTGCGCGCTGCTCACCGCCAGGTGCGGGGAGAGCCGGTTCCGCCGGGTTCGATGACGCATGCGTGGCTGTTCACCGGGCCGCCCGGTTCGGGCCGGTCGATCGCGGCCCGTGCCTTCGCCGCCGCTTTGGAGTGCTCCGATGCCGAGCAGCCGGGCTGCGGGCACTGCCCGGCGTGCCGGACGGTGCTGCACGGCACGCACGCCGACGTTCGCCTGGTGGCGCCCGAAGGCCTGTCGATCTCGGTCGCGGAGATGCGGGCCCTCGTGCAGGCCGCGGCGCGGCGCCCGACCACCGGCCAGTGGCGCATCGTGCTGATCGAAGATTCCGACCGCCTCACCGAGGGTGCGGCGAACGCGCTGCTCAAGGCGGTGGAGGAGCCACCGCCGAGGACCGTGTTCCTGTTGTGCGCGCCGTCCGATCACCCCGAGGACGTGTCCGTCACGATCCGCTCCCGGTGCCGCGTGGTGCAGCTGCGCACGCCGTTGGCCGGCGCGATCGCAGAGGTGCTGCACGAGCGCGACGGCGTGGACGCGGAGCTCGCGCAGTGGGCGTCGTCGGTGTGCGGCGGGCACATCGGCCGGGCGCGGCGGCTGGCGACCGACGAGGAGGCGCGGGAGCGGCGCGAGTCGGTGCTGCGGATCCCGTTGGGGCTGCGCCGGTTCTCGGACGTGTTCACGGCGGCCACCGGGCTGGTGAAGCTGGCCGAGACGGAAGCGGTCACCGCGAACGAGGACCGCAACGAGGCCGAGAAGGAAGAGCTGAAGACCGCGATGGGCGCGGGCGGCACCGGCAAGGGCACGGCGTCGGCGACCCGCGGCGCGAACGCGGCGCTGAAAGAGCTTGAGAAGCGCCAGAAATCCCGCGCCACCCGTTCCCAGCGCGACGCGCTGGACCTGGCGCTGGTCGACCTGGCGGGCTTCTACCGGGACGTGCTGGTGATGCGCACGGGTTCGACGGCGCCGCTCAACCACCCGGATTTCGAGCGTTCGGTGGCGAAGGCGGCCGGGGAGTGGACGTCGGAATCGGCGCTGCGCCGCCTCGACGCGGTCCTGGAATGCCGGCTCGCGCTGACCCAGAACGTGAAGCCCATCATCGCGGTGGAGGCCATGCTCGCCATCCTCTACACCGGCTGACTCCACAGTGGACGTTCAGGGCCTCCGAGGAGGCCCTGAACACCGGGAATTCAGCTGCAGAGCGCGGAGAACAGCACGTCGTCCATCAGCGATGCATGGCCGTCACGACCAGTACCGGAACGTGAACGCCGCCAGCAGGAGCAGGAACAGGACCCCCAGGAGCACAAGGCATCCGACACCGTCGGTCTTCTTCACGCGGAGCTCGACGCGGCCGCCGGGCGGCGTGCCCGGATGACGGCGGTCGTAGTGCTCGATCTGCTCCTCGGCTCCCGCCGATTCGGTGCGCCAGGGCGTCCGGTAGTCGCATTCCCCGCACCAGTACCGGAACTTCTCATCGGCCATGCCGTTTCTCCCAGCGCGGTGCCGTCCCGGCCGGTCGGGCGCTTCCCACGCCCGACCGACCAGGCCCCCGGTTGCGGCAGATCAGGGGTGCTGGAGGCGCTGCATGATCAGCGAGACGTAGTGCTCCATGTCCTTCTGCAGGCACGGCACCGAGGCGTGCTTCCCGGTGCAGCCCGGCGCCCACGTGCTGCCGTCGCCGTAATCCGCGAAGTAGTGCGGGATTCCGGCGGCGTTCAGGTTCGCCGCGGTCACCAGGTTGGTGTCCCTGGCCACGCTCTCGACGACTGCCTGGGGCGGGTTGACGGTCAGGTCGCCGCCGTTGCCGGTGTACATGGCCACGCCCATGCCGCGCAGCGACTCGACGTGCTGAGCGGGGCTCTGCGCGTTCCACACCCCGTCGAGGGGCAAGACCGGCGAGCCGAAGATCGCATCGACCGCGACGGTCGGCGTGCCCGACTCCGGCAGCAGCTCGGTGCCGATCACCGCCGCCCGCTGCGCCTGGTTGAGCAGGTCGAGGCCGCCGGAGAAGCTGCCGACGTAGCTGAACAGCTCCGGCCGGCGCTCGGCGTAGTGGAACGCCCCGAACCCGCCCATCGAATGGCCGACGATGGCCCGGCCTTCCCTGGTGGGGATGGTCCGCAGGTTCGCGTCGATCAGCGGGATGACCTGGTCGAGGTGGAAGTTCTCCCAGTTCTGCGGCCCCAGCCCGCCGGGGTTCACCCAGTTCGAGTACCAGCTGCGAACCCCGTTGGGGTGCACCGTGATCAGCGGCGCGTCCTTGGTCGCCTGCTCGGTGATCTGCTGGTTGACCTGGGTGTTCGCGCGGTCGGGATTGCCGTGCAGCGAGTACAGCACCGGGTAGCGGTCGGCGTTGCCGGTGTAGCCCTCGGGCAGGGTGACCATGATGTCGTGCTGCCCCGCGGTCTGGCCCGGCAGCAGCGTGGGATTCGGAACCTGGTCGGAGGCCACGGAGAAGACGAACGTCCGGTGGGCGTCGTCGACCCACTCGGGCTGGCGGACCACGGTCAGGCCGAAGCCGTCGCCGAGGCGCGGCGGCTCGGTTTCGGCGGTCGCGGCGGTGGCGACGAGAGTCGAAGCGACGGTCAGGCCGGCCGCCATCGCGACCGCCCGCCACAGTGATTTCCGGAAACGGGTCATGCGGTTCCCCTGTCGAAGGCTGACCTCGCCGCCTCGGCGAGCGCCGGCCGCCGGGTGCTGGCCGGTACCGAAGATGATGTTGTTCGCGCTGGTCAGCGGGCCAGGGCACGAACCGGCCAAATACGGCCGGTCCTCGCGTTCCTCGCGCTAAGGTCCCGGAGCCAGGACACGCCGCATCGAGAGGCGCCGAAGTGACGAGCCGGTTCGGTCCGCTACTGCGTCAGCTGCGACGTCGGGCGGGAATGACGCAGGAGCAGCTGGCGGAGCGGTCCGGGGTCGGCGTGCGCACCATCCGCCGGCTGGAGAACAACTCGCCCACCGATCCCCGGATCGGGACGGTGAAGCTGTTGGCGGACGCGCTGGACCTCTCGCCGGACGAGCACCGGGAACTGCTGGCCGAAGTCGGCAGTGCGCCTGCCGAGGAACCCGCCGTCGAGGTCCCCGAGGCAGCGCCGGACGTCGATCCGCCCCTCGCGCCGCGGGATGCGCTGACCGAAGCCGCGGATCAACTCGCGCAAGCGGTCGCCGCCCGCTGGCAGCGCGAGGCGGAGCAGCGCCGGATCCACGACCCGTTCCCGCTGCCGGTGCGGTGGCAGCCGGTGTCCGCGGACCTGACCGACCACCCGGACAACATCCACCGCGTTCCGCCCGGATCCACGGCGGATCCGCTGGACCTGACCGGCGACCTCACCGAGATCGCGGACGTCTACCGGCGCATCCCGTCCGGCCGGCTGGCGGTGCTGGGGCGCGCCGGATCCGGGAAGACGATCCTGGCGCTGCGCTTCACCCTGGACCACCTGCGGACCCGCGCCGCCACCGACCCGGTGCCGGTGATCTTCAGCGTCGGATCGTGGGACCCGACGGCCACCGCGCTGCGGGACTGGCTGATCGACCAGCTCTCCCGCGACTACCCGGGTCTGGTCGCGAGCGCCCCCAACGGGTCGACGCTGGCCGCCGCGCTGGTCGAAACCGGCCGCGTGCTGCCGGTTCTCGACGGGTTCGACGAGATCGCCCACGGCTTGCACCGCAGCGCGGTGGAAGCGCTCAACACCACGGCACTACCGCTGTTGCTGACCAGTCGACCCGGCGAGTACGCCGCGGCCGTCGAGGCGACCGCCCTGGCCGGCGCCGCCGGTGTCGAGCTGGTCGAACTCGGCCGCGCCGACCTGATCAACTACCTGCCGCGCACCGCGCGCCGGGGCACCGCCTGGGATTCCGTCCTGGACGAGTTGCGCGAACGCCCGGACAGCGAGGCGAGCGCCAACCTCGCCGCGGTGCTGAGCACGCCGCTGATGGTCGGCCTCGTCCGGACCGTCTACGGCGAAACCGGCGAGGACCCGGCCGACCTGCTGGACACCGACCGCTTCCCGACGCCGGCGGCCCTCGAAGACCACCTGCTGAGCAGTTTCGTGCCCGCCGTCTACCGCCCGCGGCCGTCCGCCGGGCGACGGAACTGGGATCCGGACCGGGCCCGGCACTGGCTGGGCTACCTCGCCGACAACCTGGACCGGCTCGGCACCGGCGATCTCAAGTGGTGGCTGGTCGGCGGCTCGCTGCGCCGCTCGTCGCGCATCCTCGCCGTCGTGCTGGCGTCCGCGTTCGTCACCGCCGTCGTCGATGCGCTCGTCTTCCTGCCCTCCTACGCGATCCAGCACGGGATCGGGTTCGGCATCGGGTTGGCCCTGCTGGACGGTTTGATGACCGGCACCGAGCTCGGGCTGGCCTTCGGGCTGCTGTACGGGCTTCTGGTCGTGTACGGGGGTGTCGAGTTCGAGCCGTCCCGCATGCGGGTGCGCTTGCTGGGCAAGGGCAGGAGAACCGGCCGCCGCGCCCGCACCGCCGCCACCAGGTTCGGCGCCGGGCTGCTGGGCGGGTTCGTGGTGGCGCTCGGATACGCGCCGGTGAGCACGTTCATGCGCACGATGCTCAGCGAGACCCCGATCCCGGATGATTTGGCGATCGAGCTGACGCTCGTCAACTTCCTCGTGTTCGGGCTCATCTTCGGCCTGGCGCTCGGGACGGGACTCGCGCTCGTGTCCGTGCTGGAGACGCCCCTCGACATCAACTCCGCCGCCACCCCGATCGGCATGCTGGCCGCGAACCGATCGGCGGTGGTGCGCCAGACCGCGTTGTTCGCGCCCCTGGCGATGCTCCTGATCGCCATCGGCGGGCGGCTCGTCGTCGATCTCTTCCAGGGTTCGCTGGGCCCGCTCAACTGGCCGCTGCTCGACGGGCTCGTCATCGGCGCAGTGGGCGGGACGAGCGGAGCGATCGCCTACGCGGCGGCGTTCACCGCCTGGGGGCAGTGGGTTCTCCTGGCACGTGTCTGGCTGCCGCTGACGGGCCGGCTTCCCTGGCAGGTGATCGCTTTCCTGGACGACGCGTACGACCGCGGAGTGCTGCGCCAGGCCGGTGCCGTCCACCAGTTCCGGCACGCCCGGCTCCAAGCCCACCTCGGCCGCGCCTACCGAGCCCAGCACGCCACTCCGGCCCGGCTCGACCCCGCCACCCGGACGAACCACCCCGCCGCCACCTGAACCGTTCGCCGGGCCGGACTGGGTGGCGATTTCGGCGCGGTCAGGCCGTCCCGTTCTGGAGCGGCCCCTGAACCGGGATTCCGATTTTGCCTGGAACCGGGAACTGCTCAGCTGCGGCGGGGGAGGGCGGCGATGAGGATCGAGCCCAGGAGCAGCAGCGCCGTGCCGGTCCAGAACAGCGGGATCACGTAGTACGAGCTGCTGGTCAGGGCGAGCGGCGGAGCGTCCGGGAAGTGGGCCGACGGGCCGGTCCCCGCCGGCGGCGCGACCGCCGCCGAGCCGTCGCAGTCCACGCCGCCGGCCGGAGCCCCGGCGCGGACGATCTGCTCGCCGAAGGTGATCTGCACCAGCGAAGTCGGGAGCCCCACCGGGTGGCCGCGCAGCAGCTGCAGGTCGAAGAGCTTCGCCGCCGCCCGGACCTCGGTGCCGACGACGTCGTGCCGGAGTTCCCCGACGCTCATCCGCAGCACACCGGCGTCCGCGATCCGCTGGTCCAGCCCGGGCAGCGGCAGGTCCAGGTCCGGATGCGCCGCATCGAGCACGCCGAGTTCCTCGCCGCCCTGGCTGACCCGCAGCACCGGCGCCTTGTAGTCCACAGTGGACGTCGAGGGGGCGCCGGTGGCCGTGGCGACCAGCCGGGGCTCGCCGACGACGTCGACGCGGATCTCCTGCGAGGTCCCGGCGAACAGCCGAACGCTCGCAACCTGCAGGGTCGAGGTCGACTGCACGGCCTTGCCGGTCTGCCCGGCGACGGAAACCAGCTGCACGTTGGAATGCGCGTTGACGACATCCGGCACGTGCAGCAAGGACCCGGTGCCGTCCGCGGTGGGTGCCCCGCTCAGGAGCCCGTCCAGCGACAGCCCGCCGGGCAGCGCGTTGACCGCCGAAGCGCTGCCCAGCGACATCCGGGCATCGGCGATCGGTGACACGCACGGCCCGGCCTGCTCGTCCCAGCGCGCATGCACGCTGCCGTCCAAGCCGTTGAGCTTGACCAGCTGATCGGCCGGCGACGCGGGCACGGGGAGACCGCCGCTGGTCGGCGCGGCGTGATCGGGCAGCGCGGTCTGCGCCAGCCCGGTCGGCATCTGCGGCGTCTTGCCCAACAGCGCCACGCCGAACGGCGAGGCTTCGGCGATGGCCCGCTCGTGGGCGAAGAATGCGGTGGAGTTCGCCTGCGCGATCGCCCGGCCCATCCCGGCCTCGGCCGCGGACTGCTTGGGCAACTGCTCCTCGAACTCGGGATCGTCGATGACGGAGTCGGTCGGCACGGTGTCCGGCAGGATGCGCACGATCCCGACCATGGTGCCGGCATCGGCGACGATCGGACCGGGAGCCGAGGTCGGCACGGACGCCGGAGGCTGCCCGGGGTTCTCGGGCGCGGGGATGGGCGTGGTCGGCGGCGTGCTCTGCGCGAAGGCGGCGGGCAACGACAACCCGGCGAGGGCCAGCCCCACGGCGGAACACGTGCTGAAGCGGCGAAGAGCCCGCATCCGGCGACCTCCCGATCGCGTGACAGGAATCACTGCCGATCCAACGAGCCCAAGCCCGGGAGGTGACGGAAGAAGTTGACGAGAGCCCCCGGCAAGAGGTGGGATCCCGCCGGGAGTCGGAGTGTGGGAGTTCCCTGGCCGGGCTCCTGACCAGGGAAAACCGGGAGGGTGTGGAGCGGCGGGGGCCGAGAACGACCTCGGGTCCGGGCCAGCTACACTTGACCACGCAACGCCGCCTTAGCTCAGTCGGCTAGAGCGACGCACTCGTAATGCGTAGGTCAAGGGTTCGATTCCCTTAGGCGGCTCGCTCGGAAGACCGCAGGATCACTCAGGTGACCTGCGGTTTTTCTTTTGCCCTGGGCGAGGTGGCGTGCGCAGCTTCCCCGCGAACGTCTATGCGTGCCCATCGGTACCGGTGCGCGTCCGTGGAACCAGTCGGATCGCTGTCGCAACCCGTCCGGATCACTTTCAGCTCAATCAGATCAGCGCGCATGAGCCGGGTAGCGACCGGACGCCAGCCCCTACGCGCGTACGCGTGAGGCCGGGCCGTGGGCACGGCTGCAACTGGTCGACACCTACCAACTCGTACTCGCCGACAGGAAGTAGTCATGAACATGGCCCGGCCATCGCGTTCAAGGCCGAGCACTTGCGCCGCGAACCCAACTGCCGCAGCCGGGTCTCAACGGGGCTTGGTCATGAACACGGCCCCTGCGATGTGGCCGGGCACGTGCGGGGCTGGCGTCAGTTGGTAGCCGGCCCGCTGGTAGGTGCGGATGTTGCGCTGGCTTGTGCCGCCAGTGAACAGCACGAACCGGCGCACCGACGTTGGGGCCTGGGCTTCGATCAGGGCCAGCAGCGCGGACCCGATGCCGTTGCCCGCCAGGTCGGGGGCGACCATGAGACGGCCGACCTGCCAGTCCTGCTCGCCTTCCATCCGTCCACGCACGGCGGCGACCAGACGTCCGCCTCGACGCACGACGAGGGTCGTCCAGGACTGTGCCCAGGCAAGGACCTGGTCGTGGGTCTCATGCAGAGCGGGCACATCCAGCGTGTTGTTCCCGATGGCCTCTGAGACCCAGCAGCAGCGCTGCAACACGACCAGCTCGGCCAGGTCCTGCGGAGCGAACAGGCTCGTAACCGCCCCGGGCAGAACCTCGGCCAGAGCATCGTCTAACGGAAGAGCAGGCATGGCCATGATCGTATGCGGCAGAGGCGTGCGCAGAGGGCCACGGGGACAGGCCCTAAATTGAGCTATCGTGCATGGATGCTCGATTGACCAAACTCGTAAAAAAGAGTTTCTGGAAGAAATTCTCCAGGGATAACGAGCCCGCAGGCATGGCAGAGCTGGTCGGCACGTGTTCGTCGTGCAGTGCATCGGCCCGGTGCGGAAGCCTTCGATGAGGCTTGGGTGGCGCCCCGGCCTCGGCGTTTGATCTCGTCGTCGGTTATCGCTGGGGTGGCATCGGGATTTCGCGCAACGGTTGACCGCCGTCGACGAACAGCCGGCCACCGGGTACCAATGCGGCGGCTATGCGCTCCAGCGCGCGTCGCCCCGCTTCTGGATGGCGGCCATCGAGTGCGCCCACGCGTACCGCGAAGACGATGTCGAAGGGAGCCTCACCGGGTTCCAGCGCGAAATCTTCCGCCGTGATCTGCCGGACGCTCATGTGGCCCGAGGCGATCTCCTGGGCCGAGGCCGTCTTGGCTTGAGCGATCGCCTTGGCAGAACGGTCGATCGCGAGGATGTGCCCCGAAGTCAACCGCGCCGCCACGGCGCGCGCGGCGGCGCCCGGTCCGCACCCGATCTCCAGAACTCGCGCCTGCGGCGTAAGCGGCAGCGCGTCCACGATCTCGCCGAGACGAGGCGAGAGATCTCTTGGCATAGGCCGAGCCTAGGGCGAAATCAGTGAACGGGAAGGCGACCGGTCTTCGAGGCCGGGTTCGGCCGCCGAATCCGGCGGGGTGTAGGTCGGCGCGCGGGACGCGCCAAGCCGCCCCGCGCGATCGGGGAGGCTCATTGGCCAGCCGTTCCCCACGATCCTGACTCTCCAGGCATCCGCGATGCCCGTTCGGGCAGTGGAACCGAAGTGGTGATCGTTTTTGCCGACTGCGGACAACCGCCGTGGTCCCGGCACGTCTGTTTGATCGAAGAGTCGGAAAACAACCCGGTTGCAGGAGAGACAGATGCGCAAGATCAGTCGTATGGCCGTTCTGATCCCCGGTGGGTTGCTGGCCGCGGCGGTGTTCGTGAGCGGGTGCACGTCCCTGGCCGGGCAGTCGGCATCGACCCCGCCCGGACCGGCGGCAGGCGTCGCGAGTGCCGGGGGTACGGCCAGTTCGGAGACGGGCGCCGGGGCAGACGTCGTGGCCTCGAACAGGTACACCGTCGACATTGCCGTCGATCTGGAGTTCGCCAAGGACAACGGGGACTGGATGGTCTTCTACGTCGAAGGCAAGTGGGACGACTCCTCCATGGCGGCTCCCCACCCGGTCAGCGCAGGCGGACCGACTCAGGTGGTCGCGCTCGCTCCGGATGTCGAGTTGCTGAGCCCGTTCGAAGGCGCCACGCCGACCGCCGAGCCCCAGCTCGACTCGGAGGGACTGGGGGTAGTGCCGATCACCTTGGACGACTTCATCCAGCAGAACAACCAGTCGGCCAAGATCTGGTTCGATGAGAGCGGCCAGGTCATCAAGATCGCCGCGCGGTACCAGCCCTGACCCAGTCCCATCGCAGCGAGTTCGTGCCTCCGAACGGTCCGGCGGACGACGCCTGAGGGCGGTTTCCGGTCAAGAAGCGCACTGAATCTCTTTGGTCGGGCGGACCGGATAGCCGACGTGAGTGGTCGGCTATCCGGGTTCGGGCGAGCCGACCGTGCTTGGGCGCCTGGTTCAGCTGGTTCTTTCTGGTTGCCAGATCGTGGTTCGGAGGTCCGTTCCTCGGACCAGTTGGATTCGCCAGGGGGTTATTCGGATCACCGCGTACTCCGGGTCTTCCGGGCCTCCGCGCCAGTAGTGGATCGGGTCGTAGCCCACTCCTCGCGGGCCTCCTTCGACGTACACGTTCCAGGCGTGGCGCTTGGACTCCTCGTCGTCCGCCCAGGCCGAGGTGCTGTCCACGAAGACCGCGTTCTGGCGCGGGTTCCAGTACGAGTACGTCGTGTGCGGGTTGTTGGCGAGGTGTGCCGTCTTGATCGGCGTCTTGTAGGCCGCGAGCCAGCCGACCGGTTGTCCGTCGACGACTTCCCAGACCGGGAGCAGGACCCTGGCCCGGGGGCGGTGCCGGCTGTCGACGGTGATCATCGTGGCGTACTTGATGTCGCGGATGTAGCTGTTGAACGTGTCCTGGATGTCCGCGAAGTCGGTCGTCCTGGTGGTCATGCCGGGCTCCTGTGCGGTCAGTGCGTGGTGAGGATCTTGGCGTCGCCCCGCTCGATCGCCGGGCTCTTGCGGGGCCGCAGCCCGAACGCGCTGATGAGGCCGGCGATCAGCGCGGCGGCGAGCGGAACGACGAGGGCTGCGTGGTAGCCGTCGAGCATCGCGGCCGGGGTTTCGGAGGCCGTGGCGGCGATGTTGACGGCCGTGACCGTCGACAGCCCGAGCGCGGCACCGAACTGGAACGACGTGTAGAGGAGACCGCCCGCCAGGCCTTGGTCGGCCTCGTCGATCCCGTCGGTGGCGACGATGGTGACGATGGTGAGCGGCCCGTACACCAGCGAGAACGCGAGGCTGAGCAGGATCAGGCTGGGGAGCATCATCAGGTACGCCCAGTCCGCGCCGACCGGCAGGAACAGCGCGTACGCCAGCGCGGCGAGCAGCAGCCCGCCGAAGATCACCCGGGCATTGCCGAACCGGTTGACCAGCTTGGGGGTGAGCGTGGGCGAGAGGACGGCGTCGAGGCCGATCACGATCATCGCGAAGCTGGTCTGCAGCGTCGACCAGCCGCGCAGTTCCTGCAGGTACAGCACCACGAGGAACTGGAATCCGAAGAACGCGCCGACGAAGAGCACCCCGATGGCGTTGGCGCGGACCACCGCCCCGGAGCGGAAGATGCCCAGCCGGACGAGCGGCGCGGCGGCTCGGCGTTCGATGGCGATGAAGGCGGCGAGGAAGGCCAACCCCGCGGCGAACGTGCCCAGCGTCCAGCCGATTCCGGTGTGCGTGGCGCGCTCGACGCCGAGGACGAGCAGCACGATGGCGGCGGTGATGGTGATGCCGCCGGCCAGGTCGATGCGCTGGCCGGTCCGTTCGGGGCGCGGTGGCTTGGGCACCAGGGCGAGCGCGGCGACCAGGATGAGCAACGACATCGCGACCGGCGCGAAGAACACCCACCGCCAGTGGATGGAGGTGAGCAGGCCGCCGACGACCAGCCCGATCGAGAAGCCACCGGCCGCCGTGCCGGAGTAGATCAGCAGGGCCTTGTTGCGCTGCGGGCCTTCTTCGAAGCTGGTGGTGATGATCGAAAGTCCGGCCGGGGTCATGAAGGCGGCGGCGACGCCGGTGACGAACCGGGCGACGATCAGCATCCAGCCTTCGGAGGCGAGCCCGCCGAGACCGGAGAAGAGCAGGAAGACGGCCAGCCAGCAGACGAACATCCGGCGCCGTCCGAAGAGGTCGGCGGCCCGGCCGCCGACCAGCATGAATCCGCCGTAGCCGAGGACGTAGGCGCTCATCACCCACTGCAGTTCGCCGGTGGACATACCTAGTTCGGCCCTGATGGCGGGGAGGGCCACGTTGAGCATCGCCACGTCGATGCCTTCCAGGAAGATCGCTCCGCACATGGCGAAGAGCACTCCCCAGTCGCGCGCACGCATCTGAATTCCTCGTTCTCGTTGGAAAAAACCTGGTACCACCACGATCTGTCGAGGCGTGCGGGCGAACAACGGCGAAGATCTCGACATTCGTTCAGCCAGGCTTACCGGTCTCCCGCCGGGGACATCACTTCGGTTCCTGGCATGCGGCGAACATGTGCACTGGACGCTCTGAAGCGGCTGCCGAACGTGGTGCGGGTGGAGGTCGGCCGCGCCGAGCCGTTCACGCAAAGAGCTTTCGGGAACCCGGGTGCTACGGAGCGACCG
Organism: Saccharopolyspora sp. NPDC050642; assembly: GCF_040654735.1. Taxonomy (NCBI): domain Bacteria; kingdom Bacillati; phylum Actinomycetota; class Actinomycetes; order Pseudonocardiales; family Pseudonocardiaceae; genus Saccharopolyspora; species Saccharopolyspora sp. NPDC050642. The sequence goes on along the minus strand of NZ_JBFAIN010000002.1, from coordinate 159,142 downwards.
GGCGCTCGAAGAAGGTCTCCAGCACGACGGTGGCCTGCGTGCCGCTGACACCTTCGATCGCGTACATGCGGCGCAGCACGTCCTGGAGTTGCTCCGTCGTCGAAGTCCTGACCTTGACCAGGATCGAAGCGCTGCCTGCGATGACGTGCGCTTCTTGGATCTCCGGAATGGCCGCGAACTGGTCGCCGGAGTCGCCCACCCACTTCGTCGAGTCCACCATGACGAAGGCGAGCACGCCCCGTCCGATCGCCGCGGGGTCGACTTCGACGACGGTCCGGCGAATGACGCCTCGCTCGCGGAGCTTGCGCACGCGGTCGTGCGTTGCCCCAGCGGACAGCCCGACTGCCTGCCCCAGCTCGGCATACGGCCGCGTGGCGTCCTGCTGGAGGATGGCGAGCAACTGCCGATCGACGTCGTCCAACGTATCTCCTTCAGTGAACATCTTGATCTGCCGAACCTCATTCTGCATAGTTTGGGTCAGCCAGATCAGCATTCGGCTCGATGATGGGGGCGGCGGCATGCTCGGCGAGCGACCGCAGTTGTACGAGATCCTCGATGACCGGTTCCGCACGGGCAGGTGCCACGCGGGCGACTCGAAGCTGGAGACCCTCTTCGAAGGCTGCCGCTGGGCCGAGGGGCCCGTCTACGTCCCGGCCGGGCGATACCTGGTGTGGAGCGACATCCCCAACGATCGCCTGCTCCGCTGGGATGAGACCACCGGCGAAGTCGGCGTCTTCCGCTCGCCCGCCGGTCACCCCAACGGCAACACCTTGGACGGCGAGGGCCGCCTCATCACCTGCGAGCAGGGCAACCGCCGCGTCACCCGCACCGAGCACGACGGTTCGATCACCGTGATCGCCGACCGCTTCCAGGACAAGCGGTTCAACAGCCCGAACGACGCCGCCGTGCGGTCCGACGGTTCGATCTGGTTCTCCGACCCCGACTTCGGGATCATCACCGACTACGAGGGGCATCGCGCCGAGAGCGAGATCGGCGCGTGCAACATCTACCGCGCGGACCCCGTGAGCGGCGAGGTGCGCATGGTCGCCGACGGCTTCCGCGGCCCCAACGGCCTGGTCTTCTCGCCCGACGAGAGCCGGCTGCTCGTCTCGGACAGCCGGGCCAACCACATCCGGGGCTTCGACGTCCAGGACAACGGCACCCTCACCGGCGGCGACGTCTTCACCGAGTGCGCGATCGGCAACTTCGACAACATCCGCTTTGACGACGCCGGCCGGCTCTGGGCCGCAGCGATGGACGGCGGCGTGCACTGCTACGACCCGGACGGCACGCTCCTCGGCCGCCTCCTGGTCCCCGACGTCGTCGCCAACATCCGCTTCGGCGGGGCCAAGCGGAACCGCATGTTCATCGCCGCCGACACCGCGCTCTACTCCGTCGTCATGTCCGTCACCGGCACCCCGCCGCTGCCGGGCGCGTAACCGGGAGCAAGGAGCCGGAAGCCGCAGGCTGCGCGTGGCCCGCGGCTTCCGGCGTTACCGGCAGTGGGAACACGGCCGGTCGAACCAGGCGCTCCGTCCTCGCCCTGGTCGTACTTCCTGATGTTCTGCCGCTGCGTGCTGATCTTGTCGTCGATCAGGCCTTCCGGGCCGTCCTTGCACACGTAGACGTGCACGTTCGCGGTGTCCATTGCGGACAGTCCGCCCTGCTCGAACAGCTCGGTGTGGGTTCAGCCGCCGCGTTCGGTGCTGCTGCGTTCCACGCAGAACTCGTTGGATTCCGGGTCCAGCAGGGTGACCCAGCCGAGGCCGTCAGCGGTTCGGTGGTCTTCGTAGAGCGTTGCGCCGAGGCCGAGGATGCGCTCCACTTCCTCATCGCGGAGTCGCTCGGTGGGCATCCAGTCGAAGTGGATCCGGTTCTTGACCGCTTTTCCCTCGGGGACGCGGAGGAAGAGCAGTCCTGGCACGGGAGATGGTGCCTCCAGCAGCACCTCGGGGTCGCCGGGCCGGTCTTCGCCGGAGATCGGCCATCCGGTCACCTTGCTCCAGAACGTCGCCAGCCCGTAGGGATCGGCGCAATCGATGGAGACATGGCGAAGGATCATGGCGCCCACCGTAGTCGGCCGATCACGGTATTAGTCCAGAACTCGACCGGTTAATGGTTCGACTCGGCCTTGCCGGGGCCGGAACACTGTGGGCGTTCGTCGAGCGAAGGGGATTGCTGTGGTTGAGCGGATCGATCCGCCCGTGGTCGGGGGCGAGCGGGAGATGTTGCGGGCCTACCTCGACTTCCACCGGGCCACTCTGGCCATGAAGTGCGAGGGGCTGTCCGACGCCGACCTTCGGCGGCGGTCGATGCCGCCGTCGACGCTCTCGCTGCTCGGCCTGGTGCGGCACATGGCCGAGGTGGAGCGCACCTGGTTCCGGCGGGTGATCAACCGGGAGGACATTCCGCTGGTGTGGTCGGACGACGGTGACTTCCAGGTCTCCTACGACGCGAGCGCGTCCACCCGCGCCGAGGCGTTCGGCGCCTGGCAGGCGGAGGTCGAGCACTCGCGCCGGATCGAAGCCGCCGCCGAGTCGCTCGACGTGACCGCGCCCCAGCCGAGGTGGGGCAAGGACGTGTCGCTGCGGCTGGTGATGCTGCACCTCATCCACGAGTACGCCCGGCACAACGGCCACGCGGATTTCCTGCGGGAGGGCATCGACGGGGTCGTCGGGGCCTGAGCGCGCCCGGGAACCGTCAGCCGCACGTGCGGGACAGGACCGTCCGCGCCGCCTTCCGCAGAGCGGCGACGAACGGTTTGTCGTGGTTGGCGGGCAGCCAGGCCAGCGCGGACGTCCACGGCTCCAGGTCGGTGACGTCCACATAGGACACCCCTGGTCGCGGGTACAGCTCCCGGCCGACCGTCGGCGGGAAGAGCAGCCCGCCGCCCATGGCGATCAACTGCAGGCCGCTCTCGAAGTCGCCCATCGCGTGCGGGCTGTACCGGGCGGGACGGCCGCCCGGACGCGGGTCGACGGCCCAGAAGTCCTGGTAGACCTTGGGAACCCGGTCCGACCAGCCGATGTGCTCCCGGTCGGCGAGGTCGGCCAGCGCCAGCGGGCCCTCGGCGGCCAGCGGGTCGTCGGCGGGCATCGCCGCGCACCGCGGGCCGCTGTCCAGCGGAAGCGCCCGGATGCCGTTCGGGATCGGCAGGAACAGGAACGCCGCGTCCACGTCGCCGCGCGAAACGGCTTCGGTGGCGTCGAATCCGGTGCGCAACACCTGGACGTCCAGCTGCGGCAGGAGGCGCCGGAGTTCGTCCAGGATCGCCGGAATCGGCGGCAGGGAGCTGATCGCCTCGAACGAGCCGATGACGATCCGTCCGGAGCCGGCCTGCGCGTCGGCCTCGCGGCGCAGCTCCTGCATCGCGTGCACCACCGCCCGCATCCGCGTCTGCAGCGCCTCGCCGGCGGCGCTCAGCGCCACTCGGCGGGAGGTCCGGTCGACCAGCGCCACCCCGAGGTCGCGCTCCAGCGACTTGATGTGGCGGGAGAACGTGGGCTGGGCCATGAACGCGCGTGCCGCGGCGCGGCCGAAGTGCAGTTCTTCGGCCAGGAGCAGGAACAACCGGATCTGCTGGATGCTCGGGTTCCCCGAACCGCCCAGCTTCGCCATAGCCGCGAGGCTATCAATCCGCCGCGAAGCCGCATCGAAGATCCCTTTCGCGGACGGCCTCGCCCGCGAAAGACTCCACCTGCCACTGGGGGAAAGGTGCGGGCGCCCCGGTCGGATACCACCGACCGGGGCGCCGCTGCTCGTCACGCCGGGACCGGCTCCCGGCGCTTGCCGGTCCGGAGGCTGAAGGCGCCGATCGCGGTGGCGATCAGGGCCGCGGCGAAGGGGACGGCGAGCGCCGCGCGGAAGCCGTCGAGCGGCGTTCCGGGCGCGGCGACGTTGACCGCGGCGGCGCCGGCGAGGCCGAGCGCCGCGCCGAACTGGAACGACGTGTAGAGCAGGCCGCCGGCGAGGCCCTGTTCGGAGTCCTCGACGCCGTCGGTCGCGACGATGGTCAGCGGGCCGTACATCAGCGCGAACCCCACGCCGAGTATCACCAGGCCCGGGGCCATCGCGGCGTACATCCAGTCGGCGCCGAGCGGCAGGAACAGCGCGTACCCGAGCGCGGAGAGCAGCAGGCCGCCGAAGATCAGCCGGGCGTTGCCGAACCGCCGGACCAGCCAGGGCGTGAGCGTGGGCGCGAGCACCGCGTCGAGGCCGAGAGCGATCAGCGCGAAGCTGGTCTGCAGCGTCGACCAGCCGCGCAGCTCCTGCAGGTACAGCACCACCAGGAACTGGAAGCCGAAGAATCCGCTGAACAGCAGCAGCCCGATGGCGTTGGTGCGCAGCAGGGGAGCGCTGCGGAAGATGCCCAGCCGAACCAGTGGCGCGGCGGCGCGGCGTTCGATGGCGACGAACGCGGCCAGCAGGGCGCCGCCTGTCGCGAACGTGATCAGCGTCCACTCGATGCTGGTGTGCGTGGCGCGTTCGACGCCGAGCACGAGCAGCACGATGGCGGCGGTGATCGCGACGCCACCGGCCACGTCGACGCGCCCGGCGCGACGCTCCGGCTCCGATGACTCGGGCACCAGGGCGAGCGCGCCGACGAGGATGAGGAACGACATCGCGACCGGCGCGAAGAACACCCACCGCCAGCCGATCGCGGTGAGCAGGCCGCCGACGACCAGCCCGATCGAGAAGCCGCCCGCCGCCGTGCCGGAGTAGACGAGCAGGGCCTTGTTGCGCTCCGGGCCTTCCTCGAAGCTCGTGGTGATGATGGATAGCCCGGCAGGCGTCATGAAGGCGGCGGCGACACCGGTCACGAAACGGGCGACGATCAGCATCCAGCCTTCGGAGGCGAGCCCGCCCAGGCCGGAGAAGACCAGGAAGACGGCCAGCCAGCCGATGAACATCCGGCGGCGGCCGAACAGGTCCGCAGCCCGGCCTCCCCCCAGCATGAACCCGCCGTAGCCGAGGACGTAGGCGCTCATCACCCACTGCAGTTCGCCGGTGGACATGCCGAGTTCGGCGCGGATGGCGGGCAGCGCGACGTTGAGCATCGCCACGTCGATGCCTTCCAAGAAGATCGCCCCGCACAGGACCATCAGCACGCCCCAGTTGCGCGCAGTCATCTGCGATTCCTCAAAGGTGTGGGGAATTTCTGATGACACCAGCCTCGAGCCACCGCCCGCCGGGAACAACGGCGAAGGTCTCGACGTTCGTTCAACCAGGCTTACCGATAAGGAGGGCGGCGCATGGAGCGCGATGAACTGGAGTGCTTCCTGATCCTCGCCGAAGAGCTGCACTTCGGTCGGACCGCCGACCGGATGCGCCTGTCGCGGGCCAGGGTGAGCCAGCTCGTGCAGCGCCTCGAACGCCGCGTCGGCGCGCCGCTGTTCGCCCGGACGAGCCGCCGCGTCGCGCTCACCCCGCTCGGCCGCCAGCTCCGCGACGACCTCGAACCGCACCACCGCGCGATCGACGCCGCCCTGGCGCGTGCCGTGTCGAACGCGCGGAGCATCAACGGCGTGCTCCACGTCGGCTTCTCCAACCCGCTGGCCGGCGAGATCGTGTTGAAGGCGGCGGAGGCGATGCACACCGAGCACCCGGAGCTGGCCGTGGAGATCTGCGAGGTGCCGATGGCGGACCCGTACGGCCAGCTGCGCCGGGGCGAGTTCGACGTGCAGCTGACGGAGTTCCCGGTGCGCGAGGACGATCTCAGCGGGAGCCCGGGCCTGTTCACGGAGCCGCGCACGCTGGCGATCGCGGCCGATCACCCGCTGGCCGACAAGGACGCGGTGTCGGTGGAAGACCTCGTCGAGGTGCCGCTGCTGACCATCGACGGTGCGCTGCCGGACTACCTGCTGGAACACCACGTGCCGACGCACACGCCGAGCGGCCAGCCGATCGGCCGCGGCCCGGCGGTCACCAACATGCAGGAAGCGCTGATGCTCGTCGCGGCGGGCAAGGGCGCCTTGCTGTGCGCGGCGCACACCGCCACCTACTTCGCCAGGCCCGGCGTCTCGTACGTGCGGTTCATGGACGCCGAGCCGGTCGGATACGGCCTCGTCTGGCGATCGGCCGACAGCAACGGCGCGGTGCAAGCCTTCGCCCGCACCGCCAACGCGGTCGCGCGAGAGCTGGCGAGCCGCTAGGTCCCAGTGCCGACCGAACGGATTGGTCTGCGGAATCCGGATGGCGACGTACTCAGAATCTCGGTGAAGACCAGCGAGCAGCCTTGCCCGCGAACCCCTTCGTACCAGAGGAAATCGCTGCCGATTCGCTTGACCAGAGTGTTCAGGAGTGGTCTTGGCTTCTAAGAAGCTCGGGCTGCCGATGGCTTCGAGGAACGAGGGCCAGATGTTGCTACAGCTGGCCCTCGTCCCCTGTGCTATCGGCGGCGTACCGCTCCGATCAGGGTTGCGAGCACGCCGAGTGCGGAGAGGAAAACGCCGCCACTGAAGAGCACAACCTCTGGCAACGAAGCACCGGCGGCGCTCTTGATCATTCCGGCGGCCAGGGCGGCGACCAGACAAGTCAAGAACAGGACCAGAAGCCAAGGGAGCTTGGTGCTGGCATGGACAGGCTTGGACATCAGGCTTCCACTCCGTTGTTGGGGATTTTGGCGTGCATCAGATGCGCGGCGAGGATGCTGCGGTAGTCCTCCACCACGTTCGTGAGCTGTCGGACTGCGGCGAGCTGATCGTCGAGTTCGCGGAGAGATCGGCCGATGCGTCGTTGTTCGGACAGCGGAGGTAGGTCGATCGTCAGTTGGCGCAGTGTGGGGGCGTTGATGGTCGGGATGGCCGTGCTGGCCTTCGACATCCGTTGGAGCCAGTCCCGGACATGCGGCAGCGACAGGTAACCAAGAAGGTAGTGCGGGTCGACGAGGTCGCGTTTGAACTCATCCAGCCTCAGCAGGTTGGTGTGAAAATACAAGCCCTTCTGCTGATCCGTCACCAGGGCCACCTGTCCGATAGAGCCGGATCGAACACAGAGGATGTCGTCCTCGGCGAGCTTGAAAGCGCCTAGCGAGCTTTTCAGGCGGACCTCGTCTTGGCCCGTGATCCTGCGGTCGGCCAGATGTTTGGGTAGAACTAGGGGAATCGCGTGGCCGGGCGCTCGGTTCGCCGGCTTCAGCAACGAATTGGAAGGACCTGCCTGGACCCGGCACAGGGAATCCAGGGACCATTGCTCCAACTTGCCACTCGCAGGTTTCGCGGTTGACGGCACTTCCGTCACGATTGCTCGTCGCACTGCATCGCGCTGGCGCGCCACTTTCGCCAACTCGATGTCCAGGTGCTCAACCGTTGCCTGCTGCCAGTTCGTGGTTGTGACGTAGTTGGGCGGGTAGAACGAGAAGTTCTCGCGCTCGATCTCGGCGAGCTGCACAGACTTGGCAGGGGCTGCCCCGGGTTGGTCGATGGCGCGACCCGTGCGCCATGCGCGGTACGCTGCCAGAACCTGGTTTCGGGTTTCGTCGCCGAACATCCGTTGGCTACGTCCGTTGCGGCCACCCGTACTCGCGTCGATGAACAGCACTGGGGCGCCTGGGTTGGTGTTGCGGCGCAGGAGCCAGATGCAGACAGCGATGGGAGTCCGTCGGAATTGCTTCGGAGACAGTGCGACGACGGCTTCCAGCGCCCCTCTCTCAGCCAACGCTTTACGGATAGCTAGTTCGCGCGGATCGGCTGAAGTGCTCGCGATGTTCGGCAGTACGACGGCAGCTCTGCCGTCGCGTTCCAGCGAGTTGAAGCAGTGCTGGAGCCAAGCAAAGTTGTTGTTCCCTTTAGGGGGGGCGCCGAACGGCCACGTACCGGTCAAGATGTGCGCAGGCTGGTTGAATGGCGGGTTAGTCAGGATCAAATCGGCGTTTCGTGAAAGCTTTTCAGTCTCATCCCACGGTGTGCTACGCCCGCTGGACAGGGTGGCTGTGATGCCGTGCAGCATCAGGCGCAAGCCTGCTAAACGCATGGTGCTGTTGTCCGGGCTCGCGCCGTGCAACGTCGTACCACCGCGCGGGAGTGCTGCTGCGGCTGCGATGAGCATTTCGCCGCTGCGGGCATAGGGGTCATAGATCGTCTGGTGGGTAGTCGCCCCGTCGATGAGCAACTCCGCGGCCAGGGTGGTCACGCTGTGCGGCGTGAAGAAGTTCGTGCTGTTCAGGCTGGCCATGTCCTGGTACTTGTCGAGGAGGAGCTGGAAACCGGCTCGGCCCAACTCGGGTACCCGGTCGAGGACATCGACCAATGCTTTCGGGTCCGGGCGCAACGATGTGATCGCCTTGGCGAAGCCGGGTATGAAGCCGTTGTTCTTCAACAGATCATCGGTGGTGCGGCCGATGTGCTGGAGAATGGCGTTAACGGAGCTTTCCCGTGCGGCGCTGACGAGTCCGTCCCACTTCGACGGCGATAGGCAGGTCTTGAGGAGTGTGCTGCAGAAGAGCAGCTCCAGGTAGGCCACCTGCGACGTACCGCCCACACGCTTGCCGAGTTGGCCCGTCAACTCGGCGACGAGCGACTGTGCTGCCTCCTCATCGTCGACGGCGAGTACGCCAGCGCTCCGGGGTTGTGCCTCGGCCTTCAGCTTGGCTCGTGCCCGCGCGCCGTATGTGGTGCCGGGAGGTTCGTCCGGATTGCGCGCGTTAGAGCGGATCGTCCGCGAGTCGCCCCAGGCAAGTACCTCGGCGAGTTGGTAGTAGTCGGTGCCGTCGGAGCGGATCGGCGGCGGGAAAGAATCGTGCCGGTCGATCCAGTTCTTCACCGCTGCTCGTCCTACGTCGAACAGCTGAGCAATCTCTGCCTGCCGAATCCGCTTCTGCGGAAGAGAGCTTCTCGACACGGCGCGTACCCCTCCTGGTCGGGTGCATTCGGAACGAGCGTCAAGGTAGTGAGAAGTACCTGTGAGCAGCAACTGCGCATCAGGATGCGCGTGCGTAGATTAGTTGCCGCGTAATGGTCTAAAGATGTCGGACGAGTCGGAAGAGTCGGCTAAATTTACTGGTCAACGGCATACTGATGCGAGAACCGGATGGATGCACGGTCTCTTGAGTTTGTGTACAAGACATTTGATCATCGTACATCAGTGACCTGTGTGCGGTTGGTGGTGCTCGAGTGATCAGGCGTCGGCGAGGACTTCGGCGAACGCCAGGACGCGGGTGGTCGCCGCGGCGCGCGGCCAGACCAGGCCGAGGACGGAGTCCGGCAGGCCGGTGACCGGGACGAACGCGATGTCGCGGCGGGCGTGGGAGATCGCGCAGGGGCGGCAGAGCAGCATCGCGCCGCGGTTGGCGGCGGCGCGGGTTATGCCTTCCTGCAGGGTGGTGATCGTGCTCGCGCGCGGGATCGGGCGGCCGCTCGGCGTGCGCGGCGGCGTTTGGGCGTCGCGCCAGTAGGGCGGCGCCGGTTCGGCGGGCGCGATCAGCTCGGAGTCGGCGAGTTCTTCGGCGGGAACCGAATCCAGGGCGGCGAAGCGATGCCGCAGCGAGACCGCGATGTTCGGCTGCTGGCGGGAGAACGTCGGCCCCACCACGAGATCCGGCTCCTGCACCGGCAGCAGCACGATCGCCGCGTCGACCTCGCCGCGGCGCAGCGCGCCGAACGGATCGCTCAGCGGGATCTCGGAGATCTCGGTGGCGCAGTCGGGAAAACGCGACTGGAAGGCGTCGATCCGGGCCATCACGGGCTCGGAGACCTGCCCCTGGAAGCCGAGGCGCAGCACGCCCCGCACGCCTCGCGCCTCCGCGCGGGTCCGTTCGACGACGTCCTTGAGGCCGTCGTAAGCCGGGCGGAGCTCGGCGAGGAAGCGCTCGCCGAGCGCGGTGAGGCGGACCCTGCGGTTGGTGCGGTCGATCAGCCGCGCGCCGAGCCGGCTCTCCAGCGAGCGCAGCAGCTGGCTGACCCGGCTCTGCGACACGTACAGGCGTTCGCCGGCGCGGCCGAAGTGCAGTTCCTCGGCGAGCACCAGGAAGCACTCCAGCTCCCGAACCTCCAGGCCGCCCATGTCCCTCCTCCGCTCGATGAGCACAGCTGATCCAAGGATGAGGACTTCGGCGTTGTTCCCGGTAGGCGGGCCGCCGAGGCTGTGACCATGACAACGACCGACACCTCGACCCCGCCCGTGGCGCGGGGCTGGCCCGCCGTCGCGGCGGTCGCCGCGGCGACGTTCTCCGTGGTCACCACCGAGATGCTGCCGGTCGGCCTGCTCACGTCGCTCGCCGCGGAGCTCCGCGCGCCGGAAGGCGTGGCGGGCCTGACGATGACGGTGCCCGGCCTGATCGCGGCGTTCGCCGCGCCGCTGCTCACCGTCGGCGCCGGGCGGCTGGACCGGCGCTGGGTGCTGGTCGCGCTGATGGCCTTGCTGGCCTCGGCGAACCTGCTCTCGGCGGTGACGCCGAACCTGCCGCTGCTCGTCGCGCTGCGGGTGCTCGTCGGCGTGTCCATCGGCGGGGTGTGGGCGATCGCGGCGAGCTCGGCCGTGCGGCTGGTGCCGGAGGGGTCGGTCGGCGCTGCGACGTCGCTGATCTTCAGCGGGATCGCGGTGGCCTCGGTGCTCGGCGTTCCGGCGGGGACGTTCATCGGCGAGCTCGGCGGCTGGCGCGCGTCGTTCGCCGTCATGGGCGTTGTGTCGCTGGTGGTGGCGGTCGCGCTCGCGGTACTGCTGCCGCCGTTGCCCGCCGAGGAGCCGATGCGCTTCAGCGTCGTGCCGCAGTTGTTGCGCAGCGGCGCGGTGCGGGTCGGGCTGTTCGTCATCTTGCTGCTGGTGTGCGGGCATTTCGCGGCCTACACCTACGTGCGGCCAGTGCTGGAACAAGTGTCCTCTGTAGACGCCGGATTGATCGGCGTGCTCCTGCTGGCGTACGGATTGGCCGGGGTGGCTGGGAATTTCGCAGGTGGCGCGGCGTCGGCCCGCGATCCGCGCCGCACCCTGTTGCTGATCTCGGCAGTGCTCGCGGCGGCTGTGTTCGCGCTCGGCCTGCCGCTCGGCGTCGCCGGTGCGACAGCGGCGCTGCTGGTCTGGGGCGTCGCCTACGGCGGTGTCTCGGTGAGCACGCAGAACTGGCTGCTCGCCGCGGCGCCGCACGCCAGGGAAGCGGCATCGTCGCTGTTCGTGGCGGTCTTCAACGTCGCGATCGCCCTGGGCGCCCTGCTGGGCGGCCGGATGGTCGACGCGATCTCCCCATCCAGCGCCTTCTTCCTCGCCGCGGCCCTGGCCCTGGCCGCGCTGCTCGTGGCCGCCGCCGGGCGCACGTCCCGGTGACCGGTTCTGCCTGGCCGGGTCGAGGAGCACTTCGGAGTGCAGGGCGACTCGCCGGACGGCATCGACCCGGCCCTGGTTGCATGACAGTCCGACATGTCATGCGAAAGTATCGGCTGACGGATCGGGGTGGGTTGATGGACAGCGAGGAGCTGCTGGCGTTCCTCGGTGCCGTGGGGCATGCGCAGCGCCTGCGGATCATCGCCGAGCTCGCCGACGGGCGGCTGTACGTGAGCGAGCTCGCGCGTCGGCTCGGCATGTCCCGGCCGCTGCTCTACATGCACCTGGAGCGCCTGGAGAAGGCCGATCTCGTCGCGGGACACCTGGAGCTGTCCGCCGACGGCAAGGCGCTCAAGTACTTCGAACTGCGTCCCTTCGAACTCCGCCTCGACGTGGCCACCATCCGCGCGGCGGTGCGGGAGTCGGGCGACGAAGCGGGCTCGAACGACGGGAAGGGGACCCGGAAATGACCAATGCCGTGGTCGGCATCGCGATCGTCCTGATCATCGTCGCCGGCATCACGATCGGCTTCATCGCCTACTTCCGGATGCTGCGGCACCGGGCCGACGCCGAGGCGATGGCCGAGTACCGCGAGTTCGCGGCGCGGGCGACCGCCGAGCAGGAGGAGCTGCGCCGGGAGATCGCCGAGATGCACGGCCGGCTCAAGGAGGTCGAGTCGCTGCTGCGCAGCGTCGGCTGACGCGCAGCTTTTCCCGGCGGGAGGGCCGTTTTCGGCTCTCCCGCTTTTTGCTGTCCCCGGTTCGGATCGGCCCGCTTGACCTCGCGATCTTCCACCTGTAAGCCTGATCTTACATGCGTAAGGATTCGAGGAGCTGGGGCGAGTGGGGAAGTCGAGGACCGTCAGGGTGGCGAGGTGGAGCGCGGAGCATCCGGTGCGCGCCCTGATCGGCTGGTTCGTGTTCGTCGGACTCTGCCTCGGCGCGGGCGCGCTGGCCGGCACGAACAGCGCGACGGTGGCCGACCACTGGGTCGGCGAGGCGGGGCGCGCCGACGCGATGTCCGCATCCGGTGGCCTGCAGCGCAAGCCGATCGAGCAGATCACCATCGCCGCCCGCTCCGGCCCGCTGGACCAGGGCCGCGCCGAGGCGGTGGCCGCCGAGGTGGCGAGCCTGATGCGGGTGTTGCCCGCGGTGGAAACCGTTGCGCCGCCGGTGCGTTCGGCGGACGGCGCGATGCTCCGGGTCGAAGTGACCATGAAGGGGCCCGACGAGGAGGCCGACAAGCAGATCGGTTCGCTGCTCGCGCTGACCGAGCAGGTGCAGCAGCGCCACCCGGCGTTGCTGGTGGCCGAGACCGGCAACGTCTCCACCAGCGCGGGAGTCGATCAGCAGCGCGGCGACGACCTGGCGCTGTCCGAGGCGATCACTCTGCCGGTCACGCTGATCACACTGCTGGTCGTCTTCGGCTCGGTCCTGATGGCCGGGGTGCCGCTGCTGCTCGCCCTTTCATCGATCGCGGCGGCCATGGGGCTGTCGATGTTGGTGTCGCACGTGGTGCCGGACGTGGGCGTGGGCAACAACATCATCCTGCTGATCGGCATGGCGGTCGGCGTCGACTACGCGCTGTTCTACCTCAAGCGGGAGCGGGAGGAGCGGGAGCGGGCGGACGGCCGGCTGGATTCGGCCGCGATCGTCGGGCTGGCGGCCGAGACCGCCGGTCGGACGGTGGTCGTCTCCGGCATCGCGGTGATCGTCTCCACAGCGACGCTCTACCTGGCCGCCGACGTGATCTTCTCGTCGCTGGCCACCGGCACGATCACCGTCGTGCTGGTCGCGGTGGTCAGCTCGGTCACCGCGCTGCCCGCGCTGCTGGTGGTCCTCGGTCGGCGCGCCGAGCGCCGCGCCAAGCCCGCGAAGCCCAAGAAGGTCCGAAGTGGACCGGTCTGGGACGCGATGCTGCGACCGGCGGCGAAGCGCCCGGTGCTCACGCTGTGCGTTTCGGTGGGGATCCTGCTGCTGCTCTCGCTACCGGTGCTCGGCATGCAGATGCGGGTGCTCAACCAGGACAGCCACTCCCGGGAGATCCCCGCGATGCGGACCTTCGACCGGATGACGGCCGCCTTCCCCGAGTTGCGGACCCGGCACGACATCGTCGTCCGCGCCGAACCGGCCGAAGCCGAGGCGGTGCGCGCCGCGCTGGTGGATCTCGGCCGGCGCGTCCAGGGCGATCCGCTGTTCATGGCGTCCGCGCCGCCGCAGACCTCGTGGGACGGGCGGGTGAGCATGTTGCAGCTCCCGGTGCCGTTCAAGACGAGCTCGGCGGAGGCGGCCCGGTCGTTGACGCACCTCCGGTCCGACTACGTGCCCGCGGCCTTCCGCGCGCTGCCCGGCGTCGAGGTGGCGGTCAGCGGGGACGTCGCGCACGACGTCGACTACCTGGCCCACCAGAACGGCAAGCTGCCGCTGGTGATCATCGCGTTGCTGGTGCTGACGTTCGTGGTGTCGGTGGTCGTCTTCCGCTCGGTGGTGATCGGGCTGGTCGGGGTCGCGCTGAACCTGCTGTCCGCGGCGGCGTCGATGGGGCTGCTGGTGATCTTCTTCCAGTACGGGCTGGCCTCGGCGCTGTTCGGCTTCGATCCCAGCGCCACCAGCGCGATCGGTTCGCGGGTACCGCTGTTCCTGTTCGTCATCCTCTTCGGGCTGTCGATGGACTACCAGATGTTCGTGGTGAGCCGGATCAGGGAGGCCGCGCTGCGCGGCGTCCCGGCCCGGCAGGCGGTCCTGCAGGGCGTCGGGCAGTCGGCGAAGGTCGTGACCAGCGCGGCGATCGTGATGGTCACGGTGTTCGCCACCTTCATGTTCCTGCACCTGGCGGAGATGAAGCAGATCGGCTTCAGCCTGGCGGTGGCGGTCCTGCTGGACGCCTTCGTGATCCGGGTCCTGATCCTCCCGGCCGCCCTGACCCTCCTGGGCCGGGCGACCTGGTGGCCGTCCCGCCTGGTGCACCGCACCGAACCGGAAACCACCCCGATCCCGGTCCGGCAGGCCGATCCGGTCGGCTGACGAACGCTCCTGAGCACTCTGGATCGCTATAACGCTCCAAAGTGCTCACGGGCCGGTGCTCACGGTTCCGGGCGGACGTAGGAGAGGATCTTCGCGAGGTGGTTCCGGGCGGCCCGGCCCGCGGCCTCGGGGTCGCCGGCCCGGATCGCATCGGCGATCTCCTGGTGCTCGTGCTGGTCCACCGGTCGTTGCGCGTCGGATTCCCGCATCAGGCCCAGCATGTCGAGCATCGCCTCGCGGACGCGCTCGGCCAGGGAATCGAACAGGCCGGTGATGATCGTGTTGTGCGCTGCCTCGGCGATCGCGCGGTGGAACGCGAGGTCGGCGTCCACGAACTCCTCCGGCGTGGCGTGCTGGAGCGCCTCGCGCCGGGTGGCCGCCGCCGTGATCGCGGCGAGGTCCTCGTCGGTGCGCTTCGCGGCCGCGAGGCGGGCGGCCTCCACTTCGACCGCGATGCGGCCCTCCGCCACGTCCGAGATCACCGCCTTGCGGACGGTCGTCGCCCAGTCCTCGACGGGATCGGTCCGGATGACGTAGACGCCGGAGCCGTGGCGGGATTCGAGCAGCCCGCGGCCGGCGAGCTCGCGGACCGCCTCCCGGACCGTCGACCGGCCAACTCCGAACTCGGTGGCGAGGGAGGTCTCGCTGGGGATCTTCTCGCCGACCGGCCAGTCGCCGGAACCGATGCGCCGCAACATCGCCTCGGTGGCCTGCTCCGACAGCGGGTATCGACGCAGCGACACGAACAGCCTCCCGAGTTATCAGGTTGTCTGAGGACCTGACGTATTGTACGTTGCCTGCCATGTGGTTGGGAGCTCGCGGCCTTAGCGGCCGCGACAGGGGCTGACCGGACCAGCGCCCCCTGTCGCGGGGTGTTGCCGCGCGCCGGTGGAGACCGTCCGAACCCGGAAGGCAGACATGACCTCCCAACACATCCCCGCGCGCTGGAACCCGCAGCAGCCGTCGGGAATGCCGCACCACCGCTACCGGAGCGCGTTCGACCGCGTCACCGTCCCCGAGGTCGACCGGACCTGGCCGCGGAACCGCATCACGCAGGCGCCGCTGTGGGTCCCCGTCGACCTGCGCGACGGCAACCAGGCGCTGGCCGAACCGATGGATCCGGCGCGCAAGCGGCGCTTCTACGAGATGATGCTCTCGATCGGGTACAAGGAGATCGAGGTCGGATATCCGTCCGCGTCCCAGACCGACTTCGATTTCGTCCGGCTGCTGGCGGAAGCGGACCTGGTGCCGGACGACGTCACCGTCGCGGTGTTCACCCCGGCCCGCCGGGATCTGATCGAGCGCACCTTCGAATCGATCGCCGGCCTGGACCGGGTCGTCGTCCACATGTACACCCCGACCGCGCCGCTGTGGCGGGACGCGGTGCTGCGCGCCGGCCGGGACGACCTGCGCGAGCTGATCCGGAAGGCCGGCGAGGACGTGCTCCGCTGCGGTGGGGACCGGCCGGGGATCCGGTACGAGTTCTCCCCGGAGGTCTTCAACCTGACCGAACCGGACTTCGCGATCGAGGTCTGCAACATGATGATCGACCTGTGGGACGCGAGCGCCGACCGCCCGGTGATCATCAACCTGCCCGCGACGGTCGAGGTAGCGACGCCGAACGTGTACGCCGACCAGATCGAGTACCTGAGCCGCAACCTCGACCGGCGCGAAGACGTGATCTTGTCGGTGCACCCGCACAACGACCGGGGCACCGGGGTCGCGTGCGCGGAGCTGGCGGTGCTCGCCGGTGCGCAGCGCGTCGAGGGCTGCCTGTTCGGCAACGGCGAGCGGACCGGGAACGTCGACCTGATCACGCTCGCGTTGAACCTGTACTCGCAGGGCGTAGACCCGATGATCGACCTGTCGGACATCGATTCGGTCCGGGACACCGTCGTGCACTGCAACCGGATCGGCGTCCACGAACGGCACCCGTACGTCGGCGAGTACGTCTACACCGCGTTCTCGGGGACGCACCAGGACGCGATCCGGAAGGGGTTCCAGCGGCATGCGCTGGGCGCGCGGGAGAGCGACGTCCCGGAATCCCAAGCGCGCTGGGAGGTTCCGTACCTGCCGATCGATCCGCACGACGTCGGCCGGGACTACGAGGCGGTGATCCGGGTGAACAGCCAGTCCGGCAAGGGCGGCATCGCCTACCTCATGCAGACCGAGCACGGGCTGGACCTGCCGCGCGGGTTGCAGGCGGAATTCGCGCAGGTGGTCCAGCGGCACACCGACGAGACCGGCGCGGAGGCGGACGCGGCCACGCTGTGGAAGCTGTTCTCCGCGGCATATCTGGAGAATCCGGACCAGTCGATCGCGTTGACGGGCTGGTCGGTGGGCCACGGGCCGTCGGGTGACCGACTGACCGCGACGCTGGCGGTCGACGGCGAGGCCACGACGCACGAGGTGACCGCGGCAGGTGCCGTGTCCGCGCTGGTGCAGGTGCTGGAGGAGCACGATCGGACGGTGGACATCGTGAACCTCGTCCAGCAGTCGATCGAGCCGGGACGCGCGGCGCGTGCCGCGACGTACCTGGAGTACCGCACGGCGGAGGGCACTGCGTGGGCGGTCGGGATCGACGTCTCGGTCGTCACGTCGAGCCTGCGGGCCGTGCTGGCCGCCGCTAGCTGACATGAGTGCGCGTTTTCGGCTCTATAGCGCCGAAAACGCGCACAGGCCGTGAGCCCTCCGGCTGCCCGGAGAGCTCACGGCCATCGGTCACAGGCTGGCGTAGATGTCGCGGTACAGCCGCAGGGCCCGGGCTTCGAGGTCCGCCGGGTCCTGACCGGCGAAGCGGTCCGGGCGGAGGCTGTCCAGGCCGGGGAAGCTCGACGGCTTGTCGCACATGAGCTCCACCAGCCCGCGCGCCGCGCCTCCGGCGCTGGTCACCCAGATCGCCACCGCCGACCAGAGACCGGTGATGTCCGGGAAGGCGCCGAGGAACGGGAGGTTGTCGGGCGTCATCGAGAACACCCCGTTGAGCCGCTCGGCGATGGGGAAGCGGTTCGCCTCCGGCAGCAGCTCCATCGCGCGTCCGACGGCGTCGTCGAACAGCTCGCCGGGCCACGGCTGTTCCGCGGTCCGGCCGAGCCGGTCGAGCGGGACCGGCTGCGGGGTGTGGTCGTAGGTGCCGAGGCCGAGGCGATCGCCGTGGTCGCGCGCGTAGACGTGCTGCTCGGGCCAGCGCACGAACGGCGTCCGCGTCGCGGATTCCGCCCGCTTCGGGCCGTAGACGTACGGATGCGCGACGGGCGTGAGCGGAATCCGCTGGTCCACCAGCGATGCCACCAGCGACCCCCAGATGCCGGAGGCCAGTACGACGTCGTCCGCCGGGAACGACTCCGTCGCGGTCCGCACCGCCGACACGCGGGCGCCGCGGAGCTCGATGCCGACGACCGCGGCGTCGTCGACGAACCGGGCGCGGCTGCGCTTCCGCAGCGCCGCGGTGATGACACCGGCACGCGCGGTGCCGTCCTGGACGTAGTGCAGGCCGCCGAGGCAATGCGCCGGATCGATCAGCTCCGGCGCCAGGGCCGCGGTCCCGGCGGCGTCGAGCAGCCGGTGCGGAAGTCCGGCCCGCGCCGCGAGTTCCGCCCGTTCTTCCAGCTTGGCGGCGGTTTCCGGCGTGCTGGCGACCTCCACGCCGCCGACCCGGTCGAAGCCCCGCACGCCGTCCAGTTCGAGGTCGTCGTACAGCTCGGCGCTCGCCCGCGCCAGCTCCGTCGACACCGGTACTTCGTTGAGCAGGCCCACGAAACCGGGCGCATGCCCGGTCGAACCCCGCAGCCGGCCGGACGGGCCCTGGTCGAGCACCGTCACCGAGACCTCCTCGGGCAGCTGCGCCACGATCGATGCCCCGACGATGCCCGCCCCGATGACCACGGTCTTCCTTGCCATGGCAACGAACCTACGTGGTCCTCAAGAGATTTCGAGGACCGCCTTGCCGTGCAGGGTCCGGCCGAGCAGCGCCTCGATCGCCTCCGGGGCGCGGTCCCAGGCGCCGCGCCAGGACACCTGCGGGTCCAAGTCGCCGGTCGCGATGCGCTCAGCCAGCCAGGTCAGGTCCGGTGCCAGGCCGGTGCAGCGGAGCAGGAAGAACGTGGCGATCGCGCGGTCGTGCCGGGCCGGTGCGCCGAAGAGCGCGCCGAACGGGAAGTTCTCGCCCTTGCCGGTGATGTGCCCGACCGCCACCAGCGTGCCGCCCTCGGCGAGCCGGTCGTGGGCGGCCACCAGTTGCTCACCGCCGACCAGGTCGACCACACCGTCCACTGTGGCCGATTCGGCCGGGTTGGACACCACCTCGTGCGCGCCGAGCGCGCGCAGCCCGTCGCCGTGCGCGGCCGGATTCCCGGTGGACGCGGTGACGTGCGCGCCGCCCATCCGCGCCAGCTGCACGGCATATCGCCCGGTCCCGCCGGTGGCGCCGGTGACCAGCACCCGCTTGCCGAGGATCGGCCCGATCCGGTGCAGCGCGCGCAGTGCGCTCGCGCCGGCCACCGGAATGGTGCTGATCGCGCCGAGGTCGGCGCCCTGCGGGACGGTGCCGATCAGGTGGGTGTCGACGGCTCGGAGTTCGGCCCACGCGCCGTCCGGGGCCAGGGTGACGACCGGCGTGCCTTCGGCCGGGCCGGAGCCGTCGGCCGCCGCGTGCTCGACGACTCCCGCCGCATCCCAGCCGAGGACGCTGCCGTCCGGGGATTCCTCCAGGACGTGCCGCACCTCGCCGTAGTTCAGGGAAGTCGCCGTGACCCGCACCAGCGCCTGGTTCGGCGCGGGAACGGGGTCCGGGGCCTGGCCGAGGCGGAGGCCGCCGGGTGCCGAGCGGTCGACGAGCAGTGCGCGCATGATTCCTCGCATGAATGTGATCCAGTAGCTTATGTAACTGAGTACCATAAGTTTCCGAGTCGCACTAGGGCTCGGGTAATCTGTCCGCGATGAGCGCCCCGTCCCGCCCCGTCTCGCTGCGCGAGCGCAAGAAGCTGCGCACCCGGCAGGCGATGATCGACACCGCCCTGGCGAAGTTCACCGAGCAGGGCTTCGACGCCACGACGGTCGACGAGCTGTGCGAGGCGGTCGAGGTCTCCAAGACCACGTTCTTCCGCTACTTCGGCTGTAAGGAAGACGTGGCGCTGGCACCGACCGAAGACCTCTGGACCGAGTTCCTGGCCGACCTCGAAACCCGCGAGCCGGACGACCGCCCGCTGCTGGAGGTCGCGCAGGACGGGTTGCTCGCGGCGCTGCAGCGGATGCCCGCCGAAGGCTGGTCGGAGCGGGTGCTGCTCAGCAGGCGGCTGGCCGCCGCGACGCCGTCGATGGACGCGCACGGCCTGCAGTTCTGCGGCCGGACCACCCGTTCCGCGATGGAGACCCTGCACCGCCGCTTCGGGCTGCCCGATCAGGCTGACGTGCGCGCCCGCCTGGTGATGGACCTGCTGGTCGCCGCGTTCCACTGCGCGATGGAGATGTGGCTGGCGCGGGAGGATTCGCACACCCGCGACGACCTGGTCGACTGCGCCCGGCGTGCCTTCGCCGCGATCCCGGGCGTCCTCACGCTGTCGCCGGGCGAGTGGCGCTCGTGAGCGCTCAGTCCGGTAAGAACCGGAGCCTTCGCTCACGAGCCGGGACGCGCTGTCGTGAGCGCTCAGTCCGGTAAGAACCGGACTCGGCACTCACGAGCAGGTCAGCCGGAGACCGCCCGGAGGGCGCCGGGCTGGCGGCCGTCGAGGCGGTCGAGCGCCGCGGAGGTCTCTTCGTCGGCCGGCAGGTAGATGATCATCCGCTGGTCGACGTCCGGCAGTTCCACGATCTCGAAGCCCAGCAGCAGCTCGCCGACCTCGGGATGCACCCAGCGCTCCGCGCCGGTGCGTTGGAGCACGGCGGCGGGCGTCTCGAACCGGCTGGTGAAGGACGCCCCGGCGGCATCGGTCAGCTCCGCGGCGAGGCCCGTGGAGTGCGGGTCGTCGAGGCGGAACCCGAGCTTCAGGAAGTTGGCGAGGCCGTCGGCGATGCGCGCCCACTCGGGATGCGCGACGTGGGCGCGGTCGTCGGTGAACACGTAGCGCAGCAGGTTCGGCGAATCGGCGTCCAGGACGCCGAGCGGCCCCGCCAGCCGCCGGTAGCCGCCGGTGCACGCGAGCACGTCGCAGACCCGGTTGATCACCAGTGCCGGGCCGGGTTCGAGCCGGTCGAGGATCGCCTGCACGCTCGGGCGCACGGCCTGGCCGGGCGGCTCGGCCACTCGCGGGCACAGCGCGGCCGGCTTGTCGTGGCCGAGGATCAGCCACAGCTGCTCGCGATCATCGGTGGACAGCCGCAGGGCGTCGACGATGGCGCCCAGCACCTCGGGGGACGGGTGGCGGTCCCGGCCCTGCTCCAGCCTGGTGAGGTACTCGACGCTGATCCCGGCGATCGTGGCCAGTTCGGCGCGCCGCAGCCCGGGCGTCCGCCGGCGGGGCCCGGTGGGCAGGCCCACCTCGGCCGGGGTGATGGCCTCCCGCCGGGCGCGCAGGAAGGCCCCGAACTCGTTGTCGCGCACGATCGGAACCTACCTGCCCGCGGCGCGCCGGTGGTGGCCCTGCGAGGGACAGTCTCAGCGCGGTCTCCCTCCGCGGCGGCGAGCCGGGCAGGTTCGAACCATGACGACTGAAACGACCGCACTGCCCCTCAAGACCGGCCGCTGGGCGCTGGACCCGCTGCACTCCTCGGTCGGCTTCGCGATCCGCCACCTGGGGGTTTCGAAGGTGCGAGGCCGCTTCGCCGAGGTCGACGCCGAGCTGGTGGTCGGCGGGACGCTCGACGGCAGCGCGATCAACGCCACTGTGGCCGTCGCGTCCATCGACACCGGCAACGCCGACCGCGACGCCCACGTGCTGGCCCCCGACCTGCTCGACGTCGAGAAGCGCCCGACGCTGGCCTTCCGCTCCACCCGGCTGAGCGGCGAAGGCGAGGACTGGACCCTCGAAGGGGAGCTGACCATCGGCGAGGTGACCAGGCCGATCGCCTTCGACGTCGAGTTCGGCGGAGTGCAGGACCTCCCCGACGGCAGCCGGCACGCCGGGTTCGAGGCCAACGGCGAGATCCGGCGCCGCGACTACGGCATCAACTTCGGCCCCGGCGAGGCGCTGCTCGGCGACGTGGTGAAGATCCAGCTCGACGTCCAGTTCGTCGAGCCGAAGTGACCGGGCGCGAGCCTCCCGGGCGGCCCGGGAGGCTCGCGGTCGCGCACCCGGCGGCCGGGTCCGCTACCCGCGCCGCCGCCCAGGCCCGTTCCTAACTCGATCGAGTGACTGCCGGTCGGGTGGTGTGCCGACCGGGGAGGTGACCGGGAGGAACGGACGCGCCCGGCACCCTCCGTGGTCGGGTGAAGGGGCTTCGGGTCCGGGCCGCGCGCCGTTCACCGGGACTTGTGACCACTGTGGACGCTCGGTGTCGGCGGCGATTCCTTGTGGTGGATTCGCGGACACCTGCGTGCGGGACACCGTGAATTGCCCGGAATTCATGCCATTGAGCCAGTTCCCAATGCATTTTCGCCGCAGTTCGGCTCCAATCTTGCCCGGAACCGCTCGCCTGCCGGATTCGAATGACCGGCGATCAGGTGCGGAATTCGGCCCGGCCGCCGCGTGAATACCGCGGCGGCGGGAGGAGTGGAAAAGCGCAATGGCAATGCGAGAGAAGACCGCGGCCGCCGTGTTGACCGGCTTGCTCCTCGGCGGCGCTTTTTGCACCGCAGGAGCCCTTGCCGCCCCGGCTGTGCACGATGCCCACCGGCAGCCCCCGAAGCCCGGACCCGACCTGGCCGCGCACTTCGCCGCGCGCTCGCCCGGCAAGCCCGCGCCAGCGGACGAGTCCGACGATTCGTGGGTGTCGCCGGCGGACGGCGAGATCAGCAGCGGCTTCGGCGGCCGCTGGGGCACCATGCACAACGGCGTGGACATCGCCAACGACATCGGCACGCCGATCCGCGCCGCCGCCCGGGGCACCGTCATCGATTCCGGCCCGGCCTCCGGATACGGCATGTGGATCAGAATTGCGCACCGCGGCGACGTCGTTTCGATTTACGGCCACATCGACGAGGATTTCGTCGAGGTCGGGGAACAGGTGCGCGCCGGGGAGCAGATCGCGACCATGGGCGATCGCGGCGAATCCACCGGGCCGCACCTGCACTTCCAGATCGAGGTTGCCGGGCAGCCGGTGGATCCGGAGCAGTTCTACCGCGACGTGGACGCCGAGCTGACGCACCGGTAGTGCGCCCCCGGCCGACCGGCGCGCCGTGGCCGCTGTCAGAGTGGCAGGCCCTGGAAACCGCCCACGGCGTCGGACGCGGCAGCATTCGCTGTTATTACTGCGCGTTATCGATCGTGCAGCGTCGCGCGAACTCAGCGACGATCACCCGGCACATCCGGCAGTGGACCGATCGGCCGAATGGATCATCACCCTCCTGGCCGATTGTCGTGGTGCTCTGGGAGCTACTTCGATCGCACTAACGCGCTGGAAGGATCGATGTGATGGAGCGAGTGGATGCGGCCGGGATCGTCGGCGGTGGAGTGCTCGCCGGGGGCGGTCGGCCGGCGGACTGGGAACGCCGGATCGCCGAGCGGTCCGAGGAGCACTACCGGGCGCGGCTGGTGCAGCGGCTGCTGCTGGTCTGGGCGGTGCCGGGCAACCTGTTGCTGATCGGCGCGGCCGCGGCCGCGCTGTGGTTATGGACGTCCGCACTGCCGGCCGCGATCGTGTTCGCGCTGGCACTGGCCTCGCTGGCGGTGTCGGCGAAATTCCTCTACCAGCAGCACTTTAAGGTTCGCGCGGTGGAATCAGAACTCCGCGCGCTGGAGTACGCGCACCGCGAGCACCTGCTGGACGAACTGGGGCCTGGGGATCTGCTGGGGGCGCACAAGCGCTACCGGGCGCAGCTGCCGGAGCTCATCGAGCGCTACCGGAGCGAGGCCCGGCGGGACCGCTGGAAGGACAACGTCCTGCAGACGGTGATCATCGGCGGCTCGATCGTCGCCGCGACCGCGACGGCGGCCTCGATGTCCGCTGTGGACTTCCGGTGGGTCGCGGTGGCGTTGTGCCTGCTGGTGGCGGTGGCGGCGGCGTTCGCCGGGCACGCCAAGTACCGCGACCGGTCGGCCGCGTGCCAGCAGGCCGGCGACGCGCTGGAGCGCGAGTACGAGTCGGTGGAGCTGCGGGTGGGCCGGTACCGGCGGTTCGACAGCGAGAGCGAGGCCTACGCGGAGTTCGCCGACGCGGTCGAGTCGCTGCGGGCCGAGCGGGCGCGCCGGTTGCCGTCGGCATCGACGGAGGGGATCGGCCAGTAATCACTTCCGCGTCATGTACACGAAAGTGAAGTTATTTAGCGGGAAACGATTACTGACTGTCCACATTTCCCACTTATGTGATCGCTGAATGGTGGTGGGTGATCCTTCCGTAATCTCCGGCCCGGCGCACAGGAATCGGCCTGTGCAGAGAGGAGCATTGCGATGAAGCGCACCCTTACCGCAGCGGCCGCTGTGTTGGTCGGCGGCGCCGGCGCGGTCGGCTTCGCAGCTACCGCGAACGCGGCCGAGACCCCGCAGCTGCCCGCGGAGCTGCCCACGGACAACAACCTCGCGCAGACGGCGTACCACTTCGGGGGCACGCTGCACTCCGCGCAGCAGACCGTGGGCGACGTCGTCCCGGTCGAGGAGCACCTCGCCGGCCGCAGCGGCGGCGACCCGCTCGGCGGCGTCACCGGTGCGCTCGGCGGCGTGACCGGCGGCAAGAACCTCGACCCGAACAACGTGCTCGGCGCGACGCCGGTCGGCGGCGTCGTCCCGGCCCTGCAGGCCTCGCCCGTGGCCCGCACCGGCGGCCCGACCAACGACCTGCTGCCGATCGGCGCGGACTCGGCGCTGCCGGGCGGGGCGCAGACCAAGCCCGCGCAGCAGGACGTCGACGTGGTCGGCGAGGCGGTCCACGGCGTGGCGTCCAGCACCCCGCTCGCCGGTAGCCAGCTGCCGCTGTCCCGCAGCGGCGACGCGCTCGGCGGCATCGCCGGCCCGCAGGGCCCGCTGGGCGGCCTGGCCGGCAACCTCCCGGTCGGCAAGACCGACCCGACCACGGCGCTGGACAAGGTCAACGACGTGGTCAGCCACGGCCCGCTCGGCGGCGTCAACCAGCTCGGCGCCTGACCGCGCCTGCCACACCGGAAGTCGACAACAGAAGAACGCGATCGACTGCACCGCTGCACCGGCGGACGCTTCCGCCGACGGCGCCCCCGATGACGACTCGATGGCCCCCGCCGAACCGGCGGGGGCCATCGTCGTCAGGCGAGCTCGACGGTCCCGGCCGAGCCGTGCACGGTGATCCGCTGGCCGTCGGCGATGCGGGTGGTGGCGTCGGGAACGCCCACCACCGCGGGGATTCCGTACTCCCGGGCCACCGTCGCGCCGTGCGAGTTCGGCCCGCCCATCTCCATCACCAGGCCGCCCGCGGTCAGGAACAGCGGCGTCCAGCCCGGATCGGTGGACGGCGCGACCAGGATCTCGCCGGGCGCGAGCTGCGCGCGGACCGGATCGTGCACCACGCGCGCCGTCCCGGTCACGGTGCCCGCCGAAGCCGAAGTCCCGGTCAACTGGCCGTCGACCGTCGCCACCGGCAGCGCCGCCTCGGGCTCGGTGCCGTCGGAGAGCAGCACGCGCGGCGGGTTCCGGCGTCGCAGCTCCCTCTCGTGCGTTTCGCGGCGCCGGGCCACCAGATCCCGGTGGTCGGCGCCGGAGATGGCCGCGTCGATCTCCTCGTATTCCAGGAAGAACACGTCGTCCGCGCGTTCCAGGAGGCCCTTCGAGGCGAGTTCCTCGCCCACGGCCTGCAGGTGGCGGCGGGCGTTCGCGATCGCCAGCACGATGCAGTACTTCGGCAGTTCGCGGAGCCCGGCGAGCTGCCGCACCCGGTCCACCACGAACCCGGCGACCCGTGCGCGCAGCGGGTTCCGGCGCCGCAGCCGGGACACGATCTCGGCGGCCGTCCGCTCCGCCTCGGCCACGCCGCGCCGGTACTGCTCGTCGGCATCGTGCCCGCTCTGGCCCGTCCGCACGTAGTTCGCGACGAGCCCGAGCACGTGCGTCGGGTCCTCCGACCAGCGCGGCACGCCGACGTCGATCTCCGCCACCGTCCGGTGCCCGTTGCGCGCCAGGAAGTCATCGAGTCCACTTTGGACATCAGTGGGCAGCGCCCGGGCCCGGTAGCGCGCGGCGAGCTCGTCGGGGGAGGATTCGCCGAACAGCCGGGCGGTTCCGGGATCCCGGCGGGCGAGCTGCGCGATGCCCCACAGCTCCAGGTCCATCTCGGTGGTGACGTTGTGCGGGATGCCGCGCAGCACGATCTGCACCTCCTCGGCGGTGGCGGCCCGGCCGACCAGCTTCGGCAGCAGCCGGCTGAGGAGGAGGACGGGCAGCATCCGCGGCGGGATCTGTGCGATGCGCGGGACCGCGACCTCCGCGATGCCCCGCCGCGCCGCCGCCAGCCGCTCGCGCGCGGACGACGGCTCGTCGCTCGCGAGGGCCGCCCGGATCTCCGGCACCACGCCGAAGAGCTGCTCGCGGGCGCGCGAGGGATCGCGCAGCGTGCGTGCCAGGTGGATGGGCGCCTTGGTGTGCAACAGGATTCCGCCGATCCGGCGCAGCAGCGGCCACGGGATCTTCGGGTCCAGGGGAAGTCGCGGATCGTCGAGCAGCGATTCGAATACCTTGCCGGTGCGGGCTTCGGCCACCGCGAACACCCGGGGGCCGATCGCGCGGCCGATCCTGCTGCGGGTCATGCCGGTGATGTCGGCGAACAGCCAGCCGTCGGCCTGCCGCCACAGCTTCGGGCGGTGGCCGTCGGCCGGGATGCCGATGTTGCGCATCAGGTTGGTGAGCATCAGCGCCAGCGTCGCCGCGCCCAGCGGCGTGATCGGCCGGTAGACGCCCTGCACCACGTTGATCGACAGGTAGACGTGCAGGCCGCCGAGCGGCTCGGCGGGCAGCGGGAACAGCGTGGTGACCGGCCGCGACTGGGTCAGCCAGACGGTGCCGTCGCCGTCGATGGCCCACTCGATGTCCTGCGGCGCGCCGTAGTGCCGCGCTACCTCCGCGCCCAGCGCGGCGAGCGCCCCGGCCTGGTCGTCCGTGATCGACGGCAGATCGGCTTGCTGCACAACGGATTCCGTACCGCCGCCGGGTTTCGGCCGGATGCTGGCGGGCTTGTCACCGAGCCGCTTCGCGGTGACCCGGCCGGACTCCACCACGAAGTGGTCCGGGGTGACCGAGCCCGATACCACCGATTCGCCGAGCCCGGTGTTCGCGTCGATCACGGCCTCGGACCGCCGCCCGGTGACCGGGTTCGCGGTGAACAGCACGCCTGCCGCGGTCGCGTTCACCATGCGCTGCACGACGACGGCCAGCCGCACCGTGCGGTGGTCGATGCCGTTGGCGGCGCGGTAGGCCACGGCCCGGTCCGTCCACAGCGAACTCCAGCAGTGTCGCACCGCGTCCAGCAGTGCGGCCTCGCCGACGACGTTCAAGTAGGTGTCCTGCTGGCCGGCGAAGCTGGCGTGCGGCAGGTCCTCGGCGGTTGCGGAGGAGCGCACCGCCACCGGCGCGTCCGGGCCGAGTTCCGCGTAGGCGGCGGCGATCGCGGCGGCCAGCCCGGCCGGGAGCTCGGCGCCGGCCAGGCGGGAGCGGATCTCGGCGGCCGAGCCGGGCAGCCGGTCCAGCAGGTCTTCGGCCGGTTCCCGGCAGACCTCGTCGTAGGCGTGCGTGCTGATGCAGAAGCCGGGTGGCACCCGGAAGCCGGCCGCCGACAGCTCGCCCAGGTTCGCGGCCTTGCCGCCGACGAGCTCGCCGTCGCCGGCGCCGATCTCGCCGAGGTCGAGCAGGGTTCGGGTCTCCAGGGTGCTCATCGCATACCTCCCTCGCCGTTGGGAGCAAGGTAGCTCGCCGATGACCAAGAAATCAACATGTGTTGAATTTTTCGCTAGGCCATTCGGGGGGTATCGATGGCCGTCGCATCACGAGCCGGGGCGAGCGCCATTCCTCCTCCCAAGGAAGGGAGCGGGGATGCATTGGTGGATGGCGGTAGCGACGATGTCCGGCCTGGCGGTGCTCGCCCCGGCGATCTGCAGGCAGCTGCGCCGGCGGCGCGCGGTGGCGCGGGCGCGGACCGAGCTCGCCTGGTTCTACCAACCGCGTTCGCCGCGCGAGCGGTTCACGCCGGGCAGCGGCAAGCACGCCGCGACGGCTCCGGTCGTCGTGCTCCGCCGGGCCGACGGCACGACGCTGGGGATGGGCCGCTCGTCGCGGCGGCGCTGACGTGGCCCAGGGCACAGGAAACGAAGTTGCTTCGCATTTGATCCGAGGTCATGCTTGACCGCGCCAACTAGTTGAGTGCTGCAAGCAAATTTCTGGGGATGTTCGTGCCGCAGCGCTCCCGCCGGCCTCGCACGCCGGCCCATCCCGAGGAGCAACCCCTGGAAGGGAAAGCCATGTCGGAAACGGCTGTGCCCCCGGCGCAGGCCCCGGCACCCGCACTGACCCACCGCCAGATCCTGACCGTGCTCACCGGCCTGATGCTGGGCATGGGCCTGGGCGCGCTCGACCAGACCATCGTCGGCTCGGCGATCCGGGTCATCGCCGACCAGCTGCACGGGCAGACCGCGCAGGCCTGGGTGACCACGGCCTACCTGATCACGGCCACGATCACCACGCCGTTGTACGGCAAGCTTTCCGACATCTACGGCCGCAAGCCCCTCTACCTGACCGCGATCTCGCTGTTCCTGGTCGGCTCGCTGCTGTGCGGGATGGCGAACTCGATCTACGAGCTCGCCGCGTTCCGCGCCATCCAGGGCCTCGGCGGCGGCGGGCTGATGTCGCTGGCGCTGACGATCATCGCCGACATGGTCCCCGCCCGGCAGCGCAGCCGCTACCAGGGCTACTTCATGGCGGTGTTCGGCACCGCCAGCGTGATCGGCCCGGTGATCGGCGGCCTGTTCGCCGGCCTGGACAGCTTCCTCGGCATCGACGGCTGGCGCTGGGTGTTCCTGGTGAACCTGCCGGTCGGGCTGGCGGCGCTGGCCGTCGTCGCCAAGGTGCTCAACGTGACCACCGAGCGGGTCCGGCACCGCATCGACTACCTGGGCGCAGCGGCGCTGGTCGTGCTGCTGGTGCCGCTGCTGACCGTCGCCGAGCAGGGCCGCGAGTGGGGCTGGCTGTCGTCGACCTCGCTGACCATGTACGGCATCGGGGCGGTCGGGCTGCTGCTGTTCGTGTTCGCCGAGAACCGGGCGGGCGCCGAGGCACTGCTGCCGCTGCGGATGTTCCGGCAGCCGTCGTTCCGGATGGGCAACCTGCTGAACTTCCTGGTCGGCATCGGCATGTTCGGCGGGCTGAGCTCCGTGCCGCTGTACCTGCAGATCGTCAAGGGCCTGAACCCGACCGAGGCCGGGATGATGCTGCTGCCGATGACCGCCGGGATCATGGTGTCGACCGGCGTCGTCGGCAAGCTGATCTCCAAGACCGGCCGGCTGAAGGTGTTCCCGATCGTCGGCGCCGCGTTCATGGCCACCGCGCTGTTCCTGTTCAGCCTGATCGGCGTGGACACCTCGCTGGTCCAGGTGGGGCTGACGGCGGTGGTCATGGGCGGCGGCCTGGGCATGCTGATGCAGACCCTGACGCTCGTCGTGCAGACCGGCGCCACCCCGCGCGACATGGGCGTGGCGACCGCGTCGGTGAACCTGTTCCGGCAGACCGGCGGCACCGTCGGCGCGGCGGCATTCCTGTCGGTGCTGTTCAGCACGGTCGGCGGGCGGATCGCGGACTCGACGCGCGCGGCGTTCGCCACGCCGGAGTTCGCCGCCGCGCTGCGCGACCCGGAGGTGCTGGCGAACCCGGTGAACCGGAGGTTCGCCGAGGCGCTGCAGTCGGGTGGCGCGGCCGGGATCGACATCAACGACACGTCGTTCCTGTACGGCCTGGACCCGCGCCTGGCGCGGCCGGTCCTGGAGGGCTTCGCCAGCTCGATGGACACGGTGTTCTTCGTCGGCGGCTGCGTGGTGCTGGTGGCCTTCGCGCTCACCTGGTTCCTGCGCGACATCCGCCTGGACTGACCGGCGCCGCAATTTCAATGGAAATCGGACCGTCGATTTCCATTGAAATTGCACAAGTTATCCACAGGACGGCGACTTATCCACAGAAAACCCTGTTATCCACAAGCCTGTGGATAAGTTTGCCGAGTCGCTGGTCAGGGCCCGTGAGTGCGGTGGGGTGATATAGCGCCCCCACCGCGCACGGGCGATCACCTGCGGAAACGTTCACCCCGAAAATGCGAAGGGCCCTCACCGCATCCAGCGCGGTGGGGGCCCTCCTGCGGGGCGGTGGTTCAGTGCCCCTGTTCCTTGGCCCGCTCGTACGAGCGCTTGATCTCCGCTTCGGCCTCGGTGCGGCCGACCCACGTCGCGCCCTCCACGCTCTTGCCCGGCTCCAGGTCCTTGTACACCTCGAAGAAGTGCTGGATCTCCAGCCTGTAGAACTCGGCGAGGTGGTGGATGTCGCGCAGGTGCTCCTGCCGCGGGTCATCCGAGGGCACGCAGATGACCTTGTCGTCGCCGCCCTTCTCGTCGCGCATCCGGAACATGCCGATGGCGCGGGACTTGATCAGGCAGCCGGGGAACGTGGGCTCCTGCACCAGGACCAGCGCGTCCAACGGGTCGCCGTCCTCACCCAGGGTGTCCTCGACGAACCCGTAGTCCGCCGGGTACTGGGTGGCGGTGAACAGCGTCCGGTCGAGACGGATGCGTCCGGTCTCGTGGTCCACCTCGTACTTGTTCCGGTTCCCCTTGGGGATCTCGATCGTGACGTCGAAGTCCACGCGGTTCCTCACTCGTCTTGCGTCGGATGCGGCCGCCCACTCGCGCGCGCGACCACGTCTAGTGTGGACCACGGTGGCTCACCGGGCCCCACCGCAGTGTGGGAGCTCGCAATCTGGCAGGCTGGCGATCCGTCGAGGAGGAGCACGTGCCCGAACCCCAGAACACCGGGGGTGAGGTGGCCGAAACCGACGTCCGCGCGTCAACACCGGATAGCGAGAGCCCGACCCGAACCGCTGCGTCGTCCCAGGACGGCACGCCGCCGGACCGGCCCGCCGACGACGCGGAGCCGTCGAAGAGCACCCCGCCCCGGAACGACCCGAACCCGGCGACCGAGGCCGTGACCTCGTCGGACGCCGCGGATTCCGAGCATTCCGGCGAATCCGCCGGTGATGAGATCAACGACACATCGGCCGAGCAGTCGGCGACCGCGTCGAAGCGGGTCGCGGGCAGCCTCGAAGAGCCTGACGAGGACGACGCCGAGGCGGAGACCGCGAGGCTGTCGACCGTCGACGACGAGAAGCCTTCGGAAGAGCCGGAGACCGCGCGGCTGAAGACCGCCGCCGGGAGCGAGGAGCAGCCTTCTCCGGAGCCGGAGACGGCGCGGTTGAAGACCGTCGATCGCGAAGAGCCGGACAGCGACTCGCAGGTCCAGGCTTCGGACGACGACGAGGCCGGCGTGCAGCAGACCGCGCGGCTGAAGACGGCCGCCGCTGATGCGTCTTCGCAGGCCGCCGAGGATGGCGCGGTCCAGGAGACCATGCCGATCACCGCTGGCGGGGCGGCGAAAGAGGCTGCGAGCTCGACGAAGCGCGTCGCCGGAAGCCTCGGCGAGGAACCCGCGTCGGATGCGGCAGCGCAGACCGACGACGAGGCGGAAGCCGACGAGGATCCGGCTGCCGAGCCCGGAGCGAAGCCAGAGCCGGCGGCCGAGGAAGGTGCCGTTGGCGCGGAATCCGGTGCTGCCGAGCCCGGCGACGAAGCCGAACCGGTCTTCCCCAGCACCGACGCCGAAGCAGAAGCCGACTCCGCGCCCGACGAACCTGCGGCCGAAGCCGAACCCGCCGAATCGGAGAAGCCGGCGGGCGATGAACCCGCTGCCGAACCCGACGAGGCGGCGGATGCGGGCGAGGCAGCCGAATCCGGCGCTGAATCCGCTGGTGAGCCCGAGGCCGAATCCGGCGAGGCTGAATCCGGCGAGGCTGAATCCGGCGAGGCCGAATCCGAATCCGCCGGCGAAGCGGAGCCCGAGGTCGGGACGACCGGTACCGAAGCCGCGGCGGAAGCCGAGGGCGGGACGACCGACGCCGAAGAGGAGTCGGGAACCGCTGCTGAATCCGGCTCGCCCGCCGACGGGTCGGAAGAGGCCGGGACGCCCGCCGAATCCGGTGCTCCGGTCAAGGGAGAAGCGGAAGCCGAGTCGAGCGACTCCGAGCCCGATGCGGAATCTGCGGACACCGAGGCCGCTACCGCGACGACTGCGGACTCCGCCCCGGAGCAGGCCGACACCAAGACCGAGTCGTCCTCGGCGACCGAGTCCGAAGAGGCTGCTCAGGACACCGAGTCGGCAGACGCCGCCGAGGCCGAAGCCGCCGCTGACACGGCAACCGATGCGGCCGAAGCCGGAACGGACGACGCGGAGACCACGGCGACCGCCGAGGCCGAAGCGGATGCCGGAACCGCGACGACGCCCGAGGCGGAGACCGGTGCCGCCGAGCCGGCTTCGCCCGGCGAAGACTCCGCCGAGCCGGAATCCGAGCGCTCGGCCGGCACCGAAGAAAAAGCTCGGGTCGTCGAGCCGCCGGTCGCGCCGGTCGAGCAGACCCAGCAGTTCTCGCCGATCACCGACGCGACACCGCCGCCGAGCGGCACCCCGGCGGCACCGCCGCCCAGCGGCGTCGAGCAGACGCAGCAGATCAGCCGGGTCGAGGCCGCCGGTCTCGCCGGGCAGCCGCAGGTCCACGAGACGCAGCAGATCCCGCGGATCGACGCGCCCGAGCAGTCCGCGCCCATCGAGTCGACGCAGCAGATCGCGAGGATCCCGGCCGAGACCGAGTCCGAGAAGACCACCCGGATCGATCTCAAGGACCTCGAAGCACTGCGCGCCGCCGACCCGGGGCCCGCGACGCAGCAGATCAAGGCAGTGCCGCCGGTCGCCCCCGCCGAGCAGACGCAGCAGTTCGCCCGGCCCGACTTCGACGGTCCGCCGCCGCGCGCCGCGTCGGCGGCGGACTTCGCGGGCCTGACCGCGCCGCACGCCAAGCCCACCGGCCGGTCGCTCCCGCCGCCCGGGCCGACCGCGTCTCCCGATGACTTCGCGGGCCTGACCCCGCCCCGGGCGCAGCCGCAGCGCATCGAGCCGCAGTCCGCAACGCCTGCGGACTTCGCCGGTCTCGCCGCGCCGCAACCGGCAGCCCCCGAGGACTTCGCGGGCCTGACCGGCTCGCGGGCGCAGCCGCAGCGGATCCCGCCGCCCGGGCCGCCGCCCATGCCGCCGGTGAGGGCGGAGCCGCCGAAGGCCGAGCCGCCGCGGCGGCGCAAGACGCTGATCGCGGTCGCCGTGGCCGTTGTCGTGCTGCTCGGGGCGGGCATCGCGTTCGGCCCGCAGCTGGTCGACGCCCTGATGAAGACGCAGATCGCGGAGCCGCCCGCACCGGTGCGGCTCGACCCGTCGATCAAGCCGCTCGACCGGAACGCGCAGCTGCCGCAGCAGTCCGGCATCCGCTCGGTGCTGGCGGGTCCGCTCTCCGACACCCAATCCCTGGGCACGCTCGGCGGCGTCGTGCTCGACGCCCAGACCGGCTCGGTGCTGTGGCAGCAGAACCAGGGCCAGGCGCTCATGCCCGCGTCCACCGGCAAGCTGCTGACCACCAGCGCGGCGCTGCTCGCGCTCGACCACCAGCACCGCTTCACCACCAAGGTCGTTCGCGGCAGCACGCCGGGCAGCGTCGTGCTGGTCGGCGGAGGCGACCCGACGCTGTCGAAGCTCCCGGCGGGCGAGGAGTCGGTGTACGACGGCGCGCCGCGGCTCGACGACCTGGCGGCTCAGGTCATGGCCGCGACCGGCGGGAACGTGACGTCCGTGCAGGTCGACACCAGCCGGTACACCGGACCGGAGGTCGCCCGGGGCTGGCTGCCGCAGGACGTGGCGGCCGGGTTCTACTCGCCGATGCAGTCGGCGATGCTCGACGGCGGCCGGGCCGACCCGGCGCGGGACACCAGCCCGCGCTCGCAGACCCCGGCGATGGAGACCGCGCAGGAGCTGGCGACCCGGCTGGGCCTCGGGTTGGCGTACGTGTCGGAGGGCACGGCGCCGCCGAACGCGCAGGTGCTCGGGCAGGTGCAGTCGGCGACCGTGCAGGACATGGTCGAAACCACGCTGCAGCGCTCGGACAACATGCTCGCCGAGGCGCTGACTCGCGAGGTCGCCATCGCCACCGGGAACGAGCCGTCGTTCGCTGGCGGCACCAAGGCGGTGTTCGACGTGCTCCGGCAGAACGGCTTCGACGTGGGCGGATCGACGATGGCCGACGGCAGCGGGTTGTCGCTGGAGGACCGGGTCACGCCGAAACTGCTCGCCGAGCTCTTGGCGTCGGCGACCGCCCCGGCGAGCCCGGAGGGCGGGCTGCCGCCGCAGGCCGCGAAGCTGCGGGCGCTGCTGCCCGGCCTGCCGATCGCAGGCGGCAGCGGCAGCCTGGCCAGCCGCTACCAGGACGGTGTGGGACAGGGCTGGGTGCGGGCGAAGACCGGCACCCTGGACGGCGCGAACAGCCTGGCCGGAACGGTGGTGACGAAGGACGGCCGCCTGCTGGTGTTCGCGCTGGTCTCCAACGGAACGAGTTCGGCGGCGGCCCGACCGGCCCTGGACAAGCTGGCCGGAGCCCTGAGCACCTGCGGCTGCTAGCGAGGCCGGTCAGGAGTTCCCGATTTCCGGCAAAATCGGGAACTTTCCCGCTCGGGAACGGGTGTCCGGGCTCAGGCGAGATCGGCCTTGGCGGTACCGGAGTTCCGCATCGCGGAGCTTCGGATGCGGCGCCGGGGACGTCCTGGAGCGCGGGCGGTGGGCGCTCGAAAGTGAGGTACCTGCCGGGGTGACGAGCGGGTACGGTCAGTCGTGTGAACGCCCGACCTTCCACCCTGCCCACGCCGCAGGACCGGGGCGCCGCCGGGGAGCATCGGGCGCTGGACTGGAACGTCGCCGTCGCCACCGCGGTCCGGTTGATGAAGCCGGGACCCGAGGTGCCGCGGTCCGAGGCAGAGCAGGCGGTGCGCTCGCTGCGGCGGTTCAGCGTCGAAGCCGAATCGCACGTCCGCGAGCAGACGGGCCTCGGCCTGGACCTGCCGATCGCCGAGGGCGACGTCGTCGACCGGCCGGCCTGGGTGCGCGGCGCGGCGGACGGCCTCGCCGAGCTCACCGATGCCGCACTGTCCACAGCGGACTCGCAGGTGCTGCGGGGCAACGACCTCCTCGGCGGCGTCAGCGCGCGCAGCGCGGGGGTGCAGGCCGGCGTCGTGCTCGCCTACCTCGGCGGCAAGGTGCTCGGCCAGTTCGACCCGTACGGCGAATCCCGCGTGGCCGGGCAGCGCGGCCGGTTGCTGCTGGTGGCGCCGAACATCGTCGCGGCGCAGAAGTCGCTGGGCGTGCCGGGCGACGACTTCCGGATGTGGGTGTGCCTGCACGAGTCGACGCACCGGCTGCAGTTCAACGCGGTGCCGTGGCTGCGCGAGCACTTCGCGGAGAGCCTGGGCACGCTGCTGGCCGAGATGGAGGGCACCACCGGCGAGCTGCTGGGCCGGCTGCCCGCGGTGCTGCGGGAGGCCCGTTCGGCGCGCTCCAGCAGCGGTGACTCCAGCCCCGGCATGCTCGGGGTGATCGAGCTGCTGCAGACGCCGAGCCAGCGGGCCGCGCTGGACCGGATCATCGCGATCTCCACGCTGCTGGAGGGCCACGCCGACCACGTGATGGACGCGGTGGGCCCGCGGGTGGTGCCGAGCGTGGCGACGATCCGCCAGCGCTTCACCGAGCGGCGCAAGGGCGGCGGTCTGCTGGACCGCGTGCTGCGCAGCCTGCTCGGGGTGGACGCGAAGATCCGCCAGTACGCGCAGGGCGCGGCGTTCACCCGGCACGTCGTGGACGCGATCGGGATGGCCGACTTCAACGCGATCTGGACGTCCCCGGACACCCTGCCGACCCGCGCCGAGATCGTCGACCCGGAGGCCTGGATCCGCCGCGTCCACGGCTGACCCGCGAACGCCGGTTCTCACCGGCACGACCGCTCACGAGCGCGGAACGGGAGAATGACGCCGTGCCGCCGCCCGATCCCGCCGTCAGCGCCGTCCGCTCCGCCGTCCGGCGCCTCCTCGGCTCCGCCGAGGCGGCCCCGTTCCGGGGCGCTCCGCTGGCGGTCGCGTGCTCCGGCGGCGCGGACTCGCTGGCGCTCGCCGCTGCCGCGTCGCACGCCGCTCGCCGCGAGGGCGTCGCGGTGCACGGCCTGGTGGTGGATCACGGGCTCCAGGCCGGCTCCGCCGGCGTCGCCGCCCGGGCCGCCGATCAGCTCCGCGAGCTGGGGTGTTCCGCCAGGGTGATCGCGGTGGAGGTCGGCCGCGGTGGTGGTTTGGAGGCCGCTGCCCGGCGCGCGCGCTACGCGGCGCTGCTCGCGGAGCGCCCGCCGGGTTCGCTCGTGCTGCTCGGGCACACCCTCGACGATCAGGCCGAAACCGTGCTGCTCGGGCTCGGGCGGGGTTCGGGGTCCCGGTCGATCGCCGGGATGCGGCCGCTGGATCCGCCGTGGGCGCGACCGTTCCTGGGCGTTCGCCGGGCGACGACGGAGGCCGCTTGCGCGGCGCTCGGGCTGGTTCCGTGGCAGGACCCGCACAACTCGGATGCGCGTTTCACACGTGTGCGGTTGCGCACAGAAGTCCTTCCGCTGCTGGAAGATGTGTTGCAGGGCGGGGTGCGCGAGGCGCTCGCGCGCACCGCGCGGCAGCTGCGCGAGGACGCCGACGCGTTGGACGAGTTGGCCGCCGGGGTGCGCGGGCGCGTCGAGTCGGGCGGGACGCTGGATGCCTTGGCGTTGCGGGAAGTTCCGGGTTCGCTGCGGCGCCGGGTGTTGCGCGCGTGGCTGCTGGCGCGCGGGGTTCCGGAGATCACCGACGAGCACCTGCGCGCCGCGGACGCGTTGGTGGCGGATTGGCGGGGTCAGGGCGGACCGGCCTTGCCGGGTGACTTTGTGCTGCGCCGGGCGCATGGCACGCTTCTGGTGGAAGCGGCGGGCCGCAAGCCGCCGGATGGTTGACGGGATGCCGAGGCGTTCGGCTCGGGCGGTGGGATACCGGCGCCGGAGGACCGGTGTTCGCGTCGATTCGATAGAGGGGAAGCCGGGCCGTGTACGACGGCGACATTGCTTCTGTGCTCATCTCCGAGCAGCAGATCAACGACAAGGTCACCGAGCTCGCCAAGCAGGTGGACGACGACTACCAGCACGTCGGTGGTGATCTGCTGCTGGTCGGCGTGCTCAAGGGCGCGGTGATGTTCATGACCGACTTCGCGCGAGCGCTGCCCCAGCCCGCTCAGCTGGAGTTCATGGCGGTCAGCTCGTACGGCTCGTCCACCTCGTCGTCCGGCGTGGTGCGCATCCTCAAGGACCTCGACCGGGACATCGCGGGCCGGCACGTGCTGATCGTCGAGGACATCATCGACTCCGGGCTGACGCTGTCCTGGCTGCTGAAGAACCTGAGCTCGCGCAACCCGGCGTCGCTGGAGGTCTGCACCCTGCTGCGCAAGCCCGACGCGGTGCAGGTGGACGTCCCGGTGAAGTACGTGGGCTTCGACATCCCGAACGAGTTCGTGGTCGGGTACGGGCTGGACTACGCCGAGCGGTACCGTGATCTGCCTTACATCGGCACGCTGGATCCGAAGGTCTACACGTCCGGGGTGTGAGCCTGGGAGTGGCCGGGCAGGCGTGTCCGGTTCGGCCCTCCCGCCCCATTGCGGTCGGGTGGCCGAGTACGCTGGGCGTCCTGCGTCGAGCTCGACATGGTCGTGTCCTCGCATCGGCCGGTACGCTGGTCTGAAGGGGTTGACGGCGATGGCGAATTGTGTCTGTCGACAGCCGTTTGCCCGAAGTGACAGTCAGGGAGGGTCGAGGCCGCCCGCCGGCCGCAAGTGAATGGACCGAAAGCGCCTGCTCCGCAACCCGCTGCTGTGGATCCTGACAGCGTTTCTGCTGATCTGGGCCTTCAGCGTGCTCTTCGACGAGACTCGCTCCTACCGCGAAGTCTCCACCTCGCAGGCCCTGGAGCAGATCGCCCAGGGCAAGGTCAAGGAAGCGACCATCGAGGACAAGGAGCAGCGGGTCCGGCTGACCCTTAACGACGGCCAGAACTTCCAGGGCAGCAACCAGCTGATCGCGCAGTACCCGGCCGGTGCCACCGACACGATGGTCACCGAGATCCGCAACGCGCACGTGCCGGTCTGGAACACCAAGGTCACCCAGGACTCGCTCTGGGTGCAGATGCTGTTCTACCTGGTTCCGATCGGCCTGCTCGTGCTGCTGCTGATGTGGATGATGAACAACGTCCAGGGCGGCGGGAACCGCGTCCTGAACTTCGGCAAGTCCAAGGCCAAGCAGCTCACCAAGGACATGCCCAAGACGATGTTCAACGACGTCGCGGGTGCCGACGAAGCCGTCGAGGAACTGCACGAGATCAAGGACTTCCTGCAGAACCCCGGCCGCTACCAGGCCCTCGGCGCCAAGATCCCGAAGGGCGTCCTGCTCTACGGCCCGCCCGGCACCGGTAAGACGCTGCTCGCGCGAGCCGTCGCCGGTGAGGCCGGCGTGCCGTTCTACTCGATCTCCGGTTCCGACTTCGTCGAGATGTTCGTCGGTGTCGGTGCCTCCCGCGTCCGCGACCTGTTCGAGCAGGCCAAGCAGAACGCGCCGTGCATCATCTTCGTCGACGAGATCGACGCGGTCGGCCGCCAGCGCGGCGCCGGCCTCGGCGGTGGGCACGACGAGCGCGAGCAGACCCTCAACCAGCTGCTGGTCGAGATGGACGGCTTCGACTCGCGCGGTGGCATCATCCTGATCGCCGCGACCAACCGGCCGGACATCCTGGACCCGGCGCTGCTGCGCCCGGGCCGGTTCGACCGGCAGATCCCGGTGTCCGCGCCGGACATGCGCGGCCGCCGCGCGATCCTGGGCGTGCACTCCAAGGGCAAGCCGCTGGCGCAGGACGCCGACCTGGACAGCCTCGCCAAGCGCACCGTCGGGTTCTCCGGCGCGGACCTGGAGAACGTGGTCAACGAGGCCGCGCTGCTCACCGCCCGCGAGAACGGCCAGCTGATCACCGCCGCCGCGTTGGAAGAAGCGGTGGACCGCGTGATCGGCGGCCCGCGCCGGAAGAGCAAGATCATCTCGGAGCGCGACAAGAAGATCACCGCCTACCACGAGGGCGGGCACGCGCTGGCCGCCTGGGCGATGCCCGACCTGGAGCCGGTGTACAAGCTGACGATCCTGCCGCGCGGTCGCACCGGCGGTCACGCCCTAGTCGTCCCCGAGGACGACAAGGACATGATGACCCGCTCGGAGATGATCGCCCGCCTGGTGTTCGCGCTCGGCGGCCGCTCCGCCGAGGAGCTCGTCTTCCACGAGCCGACCACCGGCGCGTCCAGCGACATCGAGCAGGCGACCAAGATCGCCCGCGCGATGGTCACCGAGTACGGCATGACGGCCCGGCTGGGCGCGGTCAAGTACGGCAAGGAAGAGGGCGACCCCTTCCTCGGCCGCACCGCCGGTCAGCAGCCGAACTACTCGCTGGAGGTCGCGCACGAGATCGACGAGGAGGTGCGCCGGCTGATCGAGGCCGCGCACACCGAGGCGTGGGAGATCCTGAACACCTACCGTGACGTCCTCGACGACCTGGTGCTGGAGCTGATCGACAAGGAGACGCTGGTCCGCAAGGACCTGGAGCGGATCTTCGCCCGGGTGGAGAAGCGGCCCCGCATCACCGCGTTCAACGACTTCGGTGGTCGGACGCCGTCGGACAAGCCGCCGATCAAGACCCGGGGCGAGCTGGCCAAGGAGCGCGGCGAGCCGTGGCCCCCGGTCAAGGAGGAGCCGGAGCCGGCTCCGGCGCCCTCGCCGGCCGGTCAGAACGGCGCCCCGCCGCACCACGAGCAGCCGACCCCGGCCGGTGCCGGTGCCGGTGCCCACCAGGGCACGGTGCAGTTCCAGAACCCGAACCAGGGTCAGCCGCAGCAGCAGGGTCAGCACGGGCAGGTGCCGCAGGCGGTGCCGCCGAACTACGGCGCGCCGCCCGGGTGGACCCCGGCGACCACGCCGTCCGGTTCGAGCTACCCGGGTGGTGGCGGCCAGTACAACTGGACGCCGTCCTGGGAACGCGGGCAGCAGACCCCGGCCGAGCACCCGGCACCGCAGCCGGGCGAGCCGAAGGCGGACGACCAGCGGTCCAACCCCGAGCCGAGCCAGGACCAGGCTCAGGACAACGGCAGCGGCAACACCAGCCGCTGAACACTCCGGTGCACTCGGCGCCTCCGGGCGCCTCAGCCGGTGGAGGAAAGACAATTGACCAGCACGGTCGACGAGCCGATCGGGGCGGAAGGCGACTTCCGTCCCGACGGCTCTTTCCACATTCCCCAGTTCGACCACGCCCGCGCTGAAGCGGCCGTCCGGGAACTGCTGATCGCGGCAGGCGAAGACCCGGACCGGGAGGGCCTGCGGGACACCCCGGCCCGTGTCGCCCGCGCCTATCGCGAGCTGTTCGCGGGCCTGTACACGAACCCCGACGAGGTCCTGGACCGGACCTTCGACGAGGCGCACGAGGAACTGGTCCTCGTCCGCGACATCCCGGTCTACTCGCAGTGCGAGCACCACCTGCTGCCGTTCCACGGCAACGCGCACGTCGGCTACATCCCGAACGAGCAGGGCCGGGTCACCGGGCTGTCCAAGCTGGCCAGGCTGGTCGACCTCTACGCCAAGCGTCCGCAGGTGCAGGAGCGGCTCACCTCGCAGGTCGCGGACGCCCTGGTGCGCCGGCTGGACCCGCGCGGGGTGATCGTGGTGATCGACGCCGAGCACCTGTGCATGGGCATGCGCGGCGTCCGCAAGGCGGGCTCGACGACCACCACGTCCGCCGTGCGCGGCATCTTCCGCAGCTCGGCGTCCTCGCGTTCCGAGGCGCTGTCGCTGATCAGGGGACGCTGATGCATTCGCTGCTGCCCCATCCGCAGCGCTGCGCGGTGATGGGCGTGCTCAACGTGACGCCGGATTCGTTCTCCGACGGCGGGCGCTACCTGGACCGCGCGGCGGCCGTCGCGCACGGCGTCGAGATGCACCGGCTGGGCGCGGACATCATCGACGTCGGCGGCGAGTCGACGCGGCCGGGTTCGCAGCGGGTCGACGCGGCCACCGAGATCGAGCGCGTGCTGCCGGTGGTGCGGGAGCTGGTCGCGGCCGGGGTTCCGGTGAGCGTGGACACGACCCGCGCCAAGGTCGCGGCGGTGACGGCGGAGGCCGGCGCGGCGGTGATCAACGACGTGTCGGGCGGCCTGGCAGACCCGGAAATGGCGCACGTCGCCGCGGACACCGGGCTCCCGTGGGTGCTGATGCACTGGCGCGGCCACAGCAAGGACATGAACAGCCTCGCGGTCTACGAGGACGTCGTCGCGGAGGTGCGCGCCGAGCTGCTGCGGCAGGTCGACGTGGCGTTGGCCGCCGGCGTGGCAGAGGGCGCGATCGTGCTGGACCCGGGGCTCGGGTTCGCCAAGACCGGCGCGCACGACTGGCAGTTGTTGCAGCGGCTCGACGTCTTCGTCGACCTGGGCTTCCCGGTGCTGGTCGGGGCCTCGCGCAAGCGGTTCCTCGGCCGGCTGCTCGCCGACGCGGACGGCAAGCCGCGACCGCCCGCCGGGCGGGAGACGGCGACGGCCGTGGTGTCGGCGCTGGCGGCGGATCGCGGCGCCTGGGGCGTGCGGGTGCACGACGTCTTGCAGTCGTTGGACGCGGTCGCGGTGACCGCGGCGTGGCGCAGCGGAGGGGAACTCGGTGGCTGACCGGATCACGTTGACGGGTCTGAAGGTTCGCGGCAACCACGGCGTCTTCGACCACGAGAAGCGCGACGGCCAGGACTTCTTCGTCGACATCACGGTGTGGATCGACCTGGGCGAGGCCGCCGCCAGCGACGACCTGCAGAAGACGCTGCACTACGGCGAGCTCGCCGAGCGGGCGGCGGCGATCGTCGCCGGGCCGTCGCGCGACCTGATCGAGAGCGTGGCGGGCGAGATCGCGGACGACGTCATGACCGACGAGCGGGTGCACGCCGCCGAGGTCACGATCCACAAGCCGAGCGCGCCGATCCCACTGACCTTCGGGGACGTGGCGGTGACGATCCGCCGCTCCCGCCGAGGCGGTCGCGGCAGCGTCGTCCCGGCGTGAGACGCCCGGTTCCAGGCGAGATCGGGCACCCCGCTGCCGCGCGGTCGCGGGCGGGAGTTCCCAGTTCCAGGCAAAATCGGACGTCCCCCTCGGGGCCGTGCGAGTTCGGGAGGGTGCGATGAGCAGGGCGGTGCTTTCGCTGGGGTCCAACCTCGGCGACCGGTTGGCGTACCTCCGGCTCGCCGTCGACGGCCTGTCGGACGTGCTGGTCGCGGCGTCCCCGGTGTACGAGACGGCGCCGTGGGGCGTCACCGACCAGCCGGACTTCCTCAACGCGGTGCTCATCGTGGAGTCCCCCGAGCTCGACGAGTGGGGCTGGCTGCGCCGGGGCCAGGCGCTGGAGCAGGAGGCGGAGCGCCGCCGCGAACAGCGGTGGGGCCCGCGGACCCTG
The DNA here is from genome assembly GCF_040654735.1 of Saccharopolyspora sp. NPDC050642. Classification (NCBI taxonomy): domain Bacteria; kingdom Bacillati; phylum Actinomycetota; class Actinomycetes; order Pseudonocardiales; family Pseudonocardiaceae; genus Saccharopolyspora; species Saccharopolyspora sp. NPDC050642. The sequence continues at coordinate 117,136 of NZ_JBFAIN010000002.1, read as the reverse complement.
GACGTCGACGTGGTCGCAGTGGACGGTGTCCGCAGCGACGACCCGGAGCTGCTGCTGCCGCACCCCGGCACGCCGAGCCGGGCCACGGTGCTGATCCCGTGGCTGGCGATCGACCCGGGCGCCGAGCTGCCCGGGCACGGCCGCGTCGCCGACCTGCTGGATGCCTTGCCCGCCAACGAGATCGCCGACGTCCACCTCCGGGCCGATCTGAAACTCCACTGAGGACGATCAGTCCCCGCGGTCGAGCCCTGCCCGGCGGCTGCGACGATTTCGCGCGAAAACGTCGCAGCCAGGCGTGGAGAACGCCGGTTTCGCGCGAAATCGGCGTCCCGAAAGGCCTCTGGCGCAACGGAAGGCGGCTACTTGATCGACGCGCGGATCGCCGCGGCCAGCCAGCGGGTGCTGGCCGCCGTCACCGGGTGCGTCGGCCAGCCGTTGATGATCCCCAGCAGTTCCCAGTAGCGCGACATCCGCTCGTCCGTGTCGTTGTCGTAGTGCTCGGCCAGCTCGTGGCGGAACTCGGCGGAGTCGGGCCGGTCCCAATCCACGGCGGCCATCGCCACCATCCGCTCGACCAGCGCCTGCGCTTCGGCGCTCTCCGGCGGCGTGCCCGCCTCGACCGACACCCGCGCCTCGTCGGTGATCGCCCACCACTTCCGCGCGTCCTCGGGGTTCGCCACCGCCATCGACTCGCCCGCGTCGCGGCGGTCCGAGTGCTCCTGGGAGAGCGCCCGCACCGCGCGCCGGAAGTCGGTGTCCCGCACCAGTTCCGCCAGCTCGATCCAGGCCTCCAGCTGCTCCGCCGTCGGGTCCTCCGGCAGGTTCGGCTTGGCCGAGCGCATCCACTCGGTGAACCCCGGCGTCATGTTGAGGTCCGCGCTGACCTCGTCCCAGAACTCGTCGATCAGCCGGTTGCGCTCCTCGTCGGACATCTGCGCCAGCTTGTGCATGAGTCTTACCTCCTCGGTCGAACGGTCCAGCTTCACGACCGCCCGCAGCACCGCGCGCCGGGTCTGCAGCAGGCGCATCTGCTCCTCCAGCAGCTCCAGGTGCGTCCGGGCCAGGTGCGAGAGCGTGGTCTCGCGGGCGAGCACCCGCTGCACCTCGTCCAGCCCGGCGCCCAGTTCGCGCAGGGTGCGCACCAGTTCCAGCCGGCTGATGGCAGTCACGTCGTAACGCCGGTAGCCCGCCGCGGTTCGGTCGGTGGGCGGCACCACACCGCTGTCGGAGTAGAACCGGATCGTCTTCACGCTCAGCCCGGTGCGCCGGGCCAGCTCGCCGATCGTGTAGAGCGCGGTGTCGTCCACGCGATTCACCTTGGACCCTCCAGTCAGGGGAGACTCAAGATGATTTTCGCCCGCGGATGGTGCCGGTGCCGCGAGGTGCCATGCTGGAACCGTGGCACCGCGACAGGCAGAGCACTTGACCTTCACCAAGCCCCGGCACCTCATCGCGGGCGGGCTGGCAGCGGCAGTCGTGGTCTACCTGCTCACCCGGCTGCTGTACGGCGAGCTGCCGCAGCTGCCGGTGCTGGCCGGGGCGACGCTGCTGCTGATCGCGCTCGTCGACGTGCTGCTGGCGCTGAACATGCGGCCGCGGGTGCAGCGCAAGCCCGGCACCGAACCGGTCGACGGGCTGACCGCCGCGCGCGCCGTCGCGCTGGCCAAGGCGTCGTCGCTGGCCGGCGCGATCATGGCCGGCGTGTGGATCGGGCTGATCGCCTACCTGCTGCCGCTGTACGGCAGGGTCGAGGCCGCCCGGGCCGACACGGCCTCCGCGGTGGTCGGGTTGATCAGCGCCGGCGCGCTGATCGCCGCCGGGCTCTGGTTGGAGAACTGCTTGCGCAATCCCGATGAGCCGGAAGAACCCTACGAAGACGAGTGACGTCGCTCGGCCGTTCGGCGGTCGGTGGGCTGCGCCACACCGCCCAAAGTGGAGTCGGGTCGCTCGCCTTGAGATCTCGAACTGATAACCGCCCGGTACCGTGGTGGGCATGTCCGAACGCGGCGGCACCGAGACCGAATCCGGCAAGGGGCGATCGACGGCCCTGTGGGTCGGAGCGCTGGTGCTCGCCGCGGCCGCCACGGCGGTGCTGGTGGTCAGCAACGACGTCCGCTACCTGCGGCTCGGGTTGGTCGCCGCGCTGTGGTCGGCGCTGATCGGCGCGTTCGCCGTCGCCAAGCTGCGGCACCGGGTGGTGCAGGGCGAGGAGCTCGTCGCGGACCGGCAGCGGATCTACGAACTCGAACTGGAGCGGGAGATCGCGGCCCGGCACGAGTTCGAGCTGGAGGCGGAGGCAGAGGCGCGTCGGCAGGCGGCCGAGGAGTCCGAGGGCGAGATCAAGGAGCTGCAGGCCGAGCTGCGCCGGCTGCGCGAGAGCCTGGAGCAGGTGCTCGGCGGCGACGTGCTGTTCGAGCGGGTCGCCCTGCGCGCCGAGTCCACCCGGGTTCGCTCGCTGCCCGAACGCGGCAAGGTCGAGGGTCAGCTCGTGCAGCCGCCGACCGGACGCGAACTGCCCGCCGCGCCGCCGCAACCGCAGCCGCAGAACGTCGTCCAACCCAACACCGAACTGATCACGAAGCTGGCCGGGGAGCAGCCGGAGCGGCGGCCCAAGCCGCGCCAGCGGCCGAAGCAGCAGCCGACGCAGGCCCATCCGGCCCGCCAGGCCGCGGCCCGGCGGCCCGACCGGGCGCAGTACGAGCGGCCGGAGCCGCCGCCCAAGCCCAAGCCCGAACCGGCCGCCGCACCGCCGCCGGAGCCGGACCCGGCGGGCGCGCACGCCGAGGGGACCTCGGTGAATGACCTGCTCGCCGCGTACGGAGGGCCCTCCGACACGCAGCGCCGGCGCCGCCGACGCGCCTGAGAAGGTGACTATCCGGGCATGCCCTGAGGCCGTTCTCTAGGGTTTTGTCCGTGTCGAGTCCTGACCTTCGGAGGCAGCCCGCCGATCTTTCCGGCGCGCGCAGGCTGCAGACCCGCAAGAACCACGCCGTCGGATGGCCCGTCGCCGGCCTGATCGTGCTCGGAATGTGCGGGCTGGTGATGGTCGGCGTCACCACCTCGAAGGTCGGCGTGGCGGCGGCGCTCGTCGGCGCGGTGGCCGCGCTGCTCCCGGTGGGCGTGGTGTTCGCCGCGATCATCTGGATCGACCGCTGGGAGCCGGAGCCGCCGATGCTGCTGCTCGGCGCGTTCCTGTGGGGCGCAGGCGGGGCGACCGCGTGCTCGCTGCTGCTCAACGACGCGATGATCGGGCTCGGCAACGTCCTGTTCGACGCGGGCGGCGACCGGTTCTTCGCCACGGCCGTGATGGGGCCGCTGGTCGAGGAGGCGGCGAAGGCGCTGTTCGTGGTGGCGCTGTGGTTCCGCCGCCGGTCGGAGTTCAACGGGCTGGTCGACGGCATCGTGTACGCGGCGCTGACCGCGGCGGGCTTCGCCTTCACCGAGAACATCCTGTACTTCGGCAAGGCGTTCGTGGCCGGTGGGCTCGGCGGCGTCAGCGGCGGTGTCGTGGCGCTGTTCATCGTGCGCGGCGTGCTCGCGCCGTTCTCGCACCCGCTGTTCAGCTCGATGTTCGGCATCGGCATCGGGTTGGCCTCGCGCACCGACCGGAAGCGGATCCGGGTGCTGTACCTGGTGCTCGGCTTCGCCGGCGCGGTGCTGCTGCACGCGGTGTGGAACGCGTCCACGCTGTTCGGCGGCGCGGAGTTCCTGAACGTCTACTTCCTGATCATGGTGCCGATCTTCCTGGGCACCTTCTGGCTGGTGGTGTGGCAGCGCAAGCGGGAGCAGCGGATCGTCATCCAGCAGCTGCCGGTGCTGGAGCGGGCCGGGCTGATCGTGCGCAGCGAGATGGAGATGCTCGCGACGCTCGCGGGTCGTCGCGGCTGGCTGCGCAAGGTGCGGCGCAGCGCCGGGCACGAGGCGGCGAAGGCGGTGCGGGACTACCAGATCGCGGTGACCGAGCTGGCGTTCCTTCAGCACCGGGCGGAGCAGGGCCGGACCACCAGCGCGGCGCGCCGGGCGCGCCGGGAGAAGCTGATCGCGGACCTGAAGCAGGCCCGGCGGTCGGCGGCGGGCACCCAGCAGGCGATCCAGACGGCGCGCATCAAGATCAACGAGCTCACGCAGCACAACCTCAAGCGCCCGCCGTACCCCGGCAACCGCCCCAAGCCCCCGATCCAGCGCTCCCGCGACTGACCGCGGATCGGGTGACGGACCGCAATTTCAATGGAAATCGGACCTTCGATTTCCATTGAAATTGCGGATCTCCGGTGTGTCGGGGCACGACACACCGGAGGGGTGTGGATGGTCCCGGCCTGGTTCCAACCGAAACCGGGGTCCGGTTTCGACTGAAACCCGGGGCCCAGTTTCAATTGAAACTGGGCCCGGATTCCGTGGAAGCCGGGACCCGAGTTCCCTGGAAGCCGGGACCCGGGTTCTCTGGAAGCCGGGTTCCGGGTTCCCTGGACGTCGAGTCCTGGGGGGCCGGGAAGTGGGCCCCGGGTGTTCGTCGGGGTTGCGGGCCTGGAGACTGCCGGGCTGGGGCGGGTGGCGGGACCGGATTGCGTGGTCCTCGCCACCTGATGGGCACGGCGGCGGGATTCGCGGGCTACTCTCGCGCTGCTGTCCGGTACCCGGTGGTTGGGACTGGAACGGTATTGGAGGACGACGTGGCGATTGCTGCTGGTCGCACGGGCCCTCGGCTGCGGGTCGGAATCATCTCCGCCGGTCGGGTGGGCGCCGTGCTGGGCGCGGCGCTGCGGCGCGCGGGTCATCAGGTCTCCGCGGTTTCCGCGGTGTCCGAGGCTTCGCTGCGCCGGGCCGAGGAGCTGCTCCCCGGGGTCGCGGTGCTGCCGCCCGACGAGGTCGCCAGGCAGGCCGACCTGGTGCTGCTGGCCGTGCCGGACGACGCGATCGCCGGGCTGGTCCGCGGCCTGGTCGCCACCGAATCGCTGCGCGGCGGGCAGATCCTCGTGCACACCTCCGGCGCGCACGGCGTGGACGTCCTCGCCGCAGCCGCCGACATCGGCGTGCTGCCCCTGGCGCTGCACCCGGCGATGACCTTCACCGGCCGCGCGGAAGACGTCGAACGCCTCGCCACCGCCTGCATGGCCGTCACCGCGTCCACTGCGGACGAGGCCGGCTGGCACGTCGCGGAGGCGCTGGCGCTGGAGCTCGGGATGGAGCCGGTGCGGGTCCCGGAGGAGTCCCGCGGCCTCTACCACGCCGCGCTCTCGCACGGCGCCAACCACCTGATCACGCTGGTCAACGAGTGCGCCGAGCTGCTGCGCGGCGCGGGCATCGAGGTGCCGGAGCGGGTGATGGCGCCGATCCTGTCCGCTTCGCTGGACAACGCGCTGCGCCTCGGCGACCGCGCCATCACCGGCCCGGTGATGCGCGGCGACGCCGGCACGGTCCGGGCCCACCTCGCGGCGCTGTCCGGCGCGAACCCCGAGGTCGTGCCCAGCTACCGCGAGCTGGCGAAGCGGACCGCGGAGCGCGCCGAGGACGCCGGAATCCTGCGCGCCGACGGGGCCGAAGCGGTCCGCGAGGCGTTGGGCGAGGAGCCGTCATGAGCACTGGAGTCGTCATGAGTGAAAGCCCGGGTTTCGCGTGGGGCGAGCTGACCGTGCACCGCGATCCCGCCGAGCTTGCCGGGGTCACCCGCGCCCTGCGGGCCACCGGCCGCAAGATCCACCTGGTGCCGACCATGGGCGCGCTGCACCGCGGCCACCTGGAGCTGATCCGCCGGGCCCGGCAGGACATCAACGCCGTGACCGTGGTGTCGATCTTCGTGAACCCGCTGCAGTTCGGGCCGAACGAGGACTTCGACCGCTACCCGCGCAGCTTCGAGACCGACCTGGCGGCGTGCCGGGAGGCCGGGACGGAGCTGGTCTTCGCGCCGTCGGTCGAGACGATGTACGGCACCGACCCGCAGATCACCGTCCACTCCGGACCGCTGGGCGAGCAGCTGGAGGGCGCCTCCCGCCAGGGGCACTTCGACGGGATGCTCACCGTGGTGCTGAAGCTGCTCAACATCGTGCGCCCGGACCTGGCCTTCTTCGGGGAGAAGGACTACCAGCAGCTCGTGCTGATCCGGCGGATGGCGCGGGAGCTGAACCTGGACGCCCGGATCCAGGGCATCCCCACCGTGCGGGAAGCCGACGGCCTGGCGCTGTCCTCCCGCAACGCCTACCTCACCGCCGAGCAGCGCGAAGCGGCGCTGGTGCTCTCGGCGGCGCTGACGGCCGGGGCGCACGCGGGTGCGGCCGGCGCGGACGCGGTGCTCGAAGCCGCCGGTGCGGTGCTGGCCACCGAGCCGTCGGTGGCGGTCGACTACCTGGAGCTGCGCGACACCGAGCTGGGCCCGGTCCCGGCCGAGGGCGAGGCGCGGCTGCTGGTGGCGGCCAAGGTCGGCTCGACGAGGCTGCTCGACAACGCGCTGGTGCTGCTGGGCAGCCCCGGGCTGGCGGAGCGGTCGTGAGTCGGGGAAGGCGCCCGTCGGACCCGATCGGGTGTCGCGCAAGATACGTCGGCAAGCCGCGGTATCGGCAGTAGGAGGTCTGCGATGTTCCGCACCATGCTGAAGTCCAAGATCCACCGTGCGACGGTGACCCAGGCCGACCTGCACTACGTCGGCTCGGTGACGGTGGACGCGGACCTGATGGACGCCGCGGACCTGCTGGAAGGCGAGCAGGTCGCGATCGTCGACGTCACCAACGGCGCCCGGCTGGAGACCTACGTGATCACCGGCGAGCGCGGCTCCGGGGTGATCGGCATCAACGGCGCGGCCGCGCACCTGATCGAGCCCGGCGATCTCGTCATCCTGATCTCCTACGGGGTGATGGACGAGATGGAGGCGCGTTCGGTGCGGCCGAAGGTGATCTTCGTCGACGCGGACAACCGCATCGTGGAGCGCGGCGAGGACCCGGCCCGCGCCCCGGAGGGCTCCGGGCTCACCAGCGGCGCCGTGCTGGCCGATCCCACGGCGGAGACGGACGACGCCGCGAAGCTCGACGCCCTCCTGCAGCAGCCGGAGCACTGAGCAGCTGTCGTGAGTGGTCGTTCCGGCAAGGCCGGAACGACCACTCACGAGTCGTGACCTGGCACGAATCTCCCGAAGGGACGAACGACGGTGCTGCTCGCCATCGACGTCGGAAACACCAACATCGTGCTCGGCCTCTACGCCGACCGCCCGGATGCCGACGTCGCGAAGACGCTGGTGCGGGACTGGCGGATGCGCACCGAGCCGCGGATGACCGCCGACGAGATGGCACTGACCATGCGCGGGCTGCTCGGCGACTACGCGGAGGAGATCACCGGCATCGCGGCGCTGTCCACAGTGCCCGCACTGCTGCGCGAGCTCCGCGTGATGCTCGGCCGGTACTGGAGCGACGTGCCGCGCGTGGTCGTGGAGCCGGGCGTGCGCACCGGGGTGCCGCTGCTGGTGGACAACCCGAAGGAGGTCGGCGCCGACCGGGTGATCAACACCCTGGCGGCGCACCACCTGCACGCGACGAACTGCGTGGTGGTCGACTTCGGCACGTCCACGAACATCGACGTGATCTCGTCCAAGGGCGAGTTCCTGGGCGGCGCGTTCGCCCCGGGCATCGAGATCTCGCTGGACGCGCTGGCCTCCCGGGCCGCGCAGCTGCGCAAGGTCGAGCTGGTCCGCCCTCGCTCGGTGATCGGCAAGAACACCGTGGAGTGCCTGCAGTCCGGCATCCTCTTCGGATTCGCGGGCCAGGTGGACGGGCTGGTGCGCCGCATCGTCGCCGAGCTGGAGTCCACCCACGGCGGCCCCACGACGGTCCTCGCCACGGGCGGCCTGGCGCCGCTGGTGGTCACCGAGTCGACGACGATCACCCACCACGTCCCGGACCTGACGCTGCTGGGCCTCCGCCTCGTCTTCGACCGCAACTTCCGCTGACACCCGGGGTGCGTTCTCGGTGCATGGCCCGTCTTTCGGTGGGTGGTGTGAACGGCCTGTTGACCTCCCCTATCGGGACGAACGGTCCGTTCACCTCATTCCAGCGGATCGGGGAGATGAGGTGAACGGTCCGTTCACCTCGCCCATCGAGGCGAACAGGCCGTTCGCTCCACACCGCCCGCGAAACGGGCCGGGTGGTGTCAACCGCTGAAAGGACGCCTGGTGGCGGCGTCGCGGAGCGCGAAACGTACCCTTGGAGGCCGTGACTGACCAGGACCTTCCCAACCCTCCGGCAACCAGCGCTGACGGCGTCGACGACCTGCCGGAACAGATGCGGATCCGGCGGGAGAAGCGGGAGCGCCTGCTCGCCGCCGGAGTCGACCCCTACCCGGTGAACCTGCCGATCACGCACGGCCTCGCCGAGGTGCGCGCCGCGTACCCGGACCTGGAGCCCGACACCGCCACCGGCGACCAGGTCGGCGTCGCGGGCCGCGTGATGTTCTTGCGCAACACCGGAAAGCTCTGCTTCGCCACGCTGCGCGCCGGCGACGGGACCGAGCTGCAGGCCATGCTCAGCCTCAAGCAGGTCGGTGAGGACTCGCTGGCGGCCTGGAAGGCCGATGTCGACCTCGGCGACCACGTCTTCGTGCACGGCGAGGTGATCACCTCCCGGCGCGGCGAGCTGTCCGTGATGGCCGACGAATGGCGGATGGCGGCCAAGACGCTGCGCCCGCTGCCGGTGATGCACAAGGACCTCGGCGAGGAAACCCGCGTCCGGCAGCGCTACGTCGATCTGATCGTGCGGAAGCAGGCCGCCGACACGGTGCGCACCCGCGCCGCGGTTCAGCGATCGCTGCGGGATTCGTTCGACCGGCGCGGTTTCGTCGAGGTGGAAACCCCGATGTTGCAGACGCTGCAAGGCGGTGCCGCGGCGCGCCCGTTCACGACGCATTCCAACGCCTTCGACATCGACCTGTTCCTGCGGATCGCGCCGGAGTTGTATCTGAAGCGATGCGTGGTCGGCGGGATCGAGAAAGTTTTCGAGATCAACCGGAACTTCCGCAACGAGGGAAGTGATTCTTCCCACTCGCCGGAGTTCGCGATGTTGGAGTTCTACCAGGCGTATGCCGATTACAACGACATGGCCGAGCTCACCCGGTCGCTGATCCAGGAAGCGGCCGAGGCGGTCGCGGGTTCGCAGGTGGTCACCTGGTTCGACGGAACCGAGTACGACTTGTCCGGCGAGTGGACGTCGCTGCGGATGTACGACTCCTTGTCGGAAGCGCTGGATTCGGAGATCACCCCGGAAACTACGGTGGAGGCGCTGCGCAAGCACGCGGACTCCTACGGATTGCAGACCGATCCCAAGCACGGCCACGGAAAGCTCGTCGAGGAGCTCTGGGAGCACCTGGTCGGCGATCATTTGACCGCGCCGACGTTCGTTCGCGACTTCCCGTTGGAGACCTCCCCGCTGACCCGGCAGCACCGCACCGAGCCGGGCGTCGCGGAGAAATGGGATCTGTACGTTCGCGGGTTCGAGCTCGGGACCGGATACTCCGAACTCGTCGACCCGGTCGTGGAACGCGCTCGCCTCGAGGAACAGGCCGCACTCGCGGCCGCCGGGGACGACGAGGCCATGCCGATCGACGAGGACTTTCTCCGCGCCCTGGAGTACGGAATGCCGCCCAGCGGCGGGGTCGGAATCGGTATCGACCGGTTGTTGATGGCGTTGACCGGTCTCGGTATCCGGGAGACGATCCTGTTCCCGCTGGTCCGGCCGGAATGACCCGATCAGGGGCGGGAGGCGGTGAATTTTCCGGCCCGGGTGAGTGCATTGTCGCAGTTACTGCGCTAACCTGTGCTCAGAATGTTCCGGTGACGGCTTATTGACGTACTCGCAAGGGAGTTGCGCTCCTGGCGAGGTCGCTGTCCCGCTATTGCACATTTTTTGCTCCGGGGAGGACTTCGAAGATGGCGCAGAAGGTCACAGTCACCCTTGTCGACGATCTCGACGGCGGGCAGGCGGATGAAACCGTCGAGTTCGGATTGGACGGCGTCGCCTACCAGATCGACCTTTCCGCCGACAATGCCGGTGAGTTGCGGGATGCGCTCGCGAACTACGTCTCGAACGCGCGCCGGGCGGGCGGCCGGAAGAAGCCGGGTCCGCGCCCGGGTGCCACGGCGCGTTCCACCGGCGGTTCCACGAGTGCCGATCGCGAGCAGAACCAGGCCATTCGGGAATGGGCTCGCAAGCGCGGTCTGAAGGTGTCGGACCGGGGCCGTATCCCCGCCGACATCGTCGAGCAGTACCACCAGGCGAACTGAAGTAACCGACGCCGAGGGGCGTTTGCGGGCCGATGGGCCCCGCAAACGCCCCTCGTTGCGTTCGGATAACTCTATTCGCCGCTTACCGGGTCGAAAAGTGGCGATTGATCAACGCGAGATCTTGTCCGATTGCGACCCGTGTTGCCCTTTTTCCCGGTTGCCTCGGCTCCGGTAGACCGCCGCCCTCAGCCGGCGTGTGACATCGGACATTCCGGCCCACCCTGTTGGTTCAGCCTTAGGTGGGCCTAACCTAAGTGCGGTCCGGACGGGTGAACAGAGGGAGTGGGACGTGAGTCGCAGCGTGGCCGTCGACGGCCCTCCCGGGTCCGAGCAGGCCGCGGCGTCCACCGCTGCTGGCGGCGAACGCCTGCGACAACGCCGGCGCCGCCGGGTCACGGGCATCGTCGTCCTGCTGGTCGTGCTGGCGGTCAGCTGCGTGCTCAGCGTGGTGATCGGCGCCAAGACGATCCCGCTGGCGGACGTGTGGGCCGGGCTGTTCGCGCCGACCGGCACGGAGAACGACCTGATCATCCGCGAGCTGCGCGTCCCGCGCACCGTGGTCGGCGTCCTCGCCGGTGCTGCGCTGGGCCTGGCCGGCGCGCTGATGCAGGGCCACACCCGGAACCCGATCGCCGACCCGGGCATCCTCGGCATCACGCAGGGCGCGGCGCTGGCCGTCGTGCTCGCGGTCTACACCTTCGGCGTCACGACGCTGCTCGGCTTCATCTGGTTCGGCTTCGCCGGCGCGATGCTGGGCGCGCTCGCGGTGTTCGCGATCGGCTCCCTCGGCCGCGGCGGCCCGACCCCGGTGACGCTGGCGCTGGCCGGCACCGCGATCAGCCACCTGCTGCAGGCCATCACCTCGGCGCTGGTGATCTCCGACCAGCAGACCATGGACACCTACCGGTTCTGGAAGGTCGGCTCCATCGCGATCACCGACACCGCGGTGATCCCCCAGGTGCTGCCGTTCCTGGTGGTGGGCGTGGTGCTGGCGCTGGCCAACGCGTCGAGCCTCAACGCCCTCTCGCTCGGCGACGACGTGGCCCGCTCGCTCGGCCACCGCGTCGAGTGGGCGCGCCGGATGGGCATCGCCGCGATCGCGATCCTGGTCGGCGGCGCGGTCGCGATCTGCGGGCCGATCGGGTTCGTCGGGCTGATCGTGCCGCACGTGGCCCGCTACTTCACCGGCGCCGACTACCGCTGGCTGCTGCCGTTCGCCGGGCTGCTGGGCGCGTCGCTGGTGCTGCTCGCCGACGTGCTCGGCCGGGTCGTGGCGCGGCCGTCCGAAGTGCAGGTCGGGGTGATGCTGGCGATGGTCGGCGCACCGTTCTTCATCGCGCTCGTGCGCCGCCGGAAGTTGGTGCGGTTGTGACCCAGGTCCTCGAAGACGAGCAGTCGGGCGTCTCCGGTCGCCGGCCGGTCCGGGTGGGCCCGTTCTCCGGCGTGCTGCGCTTGCGGCCGCTGGTGGCGCTGCTGGGCGGCCTGGTCGTGCTGCTGGCCGTGTTCGTGCTCAACGTCGGCCTCGGCGAGTACCAGATCAGCCCGCTGGAGGTGCTCAACACGCTGTTCGGCGGCGGCGACCGGGCGCAGCAGATCATCATCTGGGAGCTGCGGCTGCCGAGGTCGCTGACCGGCCTGCTGGTCGGCGCCGCGCTCGGCCTCGCCGGCGCGATCATGCAGGCCCTCGCCCGCAACCCGCTGGCCAGCCCGGACATGCTCGGCATCACCTGGGGCGCGGGCACGGCCGCAACGCTGGTGATCGTGCTCGGCGGCACCGCGGGCAGCCTCGCGGGCGCGCTCGCCGACTATGGCCTGCCGCTGGTGGCGCTGGCGGGCGGGCTGGTCACCGGCATCGCCGTCTACGGGCTGGCCTACCGCCGCGGCGTGGACTCCTTCCGGTTGGTGCTGGTCGGCGTCGGCGTCAGCGCGCTGGCGGGCAACGCGACCTACTGGCTGCTCACCGTCGGCGACGTCACCGAGGCGAGCCGGGCCATGGTGTGGCTGACCGGCAGCCTCAACGCGCGCGGCTGGGAGCACGTCATCCCGGTGGGGGTCGCCCTGGTCGTGCTGATACCGCTGGCCCTGATCGGCGCGCACGTGCTCGGCGCGCTGCAGTTCGACGACGACACGGTGCGCGGCCTGGGCGTCCGGATGGACTTCTCGCGCGGCGTGCTGCTGCTGGCCTCGGTCGCGCTGGCGTCGATCGCCACCGCCGCGGCCGGCCCGATCCAGTTCGTCGCGCTGGCCACCCCGCAGATCGCGCTGCGCGTGGCGCGCACCTCGCGGCCGCCGCTGCTCACCTCCGCGGTGCTCGGCGCCGCGCTCGTCGTCGGTTCGGACGTGATCTCCCGGACCGCCTTCGGCGGCACCGAGCTGCCGGTCGGCATCATCACCGCCATCCTCGGCGCCCCGTACCTGATCTACCTGCTCGTTCGTCGGTACCGGGAGGCCCGCGCATGACCGCATCCGCCACGTCCAAGACGACCGATGACGGACGCGCGGTGCCCTCTGGCGACCGGCAGCGGCTGCACGCCACCGACCTGCAGCTGGCCTACGGCGACCGCGTCATCGTCGACGGCCTCGACTTCGACGTCGTGGACGGCACCATCACCGCGGTGATCGGCCCGAACGGCTGCGGCAAGTCGACGCTGCTGCGCGCGCTGGGCCGGCTGCTGAACCCGCGACGCGGGAGCGTGCTGCTGGACGGCAAGCAGATCCACAAGATGTCCACCAAGGAAGTCGCCAGGGTGCTCGGGGTGCTCCCGCAGTCGCCGGTGGCGCCGGAGGGCCTGACCGTCGCCGACCTGGTCGCCCGCGGCAGGCACCCGCACCAGTCCTGGTACCGGCAGTGGTCCTCCGACGACGAGTCGGCGGTGGCCGAGGCGCTGGGCATGACCGGCATCGCCGACCTCGCCGACCGCACCCTGGACGAGCTCTCCGGCGGCCAGCGGCAGCGCGCCTGGCTGTCGATGGCGCTGGCGCAGGGCACCGACCTGCTGCTGCTCGACGAGCCGACCACCTACCTGGACCTCTCGCACCAGGTGGACGTGCTGGAGCTGGTCGGGCAGCTGCACGACGAGAGCGGTCGTACCGTCGTGATGGTGCTGCACGACCTGAACCTGGCCGCCCGCTACGCCGACCGGCTGGTGGCGATGAAGGCCGGCGCGATCGTCGCCGAGGGCGAGCCGGGCGAGGTGCTCACCGAGGAGTTGCTGGCCGAGGTGTTCGGTCTGAAGGCGCGGGTGATTGCTGATCCCGTCGCGGGTACCCCGATGGTGGTGCCGATCGGCGGGAGGCGCGGCTCGTCCGCCGATCAGTCCAAGCAGTAAGACCTGTTCGCGCTGAGCGGACAGGGCCATCCGATCGGTCCAAATCCGGAATCTCGCAGGCCAGCGTGCCGTTGGTCAGGGTGCCGGACAAGAATGTGGGCAGTAGGCCGTAGCGGGCACGGACCGCGACCGGGTGGGGCTACTACAGTGGTCCTCAAGAGTGCTGAACCCCGTCGTGGGCATCGGCGATGCAGGAGCCGTGTCCCGCCAACGAGACCGCCGGCGCAGCAGTCAGGGAGTGCGAATGTTCGAGAGGTTCACCGACCGCGCGAGGCGGGTGGTCGTCCTGGCCCAAGAAGAGGCCCGGATGCTCAACCACAACTACATCGGCACCGAGCACATTCTCCTGGGCTTGATCCACGAGGGTGAGGGTGTCGCCGCCAAGGCGTTGGAGTCGCTGGGTATCGCGCTTGAGGGCGTGCGCCAACAGGTCGAGGAGATCATCGGCCAGGGGCAGCAGGCCCCCAGCGGACACATCCCGTTCACCCCACGGGCCAAGAAGGTGCTGGAGCTGTCGTTGCGCGAGGCGCTGCAGCTCGGCCACAACTACATCGGCACCGAGCACATCCTGCTCGGGCTGATCCGCGAGGGCGAGGGCGTCGCCGCACAGGTGCTCGTCAAGCTCGGTGCGGACCTCAACCGGGTGCGCCAGCAGGTGCTGCAGCTGCTCTCGGGCTACCAGGGCAAGGAGCCCGCGGAGGCCGGCGGCCGCGGCGAGGGCACCCCGTCGTCGTCGCTGGTGCTGGACCAGTTCGGCCGCAACCTCACGCAGAGCGCCCGCGAGGGCAAGCTCGACCCGGTGATCGGCCGGGAGAAGGAAATCGAGCGGATCATGCAGGTCCTCTCGCGGCGCACCAAGAACAACCCGGTGCTCATCGGCGAGGCCGGCGTCGGCAAGACGGCGGTCGTGGAGGGGCTGGCCCAGAAGGTCGTCAAGGGCGAGGTGCCCGAGACGCTGAAGGACAAGCAGCTCTACACCCTGGACCTGGGTTCGCTGGTCGCCGGTTCCCGGTACCGCGGTGACTTCGAAGAGCGCCTGAAGAAGGTGCTCAAGGAGATCAAGACCCGCGGCGACATCATCCTGTTCATCGACGAGATCCACACCCTGGTCGGCGCGGGCGCCGCCGAGGGTGCGATCGACGCGGCGAGCATCCTCAAGCCGATGCTGGCCCGCGGCGAGCTGCAGACCATCGGTGCCACCACTCTCGAGGAGTACCGGAAGTACGTCGAGAAGGACCCGGCCCTGGAGCGCCGCTTCCAGCCGATCCAGGTCGGCGAGCCGTCGCTGCAGCACACCGTCGAGATCCTCAAGGGCCTGCGGGACCGCTACGAGGCGCACCACCGGGTGTCGATCACCGACTCCGCGCTGGTCGCCGCGGCGAGCCTGGCCGACCGCTACATCAACGACCGCTTCCTGCCGGACAAGGCGATCGACCTGATCGACGAGGCCGGCGCCCGGATGCGCATCCGCCGCATGACCGCGCCGCCGGACCTGCGCGAGTTCGACGAGAAGATCGCCGACGTGCGCCGGGAGAAGGAGTCCGCGATCGACGCGCAGGACTTCGAGCGGGCCGCCCGCCTGCGGGACGAGGAGAAGCAGCTCCTCGGCCAGAAGGAGGAGCGGGAGAAGCAGTGGAAGGCCGGTGACCTCGACGTGGTCGCCGAGGTCGACGACGAGCAGATCGCCGAGGTGCTGGCGAACTGGACGGGCATCCCGGTGTTCAAGCTCACCGAGGAGGAGACGACCCGCCTGCTGCGCATGGAGGACGAGCTCCACAAGCGGATCATCGGCCAGAACGACGCGGTCAAGGCCGTGTCGCAGGCGATCCGCCGCACCCGCGCGGGCCTGAAGGACCCGAAGCGGCCGTCGGGGTCGTTCATCTTCGCCGGGCCGTCGGGCGTCGGCAAGACCGAGCTGTCGAAGGCGCTGGCGGAGTTCCTGTTCGGGGACGACGACGCGCTGGTGCAGATCGACATGGGCGAGTTCCACGACCGCTACACCGCCTCGCGGCTGTTCGGTGCCCCTCCGGGCTACGTCGGCTACGAGGAGGGCGGCCAGCTCACCGAGAAGGTCCGGCGCAAGCCGTTCTCGGTGGTGCTCTTCGACGAGATCGAGAAGGCGCACCAGGAGATCTACAACACGCTGCTGCAGGTGTTGGAGGACGGCCGCCTGACCGACGGTCAGGGCCGCACGGTCGACTTCAAGAACACGGTGCTGATCTTCACCTCGAACCTCGGCACGCAGGACATCTCCAAGGCCGTCGGCCTGGGCTTCTCCAGTGGTCAGGGCGCTGAGTCCAACTACGAGCGGATGAAGTCCAAGGTCAACGAGGAGATGAAGAAGCACTTCCGGCCGGAGTTCCTCAACCGCATCGACGACGTGATCGTCTTCCACCAGCTCACCGAGCAGGAGATCATCCAGATGGTCGACCTGCTCTCGGGTCGGGTGGAGAAGGCGCTCAAGGCCAAGGACATGGCCCTGGAGCTGACCGACAAGGCGAAGAAGCTGCTGGCCAAGCGCGGGTTCGACCCGGTGCTGGGCGCGCGGCCGCTGCGCCGGACGATCCAGCGGGAGATCGAGGACAAGCTGTCCGAGAAGATCCTGTTCGGCGAGATCCAGCCGGGTCAGATCGTGATCGTGGACGTCGACGGCTGGGACGGCGAAGGCGCCGACGACAAGGCGCACTTCACCTTCCGCGGCGAGCAGAAGCCGTCGCTGGTCCCGGACGCCCCGCCGGTCGCGGTCTCGGCCGCCTCCGAGGAGAAGTCCGAGGGCACGGACTCCGAGTCCGCCTGACGCAAGACCCAGAAGGCCCCGCGCTCCACGGCGCGGGGCCTTCTGCGTTGGGTACTGGCCTGCGGAGACGGTGGGCCTGGAGTTGTGGAGGAGTTCGGGTGCGGGCTGAACTGGCGGAGTTCCTCCGGGACCGGCGGTCCCGCGTCGGGCCCGCCGATGTCGGGTTGGAGGCGCGCAGCGGCCGCCGGACGCCCGGGTTGCGGCGGGAGGAGGTCGCGCGGCTCGCCGGGATCTCCGTGGACTACTACATCCGCATGGAGCAGGGGCGCGGGCCGCGCCCGTCCCGGCAGGTGCTCAACGCGCTCGCCGACGCGCTGCGGTTGTCCGGCGACGAGCGGAACTACCTGTTCCGCCTGGTGGGCGAGGCCCCGTCGGTCGTGTCGTCGCGGGAGGTCCCGGCGAACGTGCTGCGGCTGCTGGAGCGGTTCGACGACGTTCCCGCGCTGGTGCTCGACGTGAAGTACGACATCCTCGCCTGGAACCGGATGGCGGTGGGCCTGATGGGCGACTTCGGCCGCCGGTCGGAGAAGGAGCGGAACATGCTCTGGTGGATGTTCTGCCACCAGCCGTCGGTGCTGGAGACGGAGCACGGGCGGCGGTTCGCCAAGTCGTGCGTGGCGAGCGTGCGCGCCGCCGGCCGCTACCCGGGCGATTCCGGCGTTCGCGCGCTGGTCGACGAGCTGGGCGAGCGGAACCCCGCCTTCGCCGAGATGTGGTCCGCGCACGAGGTCCAGGTGCAGCGCAGCACGCCGAAGCGCGGCGTGCACCCGGTCTTCGGCGAGCTGGAGCTGGACTGCGAGGTCCTGCTGATCCCCGAGGTCGACCAGCGGCTGATGTTCTTCACCGCGCCCGAGGGCTCGCCCACCGGGAAGGCGCTGCAGGACCTCCGGAACTGGGATCGCCAGACCTAGGTTCGACCGGTCTCTCCCGCGCGCCCGCCGCTGCGGCGATCGTGGTGGCACATCGCTGGAAGGGAGATCAGATGACGATCCTGGTGACCGGAGGACGCGGCAGCGTGGCGCGCAGCGTGGTCGAGCAGTTGCTGAGCGCCGGGGAGAAGCCGCGGGTGATCAGCCGCGATCCCGCCGCCACCCGGCTGCCGGAGCAGATCGAGGTGGTCCGGGGCGACCTCGCCGAACCGCCGGAGTCGGTGCTGGACGGGGTGTCCGCGGTGTTCCTCTACGCCGATCGCGGTGGGGTGGGCGGTTTCCTGGACGCCGCCCGGACCGCTGGTGTCGAGCACGTCGTGCTGCTGTCGGCCAACGTCGTCACGACCCCGGGCGCCCCCGACGACCCGTTGATCCGGCTGCACGCGTCGGCCGAGCGGGCGGTGCTCGACTCCGGGCTGGCCTGGACCTTCCTGCGGCCGGGAGGCTTCGCCACGAACGCCCTGGCGTGGGCCGGGTCGATCCGCGCCCGAGGCGTGGTGGAAGCGCCGTACCCGGACGCGCACGCCGACCTGATCCACGAGGCGGACATCGCGGACGCGGCGGTGCGGGCGCTGACCGAGCCCGGCCACGAGGGCAGGGCCTACCCGCTGAGCGGGCCGCAGTCGATCACGCAGCGCGAGCAGGCCGAGGCGATCGCGGAAGCGATCGGCCGCCCCGTCGAGTTCGTGCCGCAGAGCCCGGACGAGTACCGCGCGACGATGGCGGAGCACGGCATGGGGTACCTCGCCGACACCCTCCTGCGGTACCTCGCGGGCCAGGACGGCCGCCCGTTGCCGGTGGTGAACACGGTGGAGGTCCTGACCGGCCGCCCGGCCCGCACCTTCGCCCAGTGGGCCGCGGACCACGCGTCGGACTTCCGCTGACCCCGGGGTGACGCTCCAGCGGCCACGACGCGCCGATCGTGATGCGATGCAGTCGTCTGCCGCTGGGGCTCACCCGGGCGGCGCGCAATTCCTCGCGAAATCGCGCCCGGCGCTGGTCAGCGGATGCGGCGGATCTCCTCGGTCGGAGCCTCGGCGCGCACCCGGGCGAGGCGGACCGTGGGGGCTTCCGAGAGCTGGCGTTCGCGGCGGTTGTTGCGGATGCGGATCGCGATGAACGCCGCGACCGTCAGGATCGCCGTGATCAGGACCGCGCGGGAGAACAGCCCCGCGTACTCCTCGACGAGGTACCAGCTCTGGCCCAGCAGGTAGCCCGCCAGCACGAAGACGGTGTTCCAGATCAGGCTGCCGAGCGTGGTGAACAGGGCGAACGTGGCCAGGCGCATGCGTTCGACGCCGGCCGGGAGCGAGATGAAGCTGCGGAACAGCGGGATCATCCGGCCGAAGAAGACCGCCTTGATGCCGTGCTTGGCGAACCACGCCTCGGTCCGGTCGATGTCGGAGATCTTCACCAGCGGGATCTTCGCGGCGATGGCGCGGGTGCGGTCGCGGCCCAGCGTCGCGCCGATGCCGTAGAGCGCCAGCGCGCCGATCAGCGAGCCGAGCGTCGTCCACAGGATCGCGCCGATCACGGACATGTTGCCCTGGCTGGCGGTGAATCCGGCCAGCGGCAGGATCACCTCGGACGGGATGGGCGGGAAGAGGTTCTCCAGGGCGACGATCATTCCCGCTCCCGGGCCGCCGAGGGCCTCCATCACGGAGATCACCCAGGCGGTGAAGCCGGTCGGTTCGGCGGAGGTGGCGGCCAAGGTCGTCAGATCCATTCGAGCGGCTCCGGGTAGCGCCCCGCCCGGACGGTGTGGAGCACGTCGGCGTGCGAGCCGTGCCGGCGGAACATGATCGGTGGTATGTCCGTTTGTTCCATGATTCCAGCCCGCGGCGGTACTCCGGCCCGACGGGAGGTGATCTACCCCATAATTCGCGGGCCGAGCCAGCCCGGGAGGTTTCCGGTTTCGCCTGAGATCGGAACGCGACGAAACAGGCAAAACGGTCTTCGGTCTTCCCTGGTACCGACAGGATGCGCCCTGCAGGGCGGCCGGTGATCTCCGGGGTTTCGCCGTGCGGCCGCGTGCGCAACGCCCGAAATGGCGGGCATCGGGTCGGTCCCTTCTGCGAAGCTGGTGCGGTGCGCGTGGCGTTGCTGGGGCCCTTTCGGCTGAACGCACCCGACGGTCGGGCGATAGCGGTCGGCGGCCTCCGGGTGCGGACGCTCCTCGCGCGACTCGCGCTCGACGCCGGCCGCACCGTCTCCACCGAGCTCCTCATCGCCGACCTCTGGGGCTCCGCCCAGCCGGCCAGCGCGCTGAACGCGCTCCAGTCGCTGGTGTCTCGCGCGCGCCGCGCGCTCGCGGGCGAGCTGTCCTTGCGCTCCGACCAGTCGGGCTACGCCCTCCTGGTGGATCCCGACGACGTCGACGCCATCCGCTTCGCCGCGCTCGCGGCAGAGGGGCGCGGCCTGCTCCGCAGCGGCCGGCACGATGCTGCCGCTGCCGCGCTCCGCGAGGCGCTGGAGTTGTGGCAGGGGGACGCGCTCGTCGACTTCGTCGACGCGCCGTTCGCCGAGGCGCAGGCGGCGCGGTTGGGGGAGCTGCGCATCGCCGCGGTCGAGGATCGGGCGGAGGCCGATCTCGGTGCCGGTCGGCATGCCGATCTGGTGCCCGAGCTGGAGACGCTTTGCGCGCGTTTTCCGCTGCGCGAGCGGCTCACGGCGCTGCGCGTTCGCGCGCTCTACGCGAGCGGCAGGCAGGCCGATGCGCTTGCCGCTTATGAGGCATTGCGGCGCCGCTTGGACCAGGAGCTTGGGGTGTCGCCGTCGCAGGAGCTCCGGGATCTGCAGGTCGCGCTGCTGCGCGGCGATCCCGGCCTGGCGCCGCGTCCGGCATCGCGGCCGGAGCCGGATTCGCGCGACGAGCTGCGGTGGGAGCCGATCCGGCCGGTGCTGCCGACCCGGTTGAGCAGTTTCGTCGGCCGGGAGCGGGAGATCGAGCGGGTTCGCGCGGAGCTGGCGGATTCCCGGCTGGTCACCCTGTTCGGTCCCGGCGGCGCGGGGAAGACGCGGCTGGCGGTCGAGACCGCCGCCGGGATGTCGGATCGGCGGGTGTGGTTCGTCGAGCTCGCGCCGGTGCGGGACGGGCAGGACGTGACGGCGGCGGCGCTCGCCGCGCTCGGGGTGCGCGAGACCCGGCTGCTGGAATCGCCGACGAAGCACGCGTTGAACCGGGCGGCGGACCTGTTCTCGGCGGAGCCGGCGCTGCTGGTGCTGGACAACTGCGAGCAGGTGATCGAGGCCGCCGCCGAGTTCGTGCAGGAGGTGCTGAGCCGGGCCCCGCAGCTGCGGGTCGTGGCGACCAGCCGGGAGCCGTTGGCGCTCACCGGCGAGCGGCTGCTGCCGGTCGGGCCGTTGGAGCTGCCGGAGGCCGAGGACGCGGCGCCTGAGGCCGCGGCGGTGCGGCTGTTCGTGGATCGGGCGGCGGGCGCCCGGCCCGGTTTCGCGCTCGACGACGGCAACACCCGCGACGTGGTGGAGATCTGCCGTCGGCTGGACGGCATGCCGCTGGCGATCGAGCTGGCGGCGGCCCGGCTGCGGGCGATGAGCGTCCGGCAGGTCGCCGAGCGGCTCGACGACCGATTCCGGTTGCTCACCAGCGGAAATCGCACTGCCATGCCGCGGCACCGGACGCTGCGCGCGGTGGTGGAGTGGAGCTGGGATCTGCTGACCGGGCCGGAGCAGGTGCTGGCCAGGCGGATGTCGGTGTTCGCCGGGTACGCCTCGGCCGACGCGATCTCCGCGGTGTGCGCCGACGCCGGGATGCCTGCCGCGGACGTGTTCTACGTGCTCGTCTCGCTGGTGGAGAAGTCCCTGGTGGAGGCGGTCGATTCGGAACTCGGCATGCGGTACCGGATGCTGGAGACGGTGCGCGCGTTCTGCGCCGAGAAGCTCGCCGCGGCCGGGGAGAAGGACGCCCTGCGCAGCTCGCACGCGACGTACTTCGTCGAGTTCGCCGAATCCGCCGCGCCCCGGCTGCACGAAGCGGAGCAGATCGACTGGCTGAACCGGCTGGACGCCGACCACGACAACATCATCGCCGCGCTGCACTGGGCGACGGAGTCCGGCGACGCGGACCGGGGATTCCGGTTGAGCGCGGCGCTGAGCTGGTACTGGTCGATGTCCGCGCAGCACGACGAGCTGAAGGGCCGGCTGGAAGAGGTGGCCGCCCTGCCGGGCGCGGCGCCGCCGGAGAGCCGGGCGATCGTCGACCTGATGCTGGTGATGGCCGTCGACTCCACCCCGGACTGGGCCGAGGGCCTGCGCACCGCGGTGACCGCTGCCCGCGACACCGGCGCGCGCTTCCGCTACCTGTACGCGACGGTGATGGAACCGATCGGCTGGATGCTGATCCGCGAACAGTCCGAATTGGACAGATGTGTCGAGGGGGCGCTGCAGCACCCGCACCCGTGGGCGCGGGCCGCCGGCCTGTTCTGCCGGGGATTCGGCGCGGAGCACAACGGAAATCCCATCGCCGGGGAGAAGGACATGCTCGCCGCGCGCACCGAGTTCCGCGCCATCGGCGACCGGTGGGGCAGCGCGCAGACCACCACGAGCATCGCCGAGTTCCGGTCGCGGCGCGGCGACCACGAGGGCGCGATCGAGGCATTCCAGGAATCCGTCGAGACGTTCCGCGAACTGCGCGCCACCGAGGACCTGGTGCCTGCGCTGGCGCGGATCGGCATCGAGCGACTGCGCGGCGGCGACCTCGACGGGGCGCGCGCCGACCTGCTGCGCGCCGAACGCATCGGCCGGAACAGGTTCCTCTACCACCAGATCGCGGCGCTGACCGGACTCGCCGAGGTCGCCCGGCATTCCGGCGACCGGGACCAGGCCCGCGACTACCTGGCCGCGGCGCGCGCGGCGCTGGCGGAGGCGGCGACGGCGCCGGAGCCGCTGCGGCAGATGGAACTGCTCGGCGAAGCGCGGCTACGCCTCGCCGAAGGCGAGCCCGGCGAGGCGCTGGCACTGCTCGCCGAAGCCTTCGCCGTGGGACTGGCGCTCCGCGACATGCCGCTGAACGCGACCATCGCGGAGCAAGCGGCATGCGTGGAGTTCGCCGCCGGCCGGCCGCAGCGGGCGGCCCGCCTGATCGGCATCGCCACCGTGCTGCGCGGCCTGGTCGACGAAGGAGACCCCGAAGTGCGAGCGCTGCTGCGCGAGCTGGATGGGCAGCACCGCGAAGAGCGCGACGGCGCAGCCGCGCTCTCGCGGGACGACGCCTTCGCGGAGCTCCGCGACGCGTTGGGGCGTTGAGGGGCGTAAGCCCCGATTCCGGCGGCGGCGTTGTTCGCGGACGGCGAGTACGGCCCAGGCCGCGAGTGCAACGAGCACCAGGCCCGGAACGACGTACTGCGCCCACGAACCGCGCGGGTACCAGGAGATCGTGATTATGTTCAGGACGATGCCGGTCAGGGTGATCGCCGGAGGGAACCACCGTGGAGTGGGCGCTCGGCCGGATCCGTGCGTCTCATGCGTCCATGTTGCCCAAGATCGGCTTCTGCCGTGATCGGTTTCGCCGGACCTGCGGTCGGTCCCTCCCGCCCCCGACGCGGGAGGGCTCGACCGCAGGTGGTCATGAAGATTATTCCGCTCCGGTCGGGGACACCTCCCGGCGACCACCGATAACGCCGCCGTCACCGCTGGTCACGGGGGCCGTGCGCGTGTTGCGCTGCTATCGCGACACAACACGCGCACGGCCCCCTGCCTGCGGAAACGCCGCTCCAGAGCGCGGCGCCGACGGTCACATCCGGCGGCGGTACGCCCACATCGCCAGCGGGAAGAACACCGCCACGATCGCGACCATCCAGATCAGCGTCGCCGTCAGCGGTCCGGCGATCGGCCCGCCGATCATCAGGCCGCGAGCGGTGTCCGCGAGCTTGGTGACCGGGTTGATGGTCACCCACGCCTGCAGCCAGCCCGGCATCGTCTCGGTCGGCACGAACACGTTGCTGCCCATGGTCAGCGGGAACATGAACGCCATGGCCACGCCGGGCAGCGCCTGCTGGTTCTTGATCAGCATCCCGAGGAACACCGTGATCCAGCACATCGCCAGCGCGAAGGCGATCACCACCACGATCGCGGCCAGCGCGGACAGCGGATCGGTCTGGATGCGGAAGCCCATGATGGTGGCGAAGACCAGCAGCACCGCCAGCGCCACAAGGTAGCGCACGATGTCGCCCAGCACCGCGCCGATCAGCGGCGCCGACCGCGCCACCGGCAGGCTGCGGAACCGGTCGAACACGCCCTTGGAGATGTCGGTGTTGAGCGCCCACCCGGTGCCGAGGCTGGCGAAGACCATGTTCATCGCCATCACGCCGGGCAGCGTGAGCTGCAGGTAGGAGCCGGTGTCCCCGACGATCGCCCCGCCGAAGAGGTAGACGAACATGACCAGGAACAGGATCGGCTGGATGGTGACGTCGATCAGGCCCTCGGGCGACTTGCGGATCTTGAGGATGCTGCGCCCGGCCAGCGTCAGGCCGTGCCGCAGCGCGCGGATCGGGCCGATGCGCTCCGAGGCGGTCGTCGGCGCGGTCGGCGGGCGTTCGATCGTGGCGGTCACGCGGCGGTCTCCTCCTCGGCGGCCTTGCCGGTGATGGCCAGGAACACCTCGTCCAGGCTGGGCAGGCGCAGCGCGAGCTCGTCGGCGGTGATCCCGGCGTCGTCGAGCCGGCGGACCAGGGTGGACAGCAGCACCGGGTCGTCGACCGGCGTGGTCAGCAGCCCGCTGTCGTCGTTCGTGGCCGGTTCGGCGCCGGTCAGCTCGGCGAGGATCCGGCGCACCGCGGGCACGTTCGCCAGATCGGTCGGCCGCACCTGCAGGGTCTGGCCGCCGACGCGGCGCTTGAGCTCGTCGGCGCGGCCGTCGGCGACCACCCGGCCGTGGTCGATCACGCTGATCCGGTCGGCCAGCTGATCGGCCTCCTCCAGGTACTGGGTGGTCAGCAGCACCGTCACGCCCTCGGCGGAGAGCGTGCGCACCATGTCCCACACCTGGTTGCGGCTGCGCGGGTCGAGCCCGGTGGTGGGCTCGTCGAGGTAGAGGACCTCGGGGCGGCCGATCAGGCTCGCCGCGAGGTCCAGGCGGCGCCGCATGCCGCCGGAGTAGGTCTTGATCGCGCGGCCGCCGGCGTCGGTGAGGGCGAACCGCTCCAGCAGTTCGGCCGCCCGCGCCTTGGCGTCGCGCTTCGGCATTTCCAGCAACCGGCCGATGAGCACCAGGTTCTCGATGCCGGTGAGCTCCTCGTCGACCGAGGCGTACTGGCCGGTGAGCCCGATGCGGCTGCGCACCGCGACCGGCTGGCGGAGCACGTCGTAGCCCGCGACGGTCGCGGTGCCCGCATCCGGCCGCAGCAACGTGGCCAGGATCCGGACCGCGGTGGTCTTGCCCGCACCGTTGGGGCCGAGCACGCCGAGGATCGTTCCCGCCGGCACGGCGAGATCCACCCCGGCCAGCGCGGTGGTGGAGCCGAATCGTTTGACCAGGCCCTCGGCCTGGATCGCGAATGACATGCTTTCACTTTCCGGGGGGATGCTGACAGCCCGCGCACAGCTCGCTGACAGGCCGGGTGACGCGGACGACATGGGGAGCCAGGATGGATCGGACGTTGGTCGTCGAGCCGGAGCGGGACGACCCGCCGCGGCGCAAGCCCGGTGGCCGCGTGGTCACGGTGCTGCTGGTGCTGGCCGCGATCGGCCTGCTGGCCTGGGCGATGCTGCCGCTGTCGGGCTGGGACAGCGGCCGGTACCTGGTGGCGCTGGCGGCGCTGACCCAGTACGCGGCGCTGACCGGCATCGTGCTGGCGCTGCTCGCCGTGATCCTGCGGCGCTGGTTGACCGCGCTCGTCGTCGGCCTGGCGACCGCGATCCTGGTGCTCTCCGTCGCGCCGCGCGCCATTCCCGACGCGACTCCGGCGCAGGGCGTTGCGCTGCGGGTGATGTCGCTGAACGGCTTCTTCGGCGGGGCGGATGCCGCGCAGGTCGTGGACCTCGTGCGGCAGAACGAGGTCGACGTGCTGAGCCTGCAGGAACTCACGCCCGAGCTGGTGGCCGCGCTGGACGACGCCGGGCTCGCCGAGACGCTGCCGCACCGGGTGTTCCAGCCGGGGCCCAAGGCGGACGGCTCCGGGATCGCGTCGCGCTACCCGCTGCAGGAACTGTCGCTGGTGCCGGATTCGACGCTGGCCCAGCCATCGGCGCGGGTGCAGCGGCCGGGCTCACCGGCTTTCGAGATCGTCGCGGTGCACCCGCTGTACCCGATGGGCCGGGACACGGCCGAGGTCTGGGACCGCGAGATGCGCGAGCTGCCGGCGCCGGCCACCGACGGCACGCCCCGGATGCTGGTCGGAGACTTCAACGCCACCCTCGACCACACCCGGCTCAAGTACTTGATCGGCCTGGGCTACACCGACGTCGCCGAGGCCACCGGCGACGGCCTGCACCCGACCTGGCCGGGCCCGGGCACCTGGTTCCCGCCGCCGGTCACGATCGACCACGTGCTCACCAGCGGCGGCATCGCGCCCCAGTCGTTCCGCACCATCGACGTGGCCGGTGCCGATCACCGCGCGATCCTCGCCACGGTCGTCCTGACCGGCTGATCGCGCCGCCGCAGGTCAGTGCCCGTGAGTGTTCTGGGGTGCTGTAGCGCCCCCAGAACACTCACGGGTCCTGAACAGCCGGAACGGCATCCCGGGCGGTCACTTGCCGGGGTGGGACTCCTGGACGAGCTCGAACTCCAGCAGGCTGGACCCGCTGGCCACCGGGTTCTTGGCCTCGCCCGCGTGCGCCTCCTTCGCCGGGCCGCTGGCCCACGCCTGGAACGCCTCCTCGGACTCCCACTTCGTGTACACGAAGTAGCGGTTCTCGCCCTTCACCGGGCGCAGCAGCTCGAACCCGAGGAACCCGGGAGCGCTGTCCACCGAGCCGTGCCGCGAAGCGAACCGCTTCTCCAGCTCCGGGCCGGCACCTTCAGGGATCTCGATCGCATTGATCTTCACAACAGCCATGCAGCCAGCCTACGAGCCCGCCGCGACCACCGGCGACCGCACGGCCCGAGGCATCCGCCGGCCCGGCCCTACCCGACCGGTCCCGCCTCGCCGTCGTGCTGGTCGTCGTCCGACTCGGACTCCTCGAACCTGCTGAACTCGCCGTTCTGGTACCAGTAGGTGCTGTCGCCGATGTCGTAGCCGATTTCGGCCGCATCGACGTGATCGCGCGCCACCGCGGAGACCGCGGTGACGACCAGGTCCAGCATGCCGGGCTCGGGCACCTCCGCCACGAGCACGGCGTCCTGCGCGGGAACGGCCAGCACCACTCCGCGCTCCGCCAACTCCGGCTCGATCTCGTCGAGCAGCAGCGCCCACGGGGCGTTCTCGACGGTCAGCACCGTGATCGTCGCGACGGGCTCGTCGTCCTCATCGGACAGCTCGACGGACACCTCGCCCCACGCCGGGGTCTCCTCCTCCCGGCGCAGGTTCGCGAGAGCCGCCTCGACCAGCTGCTCGGGCTCCACGCCCCAGGCCTGCACCGCCGCGTTGTGCACCTGGGTGTCGATCTCGGGCTCGTCCTCGTCCGACGATGGCGCGTCCGCTACGACCAGCCCGATCCAGAGCCCGTCGGCCAGCGGTAGCCGGAACCACTCCTCGGACTCGTCGGGCTCCTCCGACTCATCCGCCTCGGAGCGCGGGCTTCCGTCGAACAGGTGGATCCGCAGGAGATCCCGCACCTGCTCGAAGGATGCCTGCTCCAGCCATTCCGACTGGGCCTCCGCCATGCTCCACGCGTCGATCTGGCCGAAGCAAATGCCCTCCCAGTCCTCCCGCGGTGCTTCCGCACACCGCTTGGCGAGCTGTTCGAGCCGGAACTCGTAGCCGTCGGAGTAGGCCCCCGAGACCAACTCGACGAAGCCCGATTCGAGGTTCTGCCCTCCGGCGCCGAAGCAGTCGCAAGCGTCGTCGACCTCTTCGCGGAACGCCTCGAACTGCTCGGCGTCGAAGACGCCGCACCACTCCGGGACTTCCACCGCAGCAAAAGTTTGTGCCATGTGGCCGAACGCTAGCGAAGCCCGATGACAATTCGACCCGGTACCGCCTGAGGTCCCGCTACCGGCACCGCAGCGCAGAACGAGTTTGGAAACAGGCTCTACAGCTCGATCTGCGGGTGCAGGCGGCCGATGTTCCAGACCCGTTGGCGCTGGACGACCAGTGTGGTCAGCGCCAGGAAGACGACCAGGAAGCCCGCCAGCACCGCCACGTCCCGGAGCAGGTGCTCGGTGACGCCGCCGGAGATCGTCACGCGCAGCCCGTCCACCAGGTAGGTCATCGGCAGGAACGGGTGCACGGCCTGGAACGGCGCCGGGGCGGTCTCCATCGGGTACAGCCCGCCGGAGGCGGTGAGCTGGATGATCAGCAGCACCAGCGACAGCAGGTCGCCGACCGCGCCGAGCGCGGTGCGCAGGAAGTGGTCGATGGCCACGAACGCGACCGCGGCGAGGGAGACCAGCCCGATCGTCCACCAGACGTGCACCGGGTCGAGCCCTAGCCCGAAGTCGACCACCGCGTACAGCACCAGCCCGCCGACGATGCCCAGCACCGCCGCGGGCAGGAAACCGGCGAACGCGATGGTGAACGCCCCGACGCGATCCGCGAGCGCGCGCAGGTTCACCGGCTTGAGCAGCAGGTACGCGAACAGCCCGAAGACCCAGAGGGCGATCGCGAAGAAGAACGGCGCCAGCCCGCGCCCGTAGACGTGCGCCGGGTTCAGGTTGTCGGTGTGGATCTCGGTCGGCGACCCGAGGACGTCGGCGGCCTGCGCGACCTCGGTGGGGTTCGTCGGCGGGATCTTGCCCAGCGTGTCGTCGACCAGGCCCTGAAGGTTCTTCGCGCCGTCGTTGAGCTGCCCGGCGCCGGTCTCCAGCACCCCGCTGCTCGCCGCCAGCGTGTCCAGGCCGTTGGTGATGCCGTTGGCGCCGCCGGAGAGTTCCGCGACACCCGCGCGCAGCGTGTCCGCCGGAGCGGTGAACGCGCGGATCTGGTTCTGCAGCGGGCCCATGTTGTTCTGCAGCGTCAGCGCCTGCGAGTTGGCGTCCTGCGCCGTGGCCAGGGCCTGCTGGGCGTCCTTGTCCGCGGTGCTCGCGGAATCGGCCAGCTTCTGGGCGTTGTCCAGGGCGCGCTGGTAGGCGGCGTCCTGGGCGATCTCGGGGTGCCGCTTGCCGAGTTCCTCGATCGCCGAGCGGCCGTCGGCGGCGCGCTGGCTGAGGAACCCGGCGGTGGTCTTGATCGTGCTCAGGCTGTTGACCGCGATGTTGCTCGCGTTGACCAGGGCGTTGACCGCGCCGGGCAGCCGCTCGGCGGTGAAGTTGCTGACCGCGGACAGCTGCTTGCTCAGCTGCGCGGTGGCGTCCGAGATGTCCTGCACGCCGCGCGAGACCTGGCCGGTGCCGTCGCGAACTCCGTTGAGGCCCTTGGAAAGCGCCGCGGTGCCCTGCTTGCTCAGGTCAGTGCCCTCGACGAGCTGCTTCGACGCTTCCGAAGCCAGCTGCAGCTTCTCCCGCGCCTGGTCCAGCTCGCCGTAGAGCGCGCGGGCGTAGGTGGCGTGCGCGGCGGCGTTGATCTGGTTCTGCAGCTCGGTCTGCACCGTGTCGGCCATGATCCCGGCGATGTAGCCGTTGGCGTCGTTCTTGACGATCTGCAGCGCGGCGCGCTCCGGGTTGCGGTCGGCCGCGGTCGCGAGCTTCGCGCTGAAGTCCGCGGGGACCTCGATCGTGAAGTAGTACCGGCCTTCCACGAGGCCGTGCCGGGCCTCGGCGGAATCCACGAAGTTCCAGTCGAAGATGTCGGTCGCCTTGAGCTGCTGGACGAACTGCTCGCCGGCGTTGATGTGCTCGCCGCGCGCGTCGACCGGCAGGTCGGAGTTGACCACCGCGACCGGAACCCGGTTCAACTGGCCGTAGGGATCCCAGTTCGACCACAGGTACAGCGACCCGTACAGCAGCGGGACCAGGATCAGCACGAGCGGCACGAAGCGGCGCAGCGGCCCGCGGAAGCGCCGCAGCTCCAGCCAGGCCAGCTTGAACGCTTTCACCGGGCGACCTCTTCCTGCCGGTCGAGCACCTTCGTGGGCCGTTCCGGCTCGCGGACGGGCAGCGGGATCACCTCGACGTCGCCGGACGGCGGATCGGTCGCGCTGGCCAGCACCGTCATCCCGGTGCGGGTGACCTCGCGCAACCCGGCCCACACCTGCGCGCGGGCCGCCCGGGGGAGGCCCGCGTCGACGTCGTCGACGAGGATCCCGGCGGGGGAGGCGGCGATCGTCAGCGCCACCGCGAACAGCAGCCGCTCGGCGGGGTGCAGCTCGTCGATCAGCGCGGTGCGGTCCGGGGCGATCCGGACCCGGTCGAGCGCGGCTTCGACGGCGCGCTCGGAGACGCCGCTGATCAGGCGGCGTTCCGCGATCGCCTCGCGGACCCGGTGCTTGTCCTCCAGCTCGTAGCCGGGGCGCAGCCGCGCGGGGCGGATCAGCTGCCGCACCGCCTTGGCCTGCGCGGGCAGCACGTGCCCGGAGACGTCCAGGTGCCCGGTGACGAGCGGGAGCCTGCCGGACAGCGCGAGCAGCAGCGAGGTGCGGCCCGTGCCGGAAGGCCCGGTGATCACGGCCAGCGCGCCCGGTTCGACGCGCAGGTCGAGGTTGGCGAACACGATGCCCTCCGGGCCCCTGGCGGCGATTCCGCGGGCGAGGATGGCCACGCCGTCGACGTCCATTCACCCTCCTGAGTGCGCGATTTGCTGCTCCAAAGTGGCGGCTCGCGCGGAGGTCGGCAACTCGTGATCGACGGTAGTCCACTGTGGATAACTGTCCGTGGTCCGGCTCGTGCTGATCGCAGTTTCAATTGAAACTGTGGAAACCCGCCTCCTGGGCGCAGTTTCAATTGAAACTGCGCCACCGGTGATCAGCGGGTGGTGACGGTCTCGGCCTCGCCGGTCTTGGTGTCGACGATGGCGATCTCGCCGATCCCGGCGCGCACCGGTTCCGGCGGTTGCAGCGCCCGGAAACCCGCCGCCAGCTGGTCGTCGGTGATGCCCTGGGCGAGCGTGCAGTGCGGGATCCACGCGCCCGGGAAGTAGTAGGCGGAGGGGTGCTGCACCCGTCCGGCCAGCGCGTCGTGCACCGCCGAGTGCACCGCCAGCAGCTCGGTGTCCACGACCGCGCCCAGCAGCAGCACCCGTTCCTCGCCGGGGAACGTTCCCAGGGTGTGCAGCCAGAGGTCCGGAATGGACAGCAGCTCCAGCTCGGAGCGCAGCGCCTTGCGCGCCGCGGTCGGCATGGCGCGGGCCGCGGCGAAGATGACGTGCGGGCGGTGCTTGCGCGCGGCGACGCTCGGCACCCCGGCCGCGTCCAGGCGCCGCCACAGCGCCCGGACCGCGGAATCCGCGGCCTCGTCGAAGAACGCCACCACCGCCTGCGCCATCAGTGCTCGCCGGGCAGTGCGAAGCGGCCGTCGTCGGTCTGCTCGATCAGCCCGTCCACCAGCAGGGAATCCAGGCAGCGGTCGCGCTGCCCGGCGTCCGACCAGACCGCGTCCAGCTGCTCGCGCAGCACCGGACCGGTCGAGCCGCGCAGGACGTCCAGCAGCTTGCCGCGCACCTGGCGATCGGTGCCGGCGAACTTCTGCACCTTCTTCGGCGGTCCGGCGTAGGCCGGGCGGCCGGCGTGCTGCCAGGCGCAGTCGTGCGCGATCGGGCAGGCCTCGCACAGCGGCGACCGCACGGTGCACACCATCTGGCCGAGCTCCATCAGCGCGGCCGAGAGCTTCGCGGCGCTCGCGTCGTCGGCCGGGAGCAGGGCGTCGACGTCGTTGAGGTCGCGCTTGGTCGACGGCGGACCGGCGTCGCCCGCGCCGTGCACGGCGCGCGCCACCACCCGGCGGACGTTCGTGTCGACCACCGGAGCCCGCTTGCCGTAGGCGAAGGCCGCCACCGCTCGGGCGGTGTAGGCGCCGATGCCCGGCAGGGCCAGCAGCGTGTCGACGTCGGACGGCACGACGTCGCCGTGCTCGGCGGCGATCGTCGCGGCGGCCTCGTGCAGCCGCAGGGCCCGGCGCGGGTAGCCGAGCTTCCCCCAGGCCCGAACCACCTCGCCCTGCGGCTCGGCGGCCAGGTCGGAGGGGCGCGGCCAGCGGCGCATCCACTCCTCCCAGATCGGCTGGACCCGGTTGACCGGGGTCTGCTGCAGCATCGTCTCGCTGACCAGCACGCCCCAGCCCGTGGTGCCGGGCGCGCGCCACGGCAGCGGCCGGGCGGTGGCGGCGAACCAGTCGATGAGCTCGACCGGATCCAGGGGCGGAGCGGGATGCGCGGCGGTGGTCTTCATGGCACCACCGATCCTGCCAGGCCCCCGGCGCGCGGGAGAACACGCCCGAAAGGACCACGCGGAGTCATCCCGGCCGTCGCGCGAACCTCCACACGACTAGACCCGGAACAGCCTTGCCCACCTGCGAAGATGACCTCGGATCCCGGCGTCATGTGCGACTTCCCGAGAAATCGACCGGTCACCCGGGTGAACGTCGATTTCGCGAGGAATCGCGCCGCTCCACGCGGCGGTCGGGAGCGCGTTCGACGGGCGCAGGTTCCCGGGCGCCGGGGCCTGATCGGCCGTGATACGCCCAATTGGGTGATCGTTGGTAACGCTCTTCGGAGTAGTCGCCGGGTTACTGTCGTTGCCGTGCTTGATCCGACCGGACCGCTCCCGCCCACGGTGTACTGGCGTCGCCGCGCGGTGGCGATCGGTGCGGTCGTGCTGGTGGTGGCGCTCCTCGGCTGGGGCGCGATCGCCCTGCTGGGCGGGGCTTCGGGGCCGCAAGCCGTCCCGGCGCCGCCGCCGGGGCCGCCGGTCGCGGTGGCGGCCGACGCGCCGCCGCAGCCGTGCGCGGACGAGTCGATGCGCGTCGTGGCCGAGGTGGCCCGCCCGGAGTTCAAGGTGGGCGAGCGGGTCGGCATGAGCGTCGTGGTGACCAATGCGAGCGACCGCGCCTGCGTGCGCGACATCAACCGCCTGCTGCGCGAGCTGACGGTGTCGACCCCGGGCGGGAAGCACGTGTGGTCGAGCAACGACTGCTACTCGGAGTCGACGAACGAGCAGCCGCTGCTGCAGCCGGGCCAGTCGGTGCGCAACGACATCCAGTGGTCGGGCCAGACGTCCACATCGGACTGCGAAGACGGCCAGGCGAAGGCCCAGGCGGGCGACTACCAGGTGGTGGCCCGGCTGGCGGCGCTCAACAGTTCCCCGACCCCGTTCCGCCTGACCGCGGCCAACTGACCGCGGCCCGAAATCCCCTGATTCCAGGAAAAATCAGGAGTCTGCCGGGCCGGTTCGTCAGGCGAAGCGGTCCACTATGGAGGATTCCGCCAGGCGGGAGAGGCCCTCCCGGATCGAGCTCGCCCTCGCCTCGCCGATCGAATCCACCTCGCGCAGCTCGGCCACCGTCGCCGCGAGCAGCCGCTGCAGCGAGCCGAAGTGCTCCACCAGCTGCCGCCGCACCGCCGTCGGCAGGCGCGGCACCCTCGCGAGCAGCCGGTAGCCGCGCGGGCTCAGGTGCTCCTCCAACGCCTCCGGGTTGTCCGAGTAGCCGAAGGCGCCGGCGATCGCCGTCAGGTCCAGCAGCTCCGTGCCGTCGAGCTCGTGCAGCGCCGCCTCGACCTGCTCCGAGGTCGGCATCGCGCCGCTGGTCGGCAGGTACTCCTGCACGATCAGCTCGCGGTCCAGGTCGATGCCGTCCCTGGCGCGACCGCCGCGCGCCTCCCGCGAGGAACCGACCAGCTCGTCCAGCTGCAGCTCGATCAGCCGGCCGTCCTTGCCGAGCTCGACGACGTCGCCCTCGATCTCGTCGGCGATCCGCCGCACCATCTCCATCCGCTGCACGACGGTCATCGCGTCGCGCAACGTCACGTAGTCCTCGATCTCCAGCGCCGACAGCGCCTGCGCGACCTCGGCCAGCCGCGCGGTGTAGCGCTCCAGGGTCGCCAGCGCCTGGTTGGCGCGGGAGAGGATCTCCGGCGAGCCGATCAGCACGTGCCGGTGGCCCTGCGTGTAGACGCTGATGATGCTCATCGACTGGCTCACCGACACCACCGGGTAGCCGGTCTGGATCGCGGTGCGCTCCGCCGTGCGGTGCCGGGTGCCGGACTCCTCGGTGGGCGTGCTCGCATCGGGCACCAGGTGCACGTTCGCCCGCATGATCCGCGTCGCGTCCGTGGACAGCACCACCGCGCCGTCCATCTTGGACAGCTCGCGCAGCCGGGTCGCGCTGAACTCGATGTCCAGGTGGAACCCGCCGTCGCAGAGCGCCTCCACCGCCGGGTCGTAGCCGAGCACGATCAGGCCGCCGGTGCGGCCGCGCAGGATGCGCTCCAGCCCGTCCCGCAGCGCGGTTCCGGGAGCCAGCCGGGCGAGCGTGCCGCGCAGCTGCTCGTGGCTCATTTGACACCCACGATCTTGAGCGCCTCGCTGACGTTCGACACCACCGTGGCGCGCACGCCCTTCGGCAGCGGGCCCGCATCCGGCGGCACCAGCGCCCGGTCGAACCCGAGTCTGGCCGCTTCGGCCAGCCGCCGCCCGACGCTGCTGACCCGCCGGATCTCCCCGGCGAGCCCCACCTCGCCGACCGCGATCAGGTTCGGCGGCAGCGGCTTGCCCTTCTGGGAGGAGGCGATGGCCAGCGCGATCGCGAGGTCCGCGGCGGGCTCGTGCACCTTCGTGCCGCCGACCGTCGCCGCGAACACGTCGTACTCGCCGGTGGGCACCTTGCCGTGCTTGCCCAGCACCGCGAGCATCATCGACACCCGGGCCGAGTCCAGGCCGCTGACCGACCGCCGCGGCATGGCCATCTGGGTCTTCATCACCAGCGACTGGACCTCCACCAGCAGCGGGCGCTTGCCCTCGACCATCACGGTCACCGCGGTGCCGTCGACCTGGGTCTCGTTGCGGTTGATGAACAGCCCGGACGGGTCCGGGACCTCGGCGATGCCGTCGTCGCGCTGCTCGAAGCAGCCGACCTCGTCGGCGGGCCCGAACCGGTTCTTCACGCCGCGCAGCATCCGCAGCGCCGAGTGCCGGTCGCCCTCGAAGTGCAGCACCACGTCGACCAGGTGCTCCAGCACGCGCGGACCGGCCACCGCGCCATCCTTCGTGACGTGCCCCACCAGCACCACCGGCAGGCCGCGCTCCTTGGCCAGCGACACCAGCGCCGTGGTCACCGCGCGGACCTGCGTGACGCCGCCGGGGCTGCCGTCGGCTTCGGGCGACTGCACGGTCTGCACCGAGTCGACGATCAGCAGGCCCGGCTGCACCGCGTCGACGTGCCCGAGCACGGCGGACAGGTTGCTCTCGGCGCCGAGGTAGAGCTCCGGGTGCACCGAATCGGTGCGCTCCGCGCGAAGTCGCACCTGACCTGCGGATTCCTCACCCGTGACGTAGAGCGACGGGCCGGGCGAGGCGCCCGCGGCCCAGCGGTGCGCGACCTCCAGCAGAAGTGTGGACTTTCCCACTCCGGGCTCGCCGGCCAGCAGCACGACCGCGCCGGGCACGATCCCGCCGCCCAGCACCCGGTCCAGCTCCGCGATGCCGGTGGACACCGCGCGGGCGGAGTCGAGGTCGACCTCGGCGATCGGCCGGGCGGGGGTGGACGGGGCGCCCGCCGCGACCTTGGTCAGCACGGGTCGGGCGGCGGCGGTCTCGTCGATGGTGCCCCACGCCTGGCAGCTCGGGCAGCGGCCGACCCACTTGGCGACCTCGTGGCCGCAGTCGGCGCAGCGGTATCCGGGACGGGCGGTGCGGGTGTTCTTCGGGGGCACGCGGCGAGGCTATCCGCCCGCGACGACAGGCCCGGTCACCAGCATCGCGCGCCGGTCCCACGACCGTGCCGGATTCCCCGCGATCGAGTGGATCAGGCGGTCGACAACCCTCCCCGCAGCCCGGCACGCCGTCCGTGGTGCCGCAATTTCAATGGAAATCGGACCTTCGATTTCAATGGAAATTGCGGCACCACGAGACGCGAGAACGGGCCGCCCGCGCGTGCGGACGGCCCGTTCCGGCGAAGCCTGCGGTCAGTGACCGCCGCCCTGCTCGGTGCCCGACACCGGGCTGCCGTGCTCGGGGCGCGGCGAGTGGTCGGCACCCACCGGCACCTGCACGGTGACCGAGCCGGCCTTCTCGAAGACGAAGGTCACCGGGACCGTCACGCCCGGCGTGATGTCCTGCTTGAACCCGTTCAGCGTGATCTCCACCACGCGGTCCGCGGCCGTCTCGGCCTGCTGGACCTGCGCGGACTTGCCGACGGCGTGCAGCGCGGTACGGCTCGGCAGGTCGGTGATGCCACCGAGCGTCGCCGACGCGGCGTACGGGCTGGAGACCTGGACCAGCTTGTCGCTCGGCCCCTCGTTGGCGATCACCAGCTGCACCGGCGCGGAGGAACCGGCCGGGTAGCGCGCGTCGGTGGTCGGGAAGGTGAAGGTGGCGTCGCGGATCGAGATCTGCTTGAGGTCACCGCTGCCGCCGTTGACTGCGGCGACCTGGGTGTCGGTCTCGGTCACCTGACCGGCACTGCACCCGGCGAGGGCGACGACGGCGCCGAGCCCGATGACGGCCGGGATCAACCGCAGGCGAACGGCCTTGAGGTGCTGAGGGCGGCTCACGGATGCAGCGTCCTTCCTGATTGCCGGACAACCGCTGGAAGCTTAATCCCCACCCCGCGCGGCCGTTCCAGGGGCTAGCCGAACTACCTATTTCCGGGTCCCCGAAGGCTCGGATGGCACTCCGTCCAGACTATCCATAGTGGACGATTTCAGTGGGCCGAAAGGTGCCTCCTTGCACGTTCGGGGCATCCTTGTCAACCCCCGTCCGCCGCCTGACCTGCGAATACGGATGGCGAGGTGGTCGAGGCCCGGTTGCCCGACGTGCTAAACTGGGCATAGCGAAAGGGGCAGAGGACACATGGTTTTCAAGGTCGGAGAGACCGTCGTCTACCCGCATCACGGTGCCGCGCTCATCGAAGCAATCGAGACTCGTGTGATCAAGGGCGAGGAAAAGCAGTACCTCGTCCTCAAGGTCGCGCAGGGCGACCTGACCGTGCGCGTTCCCGCGGACAACGCCGAGATCGTCGGCGTCCGGGACGTTGTCGGCCAGGAGGGGCTCGATCGGGTCTTCGACGTGCTGCGGGCCCCGCACACCGAAGAGCCCACCAACTGGTCTCGACGGTACAAGGCCAACCTGGAGAAGCTCGCCTCCGGCGATGTGAACAAGGTGGCCGAAGTGGTGCGCGACCTCTGGCGACGCGAGAAGGATCGTGGCCTGTCCGCAGGCGAGAAGCGAATGCTCGCGAAGGCGCGGCAGATCCTGGTCAGCGAGTTGGCATTGGCCGAAGGTACTGACGAAGGCAAGGCGGAAACCCTGCTGGACGAAGTCCTCGCCACCGCAGTGTGATCATCGGGAATAGACGAGCGTGAGCGTTGTCGCGCTGGTACCCGCGGCCGGCCGCGGGGTGCGCCTGGGTGCCGGGATGCCGAAGGCGCTGGTTCCGGTGATCGGTGAATCGTTGTTGTTGCGCGCGGTCCGCGGCCTGTTGGCCTCGGGCCGCGTGCAGCACGTCGTGGTCGCGGCCCCGGCCGATCAGGTCGAGGTCGTGACCGCGGAGCTGGCCGCGTTGCCATCCGCGCACGTGGTCGCCGGGGGAGCGGAGCGGACCGACTCCGTGCGGCGCGCGCTCGACGCGGTCGAGCGGATCGCGCCGGATGCGCGGGTCGTGCTGGTGCACGACGCCGCACGTGCTTTCACCCCGGCTTCGATGATCCGGGATGTCGTGTCCGCGGTCGAGCAGGGCGCTCCTGCGGTGATCCCGGTGCTGCCGGTGACCGACACGATCAAGCAGGTCGACGACGCGGGCGACGTCGTCTCGACCGTGGACCGCTCGCAGCTGCGGGCGGTGCAGACGCCCCAAGGTTTCGCCATCGACGTGCTGCGGGCGGCCTACGCCGCGGCCGGTGACGTGGCCACCGACGACGCCGGGCTCGTGGAGCGGGTCGGCGGCAAGGTGCACACCGTCGCCGGGCACCCGCACGCCCTGAAGATCACCACCGCCTTCGATCTGGCCATCGCCGAGTCGGTGCTGGCCCTGGCTGGAGAACCCGAGTGACCGAGCTGCTGCCCCGAGTCGGCCAGGGCGTCGACGTCCACCCCGTCGAAGCCGGGCGCGACTGCTGGATGGCGGGCCTGCTCTGGCCGGGCGTGGACGGCTGCGCCGGGCATTCCGACGGCGACGTCGCGGCGCACGCGCTGTGCGACGCGCTGCTGTCGGCGGCGGGCCTCGGCGATCTCGGCGCGGTGTTCGGCACCGACGACGACCGCTGGGCCGGCGCCCACGGCGCGGACTTCCTGGTCGAGGTGCGGAACCGGGTCGCTGCGGCGGGTTTTCGGATCGGCAACGCGACCGTGCAGGTGATCGGCAACGCGCCGCGCATCGGCAAGCGCCGCGCGGAGGCGCAGCAGGTGCTCTCGGAGGCGGTCGGCGCGCCGGTGTCGGTGTCCGGCACGACCTCGGACGGCCTGGGCCTCACCGGCCGCGGCGAAGGCATCGCCGCTGTGGCCACCGCCCTGGTCTTCCCGGCGGCCTGACGGTTCCGGCTGGACATTAGGGCACGGCACCTGATCGGCGGTTGAGCCTGGCCCGTCGAGTAACGGGCGGATAGCTGGGCGTAACGGGTTGGCGGAGTCAGGGAAAACTCAGGGCTCGCGGTCTGGAATGCCGGGGTCGGTGCGCGCCATGCTCGACGCATGGTGATCGAGCGGAACCGGTGGGTGCGTCGGCTGCTCGTAGTGCAGCCGGTGTTGATGTGGTCAGTGTCGTTCGTGTTGTGGTCCGGGGGCAGCGGCCTCGGCCTGGCGGCGGCCGTGATCCTGTTGTGGGTGAGTGCGGCCATCTGCATCGCGGGCATCGTCGTCCCGATGCGCAGCCACCAGGCGCGGCGCTGCTGACTGCGGCGGAGGGGTGGTCCGGGTCGTGAGCTTGGCCGCATGTCGGTGCCCGGCCCGGTCCAGTCCACTTAACGTTGGTGGCGTGACTTCGCGCGCGGTGCTCTTCGACTTCTCCGGCACGCTGTTCCGTCTCGAAGAAGACGAGTCCTGGTTCAGCGACCTCGCCGACGCCGACGGCGCCCCGTTCGACCTGGCGGCGCAGGCGGAGGTGATGCGCCGGATGACGGCGCCGGTCGGCCAGATCGTGCAGCTCGGCCCGGAATTCCAGGACGCGTGGGAGAACCGCGACCTCGATCCGGCCCTGCACCGCAAGGTCTACCTGGAGGTGCTGCGCAGCTCCGGGGTGCAGGACGGTCAGGCCGAGGGCCTCTACGAGCGGCTGATCGACCCCGGCTTCTGGACGGTGTACCCGGACACCGTCGAGGTGATGCGCCGGCTGCACGAGGCGGGCACCAAGATCGGCGTGATCAGCAACATCGCCTTCGACATCCGGCCCGCGTTCGAGCGGATCGGCGTCACCGGCTACGTCGACGAGTTCCTGCTGTCCTACCTCGAAGGCGTCATCAAGCCGGACCCGAAGATCTTCCTGCGCGCCTGCGAGCGGCTCGGCGTCGCGCCGGAGGAGGCGCTGATGGTCGGCGACAGCGAGGAGGCCGACGGCGGCGCGGCGGCGGTCGGCTGCCGGGTGGCGATCGTCGACCCCGTGTCCACCACCGAGCGGCCGGACGGATTGCTGACCGCCGTCGCCGACGTACTGCGCTGACGATCACTACCCCTTGACGCGCCAGCCCCTGTCGTGATTGCGCGCCGACCTGTCCCCGTACCATCAGGGGCGTGAGCCTGCACCTGCATGACACCGCGACCCGCACGACGCGCGAATTCCACCCGCGCTGCGACGGAGTGGCGTCGATCTACGTCTGTGGTGCCACCGTGCAGGGCATTCCGCACGTCGGCCACGTCCGCAGCGGGTTGAACTTCGACGTGCTGCGCCGCTGGCTGCAGCGGGTCGGCTACGACGTGCGCCTGGTCCGCAACGTCACCGACATCGACGACAAGATCCTCACCAAGGCCGGCGAAGCGGGCCGGCCGTGGTGGGAGTGGGCCGCGACGCACGAGCGTGCCTTCGAGCTGGCCTACGACCAGCTCGGCTGCCAGCCGCCGTCGGTGCTGCCGCGCGCGACCGGGCACGTCACGCAGATGGTCGACCTGATCCAGCGGTTGATCGACAAGGGCCACGCCTACGCGGCGGGCGGCGACGTCTACTTCGCGGTGGCCTCCTACGCCGACCACTACGGCAAGCTGTCCGGGCAGCGCCTCGAAGAGGTGCAGCAGGGCGAGACCCTGGCCAGCGGCAAGCGCGACCCGCGCGACTTCACGCTGTGGAAGGGCGCGAAGCCGGGCGAGCCGAGCTGGCCGACGCCGTGGGGCCACGGCCGCCCGGGCTGGCACCTGGAATGCTCCGCGATGGCCACCTTCTACCTCGGCAGCGAGTTCGACATCCACGGCGGCGGCCTGGACCTGGTGTTCCCGCACCACGAGAACGAGCTGGCCCAGTCGAACGCGGCCGGGGACGGCTTCGCGCATTACTGGATGCACAACGCCTGGGTGACCATGAGCGGCGAGAAGATGTCGAAGTCGCTCGGCAACACGCTGTCCATCCCGGCGGTGCTCCAGCGCGCCCGCGCGGCCGAGCTGCGCTACTACCTGGTCACGCCGCACTACCGGTCGACGATCGAGTTCTCCGAGGGCGGGCTGGCCGAGGCGGTCGCCGCGTACCGGCGCATCGAGTCGTTCGTGCGCCGCGTCGGGCAGCGCGCCGGCACCGTCGAGCCCGGCGAGCTGGCCGCGGAGTTCACCGAGGCGATGGACGACGACCTGTCGACGCCGCAGG
This sequence comes from Saccharopolyspora sp. NPDC050642, assembly GCF_040654735.1. NCBI lineage: Bacteria > Bacillati > Actinomycetota > Actinomycetes > Pseudonocardiales > Pseudonocardiaceae > Saccharopolyspora > Saccharopolyspora sp. NPDC050642. The sequence goes on along the minus strand of NZ_JBFAIN010000002.1, from coordinate 76,905 downwards.
CGATCGCGGCGGTGCACAACGCGGTCCGGGAGGGCAACGCGGCGCTGGACCGCGGCGACGACGAGGCGGCTCGCGACGCGGCGGCGTCGGTGCGAGCCATGATGGACGTGCTCGGGTTGGACCCGCTGTCCGAGAAGTGGGCCGAGGACGCCGGTTCGGACGATGCCGCGCACACCGCGCTGGCCGACCTGGTCCAGGCGATGCTCGACCAGCGCCAGCAGGCCCGCAAGGAGCGCGACTTCGCCACCGCCGACCTGCTGCGCGATCGGTTGCAGGACAGCGGGATTGCCGTCGAGGACACCCCCGACGGTCCGATGTGGACATTGAAAGACGGGTAACACGTGGCCGGCAACGACAAACGCCGCGGCGGCATGCGCAAGAGCAACAAGAAGGGCATGGTCGTCGGATCCGGCGGGCAGCGCCGCCGGGGGCTGATCGGCAAGGGGCCGACGCCGAAGGCGGAGGACCGGGTCAGCCACCCCGCGAAGCGGCGCGCCGACGCGCGCAGCAAGGCGGAGCAGCAGCGCGCGAAGCGCAAGGCGCAGCAGGACACGCAGCCGGAGCTGGTGGCCGGGCGCAACCCGGTGGTGGAGTGCATCCGGGCTGGCGTGCCGGCGACCGGGCTGTACGTGGCGCAGGGCATCGACATCGACGACCGGGTCACCGAGGCGGTGCGGGAGGCGAAGTCGCGCGGGATCTCCGTGGTGGACGTGCCGCGCATCGAGCTCGACCGGATGACGAACAACGCGATGCACCAGGGGCTCGCGCTCCAGGTGCCGCAGTTCTCCTACGCGCACCCGGAGGACGTGCTCGCGGCGGCGCATGATTCCGGCATGCCGCCGCTGATCGTCGCGCTCGACGGCGTGACCGACCCGCGCAACCTGGGTGCGGTGATCCGCTCCGCGGCGGCGTTCGGCGCGCACGGCGTGATCGTGCCGCAGCGGCGCAGCGCCGGGATCACGGCCGTCGCCTGGCGCACCAGCGCGGGCACGGCGGCGAAGCTGCCGGTGGCCAAGGCGGTCAACCTCACCCGCACGCTGAAGGACCTGAAGGAAGCCGGGCTGATGGTCATCGGCCTGGACGCCGATGCCGACGTCACCTCGGACGAGCTGGAGCTGGCGACGGGACCGCTGGTGGTCGTCGTGGGCTCGGAGGGGCGCGGGCTGTCCCGGCTGGTCCGGGAAACCTGCGACCAGACGGTGTCGATCCCGATGGCAGGAGGAGTGGAGTCGCTCAACGCCTCGGTCGCCGCGGGCGTGGTCCTCGCCGAGGTCGCCCGCCGCCGCAGGAACTGACCCCGGCCGGGGCACCACCCCTCGGGCCCGGCCGACCGGGAACGGTCCGTTGGTCCGCAATTTCAATGGAAATCGAAGGACCGATTTCCATTGAAATTGCGGAAGTTGTCCACAGCCGTACGACGTTGTCCACACCCTCCGGTGCGTCGTGACCCCGACACGCCGGGGGGGTGCAGTTTCAATTGAAACTTGAGGGTCAGTTTCAATTGAAACTGCGGGCGGGGACGTCAGGACTGGTTCTGGCTGAGGATCGTGTCGACCGTCAGGGCCGATGCGACGACCATGCTCAGCAGCGGGTCCTGGAGCGGTCGGTGGATCTGCAGGACGTAGTTGTCCGCGGTCGTGAACGCCGCCTTCGCCAGGCCCTGCCAGGTCTTGGTGATCTGCCCGATCTCGGCGTCGGCGTGGTCCAGGACCTTGATGTCCCAGGCGCGCAGGTTCTCCGCGCGCATGCCGCCGATGCGCTGCCCGTTGACCTCGAAGTCGAACCTGGCCTTACCCCAGACGTTCGCCAGCTTGATGTCCCCGACCGGCGACTGGTCCGGCCGCTGCACGTGCACCGTGCCCTTCCACATGGTCGCCGGGCGGGTCAGCACCAACATCGGCCGGCCGGTGACGTCGCGGATCTCCAGCGTCACGGTCATCAGCGAGTCGAGCTTGGTGAACATCCGCAGCGCCTTCTGCGCGCCGCTCTGGCCGACCTGCATGACCGAGCCGAGCTGGCGGCCGTGCTGGTCGTAGACGGCGTACTCGTTCGCCACCTCGATCAGCTTCGCCTTCTGGTTGATCACCAGCACCGGCTCGCTGAACAGCGTGCCACCGCCGCCGGCGATCGTGCCGCCGACACCGGCGCGCTGCTGCACCTGCTGCTGGACGGACGCCGCGTCGCCGGTGCCACCCATCGCCAGCTCGATGGCCGAGGCGTCGTTCTGCTGCGCGGCCGGGTGCTGCTGCGCGTACTGCGGGTGCTGCTGGACCGGCTGGGCGGGCTGGACGTGCGGGGTCCACTGCCGACCGTCCCACCAGCGCACGTAACGCGGGTCTGCCTGGTCCGGGTACCAGCCGGGCGGCGGAGCGTTCATGGGCCTCAGGCTAGGCGATCGTCGCGGCGGCCGTCCCGGGTTTGCACTCATCGCGTTCCGGGCTGGTGACGGTCCGGGCTCGGCTAGAGTCCGACGGAGCAATTCAGCACCAGCGAGGAGGCGAGGGCCTCCCGTACCCCGAGGCCCCCGATGTCGTTCGCAAGTCCGCTGTTCCTCTGGTACTTCCTGCCGGCCGTGCTCGCGGCCGTGCTGATCGCACCGCGCAGCGGACGCAATGTCGTGATCGCCGTGGCGAGCCTGCTGTTCTACGTCAGCGGCGCGGGCGGGACGACGCTGCTGCTGCTCGCCTGCATCGTGGTGAACTACTTCGCTGGCCGGCGGCTGGAGCCCGACGACTGGGGTTTCGAGCAGAACCGGCGGAAGTGGCTGCTGATCGGCACGATCTCGTTCAACCTCGCGATCCTGGCGATCTGGAAGTACGCCGGGTTCGCCACCGCGCAGCTCGCGGTGCTCGGCCAGTGGTTCGGCGGCGACTTCCCGGTGCTGCACCTGGCGTTGCCGATCGGGATCTCGTTCTACACGTTCCACCACATCTCCTACGTGGTGGACATCTACCGGGGCGAGCGCCCTGCGCTGCGCGATCCGGTCTCGTTCATCACCTACATCGCGATGTTCCCGCAGCTGGTGGCCGGTCCGATCGTGCGCTACCGGGAGATCGCCGACCAGCTCCCGCAGCAGCGGACGCACCGGCTCGACGACATCGCGGCGGGCTTCCCGCGGTTCGCGTGGGGCCTGACGAAGAAGGTCGTCATCGCGGACACGCTGGCGCCGATGGTGGACGCCTGCTTCGCCACCCCGAACGAGGACATGACGTTCGCGATCGCCTGGCTCGGCGCGATCGGGTACACGATGCAGCTGTACTTCGACTTCTCCGGCTACTCGGACATGGCGATCGGGCTGGGCCGGATGCTCGGGTTCCGGCTGCCGGAGAACTTCGCCCGGCCGTACTCGTCGGTGACCGTCACGGAGTTCTGGCGCCGCTGGCACATGTCGCTGTCCCGCTGGTTCCGGGACTACGTCTACATCCCGCTGGGCGGCAACCGCGGAGGCACGGCGCGCACCTACCGGAACCTGGCGATCATCTTCGTGCTGACCGGTTTCTGGCACGGCGCGGCGTGGACCTACCTGGTGTGGGGGCTGTTCCACGGCGCGCTGCTGGTGGTGGAGCGCGCCTTCGGCTGGTCGCACGCGCCGAGCAGCACCCGGGCCCGCCTCGGCCGCCGCGCGCTGACGATGCTGCTGGTGGTGATCGGCTGGGTGTTCTTCCGGTCGCCGGACCTGGGCAGCGCGTTCGTGATGCTGGGCCACATGCTGCTGCCGGACTTCGCGGGCCTGACGGACATCGTCGCGGCGTCGGTGACGAACCAGCGCCTGGTGTTCCTGCTGCTGGCGCTGGTGGTCGTGGCGCTGCCGGCGAACTCGGGCACGGGCCCGTTCCTGGAGGCGGTCCGGACCCCGCAGGCCTACGCGCTCCGGATCGGCGTCCTGACCCTCGGCCTCGGCTACGCGGGCCTGCTCGTCGCCACCGGCTCCTTCAGCCCGTTCCTGTACTACCAATTCTGACCATCACCGGGCCCTGCCCAGGCGTTTGCTCGTTGGGACTTTCTGCTCTGTCGGTCCACGAATGGATGTGGCGTGGACTGGGAAGTGGAGATTCCCGGCCTGTCGGGGACGGCTGCACCACATGGTGGTCCGGCCGGACGGCGTCCGCTGGCGCAGCCCTCTCTTCGGACGAGCGCGTGGAGGATCCGGAGGCGGGGACGAATGGTCACCACGAAGCAGCAGGTCGTCCAGAAGGCGATCGACAACTACATCGAAAACCAGGAGAGGGGCCTGGAGGTCGCCCAGAAGGCGCTGGCGATGCACCAGAAGATGCATCGGCCGGAGGTGCAGGAGGCCGAGGCCCTCGGCAAACCGGTGTCGGAGGTCGAGCACCTCGATGAGGACGCACGCGGGCTCAGCGACGAAATCCGGGACGGTCAGCGGGAGATCGAGGCGACCAGGCAACGCATCGAGGAGGCGCGGACCGCTCGCCTCAACGGGTCCCGCGCGAGCGAGGATTTCCTGAACGGCCACCAAGGGGACAACTGGGCGGACCAAACCGCTTTGGACGAGTTCGGCGTGACGCCGCCTGAAGATTCCGGTCTGGGGCCGGTCGAGGGTTACGAACCGGGTCGGCCGGCCGGTGATGACGTTGAGCTTCCGGTCACCGAGCCTGCGGAGCCGATGCCGGGTGCCGGCGAGCCGCCGGCGGTGGATGCGGGTGCCGGTAAGACGACCACGTTGCGCACCGGTGAGAAAACGCCGGACTGGACCCTGAAGCCGGGCCAGGCGCAGCCGACCCCCGGACCTTCCGAGCCGTCGCCCGTGGGACCTGCCGGTGAGCCGGGTGCCCAGCTGCCTCCGGCGCCGGGACCGGGTGTAGCGGAGCCTTCCGAAGGCCCGGGCATGGTGAGCCAGATCGGGAAGTGGCTGGCAGGCACGAGTCTGGTCAAGGCGGCGCAAGTCGGGTTCGAGGTCGTCAAGGGGCGTTTCAAGAAGGTCGTCGCCGTGGTGGGCGCAGTGGTCGCCGTCGGTGGCCTGATCTACACGTTCTGGCCGAGCGGGGGTGCTCCCGAGCCACGGCCTCCCGAACCTCCCGGAGTGCAGGCCCCGTCGACACCGGCAGCACCGGAACCGCCGCCGCCGAATCCGTTCGTGCCACCTCATGTTCCGGAACCGGTGCCGCCGAACCCGTTCGGCGGACCTGAATCCCCGCCGCCGAACCCGTTCGGTGGGCCCGAATCCCCGCCCCCGAACCCGTTCGTACCGCCTCACGTCCCGGAACCGGTGCCGCCGAACCCGTTCGAGCCCGGTAAGGGCACGAACAGTGAGCCAGTGGTGCCCCCGGCAGCACCCGCACCCCCGAACCCGTTCGAGCCTGGGCAGCACGGCAGCAACCCCGGCGGCACCGGCACTGGCGGCGACAGCGGCAGCAACACCGGCGGCCACAGCGGCACCGGCGGCGACACCGGCGGTACCGGCACTGGCAGCGACACCGGCACTGGCGGCGGCAGCGGCACCGGCACCGGGACCGGCAGCGACACCGGCGGCACCGGCAGCGACACCGGCGGCACCGGCAGCGACACCGGCGGTACCGGCACAGGCGACGGCACTGGCAGCGACACCGGAACCGGCGGTCACAGCGGTACCGGCGGGGGCACTGACAGCGGCACCGGCGCTGGCAGCGACAGCGGGACCGGCACCGGCAGCGACAGCGGGACCGGCACCGGCACCGGCAGCGACACCAGTGGCAGCGGCACTGGCAGCGACACCAGTGGCAGCGGCACCGGCAGCGATACCGGCACTGGCACGGGCGGCCACAGCGGCACCGGTGGCACCGGCAGCGACACCGGTACTGGCGGCGGCTGAGCGCACCGCGCACATAGAGATGGCGAATGAGATCAGAAGGTTCGGCCGGATGGTCGTCTGGCTCGGGCGTCGTTGACTGGCCGTCAGGCCGTCCGGGATCAACCAGCAACACCGAATGTCCACCTCGCCCAAAGGCGAAAGGTGCAGTTCGGTGCCGTCCGGTGGGTGATCTCCGCCAGTCCCGGACTTTCATTCATCAGTACTACTGGTTCTGACGATCAGAATGCGGCGCGGTACGGGGTCAGGAATTCGGTCAGGGCGGCGAGCATTTCCTGCGGGGCTTCTTCGGCCGGGTAGTGCCCGCAGTCGGGCAGGACGACGCTCGCGACGTCTTCGGCGGCGGGGGCCAGGGTTTCGCCGACCAGGTCGCCGACGGAGCGAGCGCCGGCGATGGTCAGCACGGGCATGGTCAGCTTCCGCGCCTTGCGCCGGGCGTTCTGCTCGATCGTCGTGTCGATCGCGCGGTAGAACTCGAAGCTGGCGCGCAGGGCCTCGCGATCGGTGGCCAGGGCCTCGATGTACAGGTCGACGGCGTGCTCCGGCAGTTGGCGGGCCGCTTTGGTCGCGAACTGGTACCCGAAGAAGAGCCGTTCCCGGCCTGCGACGAGTTCCTCGTTCAGCGAGCCGAGCCGGTTGAACCCGAAGTGCCACAGCCGATCGACGGCCTCCTGCGGCGCGAACAGCGGTGGGGAGGGCGCTAAACCGGGGATCACGGCCTCGGCGAGGGCCAGGCGTTCCACGCGCTCCGGGTGGTCCGCGGCCAGCGCGTATCCGGTCCACATGCCGACGTCGTGGCCGACCATCGCGAAGCGGTCGTGGCCCAGCGCGCTCATCAGGCCGGCCATGTCGGCGGCGAGGGTGCCGGTGTCGTAGCCGGCGTCCGGCTTGCCGGACAGGCCCACGCCCCGAGGATCGGGTGCGACGACCGTGAAGTCCCGCGCCAGCGCCGGCATCAGCTCGCGCCATGCGTACCAGGTCTGCGGCCAGCCGGCGAGCAGCAGCAACGGCGGCCCGTCGCCGCCGGTCACGGCGTGCAGGCGCAGGTCACCGACCTGCACCCAGCGGCTGCGGAACGTGTCGGTGAACCCGGCGGGCAGCCCGGGGGCGCCGCTCGCGGAGCCGCGGCCAGCGGGCTCGGTTGTTTCTCCCATGCTCCGACCGTAAACCATCTTGGATCGATCGGTCCATGATTCTTGTACCGTTCGTTCCAAGAAGTAGGTAGGCTCACGTCGAAGCGGGAGGAGGCGCATGTCGGGTCGCAAGCAGTTCGACGTCGACGAAGCCCTGGACAAGGCCATGGCGGTGTTCTGGCAGCGGGGATACGCGGACGCGTCGCTGGACATGCTCGGCACTGCCACCGGGCTGGGCCGGGGATCGCTCTACGGCGCGTTCGGCGGCAAGGACGAGTTGTTCCGCCGAGCGCTGGACCGGTACTCCGCGACGTACGGTTCCCGCTACGAGGACGCGCTCACCGCGCACCCGGGCGATCCGGCCCGTGCCGTCGAGGCGTTCTTCGGCGTCATCCTGGACAGGATCAACGACCCCGCTGTGCCGGAGGGCTGCCTCGTTGCCCAGTCGGTCGCCCAGTCGTCCGCGCTGACGCCCGAAAGCGCCGCGCACGTCCGCCGCTTGCTCGACATCCAGCAGGCGCGCGTCCGAGCCGCGCTCGACGATCCGCGCGCCGATCCGGCGACGCTCGACGACCTCGCCATCTACGTCGTCGCGATCAACCAATCCCTCGCGGTGCTCAGCCGCGCCGGCGCGTCGGATCGGGAGCTGCGGACCGTGGTGCGCTTCGCCTGCGAGACCGTCGCAGGCCGGCTTACCCCTGCTGGCTGATACGCAGTCCGTTCTTGAGAAGAAGCACCCCGGGGTGCAGGTTCAATGCGCCTGTTGAACCCGCACCCCGGGGTGTGCGTCTTGGTGCGCCGCCTTCTTCGGATGTGGGGCGGCGCTTGGAAGTCAGTTCGTTCAGTCGGTCCAGACCCACAGGAGGATCGGGTCGCCCATGCCGGCCTCGATGGAGCAGCCGGTCCAGCGGCCCTGGGCCTTCCCGGCCTCGCACGCCGCCTCAGCCGCTTCGTACGACGGGTAGACGCCTGCCGGGTACGGGCCACCGGAGGCCATGGCCGGGGCACTGAAGGCGAGGAGTCCGGCGACGGCCGCGACCCCGATGGTGATCTTGCGAAGCACGATGATTCCTCCGAGATAGTAGGAATGTTGCGCGGATCCGCTTTCGTGGAAAACGCTATCCGGGTGCGGAGTGCCCGCCCAAGAATCCGGAGCACAAACTGCCCGAAGAGGACACCCGCCTTCCCCTATGGCGCCGCGAACGCGAGCCGGTCGTTTTTCGGCAGGTAGCGGCCCGTGAGTGGTTTGTGCCGCTATGACAACACAAAACACTCACGGGTCGGGCCGGCGGAAAAACGGTGTCGGTCAGGTGATCGCTGCGCCGAGATGGATCTGGTTGCCGTCCGGGTCGGCGGCCGTGGCGATGCGTTCGCCCCAGGGCATGTCCTGGGGTTCCTGGAGGATCGGGACGCCCGCGGCTCGGAGGCGGCCCACCGCTTCGTCGACGTCGTCGGTGTAGAGCCACAGGGCGAAATGGCGGCCCGGCCGCACTTCGGGATTCGCGCCGAGGCCGAGCTTGAGGGATTCCAGGCGGAGCGTGACGAATTCGGGTTCGCCTTCGGCGGGGAACCGGTATTGCGGCTCGAATCCGAGCACATCGCAGTAGAAGCGCATCGCACGGCCGAGGTCGGGCGTCGACAAGATCGGGAAGGCTTCGCGGAACATGCGTGGACGCTACCGCCGAGCCCGGAAATTCCACCGCTGCGCACCGAGGCGCCGGGAATCCGCGAGTTCTGGGCCGGTTGCGGTGCGTGCCCGGTTAACGTGGTGCCGTGTCGCGGCAGGAGCATTCCGATCTTCCCCCGGTCCACGAGGCGTGGTTGCCGCGGGAACACCCGCTGCACCGGCCCCGGCACGGCAGGCGCCAGCTGGCCGCGCTGGTGTGCGCGGTGCTGTTCTTCACCGCGCCGGTGGTGACCTGGGTCTTCGGCGCGCGCGCCGAGCAGCTGGAGAACCGCCCGCTCGCGGCCTTCCCCAGCGTCACCGAAGGCTGGGGGTTCTTCACCGGGCTGAACGCGTGGGCCACCGACAACCTGCCGTTCCGCAAGGGCGCCGTGCAGTCGGTCGACGCGCTCAGCCGCGGCGTGTTCGGCGAGCCCGCGCGGCTGGCCGGCGGCTCGCACACCTCGCCGATAGGTGCCGGGCAGGTGGACGAGAAACCGCCGATCAACGAGAACGTGTTCCCCGCCGTCATCGAGGGCAAGAACGGCTGGCTGTACCTCGGCCACGACGTGGCGTACCGGTGCGTGCCGAAGCGGACGCTGGACGAGGTGATCGCCGGGCTGCGCCGCTGGCGCGCCGTGGTGGAGGCGTCGGGCCGGAAGTTCCAGCTGGTCATCGCCCCGGACAAGTCCACCGTCTACCCGGAGAACATGCCGGACGGCTACGCCGGGAAGGACTGCTCGACGCAGGTCCGCGACGAGTTCTGGCGCCGGGTGCCCGCCGCGACCGGCGCGGTGGACCTGCGCGCCCAGCTGCGCGAGGTCGCGGCGCGCAACCAGCGGCCGATCTACCACGACATCGACACGCACTGGACCCACGAGGGCGGCATCGCCATGATCTACCAGCTCGCGGAACGCCTGCAGCCGGGCGTGACGAGCAGCTGGCTGGTCCGGCCGTCCCGGCAGTACCAGCACAGCGCCGACATCCCGGACCTGCTCGGGCAGGACCGGACCGTGCCGATCCAGGCGTACTCGCTGGCGCCCGACGGCGGGCCGGAGGACAACACGCAGTTCAAGCCCAGCGACTTCCACCAGCCGCTGCACCTGGAGTCGCCGGCGCTGCCGGGCATGATCGACCGGCCGGTGCGGATGGTCGGCGACTCGTTCACCCAGTTCGCGAGCCCGTACCTGGCGGCGACGTTCGCCAACATCACGGTCACGCACCCGGACAACGTCGCGGTGGACCCGGTGGCGGCGGGCCGGTTGCTGGCGGAAGGCGAAGTGGTCACCTTCGAGCTCTCGGAGCGCTTCGTAGCGGGAGGCCGCTACCCGATGCTCGACCCGGAAGTGGCCGACCAGGTCGGCGCGATCCTCGCAGCCCACCCCATCCGCTGACCTTCCGCTCCGCCACGGGGAGGGTGCGGGGCACCCGGGGTCGCAGGTGCCCCGCACTTCCGCCGGTCAGCGTTGGATCGGGATCGTTCTTCTGGAGGCGACGAAGTCCGGGCGGGGGTTGCTCGCCGCGAACGGCTCCACCAGCTCGTTCTCCACGCTGTTGAACACCACGAAGATGTTCGAGCGCGGGAACGGCGTGATGTTGTTCCCCGAGCCGTGCATGCAGTTCGAGTCGAACCACAGCGCCGACCCCGCTTGACCCGTGAACTGCTCGATGCCGTGCTCGTAGGCCAGCTTCGTGATGTCGTCCTCCGTCGGCACCCCGATGCGCTGCTGCTTCAGCGACGACTTGTAGTTGTCGTCCGGCGTTTCGCCCACGCAGGACACGAACGTCCGGTGCGAGCCCGGCATGATCATCAGCCCGCCGTTGTACGGGTAGTTGTCGGTCAGCGCGATCGAGATGCTCACCGCGCGCATCGCCGGCATGCCGTCCTCGGCGTGCCAGGTCTCGAAATCGGAGTGCCAGTAGAAGCCCGTGCCCCGGTAGCCGGGCATGTAGTTGATCCGGCTCTGGTGCACGTACACGTCCGAGCCGAGGATCTGCCTGGCCCGGTCCAGCACTCGCGGATCACGCACCAGCTCCGCGATCAGCTCGCTCATCCGGTGCACCTCGAAGATCGAGCGGACCTCGTCGGAGCTGCGCTCCACGATGGTCCGCTCATCGGCCCGCACCGCCGGGTCCCTGGTGAGCCGTTCCAGCTCCTGCCAGTAGGTCTGGACCTCGGCCGGTGACAGCAGGCCCTCGACGACGTGGAAACCCTTGGCCTGGTGGGCCGCGAGCTCTTCCGCGGTCGCCGGGCCGGCCGTCACGCCGGGCCAGACGGTGGGGTCCTCTCGCCGGATCAACGCCGGCTCGGCGCTCACCCGGGTCGGATAGCGATCCTGGGTGCTCAGATCAGCGACGGTCATGGTTTGCGCCTCCTTCGCGAATTCCCGCCGGAGCGGCCGGTGCAGGTGGCACCGCCGCCATTTCTCGGTTCCTCGGTTAGAAGCGGCGCACGTATGCGCCCGCAACTCCCCACGTCAGCGCGTGGGAAGACCCGTCAACGCACGTGGCGGGCAACCACTTCCGGTTACCCGCCACGTGCGGTTCGCAAGCTCGAACAGCGAGTTCAGCCGGCGACCGGCGTCTCGTCGTCCTCCACGACCAGCGGGTACACGCCGTTCTCGTCGTGCACCTCGCGCCCGGTCACCGGCGGGTTGAACACGCACACCGTGCGCATGGTCGTCCGCGGCCGGACCTGGTGCTTGTCGTGGTTGTTCAGCAGGTACAGCGAGCCCGGCTTGAGCTGGTGGACCTCGCCGGTCGCCTTGTCCTCGATCTCGCCCTCACCTTCGGTGATGAAGACCGCCTCGATGTGGTTGGCGTACCAGAAGTCGTTTACCGTGCCGGCGTAGAGGGTGGTCTCGTGCACCGAGAAGCCGACCTTCTCCTTGGCCAGCACGATGCGCTTGCTGCGCCAGTTCTCCGTCTTGATGTCGGCGTCGGTTTCCTCGATTTCCGACAGGTGCCGGACGATCACAGTTCCTCCAGTGGATCTTCGTGGTCGTGCAGGTCAGTGGTCGTGAGTGTGCAACCGGGCTCCAGCCCGGTTGCACACTCACGACCGATCAGGCCAGGACAGACTGGACCGAGTCGCGGATGATCTGAAGACCCTGCTCCAGTTCGTCATCCGAAACGGTCAACGGCGGCATGATCTTGATGACCTCGCTGCTCGGGCCCGAGGTCTCCACCAGCAGCTTGCGGTCGAAGGCCGCCTTGGAGACCTTGCCCGCCACGTCGGTGTCCTCGAAGCCGAGCCCGCGCGCCAGCCCGCGGCCCTTGGCCACCGCGCCGTACTTGGCGGCGAGCTCCTCGAGCACCTCGCCGACCCGCTCGCCCTTGGCGATGGTGGACTTCTCCAGCGAGTCGTCGGCCCAGTACTGCTTCAGGGCCTCGGTGGCGGTGACGAACGCCGGGTTGTTGCCGCGGAACGTGCCGTTGTGCTCGCCCGGCTCCCAGACGTCGTGCTCCGGCTTGATGAGCGTCAGCGCCAGCGGCAGCCCGTAGCCGCCGATGGACTTGGACAGGCAGACGATGTCCGGCTGGATGCCGGCCTCTTCGAAGCTGAAGAACGGACCGGTGCGGCCGCAGCCCATCTGCACGTCGTCGACGATCATCAGCATGCCGTGCTTCTGGCAGAGCTCGTAGAGCCCGCGCAGCCACGCCGGCCGCGACGAGTTGATGCCGCCTTCGCCCTGCAGCGTCTCGACGATCACCGCGGCGGGCTCGTTGAGGCCGCTGCCGCTGTCCTCCAGCATCTTCTCGAAGTACAGGAAGTCCGGGACCTGGCCGTCGAAGTAGTCGTCGTAGGGCATCGGCGTGGCGTGCACCAGCGGGATGCCGGCGCCGCCGCGCTTCATCGAGTTGCCGGTCACCGACAGCGAGCCCAGCGTCATGCCGTGGAAGGCGTTGGTGAAGCTGATGATCGATTCCCGGCCGGTGATCTTGCGGACCAGCTTCAGCGCCGACTCCACCGAGTTGGTGCCGGTCGGGCCGGGGAACTGGACCTTGTAGTTCAGCCCGCGCGGTTTGAGCACGTTGCTCTGGAAGGTCTCCAGGAACGCGCGTTTGGCCACAGTGGACTGGTCCAGGCCGTGCGTGACGCCGTCGCGCTCGATGTACTCGATCAGTTTTCGTTTCAGCAACGGGTTGTTGTGCCCGTAGTTGAGCGCGCCGGCACCGGCGAAGAAATCCAGGTAGCCGGTGCCGTCCTCGTCGTAGAGGTAGCTGCCGCCGGCGCGGTCGAAGACCGTCGGCCAAGTGCGGCTGTAGCTGCGTACTTCCGATTCCAGGGTTGCGAAGATGTCGTTCACGATCCTCCGTTCGGCCAGGCAGCGCGTTGTGCGCGCGCCCGGCACTTCAAGAACAAGATTTCGTGCCAGGACGGCGGCCGTCAGGCTCCGGCGGCGGCCGCCGGAACGGGCTCGAAAGGCCCGATGCGGTACAGGTCCTCCCCCAGGTGCGCATCAGGGAACAGGTCGGCGGTGAACAGCTCGCTGCGTTCCAGGCCGGCCGAGCGCTTGCGCGCCAGCGCCGTGAACAGGTTGATCGATGCAGCGTTGTCAGCCGTGATCGTCGTCTCCAGGTACCGCACACCGCGCGGCAGCACGCGGTCCACCAGGTGGCCGAGGAGTCGGCCCGCCACGCCACCACCGCGCTGGGATGCATCGACGGCGATCTGCCACACGACGAGCGTGTCGGGGGCGTCCGGCCGGATGTAACCGGTCACGAATCCCACGACCGCACCGTCGGTGCGTGCCACCGCGGAGGTCTGCGCGAAGTCCCGGCACCACAACAAATATGCGTAGGACGAGTTCACATCGAGCACCGCCGAATCACGGGTGATTCGGTAGAGCTCAGGGCCGTCCGCGACGACCGGAGTATCGATCTCCAACCGTCCGGCTGAACCGCTGTCGCCATTCCGTTTGTCGATGTTATGGCTCGGTTTGTCGCCGGTCATGCTTTGCCAACTTAACAGAACATCCGTAACGCGTCAGGCTCTCGACGCGATAACTATCCGTCTACCAGGCGAGACGCGATTTTACACGTGAGAAGCACTACACAAACGTTGCAATGCGCTTCGGCGCGATGCTACCGATCGACTTCGGGATTGCTAGATCAATCCATTCAGTGCGGCCTTGACCTGCGCAAACGCTGAATTTCGCGGCGCCGTCGGGATGCATCAAGAAGAAGTTCTCAGATAGTCCGAAAAACTGCTCGGATCGGGTGAACATCAATGCACAAGCGGTCCGCCCGGGGCCTGCGGGCGCCCGGACGGACCGCTACGCGATCTTGATCTACACGCCCGCGATGGACTGGATCCAGTCGCGGTACTCGGTGATGTTGGTGTAGGCCGTGTTCGACTGGCGGTCGCTGGTCGAAGCCACGCCCACCTGCACGTTCCCGGAGAACATCGGGCCGCCGGAGTCGCCGCCTGCCGGGATGCCGTCGCCGCGGGTGGCGCACACCGCGGTGCCGCCGCGGTAGTCGCCGCACGCGATGTCGGTCACGTTCACGTCGGCGACCTTCAGAATCCGCGACTGGCACTGGATCTCGGGCTGGTCGGTGCAGGTCGCGCCCCAGCCGTAGGTCTGCACGGTCTGGCCGACCTGGACGTCGCCGACCGAGCCCAGCGGGGCGTACTCGGTCTGGACCGCGTGGTCGATGTTCACCAGCGCGAGGTCGGCGGAGTCGTGGACGTGGACTCCGCCGGGCTTGGCGTTGGCGCTCTCGCCCTGCGTCTGGTCGACGTTGCCGATGTTGAAGCTGAGGGAGCCGCCGCCGGCGACGCAGTGCTCGGCGGTGAGCACCCACTCCGGGGCGATGATGGTGGCGCTGCAGTTCTCCTGGCCGTTGGCGAACAGCCGCGCCGCCCAGGGTGCGCTGTCCACCTCCCGGCCGTCGATGATCTTGGTGGAGACGTCCGGCGGCGGGGTCTCCGCTTGGGCCGGGGCGGCGAAGGCGGCGACGGCCAACACGGCTCCGGCGAGTCCGGCGAGGTTTCGGGCGAGCGACACGCTGATCTCCTTCGGTTCACGAGGGCACAGCTGGTTCGAACCGAGAGGAGACTCTTCACTCGATCGAGTGAAGATGTCCATCGCTTGGGCACAATTCGCCAATTGCTGGTGAAAGATCGAAATTGATCAAGATGTCCGGAGGTCGCAGAAGTCGGACCGCCGTCGCGAATTCCCGTATTTCGCGGATCCGCGAAACGCGATCGAGATCAATTCCCTTTTCGTCGGGGCGGGTCGGGCTCGCGGGCCCGGCGCCGGGCGGGCGCTGCCGAACCGCGCATGATCGCATTCGGTCGGCGGGCTCGCGAGTTGAGGTGATTGCCCGCGCAATGGGGCATGTCAGCTGGTCAGCAAGGTCCTATTAGGACATCTACGCTGCCCCGCGTGATCAGAAACGTTGCACGGGCGGCAACCGCTGCCGTGATCGCGGCGGTTGCTTGGACTGCTGCGGGAACCGGTGCCGTCGCCCAGGCCCCCGGTGCCGGGAGCACCCTCATGCAACTCGACATCCGCAACGTCCCGACCGCGGGCATCGACGGGTTCGCCGGCCGGCTGGGGCAGGTCGAAGCCCCACTCGGCAACACCCTGGATTCGTGGGACCAGAGCGATCCCGACGGTGTCCGCAGCCGCGTCGGCGGGTGGAACGGAACCCCGGTCCCGCCGGGCACGGCCACCGCCCAGACCGCGGACGCCACCGGATCCCGGTCGGCGGAGGCGGCTTGGAGCGGATTCGGCGTCAAGCTCGTCGAAGGCGGCCCGAACGTGCTCAGCTTCGGCGCCGTGCACACCTGGGCGCGCTGCACCCAGGCGCCGCTCACGCCCGGCCAGGAGGCGTACGCGGCCAGCGACTCGAACACGATCTACCTGTTCGACAACCCGTCCCGGCCGGTGGGTGCGGGAACGTCGACGGTGACGACATCCGGGAGCGACCTCGGCCTGCCGGGGATCGGCGAAGTGACGTTGACGATCGCGGTTTCCCACGTCCGGGAGACCGGCGACGGGACCGCGCACGCGGCCCTCGAAGTCTCGGTCGACGCGGTGATGCGGGACGCCTCGGGCAACGTGGTGCACGACGGCAGCCTGCTGGACGTGACGGTGGGCGACGTCCGGGTTTCCTGCGAGGAAGGCGAAACCACGCCGCCGACGGAGCCGACCACTCCGACCGAGCCGACCGAACCGACCGAACCGACCGAGCCCACGGAGCCGACCGAGCCCACGGAGCCGACCGAGCCCACGGAACCGACGGAACCCACCACGCCTCCGACCTGCCCGACGGAATCGACGACCGCTCCGACGGAACCCACCGAGCCCACCCTGCCGACCGAGCCCACGGAGCCGACTTGCCCGCCGGTTCCGCCGTGCCCGGAGCCGCCGGACGGCACCTGCCCGCCCGGCCCCGGCCCGACGGACGGCGTCACGCCGCCGGGCGGCTGGAACCCGGGCCCGGGCGGAGGTGGCGGTATCGGCGGCGGTGACGGCGGATCGACGTCGAACCCGCACCACCTGGCGACCACCGGTTCGCCGGCGGGCCCGCTGACGATCGCCGGCGTTGCGTTGCTGCTGGCCGGGATCCTGCTGCTCCTGGTGCTGCGCAAGCGCCGGGTTGGCGACGAGCCCTGACGACAACGTCAAATATCGATCTGGTCGTGGTGGCGGTCCTCGATTTCGGGGTCGCCACCACGCTTTGCGCGGGGCTTTTCGCGCCGGGACGCGCGGTCGTTGGCGAGGACGACGGCGATCCACGGCAGCGCGCCCGTGACGACCACGATGCCGAGCGCCAGCAACCAGAAGTGCGCCAGCAGCCCGGCTGCGGTGAAGCCGACCAGGTGCACCACCATCAGCACGGCGTAGACCCTCTTGCGGTGCCGCTGCTCATCGTCGAGGGACGGTGCCGCATCGGTGATCAGCACGGCCTCTTCGCGCCGTCGTCGCATGGCCCACCTCCGGAGCCGGCTCCGCAGTTTCAATTGAAACTGCGGAGGTCCCGGCGCTTCCAGCGTGGCGCAATTCGACGGCCCGGTCACTGGTTCTGGCGGCGCAATTCGAGGTATTCGCGGAGCACGAGCACGATGATCGCCACGTCCAGCGCCGCGAACAGCGGCAGC
This sequence comes from Saccharopolyspora sp. NPDC050642, assembly GCF_040654735.1. Lineage (NCBI taxonomy): Bacteria > Bacillati > Actinomycetota > Actinomycetes > Pseudonocardiales > Pseudonocardiaceae > Saccharopolyspora > Saccharopolyspora sp. NPDC050642. Next base: position 60,187 of record NZ_JBFAIN010000002.1, on the reverse strand, counting down.
ACCACCGACTTCGTCTGCACCGCCCGCAGCACCTCGAAGACGACGAACAGGCCCAGCGCCACCATCGCCACCGGGTACAGCGGCATGATCTTGCGGAGCAGGCCGATCACCAGGCCGATCTTGATGACGCCGTGGGCGATCAGGTAGGTGATCACGAACGTCCGGTTGCCGCCGGCGAAGTGCTGCAGGGCCTCCTCGAAGTGGCCGGCCAGCGGCCCGGCCGGCGGGCCCAGCAGGTCCCGCGTGACGACGGCGTGGCCGAGCCGCGTGATGGTGTTGGGGGACAAGAAGATCAGCAGCACCCCGGCGATCAGCTGCACGGCGCCGTCCAGGCCCTTGAGCAGCACGGCGACGCGGAAGAGCTTGTCGGTCAACGTGGTTCGGGTGCCCATGGCGCCATCATGCGGCCCGGGGCCGGGTCCGGCGATCTCGCGCGACTTTCGGTCAAATTGGTAAATACCACTTTTTCCGAAATCTTGTTTCCGGTCGCGAAATTTGTCATAAAAGTTCTTGATGACGATCGGATGAACACCGGACCAATCGCGGAATTGGTCCTGTCGCGAAGGGATTCGGGAATGAGCGGTCGGACGAAACGTCTGCTGAGAACCGGGCTGGTGGCGGCGTTCGTCGCCGCGCTGTCGATCCCGCAGGTCGCGGCAGGGACCGAGGCGCAGCCGGTGGCGAACGCCGCGAACCCGGCGCCCGCGGCGGCCGAGACGTGCCCGGTGAAGTCGAAGCCCGCGGGCAAGGTGCTGCACGGCTACTGGGAGAACTGGGACGGCGCGGCCAACGGCGTGCACCCGCCGTTCGGCTGGACGCCGATCACCGACCCGGCCATCCGCGAGCACGGCTACAACGTGATCAACGCGGCGTTCCCGGTCATCCGCTCGGACGGCACCGTCCTGTGGGAAGACGGGATGGACAGCACGGTGAAGGTGGCCACGCCCGCCGAGATGTGCGAGGCCAAGGCGAACGGGCTGACGATCCTGATGTCGATCGGCGGCGCCACGGCGGGCATCGACCTGTCGTCCAGCGCCGTCGCCGACCGGTTCGTCGAGACGGTGGTCCCGCTCCTGCAGAAGTACAACTTCGACGGCATCGACATCGACATCGAGACCGGCCTCAGCGGCAGTGGCAACATCAACGAGCTCTCGCCCTCGCAGGCCAACCTGATCCGCATCATCGACGGCGTGCTCGCCAAGATGCCCGCCAACTTCGGCCTGACGATGGCGCCGGAGACCGCGTACGTCACCGGTGGCAGCGTGACCTACGGATCGATCTGGGGCGCGTACCTGCCGATCGTGAAGAAGTACGCGGACAACGGCCGGCTCTGGTGGCTGAACATGCAGTACTACAACGGCAGCATGTACGGCTGCTCCGGCGATTCGTACCAGGCGGGCACGGTCCAGGGCTTCGTGGTGCAGACCGACTGCCTGAACAACGGCCTGGTCATCCAGGGCACCACGATCAAGGTGCCCTACGACAAGCAGGTTCCCGGCCTGCCCGCCCAGCCGGGCGCGGGCGGCGGCTACATGTCGCCGGGCCTGGTGGCCCAGGCGTGGAACAACTACAACGGCGGCCTGAAGGGCCTGATGACCTGGTCGCTCAACTGGGACGGCTCGAAGTCCTGGACCTTCGGCGACAACGTCAAGTCCCTGCAGGGCCGCTGACGGCCCTGCGTGCGGGTCGCGGGTCCGTCCGGTTGGCGCAGCAGCCCGGGACCCGCGGCCGGAGGGCCTGGACGCAGGTCCTACCCGGGTGGCCGGTCGGCGCGGGGCATGCGCTGACCGGCCACCCGCTCGCTCATCACTTCCCAGAAAGTAAGTACCCCACTAATTAGTCGGTACTTGTCGGACTCATCGGTTGCGGAAACGATTCCGGTATCGGAAGAAGCACCGAGGAGCGTCGAAGTTGAGCAACGAAAAGGATTCCCGAGTCAGCCTTCTCGGTCTGGGCGAGATGGGCGGCGCGCTGGCCGCCGCAGTCGTCGAGGCCGGGTATCCGACCACGGTCTGGAACCGGTCGGCGGGCAAGGCCGACGCGCTGGTCGACCGGGGCGCGGTCGAAGCAGGATCGGTTCGCGAGGCGGTGGCCGCCGCCGACGTGGTGGTGGCCTGCCTGTACGACGCGGCTTCGGTCCACGAGGTCCTCGACCCGGTGGTCGACGAGCTCGCCGGCCGGACGCTGGTCAACGTCACCACGACCACGCCGGAGCAGTCCCGGGAGTTCGCGGCCTGGGCCGCCGGGCACGGCGTGGTGTACCTGGACGGCGGCATCATGGCCGTCCCGTCGATGATCGGCCGGCCGGGGTCGTCGATCCTCTACAGCGGGTCGGAGCCCGCCTTCGAACAGCACCGGCCGCTGCTGGACCTGTGGGGCGAGAGCGCCTACTTCGGCGAGGACGCCGGGGTGGCGTCGCTCTACGACCTCGCGCTGCTGTCGGGGATGTACGTGATGTTCGCCGGATTCGTGCACGGTGCGGCCATGATGGCGCCCGCCGGGGTGTCGGCGGGTGACTTCGCCGAGCGGTCGGCGGCCTGGTTGTCGGCCATGACCGGTGGGTTCGCCGGATTCGCCGCCGTGATCGACGGCGGCGACTACACCGTGGACGGGCAGCAGAGCCTGGAGTTCTCCAGTCTCGGCGACATCATCGACGCCAGCGCCGCCCAGGGCATCAGCACCGAGGTGATCGGCATGGTGCAGAACCTGATCCAGCGCCAGATCGACGCCGGCCACGGCAAGGAGGGCTTGGCCCGCATCATCGAGAGCATCAAGAACCCGAGCTGAGCGGGAACGCGATCTCCCCCGAGTCGTGAGTGGGAATTCCGGTTCTCGGGGAACTGGTCGAGGGCGGCACGCTGGGCTACCAGGTCACCGTGGGAGACCGGCTGCGCGTGATGTTCCTCAGCGGCACCGCGAACTTCGTCGAGCGGGAGGTCGCCGGGGCCAGGCCGGATGTGCTCGTCCTCGGCTCCAGCGGCAACGCGGCGGTGCACGACTACTTCGAACGCGTGCTCCAGGCGCTGGGCTGGCCCCGGATCGTCGTCCCCTGCCACCACGACGACCTGGTGACGGCCCTGGACAAGCCGGAAGTGCACGACGGCGTGAACCGCGAGGTCGTCGCCACCCTGCAGAACGTCCTCGGAGACCGGGGCCTCGATCCACGCCACCTCCAGCAATTCCAGCTCTGACCGGTCTCCCGGCGAACGGCGGTGCTGGGTGGCCGGTCGGCGCTGACCGGCCACCTGGTTCTCAACGTGCCCAGACGCCCGCCGCCGAGGCCGCCTTGGCGTAGGCGGCGAAGTCCCGGGGCTCGCGGCCCAGGACGGTCTGGACGCCTTTGTGCAGCTCCGCGTACTCGCCGCGGCGGAGCGCCGCGAACGTCTCAAGCGACCACGCCAGCTGTTCGTCCGAGACACCGGCCGCGCGCATGCGGGCCGTCCACTCCTCCACGGGAACGTCCACGTACCGGACGGGCAGGCCCGTTTCGCGGCTGATGATCTCGAGCACCTCCGGGAACGACAGCGCTCGGGGACCGGCCAGTTCGTAGATCCGCCGCGAGTGGCCCTCGGTGGTCAGCGTTTCGACCGCCACCTCGGCGATGTCCGCGACGTCGATGTACGCCGAGCGGGCCGCGCCGAGCGGTAGCCGCAGTTCGCCGTCGCGGACGGCTTCGGGGTACGGCCTCGAGGCGAAGTTCTGCTGGAAGGCGCCTGGTCGCAGGATCGTCCAGTCCAGCGCCGATTCCGTCACCGGTTCCTCGCGCGAGAGCATCGGCCGGCTGCCGTATCCGGCGCTCAATCCCGAGAGCAGTACGAGCTTCCCGATCCCGGCGGTCTCGGCGGCGGCGACGAAGGAGGCGACGGATCCGGCGGAGAAGGACGGTTTCATCGGAGTCACGACGTACACCGCTCGCACGCCGTCGAGCGCGGCGGGCCAGGTCTCCGGGGCGTCCCAGTCGAACCGGGTCCCGGCCGAGCGGGCGGCCGCGCGCACCGCCCTTCCGCGAGCCCGCAGCCCGTCGGCGACCAGCCGCCCGGTCTTGCCCGTCGCGCCGAGGACCAAGGTGATGTCTGCTGTCATGCGTCCACCTCAACTCACGAACGGCTGGACGATCCATGGGTGATCGGCTCCGATGCCTTCGCGTTCGTCTACGTTGAACGGGTGGATGCGCTGGCCGACGTGTTGCGAGCAGTTCGGGCCGACGGGGCGGTGATCCGGCAGAACATCGCCTCGCCGCCGTGGTCCTGGCTGAATGACGAGCCCGCGCCGCTGACGCTTTACGCGGTGCTGCGCGGCGAGGTCTGGGTGGTTCCGGACGGGGGCGAAGCCGCACCGCTGCGGGCAGGCGACACCGCGATCGTGCGCGGACCTCGGCCGCACGGGATCGCCGACAGCCCGGACACGCCGCCGCAGGTGCGCATCCACCACGCGCGGCACTGCACGAGCACGTCGGACGGTGCGACGCTCGCAGAGGAGGACAGCCCGCGGCTCGGCCCACGCACGTACGGCAGCCTCGCCGAAGCCCCGGTCGCGCTGGTCACCGGCGCGTACCGGCTCGCGGGTGACATCGGGCAGCGGCTGCTGGATGCACTGCCGCCGCTGATCGTCGTGCCGGCTTCCGCAGGCGGTCCGTCGTCGGCCGTGGCCCTGCTCGCCGAGGAACTCGACGTCGATCAGCCCGGTCAGCAGCTCGTCCTGGACCGGCTGCTGGACCTGCTGCTGGTCCGGACCCTGCGCGCCTGGTTCGCCAGCCCGGGAGCGGAACCGCCGGCCTGGTACCGGGCGCTGGCCGATCCCGTCGTGGGCGCGGCGCTTCGCGCGATGCACGGCGATCCCGGCCATGCGTGGACCGTCGCTTCGCTCGCGGCTGCGGCGGACGTCTCGCGAGCGGCGTTCGCGCGGCGCTTCGCGGAGCTGGTAGGCGAACCGCCGCTGTCGTACCTGACGTCCTGGCGGATGGCGTTGGCGGCGGACCTCCTGCGCGAGCCGGGCGCGACGGTGGCATCGGTGGCGCGGAAGGTCGGCTACCAGAACGACTTCGCCTTCAGCACCGCATTCAAACGCGTGCGCGGCGCCAGCCCGAGCCAGGTTCGTGCTCGTGAGCGATGACTCCGGTTCTTACCGGAACGAACACTCACGAGCCGGGGGGTGGCCGGTCGGCGCGGGGCCTGCGCCGACCGGCCGTCCGCTCGATGCCTCGGGGTCGGGGGGAGGCGGCATCGGGCGGAGTCTCGGTCACGCCGTTCGGCGATGGGGATTCGCCTTGTGGCGCAACCAGGTCCGGAGCTGGGCGGCCACGTCGGCCTCGTCCGCCCAGCCGTGACCTATGTGGACGGTGTCGATCAGGTGGGCGTCGTCGGGGGAGCTGCCGATGTCGCCGCGGTGGACGGTGAAGTAGCCCGCGCCGCGTCCCCAGCGGATGGTGTAGGCCTCGGTGGGCGAGAGCCGTTCGACGCGCCAAGCCATCGGCAGGAAGCGATTCGGCTTGGTGTGCTTCACCCGGACCACGCGCGGTGGCTTGGAGTTCTGGGCCACGGCTACACCGCCACCCGGAACAGTCCCGGATCGCGAAGCGCGTGCCTGCCGTAGCAATCCGTTGACACCTGGTCGTTCTCGACGCGCGCGATGAGGCGTTCGACGGTCAGCGCGCCATCGCCGGAACCGGAGTGCTGACCGGTCGGCTCGCGGCCGTTCAATCGGCACAACGCGATGACCAGCACGGCGAGGCCGGGCACGTATCCCGCGAAGAACCACAGCAACCAAGTCATCCCAGTCCTCCGTTCCGAAGCAGGTCATCGCCGGGAAGCCACAACGACCGCGACCGAGCCAAGCTCGGCGCGCCGGGCGAGCCGTGCGGCGGAAGCTCAAGCAGCGCGCGGACCGCATCGGCTACCGGCCCGTACCGGTGCCAAACCGCTTGTGGTGAGCCGGTTTCCAGGTCTTCGACGCGGAACCGCGCCGCGAGCGCGTCGTCGGCCGAGCTCGCCCGGAACATGTCCATCGCCCCGTGTTCGACCCGGTGTCCTTGCAGGACAAGGACATCGTCGAACCGAGGCAGGTGCAGGAACCGAAACCCGGCCCGAACACTCGCCCGCAACGCATCCAGATGCGGAACCAGCCACGGATCGGGCCTCATGTCGTTCGCAACCACGTCAACCCCCGAAGTCTCGGTGACATGTCACGATAGGTTTCTATCAGAACGAAATCCTACGATGACATGTCACGGAGAACTTTCATCCGAACGGGAGCCAGTGAGGTCGTGAGTGGCAATGGTTGCCTGAGCGACCATTGCCACTCACGACACCGGGGCACTCGTGCCTGAGGCGTGAATGCCAGGAAGCATGGAAAGCTGATCGACATGCCAACACCGACAGTGCTTCAGCTGCAGCTCGGCAAGGAACTGAAGCGGCTTCGTGAAGATCGCGGTTTGACTCTGGCCGAAGCCGTTGAGGTGTTGGGCAACAAGGAAACCAAGCTCAGTCGTCTTGAACGAGGTCAGAGCAGTGTCCGCACGCTCGACATCCAGGTTCTCCTCGACAAGTACGGAGCGACGGACGAGGAGAAGGCATGGGCGCTGGAGACTGCTAAGCACTGCAACCAACGCGGACGCTGGTCCGGCTACCGATCCGTCTACGCAAAGCATTTCCGGATGGCAGTCGACCTTGAACAGGACGCCAGCACGATCCGCTACTACCAGGCCGAGCTAGTACCTGGACTTCTCCAGTCCGAGGGCTACATGCGGGCGATGTTCACCGAGGGCGGCCCGCGAGTGTTCGATCAGTCAATCGACAACGCCATCAGGGCGCGGCTGGAGCGACAGAAGATCGTCGACCGCTCGTCGGCGCCCGAGATCGGGTTCGTGATGTCGGAGTCATCTGTGCTTCGGCAGGTCGGTGACGCAAAGGTGATGCGTGAGCAGCTGCTACACCTCGCCGAGGTGGCGACGTTGGCAAACGTCCAGCTGCAGATCCTGCCGTTCAAAGCCAGGACTTACCCGCCTGCTTGCACCTACCCGTTCACGACTTTCCGCATTCCGTCGCCGGGCAAGGCCGGGCCGCTGGAGTTCGTCTACCTGGAGGACTTTCACGACGGCCGATACCTCGACGAGGAGGACGACGTCGAGACGTACAGTCACTTGTGGGCACGGCTCACAGGGGCAGCACTCGATCCGGTGGCCTCTCGTGACTACTTGCTCCGCGAAGCGGACAACTATCTGTGATCAATCGTCCTCCAGGAGGGTCAGCATGAACGCGAGCGCGTTCACCAACTGGCACAAGTCGACTAGGAGCAGCGGGAATCCGCAGCAGTGCGTCGAGGTTGGCGCTGCTCCTGGCGCTCGTGGCGTTCGGGACTCCAAGCTCGGCGAGGCGAGCCCGGTCCTGGCGTTCAGCCGTGACGCCTTCGCGGCCTTCCTCGGCCAGGTCAAGGCTGGCCGGTTCCGCCGGTAGGTGGTCGTGAGTGTTTTGGAGCGCTATGGCGATCCAAAGTGCTCACGAGACATGAGCTGCCGGAACTTCAGCTCCGGCCGTTCGAACCAATGCGCCCCGCTCGGCCGATGCCGGGCGGGGCGTTTTTGTGCTGCAATCGACAGATCGTCTGATTTCGTCAAAAGCGCAGGTCAGGTACCTTTGGAGCCGCTGAGGGGACTCGAACCCCTGACCGTCCGCTTACAAGGCGGGCGCTCTACCAACTGAGCTACAGCGGCATGCACTTCCGTCGTGCGGGGACATCGTATGCGTCCATCCGCCCGGGGTGGAAAGCGGCCGCGCGACCGGCGCCGGGCGGTGACTTCCGGTGCGGTCGACGACTGGCCGGAAATCAGTGATGGACGACACAGATTGTGAGTGCAACGGTCGGCTCATGACAGGCGATGCCCGAGGGGAAGATCAGGCACGGCGGCCCGCCCGCAAGGCGGCCCGGCAGGAAGGAAGACCAGCAGTGGGAATCACGCACCGCGCCCGCGGTGTGCTGCGGCGGCGCGACCCGGAACTGACCATGCCGCCCGGGGCTCGCAACGTCGTCTACGGGCCGGCTCTGCCCGACGAATCCACCGTCCACCTCGTGCTCGACCTCGGGCTGCGCATCGGCGAGGTGCAGATGGCCAGCGGGGCCGGCGCCTCGGACGTGACCGCGACGATCATCGCCGTCGTCAGCGCCTACGGTCTGCCGCACACCGAGGTCGACGTCATCTACACGTCGATCACGGTGTCGACCTACCGAGGCACCGACCTGCCGCCGATCACCTCGCTGCGAGTGGTCCGCAACCGCTCCCTGGACTACACGCGCCTCGCCGACGTCGAGGCGCTGCTGCGGCGGATCACCGCCAATGAGCTGACCGCCGCCGAGGCCTACGCCGAGCTGGACCGGATCACCACCGCGCCGCACCCGTTCCCCCGCTGGGTCGCCACGCTGTCCTGGGCCGGCATGGCCGCCTCGCTGGCCGTGCTGCTCGGCGGTGGCTCCACCCCGCTGCTGCCGCTGGTCGCCGCCGGATCGACCGCGCTGGTGGACCGCGTCGGGCGGTTGCTGAACAAGCGCGCGCTGCCGTTCTTCTTCCAACAGGCCGTCGGCGGGGCGATCGCCACCGCGGTCGCGCTGGGCTGCTACGCCACCGGCATGCTGGACAACGCCGCGTTGGCGATCGCGGCGAGCATCATCGTGTTGTTGTCCGGTATGACCGTGGTCGGTTCCATGCAGGACGCCATCACCGGCTACAACGTCACCGCCGCAGGCCGGATCGCCGAACTGGCCCTGATGTCCGCCGGGCTGATCGCCGGCGTCGTGCTTTCGCTGTACATCGGCGTGCGCATCGGCGGTGAGTCCGTCGGCAGCCTGGATGCGCAGAGCCTCGGGCGCGCCGAAGTGCTGGCACCGGCCCTGCACCTGCCCGTGCAGATGCTCGCCGGTGCGTCCACGTCGGCATGCTTCGCGCTCGCCAGCTACGCGCCGCCGCGGCCGCTGCTCGCGGCCGGGATCGGCGGTGGCGTGGCCGCGGCGGTGCACTCGCTGCTGACGCTGGTCGACGTGCACACCGTGCTGGCCGGGGCCGTGGCGACGACCGTGGTCGGTTTCATCGGCGGGATCATCGCGCGGCGGCTGCGGATCCCCGCGCTGGTGATCGCCGTTTCCGGCGTCGCGCCGCTGCTGCCCGGATTCGCGACCTACCGCGGGCTGTACGAGCTGTCCGTGCTTGGCAGCCCGACCGGCGTCGCCACGCTGATGCTCGCCGTCGCCACCGGGCTCGCGCTCGGTGCCGGCGTGGTGCTCGGCGAATATCTCGCGCAGCCGGTCCGCTCCCGGCTCGGTAGGTTGGAACGCCGGTTCGCCGGGCCGCGGATGTCCGGCCCGCTGCGCCCTGCCAAGCGCCGGATCGACTGATCGGTTGCGGGTCTTCCGGCGGCGTTCCGACGGGCCGGACGACCCACGGGCCGACCGGCCCGGTTTGCCCCACACGCAGCACGCAGCAGCAGGTTGGATTGGCTAGCCTCGCGACAGGTGGCCAACACGGCGGGAGGAATACCGGTGAGCAAGGGCAGCACGCCCGATCGAGCGGACTTCGTCGTGGTCGCGAACCGGCTGCCGGTGGATCTGGAACGCCTCGACGACGGCACGGAACGCTGGCGGCACAGCCCCGGCGGGCTGGTCACCGCGCTGGAGCCGTTCCTGCGCGCCCGGCGCGGCGCGTGGGTCGGCTGGCCCGGCGTCGCCGACATCGAGGTCGAACCGTTCAGCGACGACGGCCTGCAGCTGCACCCGGTGCCGCTGTCGGCGGACGAATTCGCCGAGTACTACGAGGGATTCTCCAACGCCACGCTGTGGCCGCTGTACCACGACGTGGTCGTGCCGCCGGTGTACAACCGCGCCTGGTGGAACTCCTACCGGCGGGTCAACAAGCGGTTCGCGGAGGCCGCCGCCGAGGTCAGCGCCGAAGGCGCGACGGTGTGGGTGCAGGACTACCAGCTGCAGCTGGTCCCGGCGATGCTCCGGGAGCTCCGGCCCGATCTGCGCATCGGGTTCTTCCTGCACATCCCGTTCCCGCCGGTCGAGCTGTTCATGCAGCTGCCGTGGCGCACCGAGATCGTGCGCGGGCTGCTCGGCGCCGACCTGGTCGGTTTCCACCGGCCTGGCGGCGCGCAGAACTTCCTGTGGCTGGCCCGTCGGCTGGCCGGCTTCGAACCCAGCCGCGGCCAGGTCGGCGTCCGCTCCCGGCCCGGCGTCGTGCAGGTCGGCGACCGCACCGTGAGCGTCGGCGCGTTCCCGATCTCCATCGCCGCCGCCGGGCTCGACAAGCTGTCGCGCACCAAGGAGATCCAGCAGCGGGTGAAGACGCTGCGTGCCGAGCTCGGCAACCCGAAGAAGATCATGCTCGGCGTCGACCGCCTCGACTACACCAAGGGCATCGACGTGCGGCTGCACGCGATGCACGAGCTGCTCGCCGAAGGCCACATCAAGGCCGAGGACGTGACGATGATCCAGATCGCCACGCCCAGCCGGGAACGCGTCGAGCACTACAAGCAGATGCGCGAGGACATCGAGCGCGAGGTCGGGCGGATCAACGGCGAGTTCGGCCGCGTCGGTCACCCGGCCGTGCACTACCTGCACACCTCGGTGGACCGCAGAGACCTGGTGACCTTCTACTGCGCCGCCGACGTCATGGTCGTGACGCCGGTGCGGGACGGCATGAACCTGGTGTGCAAGGAGTACGTGGCCTGCCGCCACGACCTCGGCGGCGCGCTGGTGCTGAGCGAATTCGCCGGTGCTGCGGCCGAACTCACGAGCGCGTTCCTGGTGAACCCGCATAACCTGGACGGGGTCAAGGACGCGTTGCTCGCGGCCCTCGACATCGACGAGGCCGAAGGACGCCGTAGGATGCGCGCACTGCGTAGGCAGGTGCTCACGCACGATGTCGACCGCTGGGCGCGGTCGTTCCTCGAAGCGTTGGGCGCACCGCTCGTGGAGTAGCCGCGAGTAACCGGTCCACAACACGGACGGCCCGGCCTCAGCGATACTTGTTCGAACCGCTCGCCGTCGACGGTCACCACCGTGGCGCGAACGGGATCGATCCACAAACGACTTGACCGCGCCCCCCTGAGGAGTATGGCGTTGACCGCCGAAGCCCTTCCTGCCGAGCTGCGTCGCGTGATCGTGCAGCTCGCGCGGACGCCTCGACTTCTGGTCGCCTGCGACTACGACGGCACCCTCGCCCCCATCGTGGCGGACCCCACCCAGGCCAAACCGCTGCCCGAATCGGTGCACGCCCTGCGGTCGCTGGCCGCGCTGCCGGCGACCACCACGGCGGTGATCTCCGGCCGCGCGCTGCGCGACCTCGCCACCCTGTCCCGGCTGCCCGCCGAGGTCTACCTCGTCGGCAGCCACGGCTCGGAGTTCGACGTCGGGTTCGTGCACGAACTCGAACCCGAAGCCACCCAGCTGCGCACGGAGCTGCAGATCGCCCTGCAGGACATCGTGCGCGGTAAACCCGGCGTCACGCTGGAGAACAAACCCGCCAGCGTCGCGGTGCACGTCCGGCGCGCCGAAGCCGAGGTCGCCGAGGAGGTGCTGGACACCGTCCGCACCGGCCCGGCGGCCTGGGAAGGCGTGCAGGTCACCGAGGGCAAGGCGGTCATCGAGCTGGCCGTGGTGCAGACCGACAAGGGCAACGCGCTCGACGCGCTGCGCCACCAGGTCGGCGCCACCGCGGCCATCTTCCTCGGCGACGACGTCACCGACGAGAAGGCATTCGCCCGGCTGCACGGCCCCGACCTGGGCATCAAGGTCGGTGACGGGGAGACGCTGGCGGCCTACCGGATCGGCAGCACCACCGAGGTCGCGACCGTGCTGGCGTTCCTGATGGAGGAACGGCGCACCTGGCTCTACGGCGAGCAGGCCCCGCCGATCGAGCGGCTGACGATGCTGTCCAACGAGCGCACCGTCGCCCTGGTCACCCCCGACGCGCGGCTGACCTGGATGTGCCACCCCGGCCCCGACTCGGCCGCGGTGTTCGCCGACCTGCTCGGCGGCCCCGGCGCCGGGCACTTCACGATCCGCCCGCAGGGCGGCAACGGCGCCCAGCGCAGCCCGCTGCCGCTGGGCCAGCGGTACGTGCCGAACACCATGATCGTGGAAACCCGCTGGTCGCGGCTGCTGGTCACGGACTACCTCGCGCACGGCACCGACAGCCACCGCACCGACGTGGTCCGGGTGATCAGCGGCAGCGTGCCTGCGGCGGTGGAGTTCGCGCCGCGCCCCGAGTTCGGGCAGGTGCCGGTGCGGCTGACCGCCGAGGCCGGCGGGCTGCGGGTGCAGGGCACCGCCGAGCCGATGGTGCTGTACTCGCCGGGCGTGCAGTGGGAGATCACCTCCGACGGCATGCACGAATCCGCGCACGCGGTCGTCGACCCGCGCGAGGACAACCCGGTCGTGCTGGAGCTGCGCTGCGGCACCGACGACCTGTCGTCGGCGGACGCCGAGGTCGAGCGCCGCGACGTGGCCGACCGGTACTGGTCGGAGTGGATGAAGACGCTGTCGCTGCCCGACGTGGAGCGCGACCTGGTCGCCCGCTCCGCGCTGACGCTGCGCGGGCTGTGCAACACCGACACCGGCGGGATCATGGCGGCCGCCACCACCTCGCTGCCGGAGGAGATCGGCGGCGTCCGCAACTGGGACTACCGGTACTGCTGGCTGCGCGACGGCGCGATGACCGCGCAGGCGCTGGTCACGCTCGGCTCCACGGGCGAGGCCGAGGCGTTCCTGAACTGGCTGCACCGGGTGCTGGAGACGCTGCCCGGCCCGGAGCGGCTGCACCCGCTGTACACGCTGCAGGGCACCGGGCTCGGCCCGGAGGCCGTGATCGACAGCCTGCCCGGCTACGCCGGATCGCGGCCGGTCCGCGTCGGCAACCTCGCCGACCAGCAGGTGCAGCTGGACGTGTTCGGGCCCGTGGTGGAGCTGATCACGCACCTCGCGCAGGCCACCGGCCGGATCCGGGACGTGGACTGGGACCTGGTGAAGGCGATGGCCGAGGCCGTCTCGCACCGCTGGTTCGAGCCCGACCACGGCATCTGGGAAGAGCGCGACGTGCCGCGCCACCACGTGTACTCCAAGGTCATGTGCTGGGTGACGCTGGACCGCGCGGTGAAGCTGGCGACCGCGTACGGCCGCGAGGCCGACCCGTCGTGGGCGCCGCTGCGCGACCAGATCGGCCAGGACGTGGTCAAGAACGGCTGGCACCCGGACGTGCAGGCGTTCACCACCGCCTACGAGGGCTCGGACCTGGACGCGGCGTCGCTGCACGTCGGGCTGTCCGGGCTGATCGACCCGTCCGACGAGCGGTTCCAGGCCACCGTCACGGCGATCGAGGCGGAGCTGCGCAGCGGGTCCACCGTGTACCGCTACCGCCGCGACGACGGGCTGCCCGGCGACGAGGGCGGCTTCCACCTGTGCGCGGCCTGGCTGATCGAGGCGTACCTGCTGATCGGCCGCCGCACGGAGGCGGAGGAGCTGTTCCAGCAGATCGTCGACACGGCCGGTCCGACGGGGCTGCTGTCGGAGGAGTACGACCCGATCGCGGAGCGCTCCCTGGGCAACCACCCGCAGGCGTACTCCCACCTGGGCCTGATCCGCTGCGCCCAGCTGCTGTCCGCATAGTTCTGTCGAGGAGAGGCGAACGGCCTGTTCGCCACGCTCTACGGCGCAAACGGTCCGTTCGCTTCCGCCTGCCGGGAGAGGTGAGCGGGCCGTTCGCTTTGTTCGGTGGGGTGAATGGCCTGTTCGCCTCGTTCTGCGGCGTGATCGGCCCGTTCGCTTCCGCCTGTTGGGTGGAGTGAACGGACTCGCCACTCAGCGCGCCGATTGGTCCGTTCAACGTTCAACTGGTCACGATTTGGGCGATTGATGTCATCCCGTCGGGGGCGGGCTAATACGCTCTGTGCCGGACGCTCGCACGAGGGGAAGGCGGACGGGTGAACGGACTGACCGCAACGCTGATCGTCGTGATCATCGTGCTGATCGTCGTCGCGGTGTTCGCCGTGATCATGGGGATGCGGGCCAAGCGGTCCGCCGCGAAACCGGAAACCCGGCCCACCGATCCGTTCCACACCGGTGACCAGGACTCGCTGCGCGGCGACCCGCGGGCGCTGAAGGCCGGCGACATCGTCGAGGTGCGCGGCGGCACCTACACCGTCCGCGGCACCATCCGGCTCTCCGAAGGCGGCTGGACCTGGGCGGAGCACCTGCTCGACGACGCCAAGGGCGGGCAGGTGTGGCTGGCCGTGGAAGAGGACCCGGACCTGATCCTCTCGCTGTGGACGCCCGTCGCCGACGCCGGCGAGCCCGGCCCGAAGACGATCGACTTCGGCGGCCGCACCTACCACTCCGAGGAATCCGGCAGCGCCGAGTTCCGCAGCGAGGCCACCACCGGCCTGGCCGAGCGGGGCACCGTGCGCTACCACGACTACGAGGCCTCGGACGGATCGATGCTGGGCTTCGAGTCCTACGGCGACGCCGACTGGGAAGCCAGCAGCGGCGAAGCGCTCAGCCGCTATGACGTGCTCATCTACCCGACGGCGGACTGACCGGTGAAACCTCGCTTCTGGTTCGTGATCGCCGGCGCCGCCGCGGTATTGGCCCTGATCATCGGGCTGGTGACGATCTTCTCCACCGGCACCGGGCCGCACGGCTACGTCGCGAAGAACTACACCCGCGCCGCCCACCTCGACCTGTCCGGCGACTCCGACAACCGGGCCTACACGAGCCCGAAACCGCCGAGCGTCGTCGCCGCCGAGATCACCTCGAAGTGGCGCCCGCAGTCCCAGTACGCCGACTCGTCGGGCATCTACCTGCGGTACTCCGGCGACGCGGTGATCATCCAGCCGCAGGCGCCCGGATCGGTGATCCACCTGATGGACTCCGACCGCGCCTACCGCCGCTACCACAGCCACGTCGGCGGCGTCTGGGGCTGGAGCAGCCCGCACGGCGAGAGCTTCCGCGGCCGGGGGCCGGGAGCGGGCAAATGAGCGGCAAGAAGGTCGGACTCGTCGTGACCGCGGGCGCCGTCATCGCCGTCGGCCTGGCGGTCGCCGGGACGATCGGCGGCGAGTCCGCGCAGAACACCTTCACCTCGGAGGAAACCACCTACTACCTGGACGGCACGAGCTACTCGGGGCCGCCGATCGAGCGGTTCACCCCCGCCGATGCGCAGCAGCTCGCGCAGCGGCTCGCGGAGGCGGAGCGGGCGCACGGGGTGTGCTTCGGCTGGAAGCTGGTCGACGGCTCGACGGAGCAGTTCGACCAGGGCTCCAGCCGCGGCCCCGGCGTCCCGGCCGACAGCTGCCCGCGCTGGGCCGAGACCCAGGTGTTCGTCGCGGCCGGCGACACCGACGACGACGCCGACGCGGCCGACATCAAGGTCGCGGCGTCCGGCGACCTCGACGCGCAGCTGGACGCGGACGACTTCGTGAACCTCGGCGTCACCGCCGACTCGCTGGCAGCGGAACCGGTGACCGCGACCGGGCAGGCCGCGCTCGGATTGCCCTTGCTGCTGGTGGAGAACGGCGTGCTGACGGCGCCGCGGGCGACCGAGGACGCCTCGGGCACCGCCTCGGTCCCGCCGCTGCCGAAGGGCGACGGTTCGGGCTCGGACTGGGTGCCCTGGGCCTGGCTCGGCGGGCTGGGCGTCGTCGTGGTGCTCGGCTTGCTGCTGGGCTTCCGGGCCCGCGCGAAGCAGAAGTCCACATCGGACACTCCGCCCGCACCGCCACCGGGGGGACCGCAGGGGGCAGCGCCGCCGCAGGGAGATCCGCCGCCCGGGCGTCAGCCCGGACCGCAGGGCGGCCCGCCTGGGCCTCCGCAGGGAACGCCGCCGCCCGCGCCGCAGGGCCCGCCACCTGGCGGATCGCAAGGGCCGCCGCCTGCACCGCCGCTGCAGGGGCCGCCGCCGAGCGGACCGCACCCGCCGCGAGGACCCTCGGCTCCGGGGCAGCAGGGGTGGCCTCCGCCGCCCGGGGGCCCGCGGCAGTCCTGGCCACCGCCGCCGCAGGGACCGCCGCCGGCAGGTCCCCGCCGCTGACCGCACCGAACACGACACCAGGAGGGCCTCACCTTGCTCCAGGAAATGCTCGCCGGCCTGATCGCCGCGGTCGCCTACGGGGTGATCGGCGTGGCGATGATGGCGCTCGGCTACGTGCTCGTCGACCTGGCCACGCCGGGCAAGCTCCGCGACCTGATCTGGGTCCAGCGCAACCCGAACGCGGCGTTGCTGCTGGTCTCCGGCCTGATCGGGGTCGGGATCATCCTGACCACCGCGATCGTGGGCAGCGCCGACGACCTGATCGCCGGGCTGATCGACACCCTCGTCTTCGGTCTCCTCGGGCTCATCCTGATGAGCCTGTCGTTCCTGCTGATCGACGCGGTCACGCCCGGCAAGCTCGGCGACGAGCTCTCCTCCCCGAACATGCACCCGGCGACCTGGGTGTCGGCGACGACGCACGTGGTGATCGCGGTGATCATCGCCGCCTCGATCTGGTGAGCCGCGCGTGTCGGTGAGCGCCGAGCCCGCCGCCGAGCCCGCCGTTCCGGTCAAGCCGCGCGGCCGGGTCGCCCGGACCGCGGTGCTGGTGGCCGTCTTCATCTGCGCCGCCTGCGGTCTGGTCTACGAGCTAGCGCTGGTCGCGCTCGGCAGCTACCTGATCGGCGACACCGTCGGCCAGGCGTCGATCGTGCTGTCGCTGATGGTGTTCGCGATGGGCGTCGGCGCGCTCGCCGCGAAACCCCTGCAGCGCTGGGCGGCTCCGGCGTTCGCGGGCATCGAGCTGCTGCTCGCGCTGCTCGGTGGGGTCAGCGTGCTCGGGCTGTACGCCGCGTTCGCGTGGCTGAGCCTGTACATGCCCGCGCTGATCGCCACCGCGCTCGTGCTCGGCGTGCTGATCGGCGCGGAGATCCCGCTGCTGATGGTGCTGCTGCAGCGGATCCGGCGGCAGGACGCGGGTTCCGCGGTCGCCGACCTGTTCGCGGCCGACTACGTCGGCGGCCTCGTCGGCGGGCTGGCGTTCCCGTTCCTGCTGCTGCCGCTGTTCGGGCAGGTGCAGGGCGCGTTGCTGGTCGGCATGGTCAACGCCGCCGCCGGCATCGGGCTGGTGCTGACCGTCTTCCGCCGCGAGCTCTCCAAGCGCGCGACGTTGCTGCTGACCGGGGCGACCGTGCTGGTCGGCGGCGTGCTCGTCGGGGCTTACGCGTTCGCCGACGACTTCGAGGTCACCGCGCGCCAGGCGCTGTACGCGGACCCCGTGGTGCATTCGGAGCGCACGCCGTACCAGGACGTCGTGCTGACCGAGTCGGTTTCGTTGAACGGGAACAGCGACACCCGGCTGTACCTCAACGGAGACCTGCAGTTCAGCTCGATGGACGAGTACCGGTACCACGAGGCGCTGGTGCACCCGGCGATGGCCGGGCCGCGGGAGCGGGTGCTCGTGCTGGGCGGCGGCGACGGCCTGGCGCTGCGCGAGGTGCTGCGGTACCCGGATGTCCGCGAGGCCACGCTGGTGGACCTCGACCCGGCGGTGCTGGAGCTGGCGCGCACCGACCCCCGAGTGTCCACTTTGAACCAGGACGCCTTCGCGGACCCGCGGGTGCGGGCGATCGCGGCGGACGCCTTCAGCTGGCTGCGGGACAACCGCGAACGCTACGACGTGGTGCTCGTGGACATGCCCGACGCGGACTCCACGGCGACGGCGAAGCTGTACTCGACGGAGTTCTACGGCCTGGTCCGGCACGCGATGTCGGACAACGCGCGAGTGGTGGTGCAGGCGGGGTCGCCGTTCTTCGCGCCGAAGGCGTTCTGGTGCATCGAGTCGACGATGAGGTCGGCGGGCCTGAACACGGTCCCGTACCAGATCGCGATGCCCAGCTTCGGCGAATGGGGCTTCCACCTGGCCAACGTGACCTCGGGTTCCGCCCCAGACTCGGCAGTTTCAATTGAAACTGCCGACGACCGCACGACGGGCGGACCCTCGATAGCCGCGTCCGGCCGGACACCGCTCGCCTCGCCCGGGGCTCCGCCGCTGCGGCTCCCGGCCGACGCCCCGCCGCTGCGGTCCCTGGATGCGGCGACGCTGCAAGCGGCGGCGACGTTTTCGCCGGACCGCACCAGGATCCCGGGCCTGGAACCGTCGACCCTGATGCACCCGACGATCCTCGAGTACGCCCAGGGGGAGTGGGCGAACTACTGACCCACCAGGCCGAGGAGATTTCCGATTTCAGGCGAAGTCGGGAAGCCCCGTGCCTGACGTCGGTGGCGGTTTCGCGTGAAACCGGCCCTTGCGTCCCCCCACGGCGCGGGGTCTGCGGTCAGGTGTGGTCGAAGCGGCGTTGGCTTCCACCACGTCGTCGGCTCGGGCCGCTATCCGGTGGATCAGGTGTTGGAGCGGATCTGCCAGGTCACAGCCGAGGGGCGTCAGCTCGTAGCTGACCTTGGGCGGGCTCGACGGCTCCACCGTGCGCTCGATCAGCCCGTCGCGCACGAGGACGCGGAGCGTCTGCGACAGCATCTTCTCGCTGATCCCGCCGATCTTCGCGCGCAGCCGGGAGAACCGCATCGGGCCGTCCCGCAGCGAGGCCATGGCCGTCGAGGCCGCCGGATCCCGCGCCGTCGCCGTCCCGGGGACGCCGGCGATGCCGACGACATGGCGCGGGTGGTCGACCGGGTCGCCGACGAGTTCGGCGACGTGGACGTGCTGGTGTGCAACGTCATCCGGGTGAACATCGTGGCGCCCGGATTCGTGCCCACCGCTGCCAACGCCGGTGCGCAGCAGCAGGCGATGATCGACGAGACCGGGGCGCGCACGCCGCTGGGCCGGGTCGCCGGGACCGAGGACGTGGCCGCCGCGATCGTCGCCTACGCCAGCGACCTCACCAGGCACGTCACCGGCGGCTACACCGCCGTGGACGGCGGCCTGTCCGGGACGTGATCAGCGCGATCACGGGCCGAACCAGCGCTCCTCCGCCGAGCGGGGCGGGGCCGAGGTGGCGCCGGTGATCAGCTGGGTTTCCAGCTGGATGTGGCGGGGGCGGCCCGGCTCGCTGGCCTCCAGCAGCAGGCGCCCGGCCGCGCGGCCCTTCTCCAGCCACGGCTGGCGCACCGTCGTCAGGCCCGCCCGCTCCGCGTCCGGGATGCCGTCGAAGCCCGTGATGGTCAGGTCCTCCGGCACCCGCAGGCCGCGGTTGCGGGCCTCGCTCAGCGCGCCGAGCGCGAGGATGTCCGAGGTGCACACGATGGCGGTGATCTCGGGGTCGATCTCCAGCAGCTGCGCCGCCGCCGACGCCCCGGAGGCCGTGGTGTGGTCGAAGCGCTCCACCACCGGCACCTTCGTCCAGTCCACGCCCGCCTCGCTGAACACCTCGGCCAGCGCGGTCAGCCTGGCCTTCTGCACGTGGAAGCTGGCGTTGGCCTGCCGCTGCACCGACGCGGGCCCGTCGTTGCGGCCCCGGGCCAGGCGCATGCACAGCACGCCGATGCGGCGGTGCCCTAGTCCGATCAGGTGGTCGGCGACGCTCTTGATGGCCTTCCCGTCGTCCGGGCCGACCCAGTCCAGGTTGTCCAGGCGCGGCTGGTCGCAGACCACCACCGGGACGGGTCGTTCGAGCACCGCGGCCAGGTGCGGGTCGTCCTCGGGGACGGAGTACACGACGAAGCCGTCGACGCCGGCGCGGTGGACCGAGGCGACGTCCTCGCGCTCCGGGCTCGCCGGGATCAGCAGCAGGCCCTGACCGGCGTCTTCGCAGGCCAGCGCGAGTCCTTCGAGGAAGCCGACGGCGCCCGGGTCGCGGAACGCGTAGGAGAGGTTCTCGGTGAGCAGCAGGCCGACGGCGCCCGCCTTCCTGGTCCGCAACGACCTCGCGACCGGATCCGGCCCCGGGTAGCCGAGTCGGCGAGCGGTCTCCAGGACTCGCTTGCGCAGCTCCGGGGAGAGCTGGTCCGGACGGTTGTACGCGTTGGAAACCGTCGTCCGGGAGACCCCGAGTTCTGCAGCGAGCGATGCGAGCGTCGCAGGCCGCCGGGCATTCGTTGACCGCGCCATGGAGGAACCGTAACGGTTCAGTACCCCTCGGTGAAGTGAGCATGATGCAGATCCCACCTACGTTCGAATCATGAACACGGAGCGACGCAGAGTGATCACGCTCCGAGTTGGTTCATTCGAGGGGCTGACCCCGAGCCATTTTGCGGTTACGTTTTCATGACCGATTCCGTGAAAGGTGTCACAGATGGCTGAGGTTGCTTACGTCAACGCCTCGCGCGTTTACCAGGGGAGTCCACCGGTCCGGGCGGTGGACAAGCTCGCCTTGGACATCGCCGATGGTGAGTTCCTGGTGCTGGTGGGGCCGTCGGGGTCCGGCAAGTCGACGGCGTTGCGGATGCTGGCCGGGCTGGAGGACGTCGACGAGGGCGGCATCACCATCGGTGGCAACGATGTCACCAACACCCCGCCGAAGTCGCGGGACATCGCGATGGTGTTCCAGTCCTACGCCCTGTACCCGCACATGACGGTCGCGGAGAACATGGGCTTCGCGCTGAAGCTGCGCAAGACGCCCAAGGGTGTCATCAAGGAGAAGGTCACCGAGGCCGCGCGGATGCTGGACCTCGAGAAGTACCTGGACCGCAAGCCCAAGGCGCTCTCCGGCGGTCAGCGGCAGCGGGTCGCGATGGGTCGCGCGATCGTCCGCGAGCCCAGCGTGTTCCTGATGGACGAGCCGCTGTCCAACCTCGACGCCAAGCTTCGGGTGGAGACCCGCGCGAACATCGCGGCGCTGCAGAAGCGGCTGGGCACCACCACGATCTACGTCACCCACGACCAGGTCGAGGCGATGACGATGGGGCACCGCGTCGCGGTGCTCAAGGACGGGCTGCTGCAGCAGTGCGCCAGCCCGCGCGAGCTGTACGAGAACCCGGCCAACGCCTTCGTCGCCGGCTTCATCGGATCGCCCGCGATGAACCTCAAGACGGTGCCGCTGACCAGCGACGGCGCGGTGCTCGACGGCGCCACGATCCCGCTGCCGCGCGAGGCCGTGGCCGCCGCGGGCGACCTCAAGGAGATCACCTTCGGCGTGCGCCCCGAAGCGCTGTCGCTGACCTCCAGCGAGGACGACGGCATGGCCATGACCGTCGAGCTGGTCGAGGAGCTCGGCGCCGACGCGCTCATCCACGGCGCCATCGACGTCAACGGCTCGCAGGAGCGCTTCGTCGTCCGCGCCGACGGCCGCACCCCGCCCGCGCTCGGCCAGCAGGTCAAGGTCGCCCTGCGCGACCACAGTGAGATCCACCTCTTCCACCCCGAGACCGGAGATCGCCTGGTCGCCTGATCGCGAACCGATCGTGGCTGCTCAGGCCGCTACCGCCGGTCGCGGCCCCCATGCCGACGCCCCCGCTGGTCCTGGCGGGGGCGTCGTTGTGTGCGCAACAGGAATAACCCGGTCGGTGGAGTGTTGTGCGGAGACGTGCTTAGACTGTAGTTGACAACGGTTTCCGTTACCGTTCGCAGTTAGCCGTCAGTCTGCTGCGCAAGGGGCCTATCGCCGAGGAGTGCAACCGATGACCGTCCGCAGCCGCTCTGCTGCCACCGCCTTAGCCGGCCTCGCCGCCACCGCCATCGCCCTGACCGCCTGCGGCACCGGCGAGCAGGCAGCCGGCGGCGACAAGATCAAGGTCGTCGCCTCCACCAGCGCGTGGGCCAGCGTCGTGCAGGCGATCGGCGGCGACGACATCGAGGTCGAGGCGATCATCAGCGACCCCAACGCGGACCCGCACTCCTACGAGAGCACCCCGCAGGACGCCGCGAAGGTCACCGACGCGGACCTGGTCGTGTTCAACGGCGGCGGATACGACGAGTTCATGGAGAAGATCCTCGGCAGCAGCGGCCAGGGCAAGCCCGTCATCGAGGCCGTCAAGGACGAGCACGAGGGCGAGCCCGCGGGTGAGCACGGCGGCCACGAGGAGCACGGGCACGAGGGCCACGACCACTCGGCGAACGAGCACGTCTGGTACGACCTGCACGTCGTGCAGCAGGTGGCCGCCCAGGTCAACGCCGAGCTGAGCAAGCTGCAGCCGGCCAAGGCCGAGCAGTTCGGCAAGGCCGCGGGCCACTTCGCTGAGGACATCGGCAAGCTGCAGGGGCGGGTCGGCGAGCTGGGCGACCAGAACCGGGGCAAGCCGGTGATCGTCACCGAGCCGGTCGCGCACTACCTGGTGGAAGCGGCGAGCCTGCAGGACATCACGCCGCCGGAGTTCGTCAAGGCCGTCGAGGCCGAGAGCGACCCGTCGGCGGCCGCGGTCGCCGCGATCCAGAACGCCGTGAACTCCAAGCAGGCCGCGGCGGTCATCTACAACCCGCAGACCGAATCGCCGGTCACCCGCAACGTGCGCAGTGCCGCCGAGCAGAATCAGATCCCGGTCGTGGAGATGACCGAGACCCTGCCGCAGGGCAAGACCTACGTGCAGTGGATGGACGCCCAGATCACGGCCCTGCAGGCCGCGCTGACCCAGAATCGCTGAGATATGACCGCCAAACCCGAGACCGAGACCGTCCTCGCGCCCACCGCCACGGCCCCCGCCGTGCGGCTGCGCGGCGCGGAGCTCTCCTACGGCCCCCGAGTCCTGTGGTCCGGCCTGGACCTGGACGTCGCGCCGGGGGAGTTCCTGGCCGTGCTCGGGCCGAACGGCTCCGGCAAGACGAGCCTCCTGCGCGTGCTGCTGGGCTTGCAGCAGCTTTCCGCGGGCAGCGTCGAGATCGCCGGCGGGCCGGCCCGCCGGGGCAGCAACCGGATCGGCTACATCCCGCAGCAGCGGGCGCTGGACGCGACCGTCATGGTGCGCGGTAGCGATCTCGTCGGTCTCGGGTTGGACGGTCACCACTGGGGCACGGGCCTGCGCGGCCGCCGCGAGCGCAAGCAGCGGGTCGCCGCGGCGCTGCGCGCGGTCGAGGCGACCGAGTACGCCCGGATGCCGCTGGGCCTGCTCTCCGGTGGCGAGCAGCAGCGGCTCCGGGTGGCGCAGGCACTGGTCAGCGATCCGGCGGTGCTGCTGTGCGACGAGCCGCTGCTGTCGCTGGACATCGCGCACCAGCGCAAGGTCAGCCGGCTGATCGCGAACCAGGCGCGGGAGGCCGGGGCCGCGGCCCTGTTCGTCACCCACGAGATCAACCCGGTGCTGCCGCTGGTCGACCGGGTCCTCTACCTGGTCGACGGCCGGTTCCGGATCGGCCCGCCGGACGAGGTGATGACCTCCGCGACGCTGTCCGAGCTGTACCGCACCGACGTCGAGGTCGCCCGCGTCGGCGGGCGGCTGGTGGTCGCCGGCACCGACGAGCACGAGCACGACCACCACGTGCAAGAGGCGGAAGAAGCGTGAACGCGATCATCGACGGGCTGGGCAAGATCCTGGACTTCTCGACCACGATCGACCTGCTCGGCTACCCGTTCGTCCAGCAGGCGCTGCTGGCCGCGGCGGCGCTCGGGCTGGTCTCCGGCTGCCTGGCGCCGCTGGTCGTCGCGCGGAAGATGTCCTTCGCCGTGCACGGCACGGCCGAGCTCGCGTTCACCGGTGCCGCTGCGGCGCTGCTGATCGGCGTGGGCGTCGGCGTCGGGGCGCTGGCCGGCGCCGTGGTCGCCGCGCTGCTGCTCGGGCTGCTGGGGCAGCGCGGGACCGAACGCGATTCGGTGATCGGCGCGATCCTGTCCTTCGGGCTCGGCGTCGGCGTGCTGCTGCTGTGGCTCAACCCGGAGCGGACCTCGAACAAGTTCAGCCTGCTGGTGGGGCAGATCGTCGGCGTCGATTCCGCGGACGTGCTGCTGCTGTCCGGATGTGCGGCGGCGGTCCTGGTCGTGCTGGCCTTCGTGTACCGGCCGCTGCTGTTCGCCAGCGTCGACCCGGACGTCGCGGCGGCCCGCGGTGTTCCGGCGCGGCTGCTGACGCCGCTGTTCGCGGTGCTGGTCGGCGTGGCGACCGCGCTCGGCGTCTACACCGTCGGCGCGTTGCTGGTGCTGGCGCTGATGGTGACGCCGGGAGCCGCGGCGGCGCGGGTGACCGCGAGCCCGGTGAAGGCGACGGTGCTGGCCGTCGTGTTCGCCGAGGTGGCGGTGCTGGGCGGCATCCTGCTGTCGCTGGCGCCGGGGGCGCCGGTGAGCGCCTTCGTCACGATCATCTCGTTCGTGATCTACCTGGTGTGCCGCGTGGTCGGCAACCGCCGACTCCGCCGCCTGTCCCGGACCCCGGCCACCGCCTGACCGCAGTTTCAATTGAAACTGCGGTGTGACGGCAGTTTCAATTGAAACTGCGGGTCGCGCAAGGAGCCCGAATGGCGGTGGGTCCGGGGTTGGCCGAAGCTGGCGGTCGTGCCTGGGAGCGGCCGGAATCGGGTCCTGATCAACCTGGCGACTTCGCTGGGCGCGGTGGTGGCGTGCACCGTCGTCTACTACCTCCTGCCGGTCGACCGGTTCGGGCTCGTCGGCACCGTGAACTCGGTCGTGCTGTTCGCGATCGGCCTGGTCGCGGTCTCCTCGCTGATCCTGTTCCAGGTGCGCCGGTTCCGGATCGGCGGCGCGCGCCACGGCAGTTCCATGGCCGGGGTGGCCGTGGCGTTGTACCTGGCAGTGCTGTTCTTCGCCGCTGTCTACTTCGGACTGTCCCGTCAGGATCCGGGCTCGATCGCGTCGTTGCGCACCAGGACCGACGCGCTCTACTTCTCGCTGACGATCACCAGCACCGTCGGCTTCGGCGACGTGCACGCGGAGTCCCAGGTCGCCCGCGCGGTCGCTTCGGTGCAGATGGCCTTCAACATCGGGTTCCTCGCCGTGGCCGTCGCCGTCATCCGGGCCAGGGCCGCCCGGCGGGACGACGCCTGAGCGATCGGTTTCAGTTGGTCAGGTGCCGCGCGTATTTCGCGCCGCTATGGCAGCACAACACACGCACGGGTGTTCACCAGCGGAAACCGTGCTTCAGGCGAGGCCGAGGTAGCGGCGTTCGTTGAACTGCTCGCCGACGCAGGAGGCCCCGAGGTCGTGGCCGATGCGCTCGATCACGTCCGCCAGCTCCAGCCGCGCCAGCCACGAGCGGGGCAGCACCGCCGTGCCGTGCCGGGCGCCGAGGATGCTGCCGGTCACGGCGGCGGTGGTGTCGCTGTTCCCGGAGTGGTTCACCGCCAGCCGCAGGGCGTCGGCGAACTGGTCGGGCTTGGGCATCGCGAGCGCGCAGTAGACGCCGATGGCCAGCGCCTCCGGGCCGATCCAGCCCTGACCGAGCCGCTCGATGTGCCCGACGTTCGCGCCCAGCCGTGCCAGCGTCGAAGCCTCCGCGAGGGCCGTGGCGGCCTCGCCGTCCTCGCGCAGCACGCGGCCCGCCGCCTGGTCCACCGCGGCGGGCAGCTTCCGCTCCTGGACGGCCACCAGGTGCACGATGAGCGACAGCGCCCCGGCCGAGGCCCAGCCGCCGACGCCGCCGTGGGTGAGCGCCGCGCATTGGCAGGCCAGCTGGTAGGCCATCTCCGCGGTGGGCGCGAAGCCGAGCGGCGCGCTGCGATCCACTCCGCCGCAGCCCTTGGAGGTGTTCCGCGGCCGGTCCGGCGTGCCGAGCTCGGGTTCCTGCAGCGCACGCAGGCTGGTCAGGCCGGGCGCCCGGCTGGCGTACAGCTCGGGCTCGGCGAGCAGGCCGGTCGCGCCGGGCTGCGGCTTGTTTTCCTGCTGGGTGGTCAACCACCGTCGGTAAGCGGCGGCGGTGGACTCGACCGGCCGCCAATTGCCGCCGTTGTTACCGGTGGTCCAGGCGTGCAGGTAACCCTCGCCGGTGAACAGCGCCAGCTGCGTGGCGTCGCCGAGCAAGGCCTGCGGCGGCGGTTCGGCCACGCCTGCCTGACCGAACTCGGCGCGGATGTCGTCCAGCTGCGCGTACTCGACCGGACTGCCGAGCGCATCGCCGAGCGCCCCGCCGAGCAGGCAGGCCACCGCGCGATCGACCACTGTGGACGGGGTCGGCACGGGTGCGGCTCTCCTTCCACAGTGTCCTCGTACGAGTGATCGCCGTGTCCAGACTTTACTTGGCGTATCCGGTCGCCGGGAGATGTTCACCGCAACAGCGGGCGTGGGCCGGACGCCGAGGGAGGAATCGGACATGGCTCCATTGGGGTGAATCGTCGGCCGGTGATCGACATGCGTTCGGGCGCGCCTCGTTACGGTGTGTCGGGTTTTGGGCGGCGGACCGGCCGCCGCGTGGGCTTTCCGGGGGTGTGGACTCGCCGTGCGCGGTACCCGAGACTGTCTGAAGGCTCAACAAACATGAGTGAGAGTCGGAATTGGAGATGATGGCGGGGCACGGCAGCTCGACCGAGGCACCGGGCGCGGGGTTCGAGTTCCGCCTGCTCGGCCCTCTTGAGGTGCGCGTCGACGGCAGCCCGCAACCGCTGGGCAGCGCCCCGGTCCGCGCGCTGCTGGCCTGCCTGCTGCTGGAACCGAACCAGGTCGTCTCGATGGACCGGCTGATCGACACGCTGTGGGAGCACGAGCCGCCGGCCAGCGCCCGGACCATCATCCACGGCTACGTCTCCCGGCTGCGCAAGCTCTTCGGCGCCGGCTCGGAATCGGCCGAGATCGTCACCCGCCCGCCCGGCTACCTGCTGCGGGTCGACAGCGACCGGATCGACGCGCACCGCGCGCGGGCGCTGATCAACCGCGCGCACGGCATGGAGCCGGCGGCGCGGTCGCGGATGCTGGCCGAGGCGCTGACGCTGTGGCGCGGCCCGGTGCTCTCCGACCTCGCCAGCAGCCGGCTGTACCGGATGGTCGCGCCGAACCTGGACGAGCTGCGGTTGCTGGCGCTGGAGGAGCGGGTCGCCGCAGACCTGGATCTCGGCAGGCACCACCAGCTGGTGCTGGAACTGTCCACCCTGGTCGACCGGAATCCGCTGCGGGAACGGCTCACCAGCCAGCTGATGCTGGCCCACTACCGCGCGGGGCACCGCGCCGAGGCGCAGGCCCGCTACCACGCCCTGCGCCACCGGCTGTCCCACGAGCTCGGCCTCGATCCCGGCCCCGAGCTGCGCGAACTCTACGAGAAGCTGCTCCGCGACGACCCGGCGCTGCGCAGCCCGCAGCGCCGACCGGAACCGGGGCCCGAGCTCAAGCGCCCGATCCCGGCGGAGCTGCCGCCGGCCCCGGCCGGATTCGTCGGCCGCCAGGGCGAACTCGCCGCGCTCGACGAGATGCTGGCGGAACGCGAACGCGGCTCCACCCTGCTCGCCGTGCTCACCGGCACCGCGGGCGTCGGCAAGAGCGCCCTCGCGCTGACCTGGGCGCACCGCGTCGAGCACGAGTTCCCCGACGGGCAGCTGTACGCATCGCTGCGCGGTTACGACTCGGAGCGCGAGCCGCTGACGCCCGGCGAGGTGCTGACCAGCATGCTCAAAGCGCTCGGTGTCGCGGCGAATGCGATCCCCGTCGAGCTGGACGACCGCACCGCGCTGTACCGGTCGCTGCTGGCCAAGCGCCGGGTGCTGGTGCTGCTGGACAACGCGCGGGACTCCGAGCAGGTGCGGCCGCTGTTGCCGGGCAGCGCCGAGTCGCTGGTGCTGGTCACCAGCAGGCGGCGGCTGGACGGGCTGGTGGTGCGCAGCGGGGCGCGGGTGCTGCCGCTGGAAACGCTGCCGACCGAGACCGCGATCGAGCTGCTCGACCGGGCGGGCGTGCCCGGCAAGTCGGCCTCCGAGCCGGCGGCCGCGGCCGCGCTGGCGGAGCTGTGCGGCGGGCTGCCGCTGGCGCTGCGGATCGCCGCCGCGCGGCTCGCGGCGAACCCGGCGCGCGGCGTGTCCGACCTGGTGCACGAGCTGACCGACGAGCGCAATCGGCTGCACGCGCTGGACATCGACGACGTCGACACCAGCGTCCGCCGCGCGTTCGACATCTCCTACCGCAGCCTGCACCCGGTGCACGCCGACACGTTCCGGCTGTTGGGGCTGGTGCCCGGCCACACCTTCACCTCGCACGCCGTCGCCGCGCTGTGCGGCACCGACGCGCCCAACGCGCAGCGCAGGCTGCGGGCCCTGGCGCTCGCGCACCTGGTCACCGAGGCCGAGCCGGACCGGTTCGGCATGCACGACCTGCTGCGCGTCTACGCCCGCGACCTGCTGGCCGAGCCGACCCCGGTCGACACCGAGGCCCTGCGCAGACTGCTGAACCACTACCTCGTCACGGCCGACCACGCGCGCCGCTTCCTCCGCCCGGCCCGGGACGACCTGGACTTCTCCAGCGGGCCCGAGGTGCCCCGGCCGGAGATCGCCGACCGGTCGCAGGCGCTGGAGTGGTTCGACGCGGAGTGGACGAACCTGGTCGCCGCCGTCCGCGCCGCGAACGCCGAGGGCATGCACGAGCTGGCCTGGCCGCTGGCCCGCCTGCAGTTCAACTACCTGATGGTGCGCTGCCCGTGGGAGGACTGGATCCGGATCTACCGCGACGGGCTCGACTCGGCCCGGGCGGTGGACGACCCGGCGGGCAAGGTGCTGATGCCGGCCGGCCTCGGGGTCGCGTACTCGCGGTCGGGCCGGCTGGACGCCGCGCTGGCGCACTACGACGAGTCGTACCAGGCCGCGGTGCGGACCGGCGATTCCGCGCGGTTGGCGATGACCCAGGTCAACATGGGCAGCGTGCTGTTCCGCCTGAAGCGCTACGAAGAGGCGAAAGTGCACTGCCAGGACGCGCTGAGGGTTTACCGTTCGCTGGGCGACCGGTACTTCGTGGCGGGGGCGCTGAACAACCTCGCCATGGTCGAGCAGGTCAACGGCGAGCTGGAGGAGGCGCTGGCGCACCTGCGCGAGGCCGAGGCGCTGTACCGGGACGCCGACGACCTGGAGACGCTGGCGATGGTGCTGAACAACTGCGGCGAGGTGAGCATCGAGCTGGGCCGGATCGCCGACGGCGAGCGGTTCCACCACGAGGCGCTGGACATGGCGCTGAAGTGCGGCTCCGCGATGCGGCAGGCGTCCGCGTACCTGGGCCTCGGCGACGCCGCCCGGTCCCGCGGCGACCTGGCGGTGGCCCGGACCCGCTGGGACACCGCACTGGCGATCTTCGAATCGGAGGGCTCGCCGCGCTCGACCGAGGTCCGCGCGCGGCTGGAAGACCTCTCCGCGGCCGCCTGCTGAGGGGCGTTTAGCCGACGTTTAGCGGCCGTGTAGCGCCCGCTGGGAACTTTCATCATGTGCGGATCAAGCCGTGCATGGTTCGCACACGGGCGGCTCTGGGGGGAGTCCAGGGGGGATTGTCGCCCGGTCGTCCCGGTCGGCACACGTGGCCGGCCGGGGCGGCCGCAAGGGGGGCTTGGCATTCGGGACGGGTTCATCCCGAATGGACGTGGGGGTGAGTGCGGGCTTTCGGCGCCAGGAGTGGGTGATCCTGCCGGAGGTCCGCACTTCGTCGTTCCGGGTATCTGGGGGTGTTCCGCCTGGTCGGGGCCGTGAGCACTTTGTGCCGCCATGGCGGCACAAAGTGCTCACGGCAGGTGTGACCAGGGGAAACGTTGTTCCGGAGCTCAGGCCGAGGGGTGCCCGGCGGTGAGCTTCTCCAGTTGGGGGCGCTTCGCGGTGCGGCCGTCGCCGCTGGACACGCCCCGCAGGCGGCGGCTGATCCACGGCGCGAGGTACTCGCGGGCCCAGCGGATGTCCTGAGCGCGCTGCTCCCGCCAGGGCATTTCGGGGACCGCGGGCCAGGGCTCGCGCCAGTCGGCGGCGACCGGGACGCCCAGCGCCTCGCAGGCGCGCAGGGCGACCCGCCGGTGGCCCGCCGCGGACAGGTGCAGCCGGTCTTCGCTCCAGGCCCGGTTGTCCCGCAGCACCCGCATCGACCACAGGTCCATCACGTAGCAGCCGTGCTTGTCGGCGATCGCCCGCAGGTGCGAGTTGTAGGTCCCGACCTTGCCGCGCACGTGCCGCAGCACCGGGGTGCCGCGGGTGTCGAAGCCGGTGCCGATCAGCACGTCGGCGCCGGTGGCCCGCAGCTCGCCGACCGCGGAGTCGAAGAGCTCCGCGACCGCGTCCGGGTTGCTGCCGGGGCGGATGATGTCGTTGCCGCCGGCGGTCAGGGCGACCAGCCCGGGCCGCAGCGCCACCGCCTGGGGCACCTGCTCGTCGACGATCTGGCGGATCAGCTTGCCGCGCACCGCGAGGTTGGCGTACCGCAGCTCGGGGTCGTGGGCGGTCAGGTGCTCGGCCAGCCGGTCCGCCCAGCCGCGGAAGCTCCCGTTCAGATCCGCGTCGGCGAGCCCCTCGGTGAAGCTGTCCCCCAGCGCGACGAAGCTGCCCCAGCGCGCCGAGCCGGCGTTGCGCTGCGATTCCATTGACTCTTTCCCTCCTGGTCCTTCCTCCCGCACGCGCGGTGACCGGAAACAAGATTGGCGCTCGAACGGCTACCTACGCCACCGTCGGTTCCGCACTAGTGATTAACGGCACTGAACGGTCTAGTATTTCTGTCCGATTCGCCCGGAAGCTGCTCGAACTTTGCGAATTTCGTTGCCGCACTGCACTTTTCCGGCGTCGCGGCAGCAACTGGGTGGCTGTTCCTCGAAACACCGATACGGGTGAACCTCAGCTGCTACTGTCCTTCGGCGGTAGCAGATGCAATGAGGGGGCCCGCGATGTTGCGATCGATGCAGGTGGCAGCTCGGCGTGCGTTCGGGGAGACGCCGCGCCGTCCGCCGTTTCGCGTCATCGCGGTCGGTTGAGTTGGGGAACGACAGCGTGCTCCGTTGCGTCGATTCCAGTGCGCCCGCGGTTCGGGTCCACCCGGACGTCGTGCGGCGCTGCAACCGTCCCGAATATCTGGGGGAATCGTGACGTCACCGCAGAATCCGGCGTCCGCGCCGGGGCCAGCGGGCTTCGACGCGCAACAGCGGGCAGCAAGCCCGGGAGGACGACGCCGTGCGGACGCGCCGATGCGCGGCTCGCTCGGCGGTGAGGTGCCGCCGGCACCGAGCGGGCCCCGGCCGCCCGCCCCGCGTCCGATGCGCCTCGATCTGCGCGGCGAGCTCGCCGCGCTGGCCGCCGAACCGCACCCGTTCGCGCTGTGGCAGCGCGCCGAGCAGCTGCCCGATCGCTTCGAGCACGACCAGCGCCGGCCGCCCCAAGACGCCAGGCCGGCGCCGGACCGGCCCGAAGCGCCGAAGACGCCGGGCGGCGGATTGGCGCTCTCCGGTGACCTCGGCGGACTCGACGTGCCGCCGGGACGCCCGGAACCGCCGGCCGAGCTGTCCGGCTCGCTCGGCCCCGAGCCGATCGAAGAACCGCAGCGCCCGACCGGGTTCAGCGGCGGCCTCAGCGGCTCGCTGCAGGACGACCCGCTGAGCGGCCCGCTGCCATCGATCCACGACGGCCTGGTGGGTGGCCCGCCGCCGCAGGCAGGACCGCCGAGCGGCCCGCCGCCGCAAGCGGGACCGCCGCGTCACGACCTCCCGCCGACCGGGCCGGACGGCCCGCCGCGCCGACGCGACTCCGGCCCGCTGCCGCAGCAGGGACCGCCGAGCGGCCCGCTGCCGCAGGACGGGCTGCTGGCGCCCGAGCCGGATGCTCTGGGGTCCGGCGCTCCGCCGTTCGACGGACCGTCGCCGCAGGTCGGCGGGCGACGGCATGACGTTCCGCCGCCAGGCCGGGATGGTCTGCCGCCCCACGATGGGCCGATGTCCGGGCCGGACGGGTTGCCGCCGAGGCACGACGCCGGCCCGCCGAGCGGTCCGCAGCCACAAGTCGGCCCGCCGAGCGGTCCGCTGCCGCAGGCTGGACCGCCGCGCCACGACCTCCCGCCGGCGGGGCCGGACGGGCCGCCGCCCCACGATGGGCCGATCGACGGATTGCCGCCGCGACCCGACGCCGCTCCGATGGGTGCGCCGCCGCAGGTGGGACCGCCGAGCGGCCCGCTGCCGCAGGCCGGTCCGCTGAGCGGTCCGCCGCCGCAGGCTCCGCCGCGTCACGACGCTCCGCTGGACGGTCCGCCGCCGCGCCACGACGCCGGTCCGGGCAGCGGCCCGCTGCCGCAGGCCGGTCCGCCCTGGCAGGACGGCCCTCCGCCCGGCCCGCTGCCGCTGGACGGCCCGCCTCCGCAGCCCGGCCCGCTGCCGCTGGACGGCCCGCCTCCGCAGCCCGGCCCGCAGAGCGGCCCGCTGCCGCAGGCCGCTCCGCTCAGCGGTCCGCCGCCGCAGGCTCCGCCGCGGCCCGACGCCCCACCGCTCGCGCCTGACGGCGCGCCGCGGCACGAGGCTCCCGGTCCCCGGCTCGCCGGGCCGCCGCCCTCCGGGCCGCCGCCCGTCGACGGTCCGCCGGTGGCCGAACCGCGTCCTCCTGCTCCGCAGGGTCCGCCGTCGCCTCCGGCCGGCAACCCGTCGCTGGGTGGTCCGCCGCCGCGGCCTCCGGTCGCTCCCGGGCCGCCGCCCGAGGGGCCGCCGAGCGGTCCGATGCCGCAGGCCGGGCGCCCGGTCGGGCCGCCACCCGCGCGGCCGGACGGCCCGCCGAACGCTCCGATGCCGGTCAACGCCGGCCCGCCGCCGGCTCCGCAGGCGCCACCGCGCCCGCCGGAGCCGCAGCCGGAGTCGCCTCGACCGCCCGAGCAGCGGCGTCCCGTGCCCGCGCGGGCGCCGAAGCTCACGCAGCGCGCCGACGGCGGGTTCGGGCCGATGGGATCGTCCGGCACCTGGAGCGGGGCCTCGTCGTCCCGGGCCGGTTACGGCCGGAACATGACCTGGTCGGCCGACGACTTCAAGGAGGAGCGCCGGGAGGACGACGACCTGCGCGCCGGCGCCGGCTACAAGCCGGGCGAGAGCGGTAGCGGCGCGGTGCCGCAGTTCCTGGTCGAAGCCGACGAACTCTTCGAGGAGGACGACGGCGGGAGCCGCCTCGTCGCCCCGCCGGTGCTGGGCGAAGCCCCGTCCAGCTACCGGGACTTCTAGGGATTGTTCGATGTGGCTCGCGCCGCGGGTGGAACGAACGCCTGCGGTGCGGGCCGAGTCCCGCGCCGCCTGCGACGCTGATCTCAGCGCCGGCCGGTGCACCCCGACTCGAAATGAGCTGTGATGGTCGAGACGATCACCCTGTCGATCCCCGCGGTCGACCTGCTCGGTGAGCAGCTGAACCTCACCGTGCGGCAGTACCCGTTCGAGCTCCCGCGCGTCGGTGAGGCCGCGGAGGACCGCAACCGGCTGGCCGCCCAGGTGTGGCAGGAGCTGGAGTCGACCGGCCTGGCCCGCAACGGCCGCCCGGAGCCCGAGGTCGAGGACGCGCTGTACCTGCTGTGCAGCTCCGAGGTGTCGATCGCGGCCGCCGGGCTGCTGGACGTGCGCGCCGGGCAGCGGCTGGCCGCGCGGGTCGTGGCGACCGGCGAGGTCGGGGTGGTCGGCGTGCTCGACGGCCGGGGGCTGCGGATGAGCTTCCTGGCGCCGGACACCCTGCCCCGGGTGTGCGCCGAGCTGCTGCCCGACGCCCCGCCCGGCAGCGGCGGCGAGGTGCGCGCGGTGGCCGATCGCAGCCACGGCCACCCGACCGACGCCGACATCGACGGGCTGGCCGAACTGCGCTCGATCACCTCGGGGCAGAAGTTCCGGCTCGGGCACTTCGTCGTCGGCGGCGCCCGGCGCGGCGGGCCGCGCGGCCGGATCCCGAACCTGATCTGGTTCGACAACGATCGGGGCCGCTACTCGCTGCAGGGCGAGCGCGCCGACGGCCAGGACGTCGTCACCTGCCGCCCGGCGGACAAGCCCCGCATCGCCGGCCAGCTCGCCGCCCTCCTCGACCGGGCCCGCCGGGGGATCGGCTGAAACGCCTCGTCGGGGAGTCGCTTGCCACTGGTGGGTGCGGACCGGGTGTTGGTTAGGGCAGGCTGGGTTCCGTGACGCAGGACCGGCAGGCGGAGATCGCGGCGGACCGCGACGACCGCGATTCGTTCATGCGGCTGCTCGGCGGCCGCACCAGCGCGATCGACGCGAGCCTGCCGCCCATCGCGTTCGGCGCCGGGTGGTTCCTCGGCGGCGAGTCGATCGCCATCGGCGGCGGCGCGGCGGTGGTGGTGGGCGCGCTGATCGCCGGGTGGCGGCTGCGCGGGGGAGCCCGGCCGCTGGCGGTGCTGATCAGCCTGCTCGCGGTCCTGCTCGGCGCGCTGATCGCGCTGTACACCGGGGATGCCGCGGACTTCTTCCTGCCCAGGTTGGTGACCAACGCGCTCAGCGCGCTCGCCTGGATGACCAGCATCGCGATCCGCTGGCCGCTGCTCGGCGTGGTGGTCGCCACGGCCCTCGGCCAGGCCCGGCGGTGGCGCCGCGACCCGGTGCTGCTGCGGGCGTACAGCCGGGCGAGCTGGGTCTGGGTCGGCCAGTACGTGGTGCGGCTGGTGGTGTTCATCCCGCTGTGGCTGCTGGGCTTCACCGGCGCGCTGACCATCGCGCAGGTCGTGCTGACCTGGCCGCTGGTGGCGGTGTGCGTGGCGGCGAGCTGGTGGGTGATGCGGCGGTCCCTGCCGCCGGAACACCCGGGACTGCGGCATCCGCAGTCGTGACCGCTCGGCCGGAGGAGCAGAATGCGCTCATGTCTCTCGGCAGCGTGATCACCGCGATAGTCACCCCGTTCGACGACGAGCTGCGCGTCGACGAAGCCGCCTTCCTGGACCTGTTCCGCCACCTGATCGACCACGGCTCGGACGGCATCGTGGTCTGCGGGACGACCGGCGAGGCGCCCACGCTCACCGACGAGGAGCACCTGCGGCTCATCGAACTCGCCTGCGCCGAGCGCCCGGCGGGCGCCACGGTGATCGCTTCGACCGGGTCGAACAACACCGCGCACGCCTGCGAGATGACGGAGCGGGCGACCGAGCTCGGCGCCGACGCGGTGCTTTCGGTGACGCCGTACTACAACCGGCCCAACCGCCGCGGCCTCGTCCGGCACTTCACCGAGATCGCGCGGGCGACGGACAAGCCGGTGGTGCTCTACAACGTGCCGTCGCGGATCGGCCTGTCGCTGACGCCCGACCTGCTCGCGGAGCTCGCCCAGGTCGAGAACATCGACTACGTCAAGCAGGCGGACAACGCCGCGCTCGCCCAGATCGACGGCCTCGGCCTGTACGCGGGCAACGACGACGGCTTCGCCGCGGCCCTGGACCTCGGTGGTCTCGGCGGCATCCTGGTGGCCAGCCACCTGGTGGGCCCGCAGATGCGGCGGATGGTCGACGAGCCGGAGCGCCGGGCGGAGATCGACGCCTCCCTGAAGCCGCTGTACGCCGCGCTGTCGACGACCACCAACCCGATCCCGGTCAAGGCGGCCCTGAACCTGGTCGGCCACCGGGTCGGCGGGGTCCGGCTGCCGCTGGTGGACGCGGACGAGGCGGAGCTGGCGGCGATCCGCAAGGGCCTCCAGGAGGTCGGCCTCGCCTGAGGCGGACTGGACTTCGATTTCAATGGAAATTGCGGACCTTCGGCGTGTCACACCCCGACACGCCGAAGGCTGTGGACAACGTCCGCAATTTCAATGGAAATCGGACCTTCGATTTCCATTGAAATTGCGGCACTCACGGCTCTCGGGAGCCGCTGGTAGCCCTGCCGAGCAGGCGTTCGTGGAGGGTCTTCGGGTCTTCCGCGAGGTCCAGGGCCGCTAGCCAGGCCGCTCCGGCTTCGCCCGGGCCCGCCGTGCGCTGGGTTTGGAAGCCCCGGGCCGACAGCGTGCCGCGCAGCGCCTCTCGGACCGGGTTGCCCGGCGTTACCAGGCCGCCTGCCAGCACGATCGTCCTGGATTCGCCGTGGCAGCGGGTCGCCGCCGCGGTGTCGGCCAGGACTTGGGCGGCGCGCCGGACGATGTCGGCCGCCGTTTCGTCGGTGGCCGCGGTCACCAGCGGCGCCAGCTCCGCGAGGCGGATCGGTGGGGCCGCGTTCACCGCGCTGATCAGTTCCCTGCGCTGCGCGTCCGGCGCGTCCGGCAGGAGCCGGTCGCGCACTGCCGCCGTGAGGCCGTGCAGCGGCTCGCCGCGGTCCAGCGCGCGCAGCGCGGCTCGCACCGCTTCGCGGCCCAGCCAGAACGCCGAGCCCTCGTCGCCGAGCAGCCAGCCGTGACCGCCTATGGTCGCGACCATCCGGTGCTGCTCGATGCGGGCCGCGATGGCGCCCGTGCCCGCGATCAGCACCGTGCCGTCGGAATCCGGCGTGCCCGCCGCGAAGGCCACCTCGCAGTCGCTGATCGCTCGCCACGGGCTCCGCAGGCCCAGCCCGGACCACGTGCGGTCGAACAGCGCGCCGAACCCGGGATCGGCCATCTTGCTGACCCCGGCCATGCCGATCACGCAGTTGCGCACCGCCGCCGGATCGATCCCGGCGAGCGCCGCCCGCGCGGCATCGGCGATCTGCCGCGCCGCCTGCTCGGGCGGATGCGAATTCGGGTTGCCGCCGGCCGCTTCGCCGCGGCCCAGCACCCGGCCGGACAGGTCGCTGACGAGCGCCCGGCTGCTGGTTCCGCCGATGTCGAGGCCGAGTACGAGCGCCGCTTCGTCGCCGTGCATCCGCCCTTTCTACCCGCCGCGGCCGCGCACCGTGGCCAGCGCGACCAAAACCGGCCAGGACCTTCTCGCCAACCCCTGGCATCCGGCGTGGCGAGCGGCTATACATCGAGGCGTTGCTTGATCAGTCGGGGAGCTGGAGCATGGACGACCTTGCCGGGTCACGTCGAATGTCCGATTTGGACGGTGCGGGCCGTCGCGGCGCGAGCGGGGCAGCTCGATGACCGTCGACACCCACCACCACCTGTGGGACCTCGACGTCCGGGACCAACCGTGGATCGTCGGCGAGGCGATGGAGCCGCTGCGCCGCGACTTCCGGCCCGCCGACCTGCAGGCCGCGCTGAAGGGTTCCGGCGTGACCGCCACGGTGCTGGTGCAGACCGCCGCCGACCCGGACGAGACGCCGGAGATGCTGGTGCTGGCCGACACCGTGGACCGCATCGCGGCGGTGGTCGGCTGGGTCGACCTGACCGCGCGGGACGCCCGCGAGCGGATCGGCCGCCTGCAGGCGCACCCGTCCGGCGGCTGGCTGAAGGGCATCCGGCACCAGGTCGAGGACGAGCCGGACCCGGACTGGCTGATCCGCCCGGAGGTGCTCAACGGGCTGGCCGCGGTCGAGGACGCCGGGCTGGTGTACGAGCTGCTGGTCCGGCCGCACCAGCTGCCGGCCGCGATCAAGGCCGTCGGGCAGTTCCCGCAGCTGACCTTCGTGCTCGACCACTGCGCGAAACCGCCCGTGGCCACCGGTGAGCTGGAGCCGTGGGCGAGCCGCATCCGGGCGCTGGCCGCCCACCCGAACGTGGTGTGCAAGCTGTCCGGTCTGGTCACCGAGGACGACTGGGCCCGGCAACCTGATCCGGTGAGGCTTGCGCCTTACGTGGACGTGGTGCTGGAGGCGTTCGGGCCGGGCCGGCTGATGTTCGGTTCGGATTGGCCGGTGTGCCTGCTCGCCGCCGACTACGGGCAGGTCATGGGCGTGACCCGGCAGCTGATCGCCGGGCTCGACGATCGGCAGCGCGCGGCGGTGTTCGGTGCGACGGCGCGCGAGGTGTACGGCTTTTAGGGTCTTTGGACTCTGCCGTTCGGCTCGCCCCGAGGCTTGCGGCGTGCTCCGTTCGGCGTAACCTGACGGTGCCCGTCTCACCCCGCCCCCTCGGTGAGGCGGGCTTTTACTCGCGCGGCAGTGGGATGTCGTCGCTCAGCGCGACCGCGCCGGAGAAGCGAACGGCCCGTTCGCTCCGGTAGGTGGAGTGAACGGGCCGTTCGCTTCGAAAACGCCGTCGATCACCGGGTGCGGGTGACCTTCTTCAGGCCGCGCGGGCTGTCCGGGTCGAAGCCCCGGGCCAGCGCCAGCCCGAGTGCCAGCTGCTGGACCGGCAGGACCTCCAGCACCGGCGCCAGCTCCTCGGCGCAGGCGGGCACCGGGATGCGGTGCGACGCGTGCACCTCCGAGGCCGCCGAGCCGATCGCGCAGATGTCCGCGCCGCGCTCGTGGACCACGTCGAGCACCTCGCGCATCGCGTCACCGCCGCGCCCGTTGCTGCACAGCGCGAGCACCGCGGTGTCGGTGTCGACCGCCGCGACCGGGCCGTGCAGCAGGTCGGCGCCGCTGTAGGCGCGGGCCGAGAGGTAGCTGGTCTCGGCGAGCTTCAGCGCCGCCTCGGCGGCGGTGGCCAGCGAGTAGCCGCGCCCCGTGGTGACCATCCGCTCCGCGAAGCGGTACCGGCGCACCGCGTCGTCCACCACCTTCTGGCCGGCGTCCAGGGCGGTCGCGGCCAGCTCGGGGATCGGCTCGGCGTCCGCGCCGGTCCCGCCGCGCACCGCGTCGACGAGCAGGTACAGGGCGAGCAGCGTCGCGCTGTAGGTCTTGGTCGCGGCCACCGCCTGCTCGCGGCCCGCCCGGATGTCCACCGACAGCTCGGCAGCGGAGTTCAGCGGCGAGTCGGCGGTGTTGGTGACCGCGACCGTCAGCGCGCCGCGCTTGCGGCCGGACTCGGTGACCTCCAGCAGGTCCGGGGACCCGCCGCTCTGGCTGACCGACACCAGCAGCACGTCGGTCAGGTCCGGCTGTGCGCCGTAGAGCGTGGTCGTCGACGGCGACGTCAGCCCGACGGGCATTTCGAGCAGGACTTCCAGCAGGTACTTCGCGTAGAGCGCGGCGTGGTCGCTGGAGCCGCGGGCGGCCAGCAGCGCGAAGCGCGGTCGGCGTTCCGCGATCTTCGCGGCCACCTCGGCGATCGCGTCCCGGCCGGCCAGCAGGTCGGCGAAGATCGCGGGCTGCTGGCTGATCTCGTCGGTCATGTGGCGACCGGGGGTGGCGGTCATCGGGTCCATCCCTTCAGGTTAGGTCTAGACCAATCTTACTCAGCCCTTGACGGCGCCCGCAGTGACGCCCGACACCATCTTCCGCTGAACCGCCAGGAAGAACACGAGGACGGGCAGCGTGAACAGGGTCGCGGACGCCATAGTGGCGCCCCAGTCGGTGCCGAACGCGTTCTGGAAGCTCTGCAGGAACACCGGCAGCGTCTGGAGGTCCTGGGAACGCATGAAGATCAGCGCGTACAGGAACTCGTTCCACGCGGTGATGAAAGCGAACACCGAGGTGGCCACCAAGCCCGGCCCCAGCAGCGGCAGCGTGACGCGGCGGAACGCCTCGGCCCGCCCGCAGCCGTCCACCATGGCGGCCTCCTCCAGATCCATCGGGATCCCGTCGATGAAGCCGCGCAGCGACCAGATGGTGAACGGCAGCGTCGTGACCCAGTAGACCAGGATCAGCGACGGCAGCTTGTTCAGCAGCCCGAGATCCCGCATGAACAGGAACATCGGCACCATCAGCGCCTCGAACGGCACCATCTGCGCGACCAGCACCAGCATCAGGAAGCCCTTGCGGCCGCGGAACCGGAACCGGCTCATCGCCAGCGCCGCCAGGGTGCCCGCGACCAGCGAGCACGCCACCGCGGTGAGCGTGACCAGCAGGCTGTTGCCCAGGTAGCGCAGGAAGTCCGAGCCGAACAGCGCGGTCGCGTAGTTCTGCAGCGTGACCGCGCTCGGCACCAGGTCGTAGGACGTGGACAGCACTTCGCCGCGCGGCTTGAACGAGCTGGCGAACATCCAGTACGTCGGGAACACGAAGATCACCGCGATGGCCAGTGCCAGCGCGGACAACCCGATCCGGCGGATCCTCACAGCTCCACCTCCTGAGAGCGCAGCAGCAGGCGCAGGTACTGGGCGCAGACCACGACGAGCACGAGCACCATCAGCACGCTGACCGCGGCGGCGGCGCCGAAGTGCTTGCCCGCGATGCCTTCGAGGTACTGCATGACCGGCAGCGTCGTGCTCCCGCCGCTCGGGCCGCCCTCGCGCATCGCCCACACCTGCGAGAACACCTTGAAGTCCCACAGCACCGACAGGAACGTCACGATCATCAGCACCGGCTTGAGCTGCGGCCAGGTGATCGCGGTGAACGTCTGCCAGCCGCTGGCGCCGTCGATCCCGGCCGATTCGTAGAGGTCCTTGGGCACCCCGAGCAGCGCGGCGTACAGCGTCATCGCCACGAACGGCACGGCCTGCCAGGTGATCAGGATGCCGACCACGGTCAGCGTGCTCGCGCCGGTGGCGAACCAGGAGTGCCCGGCGAAGGAGTCGAAGCCGAGCAGCACCAGCGTCTTGTTCAGGATCCCGTACTGCTGGTCGAAGATCCACTGGAACACCGTGGTCGCGGCCAGCTGCGGCACGGCCCACGCGAGCAGCAGGCTGACCTGCAGCACCACTCGCGGAACCACCGGCACGTGCTTCATCAGCAGCGCCAGCAGCAGTGCCGTCAGCACGGTGGCCGCCACGATGGACGAGGTGAACACCACGGTCCGGAGCGTGACGGTCCAGAACTCGGGGTTGCCGAGGATCTGCGCGTAGTTGTCGAAGCCGATCCAGGTGAACTCGCCACGGGTGAGCTCACCGAGGTCGAGCTTGCGGAAGCTGGTCACGACCACGTTCACCGCGGGCCAGCCGAGCAGTGCGATCAGCGCGAGCACCGCGGGAGCGAGCAGCAGGTACGGCATCGCTTCCCGGACTCGCGGGCGGCGCCGAGCGCCGGGCACCACGGGCGAACCCGCGGTGCCCGGCGCCGGGCGGGTGTGCGTAGCGGTCATGATCAGTTGTTCGCCGCCAGCAATCGGGTGATCTTGTCGTTCGCCTCCAAGGTGGCGTCGACGACCGTCTTCTGGCCGGTCAGCACGGCCGTCATCATGTCCTTGAGCGGGTTCTGCCCGGACTCGATGGCCGCCCACTGCGGCACCGGCGGCGGCACCTTGCCGTCCTTCGAGGCGACGGCCATCGCGGCGCTGACCGGGTTCTTCTCCAGCGCGCTGGTGTCCTGCGAGGCGCCCGGCACGACGCCGCTGTCGGCGAGCTTGGTCTGGTACTTCTGGCTGGTCAGCAGCTTCAGCCAGTCCTTGGCGGCGTCGGCGTCGGCGCTGCCGCCCGGGATCGCCAGGTTGGAGCCGCCGAGGAACACCGGCGCGGTCTTGCCCGGGAACTTCGACGGGATCGGGAAGGCGCTGGACAGCTCGGCGATCGCCGGGTTGGTCTTCGCGGCGGTCTGCACCTCCCACGGCAGCGCGATCATCATCGCGACCTTGCCCTTGGCGTACACCTCGGCCTGCTGCGGCTCGGCCTCGTCGGTGTCGGCCGGGGCGGACGTGGCCGACGTCTTGACCAGCTGCTGGTAGAACTCGACGCCCTCGCGGGTCTGCGCGGTGTCCAGCGCGCCCTTGTACTCCGCGCCCTGGCCGGTCGCGATGTCACCGCCGGAGTCCCAGATGAACGACAGCAGCGCGTACCAGGACTGGCCCGGCAGGTAGAGCGACTGGAAGTCGGGGTCCGCGCCGTGGGTCTGCTCCAGCTTGGTGATCGTGGCGAGCAGCTCGTCGCGGTTCGTCGGCAGCTGGGTGATGCCCGCCTGCTGGAACAGCTCCTTGTTGTAGACGACGACGCGGTTGGCGGCGTAGAACGGCACGGCGTACTGCTTGCCCTCCCACGCGCCCGACTCGGCCAGCGCGGGAACCCACTGCGACTTGCCCATGCCGTCGGCGTCGGCGGTGAGGTCCAGCAGCGTGCCCTCGGAGGAGAACTGCGCGGTCTGGCTGTTGCCGAGTTCGATCACGTCCGGCGGGTCGTTGCTGGTCAGAGCGGTGGTCAGGCGGTCCTGGATGCCGTTCCACTGCTGGATCTGGTAGTCCACCTTCATGCCCGGGTGGCTCTGCTCGAACTCCTTGTTGAGCTCTTCGATCAGTACGTCGGGCGCCGAGCCGTCCATCAGCCAGACGGTCAGCTTGTTGTCGCTCGCGCCGGCTCCGCCGCCGCAACCAGCGAGGGTCAACGACAGCGCGGCTGCTGCCGCGAGCGCCTTCCAGGTCTTCAACATTCGCCCCTTCCTCCGCACCGGCGCGGAGCCGCGTGTGCTCGCCATCAGGGCCGGGCACCCGCCTATCTTTGGTGTAGACCAATGCGATGAAGATTGTGGTGCGGGGCACGCGATGTCAAGACTTTTCGGCGCTACTGTTCAGGCACGCATAAGGCTGGCTTGATCTTCGGGCGCCGGCTCGCCGCGGCAGCACGTCGCCGCCGCCGGCGTTCGGGCGGCCGACTTTCGGGCATGCTGAGGTATCAGGACTCGGCAGGCCGGCGACTCGACGCCTCGGGGAGCGGAACAACGGCGGCAAGGTTGCGGTGGTAGGAGGAACGA
Organism: Saccharopolyspora sp. NPDC050642; assembly: GCF_040654735.1. Classification (NCBI taxonomy): domain Bacteria; kingdom Bacillati; phylum Actinomycetota; class Actinomycetes; order Pseudonocardiales; family Pseudonocardiaceae; genus Saccharopolyspora; species Saccharopolyspora sp. NPDC050642. Next base: position 17,901 of record NZ_JBFAIN010000002.1, on the reverse strand, counting down.
TGCTCGAAACGTCCGTGTCCGGTGGGGCGGACTCGCCCGGACGCGCACAACGCGAACCGAAGTACTGGGGGCTCAAGCAGCACCTGTTGGACATGCTCCGATCCCTGCCGCCCGGTGCGCCGATTCCTACCGAACGCTCGCTGGCCGCCGAGTTCGACGTCTCGCGCACCACGGTCCGCCAAGCGCTGGCCGAGCTGACCGTGGAGGGCCGGCTGCTGCGGGTGCAGGGCAAGGGCACCTTCGCGGCGAAGCCGAAGGTCGCCCAGCGGCTGCAGCTGAGCAGCTACACCGAGGACATGCGCGCCCAGGGCCGCCAGCCCACCTCCCGGCTGCTGGAGGTCGTCGAGGAACCGGCCGCGGAGGAGCTGGCCGAGCTGCTCGGGACCAAGCCGAGTTCGACCGTGCTGCGGCTGCGCCGGCTGCGGCTGGCCGACGGCGAGCCGATGGCCATCGAGACCACCCACCTGCCGCTGACCCGGTTCCGCGGGCTGACCACCCGGCTGGAGTCCGGCGGCTCGCTCTACCAGGTGCTCCGCGAGGCCTTCGAGGTCGAGCTGGGGCACGCGGAGGAGACCATCGAGACCGCGCTGGCCAGCCCGGAGGAGGCGGAACTCCTCGGCTCCGACGTCGGCCTCCCGATGCTGCTGCTGTCCCGGCACTCCTTCGACACCGAGGGACGCCCGGTCGAGTGGGTCCGCTCCATCTACCGCGGCGACCGCTACAAGTTCGTCGCCCGCCTCAACCCACCCAACTGACCCTGAGAAACCTGTTTCCAGAATCGCCTTGCGTGGCGGTGCGGGTGGCGGCCCCCCTGCGGGATTTGCCGTCGCCGCCTGGACTGTGGGAGCCCCGACTTGCGTACGACCAATACGCGGCATCGGGGACTGGCCTCGCCCAGTAGCCCAGAAGGGCGGGCACGGTCTGAGAACCCGCGGCGGTGCGAGTTGCGAGGGTGGGCTAAGCGGCTGCGCCGCTTCAAAGAGCAAAGACATGAGGAAGGGCATCCCGGATCGGGGTGCCCTTCGTCGTTGCCGGCCGCGTTACGCGAAGTGGGAGTCCTCACGGTTCGGCAACGATCTGGAGAAAACGCTCGTGCTCGCCCGTTGGACCGTTCAGGGAGAGTGCGTTCAAGAGCGTGGGAGCGATGGGCAGGCAGGAAGAGGTCAAGCGGCAAGAGGAGTCGGACGAGCAGGAGCCGGACGAGGAGGCCAAGAAGTCCAAGAAGATCGACCTGGCACCGTCCCAGGTCGCGGGCGCGGCGCTGGCCTCGGTGACGGCGGCCTTCCTGGGGTCCCGGCTCGGCGTGGCGGGCACCTTGATCGGTGCCGGGCTGACGAGCGTGGTGATCACCGTGGGTGGGGCGCTCTACCAGCGGTCGTTCGACAGCGCGAAGGAGAAGGCGGTGCACGCCGCCGCGAAGGCCTCGGCGCTGAAGCTCCGGCGGACCACCGTCGCGCGCTATGTGTCCAAAAAGGATGAAACCGTCGAGGCGACGCGGCGGATCCGCCTGGCGCCCGGAATGCATTGGCCGGGCGGGGAAACCGTCGTGGACGAGGACCGCACGGCGAAGATCGACACCGACGCGGCGACCCGCATGCTGAACGTGGCCGAGGCGGGGCAGGCGACCGAGGTCGTCGAGCCCGCGAAGCCGGTCGCGGACCGGCGCAAGCGCCACGTCCGGTGGGCGATGGTGGCCGCGAGCTGCGCCGGGGTGTTCGCGCTGAGCATGCTGATCGTCACCGGATTCGAAGGAGTGACGGGAAAACCGCTCTCCGGCGGTGACGGCGGCACGACGCTCGGTCAGGTGCTGCACCGCGACGAGCAGCGCGCGCCCAGCGTCCCGGCCGAGCCGACGAAGCCGCGGGAGACCCCGACCCAGCAGCCGCAGCCGACGACCGAGGTGACGCCGACGCAGCAGCCGACGGTGCAGCCGACCGCGGAAACCCCGACGCCCACCCGGGAGCAGCCGACGCAGGCGCCGACCACGGCCGAACGGCCCAGCCAGGCGCCGGAGTCGGGCCGCCTCGAGGTGCCCCTCGAAACCGGCGAGCCGCGTCAGTCTTCTTCTGGGGGATAGGAAATCCAGGCCAAACGCCTCCTGCGCTAGCTCAATCGAGTTGCGCAGGAGGCGTTTTGGGCGAATGGGGCGAAAGGCGGATGTGGGACTGATGTTCTCCTCTGATACTGGATCGGCGACGGGGCGATGAGATCCAGCTCACGAAGAGGGAGACATCAGATGAAGCGCAGACTCGCGGCCCGGGTGGCCGGGACCGTGATGTTGGCGGCGGGAACGGTGGCCGCGTTGACCATGCCCGCCACCGCGACCGAAACCGCGCCGCCCGCGGCAGAAGCGGCGACCCTGCTCGACGCGATGCAGCGCGACTTCGGCCTGGACCGGGACCAGGCCCTCCAGCGGCTCGACCAGGAAGCCGCTGCGGCCCAGGCCGACGAGCGGCTGAGCGGCGCGCTGGGCAGCACCTACGGCGGCGCCTACTTCGACCCGGCGCTCGGCAAGCTCGTCGTCGGCGTCACCGACCAGGCCCGCTTCGACGAGGTGCGCGCGGCCGGCGCCGAGCCGAAGCTCGTCATCTACAGCATCGAGCAGCTCAACGGGGTCGTCGAAGGCCTCAACCTGCGCAGCTCGATCGCCCCGAAGGGCGTCTCCGGCTGGTACGTCGACGGCAAGGTGAACTCCGTCGTCGTCACCACCAGGCCGGGCACCGCCCCCGACGCGGCGCGGTTCGTGCACACCTCCGGGGTCATCACGGATGCGGTGCGCGTCACCGAATCGCTGGAGAACCCCCGCACCTACGCCGATGTCATCGGCGGCAACGCCTACTACATCGGCAGTGGCTCCCGCTGCTCCGTCGGATTCTCGGTGCAGGGCGGATTCGTGACCGCCGGGCACTGCGGCAGCGTCGGCGACTCCACTTCGCAGCCCACCGGCCGGTTCGAGGGCTCGTCGTTCCCGGGCAACGACTACGGCTGGGTCCGGGTCGGCTCCGCCGACACCCCGCGCCCGCTGGTGAACCGGTACAACGGCAGCACCGTCGGCGTCGCGGGCTCCAGCGAGTCCGCCGTGGGCGCGTCCATCTGCCGCTCCGGCTCCACCACTGGCTGGCACTGCGGTTCGGTGCAGGCCAAGAACCAGACCGTGCAGTACCCGCAGGGCACGGTGACCGGCCTGACCCGCACCAACGTCTGCGCCGAGCCCGGCGACTCGGGCGGCTCCTGGCTGTCCGGTAGCCAGGCCCAGGGCGTGACCTCCGGCGGTTCGGGCAACTGCAGCTCCGGCGGCACGACCTACTTCCAGCCGGTGAACGAGATCCTGCAGGCCTACGGCTTGACCCTGCTCACCCAGTAAGCGCCACCAGACCGGCCCCCGGCACCCGGCCGGGGGCTGCGTCGCGTCCGGGGCGAAATCGCTCCGCCGCCGAGAGTTACGGCAGGCGGACGCGGAGCTCGCGGGCCGCGGCGCGCGGGTCCTCGGCCTCCGTGATCGCGCGGACCACGACGACCCGCTCCGCGCCGGCCTTGAGGGCCTGGTCCAGGTTGTCCGGGCCGATGCCGCCGATCGCGAACCACGGCCGGCCGTGGCCGCGGTGCTCCGCGGCGTGCTCCACCAGCTCCAGCCCGGCCGCCGAGCGGCCCGGCTTGGTCGGCGTCGTCCACACCGGGCCGGTGCAGAAGTAGTCCACGCCGGGCTCGGTCGCGGCGGCGTCCGCCTGCACCACGTCGTGCGTCGACCGGCCGATCGCGACGTGCTCGCCGACGATGCGCCGGGCGATCTCCACCGGCAGGTCGTCCTGCCCGAGGTGCAGGATGTCGGCCTCGGCGGCCATCGCGACATCGGCGCGGTCGTTGACCGCGAGCAGCGCGCCGTGCCGCAGGCACGCCTCGGCCAGCACCTCCAGCGCCGCCAGCTCGTGGCGGGCCTCCAGCGGGGCGCCGTTCGGGTTCTTGTCCCGCAGCTGGATGATGTCGACCCCGCCGGCCAAGGCGGCGTCCGCGAACTCCGCGAGATCACCGCGCTCGGCGCGCGCGTCGGTGCACAGGTACAGCCGCGCCTCGTCGAGGCGAGCGCGGATGCCGAAGCCGTCCAATCCAGGCATGCCCCACAGGGTAGCCTCCCGCGACGCGGCCGCCGGACCGCGCGAACGCGAGCACCGGCGCGCGTTCCCACTCGGCGCCCGAAATTTGTGAAAGTTGCTCGACCGCCTGTCTTTGAAGCGGCGCCAGCCGCTTAGCCCACCCTCGCAACTCGCACCGCCGCGGGTTCTCGGGCGTCGTCTGGCGAGGACAGCCCCGACGCGTCGTATTGGGCATACGTGTGTCGGGGCTCCCACAGTCCAGGCGGCGTCCGAGGTTCCGCTACCTGCACCGCTACGCAAAGTGAGTTCAAGACAGGTAACGACGTGGCGATCCTCGGCGGGTACGGTGGTTGGCGGTGAGCACGGGAGCCCGGGTGCCGGGCTGAGAGGGGGCGTTGGCCCCGACCGTCGAACCTGATCCGGGTCATGCCGGCGCAGGGAGCGTGGAGTGTCTGAAGAACGGAACAAACGCGTCGTCGTCGTAGGCGGCGGCGTGATCGGCATGTCCGTGGCGTGGCGCGCAGCCGCTGCCGGGCATCATGTGCAACTCGTCGACGCCGAACCGGCGTCCGGGGCGTCGAACGTGGCCGGCGGGATGCTGGCGCCGCTCGCCGAGGCGTGGCCCGGCGAAGAGGAACTGCTGGAACTGGGCGCGGCGTCGCTGCGGCTCTGGCCGGAGTTCGCCGACGAACTCGCCCGGGCCTCGGGCCTGCCTTCGGGGCTGCGCTGCGAGGGAACCCTGGTCGTCGGCGTCGACAGCGCGGACCGCGCGGAGCTCGACAACCTGGCCGAGTACCTCGCCAGGCTCGGCCGCGCCGTCACCCGCCTGACCGGCCGGGAGGTGCGGCGGCTCGAACCGTCGCTGGGCCCGGCGGTGCGCGGCGGGCTCGAAGTGCCGGGCGATCTCGCGGTCGACAACCGCCTCGCGCTGGCCGCGTTGCGCGCGGCCGCGACCGCGGCGGGCGTCGAGTTCGTCGCGACGAACGCGAAGCACGTCCGGCCCGGCGCGGTGGAGCTCGAAGATTCCACTGTGGACTGCGATGTCGCGGTGATCTCGGCGGGCGTGCATTCGGGCGCGCTGCATCCCGCGCTGCGGGACCGGATTCGGCCGGTGAAGGGCGAAATCCTCCGCCTGCGCGCGCGGAGCACGGCGCTGCCGCCACCGAGCCGGACGATCCGCGGCCCGGTGCGCGGGCGGCAGACCTACCTCGTGCCGCGCGACGACGGCGGCCTGGTGCTCGGTGCCACCCAGTACGAGGTGGGGTTCGACACCGAGGTCACCGTGGGCGGGGTGCGGGACCTGATCGCCGACGCCGAGCGGCTGATGCCGGGCATCGCCGAATACCGGCTGGTCGAGGCCGCGGCCGGGCTGCGCCCGAGCACCGACGACAACCTGCCGGTGCTCGGCTGGCTGGAACCCGGCGTCCTGGCGGCCACCGGGCACCACCGCGGCGGCTTCCTGCTCGCCCCGGTGACGGTCGAGGCGGCGCTCGCGCTGCTGCGCGACGAGGAACCCGCTGTCGAGATCAAGGCCGCCGATCCGAGCCGATGGGGAGGACACCAGTGCACGTCGTGATCAACGGGGAGACCCGGCAGGTCGCCGCCGACGCAACGCTCGCGGCGGTGCTGCGGGAGTTCGGGGTGCCCGAGCGGGGCGTGGCCGTGGCGCTGGACGGCGCCGTGGTGCCGCGCGCCCTGTGGCCGGGCACCGCGCTGCGCCCCGATGCCGCGATCGAGGTCCTCACCGCAGTGCAGGGCGGCTGACGCCCCTCCGGCCCGAACCCCTTGCGGGGCAACAGAAGCACACCGGATCCCGCGCTACCCGGATTCGGTGGACCCGTTGTTAGGAGAGTCATGGACGACCCGTTGGTGATCGCCGGCCGCGAGTTCGGTTCGCGGCTGATCACCGGGACCGGAGGGGCGACGAACCTCGCGGTCCTGGAGCGCGCGCTGATCGCGTCCGGAACCGAGCTGACGACCGTGGCGATGCGCCGCGCCGACGCCGGCGGCGGCACCGGGGTGCTCGACCTGCTGCGCAAGCTCGGCATCGAAGCGCTGCCGAACACGGCGGGCTGCCGGACCGCGGCGGAGGCCGTGCTGACCGCGCAGCTGGCGCGGGAGGCGCTGGAGACGAACTGGGTCAAGCTGGAGGTCGTCGCCGACGAGGACACCCTGCTGCCCGACCCGGTGGAGCTGCTCGACGCCGCGGAACAACTGGTCGACCAGGGCTTCGTGGTGCTGGCCTACACCAACGACGACCCGGTGCTGGCGCTGAAGCTGGAGGAGACCGGCTGCGCCGCGGTGATGCCGCTCGGCTCGCCGATCGGCACCGGCTTGGGCATCCGGAACCCGCACAACATCGAGATGATCGTCTCCCGCGCGTCGGTGCCGATCGTGCTGGACGCGGGCATCGGCACGGCCTCGGACGCGGCGCTGGCGATGGAGCTCGGCTGCTCGGCGGTGCTGCTGGCCACGGCGGTCACCCGGGCCCAGGACCCGGAGCGCATGGCGGCCGCGATGCGGGCGGCGGTCGAGGGAGGCCGCCTCGCGGCCCTGGCGGGCCGGATCCCCAAGCGCTTCTGGGCGCAGGCGTCCAGCCCCGGCCGTCCCCTGGAGTGAGCCGACCGCCCCGACGAGTCCTCAGTGGACCGTCGGGGCCGGGCGGTCCATGCTCAGCCGCCAGCCGGCCAATGTCCAGCACGCGCCCCAGAGCAAGAAGAACGGCGACCACAGCAGCAGGTCCCAGAGCGCCAGGTCGCGGGCCAGAGCGGCGTGCTCGGGCGGCGGCACGTCGATCCCGGTGAGGACCAACGTGTCGGAGACGAAGCCGAAGCCCAGCGGACCGATCGACCGGACGATCATGAGGATCCCGAGCGTCCAGGCGATCGTCAGCAGCAGCCGGCGCGGGAGGGGCGCGCGCCAGGGCCGGGTGGTGGCCAGCGCGACGACGATGCCGACCACCGCGGCAGCGGCCAGCACCCAGTGGCTCGCCACGAACAATGGATCGCGGGCGAGCAATCGTTCGCGCAGGTCCGGCCGCAGCGGGTCCTTGTCGGCCAGCGCATTGGCCCCCAGCGCCTGCGCCAGCTTCATCGACCCGTAGGCCGCGGCGCAGGCCGCCGCCCCGTACGCGCCCGCCCGCGTCCGGTCAGCCCACGACATGCTTCGTCGCCTTCGCGTAGGACTGGATCATCGCCACGAGCAGCCCGATCACGACGATCCCGAGGACCCCGTGGTACCACTGCCAGCCCACCCCGATGCCGATGAAGCCGTCCACGATCATGATCGCCGCGCCGGCGCCGACGGCCAGCAGCATCCCGGCCAGCACCAGCAGCATCAACGACCTGGGCACGCGACGCCCCAGCGGAGTCACCGTCGCGAGGGCCACGCACGCGCCCACGACCCCGGTCGCGCTGGCCAGCCACTGCGCACCGGCGGCATCCATGAAGTAGCCCTCTTGGACGGCCTCCGGCACGGTCGGCCCGCCCGGGAATCCGAGTCGGCCCTGCGATGCGAAAACGGCCTTCCCCGCGGCATAACCGAAGAGCAGCACCGCCACCGCTGAACCAGGCCAGCGCCGCGGTACAACAGAATCAACCATGCGAGCGACGATAAGCACGTCCCGCTGCGAAGAACTCCCGCTGCGGCTGGAGATTCCTCCCCCGCAGGAGGGAGTCACCGGCAGCGCGCCGGGCTTCCGGCAACGCTGATGCCCGGCCCCGGAAGTGCGTAACTGCAGGCCCCGTTACCAGCGAAAACGTCGAACCTTTCCGGCTTCGGTGCTCGCCGGAGAGGTCAGCGGATGTGGAGGCGTTCGGGGCGGACGAAGCTGATCGTGTAGCTCTTCCACGGGTTGTCGTAACCGAAGGTCCGGTCGATCGCCTGGCGGGCGTGCAGGGCGTTCTCCACCAGCGAGCTCGCCAGCAGCTCCGTCGCCGGGGCGCTGCCCTCGGGCACGTCCGGGATCTTCGCCGTCGGCTTGCCGCCCAGCAGGTCGTCCACCGCGCGCAGCGCCGGCACCGCGATCGCCTGCTCGGACTCCGGCCGGAACGCGAGCGTCGCGACGTCCTGGCGCAACGCGTCGAGCGCGATCGCCGCCGCGCGCGTCGCCCGGTCGTCGTCGGTCTCCTCGCCGGTCCCGTCGAGCAGCGCGGGCATGCCCAGCAGGTCCTGGGTGCGCCGCAGCGCGAGCACGTTCGCGGCCTGCAACGCCGCTGGCAGATCGACGCCCTGCCCGGCCGCCCGCACGCTGCGCAGCAGCTCGGACACCGCCCACACCGTCGACCGCACCGCGCCGCGCACATCGGGCAGGATGCTGCTGGGCAGCACCAGGTAGCTGACGTAGCCGACGCTCAGCGCGATCGCCGCGCCGACCGCCGTGTTCGCCGCGAAGCTGATCCCCACGTTCACCAGCGGCCGGTCCAGCCGCATCGCCTGGTCGACGACGGTCACGACGATCAGGCAACCGAGCAGCGCCTGGTAGTCGGTGCGCAGCCGCGGCATGCTCAGCAGCATGCCGCCGATCACCAGCGGCACCAGCAAGAACGCCCCCGGCAGCAGGGTGATCAGCACGGCCAGCGCGGTCACGCCCAGCACCGCGCCGCCGGTGCGCTCCAGAGCGCCGGTCATGCTGTCGCGGGCCGCGGGCTGCAGCACCACGTAGAGCGCGAGCAGCAGGCTCGACGCCGAGGGGTCGCGCAGCAGCAGGACGATCACCATGCCGAAGGCGACGGCGAGGGTGCAGCGCAGCGCGTGCCGGAACAGCGACGAGCGGAACGAGAGGTGCGCGCGGATCGCGCCGAGCACGCGCTCGCGGCGCGCGCCGGGGGCCGGCGGCGGCAGCGGCGTCTCGACACGCCGCACCACGGCACCGCGGATCCGGTCCAGCCCCTGGTTGAGGCCCTGCACCGCGTCCGGCAGGTCCTGCCGTCCGCCGCGCGCCACGACCGCCATCGCCGGGTCGCGGCGGGCCGCCGCGGGCAGTCCGGTGCAGGCGCGGGAGCGCACCGCCCGGGCGAGCTCGGCGGCGACCTGGTCGGCCTCCGCGACGATCTTCTCCAGGCGCGCGGCTTCGGCCCGGTCGCTCTGCTGGGCCTGCACGAGCAGGGTCTCCCGAGCTGCGCGGAAGCGGGCCGCCCCGGCGAGCACCTGACCGAGCCAGGTGCTGGACCCGTCGGCGCGCCACGCGGCGGCGGCGGATTCGACGACGCCCGGCCCGGGTTCGAGCAGCGTCCTCGCGACCGCCACGCGGGTGGCCCTGGTCGGATCGCCGAGGCCGATGATCACCCGCAGCACCAGCGCGAACGCCGCGCCCGCGGCGCTCGCCGCCAGCAGCACCAGCACCGGCTGGTCGGAACCGATGCCGGTGGTGGTGGACACCAGCGTCGCCGCGGCGAAGGTCTGCCCGCCGATGCGGTAGTGCTCGCCCAGCGCGGGCAGCATGCCGGCGCCGAAGACCACCACCGCCACCGCGAGCCCGGCCAGCACCGGGATGTTGCTCAGCAGCGGGCCGACGGTCATCACGAGCACCAGCGCCGGGGTGAACCAGACGAACCGCTGCAGGTCCGAGCGCAGCGACTGGCCACCGGTGGCGATCAGCGCGAGCACCGCGGTCAGGCCGGCGATCAGCGCCGGGGTCTGCAGGCCGAAGATCCAGCCGATGGCGGTGCCGGCCACCACGGCGACGAGCACCAGCACCGCGTACTGGCGCTGCCGGGGATCCGGCGCCCCGGCCTCGGTGGCCAGCAGTCCCCGCACTCGCGTCCACACCGATTTAGCCACGCTGTTGCAAACCCCTGTCGTCGTCATGCGCGCAGCGCGCAGCAGACCGCGGACCGCCGCTGGCCCACGATCTCGGGAATTACGCGCTTCTCAACCCCTGTGTCGATCGGGCACGCCATTCGGGTTACAGATCCGGGACGAAAATCACTCTATTAGGGGCCTGGTTGGGGGGTCAGATGGACCGGGGGCTGATGCGCCAGAACGTCGACACCGGCCCGACCCCGGCGCCGAGCGGGTAGGCGTCCGAGACGCTGCGCGTGACGAACCGCTTGCCGCTGCGCACCGCGTCCGGCATCGAAGCGCCCTTCGCCAGGGCGGCCGTGATCGCCGAGGCGAACACGTCGCCGGCGCCGTGGGTGTGCACCGTCGCGTAGCGGGGTCCGGGCAGCGGGATCGCCTCGTTGCCGTCGAAGAGCAGGTCGATGCACTCCGGGTCGTCGGCCAGGTGGCCGCTCTTGATCAGCACCCACTGCGGGCCGAAGTCGAAGACGGCCTTCGCGGCGTCCAGCAGGTCCGCGCGGGTGCGCGTGTCGATGCCGGTCAGCAGCCGCACCTCGTCGAGGTTCGGCGTGACCAGCGTCGCGCGCGGGAAGGCCTTGTGGCGCAGGGCGTCCAGGGCGTCCGGGCGCAGCAGCGGCTCGCCGCTGCGGGAGGCGGCGACCGGGTCCACGACGAACGGAGTGCGACCGCCGCGGCCGATGCCGTGCTCGTCGCAGACGTCCAGCACTGCCTCGATGGTGGCGGCCGAGGCGAGCACCCCGGTCTTGGCCGCGTCCACGCCGATGTCCGAGGCGACCGCGTCGACCTGCGCGGCCACGGTCTCCGGCGGGATCTCGACCAGCCCGGTGACGCCGACGGTGTTCTGCACCGTCACGGCGGTGACCGCGGTCATGCCGTGCACGCCGCAGGCGAAGAAGGTGCGCAGGTCCGCGTGCATCCCGGCGCTGCCGCCGGAGTCCGACCCGGCGATGGTCAGCGCGGTCGGGGGAGCGGTGTTGTTCGCGGGCCGACGTTCGTGCCCGGCCGAGATCTCGTGCATCCACTTCATGTTACGGCCCCGCTCCTACCGATCTTCCAGGGTACGAAGCGGCGTTTCCGCAGGTCAGATGCCGTGAGCGGGTTGGGGTGTTATGGCACCCCAAACCGCTCACGGGCGGTGACCTGCGGAAACGGTGCTCCGGTCTAGTCGGCCAGCGGGAGGTAGACCTTGCCGCCGGCCCCGGCGAACTCGTCGGACTTCTCCTGCATCCCGGCCTCGATCGCCTCGACGCTGGTCAGGCCGCGTTCCACGGCGAACTTCCGGACGTCCTGGGTGATCTTCATCGAGCAGAACTTCGGCCCGCACATGGAGCAGAAGTGCGCCGTCTTGGCCGGTTCGGCGGGCAGCGTCTCGTCGTGGAAGGCGCGCGCGGTGTCCGGGTCCAGCGACAGGTTGAACTGGTCGGTCCAGCGGAACTCGAACCGCGCCTTGGACAGCGCGTCGTCCCGCTCCTGCGCCCGCGGGTGCCCCTTGGCCAGGTCGGCGGCGTGCGCGGCGATCTTGTAGGTGATCACGCCGGTCTTGACGTCGTCCCGGTTCGGCAGCCCCAGGTGCTCCTTGGGCGTGACGTAGCAGAGCATCGCGGTGCCCGCCTGGGCGATCATCGCCGCGCCGATCCCGGACGTGATGTGGTCGTAGGCAGGGGCGATGTCGGTGGTCAGCGGCCCGAGCGTGTAGAACGGCGCCTCGCCGCAGAGCTCCTCCTCCAGGCGCACGTTCTCGACGATCTTGTGCATCGGGACGTGGCCCGGGCCCTCGATCATCACCTGCACGTCGTGCTCGCGGGCGATGTGCGTGAGCTCACCGAGGGTCTCCAGCTCGGCGAACTGCGCGCGGTCGTTGGCGTCCGCGATGGAGCCCGGCCGCAGGCCGTCGCCGAGGGAGAACGTGACGTCGTAGTCGCGCAGGATCTCGCAGAGCTCGCTGAAGTGCGTGTAGAGGAAGCTCTCGCGGTGGTGCGCCAGGCACCACGCGGCCATGATCGAGCCGCCGCGGGACACGATGCCGGTGACCCGGTTCGCGGTCAGCGGCACGTAGCGCAGCAGCACGCCGGCGTGCACGGTCATGTAGTCCACGCCCTGCTCGCACTGCTCGATGACGGTGTCGCGGTAGATCTCCCAGGTCAGCGCGGCCGGATCGCCGTTGACCTTCTCCAGCGCCTGGTAGATCGGCACGGTGCCGATCGGCACCGGGGAGTTGCGCAGGATCCGCTCGCGGGTCTCGTGGATCCGCTTGCCGGTGGACAGGTCCATGACGGTGTCGCCGCCCCAGCGGGTCGCCCACACCATCTTCTCCACCTCCTCCTCGACCGAGGAGGTCACCGCGGAGTTGCCGATGTTGGCGTTGACCTTCACCAGGAACTTCTTGCCGATGATCATCGGCTCGCTCTCCGGGTGGCAGCGGTTGGCCGGGATCACGGCCCGGCCCGCGGCCACCTCGTCGCGGACCAGCTCGGGCGACACGCCCTCGCGGACGGCGATGTACTCCATCTCCCGCGTGATCACGCCGGCCCTGGCCCAGCCGAGCTGGGTCCGGTGCTCCCGCCCGTCGGTCCACCCCGCCCGCATCCGATGAAGTCCACTGTGGACGTCGACGGTGGCGTTCTCGTCGGTGTACGGCCCGGAGGTGTCGTACACGTCGAGGTGCTCGCCGTTGGTCAACTCGATGCGGCGGAATGGCACTTGCAGGCCGGATTCGGTGTTCCGGAACGCCTTTCGCGAGCCGCTGATCGGCCCGGTGGTGATCTGGGTTCCGCTTTCGGACGCGTTCGGACGCACGTCGGCCACTGCCATCCACTCCCTACGCCGGCATTACCCGGTCAGGTTCATGCGGTCGGCGGCCCCGGAGTTCTCCAGCCGCCCTCTCAGCCCGCTCTTGGTGCGAGCTCCCGCGGTGTTGATTTGTCGCTGCCCGAGGCTAGCCGGGAGACCGCGGGCTGCCAACCCCGGTTCACCCCGATGACGGCAGGCCGGTTTGCCATTAGGCTCATGACCAGGGCGATCACAGTGTTGTCGGGGGTGGTGAGTACGGTGCGTGACGACATCGATACAGGAGGTGACCGCGCTGTGACTGCCGCTCCGGTGCTCCCGCGTTCGACGTGGGACGAACTGGTTCAGGTCTGGCAGAGCCTGGATCTGCCCAACAAGGGCTGGCGCGCGGAGATCATCGAGGAGAGCATCGTCATGACCCCGCCGCCGGGATATGGCCACAATGTGATCGCCGACCGAGTGCATCGTGCTCTCGCTCGCGTGATTCCGCAGGACTGGGGAATCTTTCAAACTGCTGCTGTCGAGATCCCATTGCGGAGCAATCTCTTCACCCCGGACTTGGTCGTCATTCCGATGGATGCGTTGCCATCGGACGACGATCCCGCTCCGGTGCCCGCGGGGCGGGCGTTGCTCGCCGTCGAGATCACGTCGAAGTCAAATGCGAACAGGGACCGGAACGAGAAGCTGTGGGGATATGCGCATGGTGGTGTGCCACTGTTCCTGCTGATCGATCGTTTCGCGAAGGACGAACCTTCGGTGACGCTGTACTCCGGGCCCTCCGGCGGGCGGTACCGATTTCAGCACAAAGTGCCATTCGGTGAACCGATCGCCTTGCCCGAGCCGTTCGACTTCACCTTGGAAACCAAGGAATTCTGATCAGTCCTCGTCTTCGGCGAAGGGGTCGCCGGATTCCGCCGGGTCCCAGGTCAGGCCGGGGATTCCCCAGCCGTTGCGGCGGACCATCTTCTTCGCCGCCCGGGCGTGGCGGCCCATCAGGCGGTCCAGGTAGAGGTGGCCGTCCAGGTGGTCGGTCTCGTGCTGCAGGCAGCGGGCGAAGAAACCGGTCCCCTCGACCTCGATCGGCTTTCCGTCCACATCGGACCCGGTGACCTTCGCCCGGCTCGCCCGGCCGGTCGGGTAGGACTCGCCGGGCACCGACAGGCAGCCTTCCCAGTCGTCGTCCGGGTCCGGCATGGTCTGCGGGATCTCGGAGGTGGTCAGCTCGGGGTTGACCACCACGCCGCGGTGCTGGACCCCCTCGTCGTCGGGGCAGTCGTAGACGAACACCCGCAGGTCGACGCCGATCTGGTTGGCCGCGAGCCCGACCCCGTTGGCGGCGGCCATCGTCTCGAACATGTCCTCGACGAGGGTGCGCAGCTCGTCGTCGAAGTGCTCCACCGGACGGGTGGGGTTGTGCAGCACCGGGTCGCCGACGACGCAGATCGGGTGAACAGCCATGAGCGGGACTTTAGCGGTTTGGGCAGTCGGGGCGTCGGGGTGTTCCGGGGCCGGTGCTCACCGGTGTGATCCGCTCCCGCCGGGATTCCGGGCATGGTGTAATTGAGGTGGAATGACAGCTGTGTGATTCCGGCGAACGCGGGAAGTCCCGAATCGCGAGGCGAGGAGCCAGATGGACGCCGCCCAAATGCTGACCGCGCAGGAGATCGCTCGTCAATGCGAGCAGCTGGCGCGCCTGCAACAGCGGAAGCCGAAATCCGATCCGGCACCCGGTCGGCGGTTGCGCCTCGCCGAGCCGATCACCCAGCCGATCGAGCGGATCGTCGAGCCGCCGCCGGTGCCGCCCCAGCCCTTGCCGCCGGACGGCGAGCTCACCGTCCGGGAGCGGGGCATCCTGGCCTTCGAGTCGCAGTGGTGGAAGCGGGAAGGCGTGAAGAAGGAGCTCGCGGTCCGCGAGCTGTTCGACATGTCGCCCTCGCGGTACTACCAACTGCTGAACGCGTTGCTGGACAGTCCGGTCGCCGAGCGGGCAGACCCTATGCTGATCAAGCGGCTGCGCAAGGCACGGGCGGGACGGCAGCGCGCACGGGCCGCCCAACGACTGGGAATCGAGTTGCACTGATGGCTTCAGGGGAACCCACCGGACCGGCCAAGGCCAAGATCATCGGCTTCGGCCTGATCGGCGTCGGTGCGATCGCGGGCGTCATCGGCATCACCACGCTGGTTTCCGGCGGTAGCACGTCGAACACGGCCCGACCGCTGCCCCCGGAACCGGGCAACAACCCGCCGATCACCTCGCTGGCGCAGAACCCGCCCGCCGAGTCCTCCGCGGTGCCGCCCGCCGGCACGACGCCGGTCACACCGCCGGTCGCGCCGCCACCGGCCACACAGGACACTCCGCCTCCGGCGCCGCCGCAGGGCAACCAGAACCAGGACGTGCCGGTCGGTTCCGGCAACGCGACGGGCAAGATCCTGGTGCGGGTCTACAACAACAGCACGATCGCCGGGCTGGCGCACCGCGCCGCGGAGGACTTCCGGGGCACCGGTTACGAGGTTCCGGAGGTCGGCAACTACTCGGCGGGGCGCATTCCCACCACGACGATCTACTTCCGGCCGGGCACGGTCGAGGAGCAGCAGGCGAAGGACATGGCGGCCCACTTCGGGGCGCGCGCCGAGGCCCGCTTCGACGGCATCCAGGACGCGACGCCGGGCCTGATCGCCATCATCACCAACGACTACAAGGGCGCGGTAGCCGCCAAGTGACCCGCCGCGTCACCCGGGGACGGCGCAGTTTCGCGAGGAATCGCGCTGCCCTGGGTGACGCGAAGTCGTGCGGTCAGGCGCGGTTGGTGGCGTAGGCCTCCAGGGACGCGAGCTGGGCCGGGTCGAGGGAGGGCCGGACCGCCTTCCGGGCCGTCGCGAGGTGCGTGGCCGAAACCTCCGCCGCGGAAAGGGATTCGCGCATCGCCGTCAGGGCCGCCTCGCGGATCAGGGCCGCGCAGTCGGCGGCGGAGTAGCCGCCCAGCTCGGCGGCCAGGGCGGCAAGGTCCACATCGGACGCCAAGGGGGTGTTCTTCGCCGCCGCGCGCAGGATCGCCTCGCGGGCCTCCGCGTCCGGCGGCGGGACGTAGACGAGGCGCTCCAGGCGCCCGGGGCGGAGCAGGGCCGGATCGACCAGCTCGGGGCGGTTCGTCGCGCCGAGGACGACCACGTCGCGCATCGGCTCCACGCCGTCGAGCTCGGTCAGCAGCGCCGCGACCACCCGGTCGGCCACGCCGGAGTCCGAGGACTGGCCGCGGCGCGGCGCCAGCGCGTCCACCTCGTCGAGGAACACCAGCGTCGGGGCCGCGTTGGCGGCCCGCAGGAACAGCTCGCGGACCGCCCGCTCGGACTCGCCGACCCACTTGTCCATCAGCTCCGCGCCCTTGACCACGAGCACGTTCAGCCGCCCGCTGCCGGCCAGCGCGCGCACCAGGAACGTCTTGCCGCAGCCCGGCGGCCCGTACAGCAGCACGCCGCGCGGCGGCTCGACGCCGAGCCGGGTGAACGAATCCGGATACTGCAGCGGCCAGAGCACCGTCTCGGTGAGGGCCTGCTTCACCTCGGTCATGTCGCCGACGTCGTCCAGCGTCAGCCCGCCGGTCTGCAGGTTGTCCGATGTGGACATCGAAATGGGGCGGACCGAGGCCAGCGCGTCGACGAGGTCCTGCTGCCGGATGCGGGGATCGGCGGTGTCGTCCTGGTGCCGCAACGCCGCGCCGACCGCCGCTTCCCGGCACAGCGCCACCAGGTCGGCGACGACGAACCCCGGGGCGTGTTCGGCGACCTCGGCGAGCTGCACGTCCTCGGCCAGCGGCGCGTTGCGCAGCAGCACGCGCAGCAGATCCGCACGGGTGGCGTCGTCGGGCAGGCCGAGGATGAGCTCCCGGTCCACCAGGCCCGGCTCCCGCAGCCTGGGGTCGATCGCCTGCGGCTGCGAGCTGGTGACGACGACGGCGAGCCGGTCGGTGCCGATCGCGCCGCGGATCGCGTCGAGCGCCACGGTCGCCAGCGGCGGCGGCTCGGTGCCCGGCAGGAGGCTCTCGACGTCGGTCAGCAGCAGCACGCAGTTGCCGGTTGCGCTGGTGGCGCGGTTGATCGCGTCCTGGAGGCGTTGGGCGGCGGTGCGTGGTTCGAGCGCCGCGACGCTGGGCGCCGCGACCTCGACGAGCTCCGCGCCGATCGTGCTCGTCACGGCGCGGGCGAGGGTGGCCTTGCCGACGCCGGCCGGGCCGCTGAGCAGCACGCCGAGGTGCGGTTCGGCGCCGAGGCGGCGCAGCAGCTCGGGCTGCTCGAACGCCAGCCGCAGCCATTCGGTGAGCCGCTTCGCGGTGTCGCGGGAGCCGACCAGGTCGGCGACCGGGACCGCGTGCTCGGCCGGTTCGACCGGCGCCGGTTGCGGCGCGGCCGGCGCGGCGGGGGAGTCCGCCGGTGCGGCGCCGTCCCGCCATTCGACCACTGTGGACGGTTGCACGGCCACCGCGCCGGGAGGTTCGGTGGCGGCGATGGTGATCAGCTCGTTGGTCCAGGTCATGCCGATGGCGGCGGAGAGCTTCCGGCGCACCTCGCCGGCGTTCGCGGTGGTCGCCGGCGCGACGTCCTGGGGCAGCAGCGACACGGTGTCGCCGGTCCCGAAGACCTTGCCGGTCAACGCCATCCGCACGGTCTCGGGAGCGACGGTGGCGCGGGCGAGCTGCGAACCCGCGATGTTCACCCGCTTCGCGGCGGCGACCTGCACGGGCGCGACGCCCACCTCGGCGCCTTCGGTGAGGCCGAGGTTCATCAACGCCACGTCGTCGAGCAGCAGCACCCCGGTCGGACTGCCGGGCGCGGCCGCGGCGGCCAGCGCCACGGTGACCCGGGCGCCGGTCAGCTGCACGGCGTTCCACGGCCGCAACCCCAGGGCGTCGAGCACCTCGGGATGCAGGCGAACGACGCCGCGCCGGGTGTCCTTGGCGGACGGGGAGAGTCGAGCGGTCAGCGTTATCGACGGCACGCCGCGAGCTTAACCGCGCCGACCCGGCACCGACGCCTCCAACGCCCGGCGCAGGGCCCGGAGGAAGGTGAACCCGCAGTTTCAATTGAAACTGCGGGTCCACCGGTGTGTCGTGCCCCGGACACGCCGAAGGATGTGGGCAACCCGGGGGTGCCTGTGGACAACTTCCGCAATTTCAATGGAAATCGGACCTTCGATTTCCATCTCGAGACTTCCCGGCAGATGTTC